>JAYTXA010000051.1:0-19746 GCA_043743165.1 Acidobacteriota bacterium
AAGGTGGGCGTCGTCATCGGCAAGGACAAGCAGCTCGACCTCGAGAAGGGCGAAATCGGCCTCCACTCGACCCCGACGGTCGTCAACGACACAATCATCATCGGCTCGTCGATGTTCGAAGGACTCGGCTACCGGTACAGCACGAACGCCAAGGGCCTGGTCCGCGCGTTCGACATCAAGACCGGCAAGCAACTGTGGCGCTTCAACACCATCCCCGGCCCCGGTGAATTCGGCAACGACACCTGGGAAAACGGTTCGTGGGAGTGGTCTGGTAATACGGGTGTCTGGACCCAGATCTCGGTCGACCCGGTCGCCGGCCTGGCGTACCTGCCGGTCGAAACACCCACCATCGACGAATACGGCGGCAACCGTCTCGGTAACAACCTGTTCGCTGAATCGATCGTCGCGGTCGACCTGAAAACCGGCGTCCGCAAGTGGCACTTCCAGCAGATTCACCACGGGCTGTGGGACCACGACAACTCGTCGGCCTCGCTGCTCATCGACGCCACCATCAACGGTCAGCCGCGCAAGCTGATTGCACAGCCGAGCAAGCAGGGCTGGCTCTACGTGTTCGACCGCATCACCGGACAGCCGATCTGGCCGATGCCGGAAGTGGCCGTACCGCAGACCAACATGCCGACCGAACGCACGTCGCCGACGCAGCCGATTCCGTCCAACCCGCCGCCCTACTCGCGTACCTTCGTCGGCGAGAACGACCTCATCGACTTCACGCCAGCCCTGCGCGCCAAGGCGCTCGAGAACCTGAAGAAGTTCCGGTGGGAGCAGTCGCCGTACGTGCCGCCGCTCGGCCCGAACGATCCGCACCTCGGCTCGGTCAACATCGGCAACACCAATGGCGGCGTGAACTGGCCGGGTTCGGGCTTCGATCCCGAAACCGCGACGTTCTACACGCAGGCGATGAACACCAATGTGTCGATCGGCAAGTACGAGGAAGAAGAGTTCGAGCAGGTGCGCGCCGACAAGTTCAACGCACAGAACCCGCGCAAGCCGCGCTGGGAAGCCGAGCCGAACTACGGGCTTCGGACGACGCCGGCGCCGGGCGCAGGCGGCGGTCGCGCCGGTGGACCCGGGGCAGGCGCAGGTCGCGCCGGTGGACCGGGCGCAGCCGGCGCCCCGGCGGCAGGAGCACCAGGCGTGCAGTTCCCCGGTGCCACTGGACGTCAGGCACTTGTCGAAGGACTTGACGGCTTGCCGATCGTGAAGCCGCCGTACGGCGTCATCGCCGGCATCGACCTCAACGCAGGCGGCAAGCTGATCTTCCAGGTGCCGCACGGCGACACGCCGGACAACGTTCGCAACCATCCGCTGCTCCGCGGGATCGACGTCCCGAAGACCGGCCAGGGTTCGAGTGTCGGCATCATGGTCACCAAGACCGTGCTCGTCGCCGGCGACCCGCAGATCACCGCTCCGCCCGGACGCGGCCGCGGCGCCATGCTGCGCGCCTATGACAAGAAGAACGGCGCGGAAGTCGGCGCCGTCCTGATGCCGGCCGCGATCAGCGGCTCGCCGATGACCTACAGCATCGACGGCCGTCAGTACATCATCGTCGCCGTCAGCGGCGGCAACTACACCGGCGAGTACATCGCCTACGCGCTGCCGCAGAGCGAACTGCCGCGCACGGGGAACTAGCGGGCGACGGGCTCTGGGCTTCGGGCTCCGGGCTCGTCTCACGCACGCTCAGGGCTCGCCGGGTGAAACCCGGCGGGCCCTTTGTTTTTTCCCCGACCTGCCCGACCTGCCCTCCTGCCGTCCTCAGCTTCCCGACCTGCCTGCCCCTCCTGCCCTTCCCGGCCCGCTTCACACCAGCGCTGTCCTGTCCTCATGGCTGTCGCGCGTCACGACATGGAAATTTCGGCGCAATTACTCAGCGACCGCATTGGCACGATCTCGGCTACATGAATGCGTGCGTGGCCCGTGCGCTACCTGATCCAGGTGACAGGAGGGGCGGCCGAAGAGCAGCGGAGTCTTCGGCGCGTCACGGGAACCGGGGCGGTTCGACTAAAGACTCCGCCGTCCCATGATGCGGGCCTGACGGGCAGACCCTGCTAAGATAGCGTATCTGTCCTATACAATCTTGGCCCTGAACGGGTGAGGTCACATGAAGTTCACAGTCGCGACTCTGGCACTTGCAGGAACGATGGTTATTGGCGCCCTGACCGCGGGCAACACGGTTGCCGCACAGGGCAAATCGCAGTGGGACGGCATCTACACCGAGGCTCAGGCGAAGCGCGGCGAGGGACTCTACTCGCAGTACTGCGCTAGCTGCCACGGGCCTGACCTCGCGGGCGGCGAAATGGCGCCCGGCCTGACCGGTGGCGAGTTCACGGCCAACTGGAACGACCTGTCGATCGGCGATCTCTACGAGCGCATCCGCATCTCGATGCCGCAGAGCGCCCCCGGCAGCCTGTCGCGCCAGCAGAATTCGGATATCCTGTCCTTCGTTCTGCGCAAGATGAACACCCCGGTCGGCACGACGGAACTCTCGACCTCGACCGACGAGCTCAAGGCGATCAAGTTCCTCGCGGCGAAGCCGGGCGGAAACTGAACGTTCCGAAGTGGGAAGTCAGAAGTGAGCAGTCAGAAGTGAATTCGAACTCCTGATCTCCGCAGACACAAACGGCGCGGTTCCCTCACGGGTTCCGCGCCGTTTTCATTTCCGCGCCGACGAGGCTCCGGGCCCTCGGTGCCTTCCAGCCCTTCCAGCCCTTCCGGGCTTTCCCGCCTACCCGCCCTTCCCGCCCTCAGCAGGCCCCTTCAGCTTCTGTGCGAGCCGATGCAGAAACAGGCCGACGTCGGTCACGATACCGATTGTCTGCGATGAGCCTCGGTCGGCGAGCTTGGTCACCACCGCCGGGTTGATGTCGACGCAGACCATGCGCACCCAGGACGGGAGCATGTTCCCGACGCCGATACCGTGCAGCATGGTTGACAGCGAGAGCACGAGCTTCACGTTCTGCAGGGAGTCCGTGTACTGATCCTGGGCGACGCGCAGGTCCATGATCGTGTCCGGCAGCGGACCGTCATCGCGGATGCTGCCCGCGAGCACGTAGTCGACGTTGTGGGTGATCACCTCATACATGACGCCTGAGGTGAGCACGCCCTGCTCCACCGCCTGCTTGAGGCCGCCGGCGCGGGCGATGGTGTTGATGGCACGCATGTGGTGACGGTGGCCGCCCTCGATGGCCTTGCCCGTGTTCATATCGACGCCGAGCGAGGTACCGAACAGCGCCTGTTCCACGTCGTGCACCGCCAGGGCGTTTCCCGCGAGCAGCACGTCGACGAAGCCGGCGCGCACCAGTTCCTGGAAGTAGGCGCCGCCGCCCGTGTGCACGACGACCGGGCCGGCCACCACCGCGATGCGACCGCCGGTGGCCTTGATTTCCTGCATCATCGAGGCGATGCGCGCCACGCCAACCTCGACGCGCCGCTCCGAGGAGATCTCGTTCGTCATGAACGCGAAGCCATGACGGTCGCGCTCCTGGAACTCTGGCTTCACCCGGATGCCGTTGACGCCGCACACCACGCGGTCGCCCTTGCGGACGTCGCGCAGCTTGCGGCACATCGCCACCGGCCCCTCGATCGCCACCACCGCGTCCATGCGCTGCTTCAGCACCTCGATCCACTGCCCGTCGATGCGCACGAGCGTTTTGTGGTTCGTCGTCGAGTAGAAGTCGTCCGCCACGCACCCATCGCGCTCGGCCGGGCGAGTCATCGCGTCCTGGTCGTCGGTGAGACGACACCCGAGGGCGACGAGTTCCTCGAGCACGTCCTCGAGCGCGTCCTCCGATTCGGCGGAGATGCGCATCGCAATCGACGACGGTTCGTCGTTGCGCCGGCCGATGTCGAACTTCAACACGTCGAACGACGCGCTGTGCTTGACCACCGTGTCGAAGACGACGTTGAGGATCTGGGAGTCGATCAGGTGGCCTTCGGCCTCGACCACCTCGCTGAATGCACCGGGGTTCTTCATGTCAGGCAAAGATGGGCAGCGCCAGCGGCGGCACCACGTGATAGTCGCTCTTCGCCACTTCGGCGAGGGCGCGCTCGAGCACCGATTCGGGGCACTCCTCGAGCGTGGTGACGAACGGCAGGCGGTCGCGCCTGAACTTCGGCAATTGCAGCACGCCTTCGATGTTGATGCCGTACTTGGCGTAGGCGTTGGTGATCGACGCGAGGATGCCCGGCTTGTCGTTCACTGTGAAGCGCACGTAGTGCGGCGCGATGAAATCGCCGCGCACCTTGTGGTAGACCGTCGGCTCCGCCTGGGCCGGCGATATCTCGCCGTGTCCCGCCACCGAGAGCACGTCGGACACCACGGCGACCGCGGTCGGTGAGCCGCCGGCGCCAGAGCCCGAGAACGACGTCTCGCCGCCGAAGATGCCGCGCACCGTGACGATGTTCTGGCTGCCTTCGATGCGGCCGAAGTTGGACGCGAGCGGAACCAGCGCCGGGCGAACCGCGGCGAACACCTCACCGTTGTCCTCGGCGGAGGCGCGGGCAATCTGGCGGATGGTGCAGCCGAGTTCGCGCGCGTACATGAAGTCGACCGCCTCGATCGGCCGGATCGACTTGGTCGCGATGTCGTCCACGCGCACCGGCCGGCGGAGGCCGACGGCGGCGATGATGGCAAGCTTGGCTGCCGCGTCCGCGCCGTCGAGGTCTTCGCTCGGGTCCGCTTCGGCATAGCCGGCCTTCTGGGCTTCGGCCAGCGCGTCGGCGAACGAGATTGGCTCGTTCTGCATGCGGCTCAGGATGTAGGCGCAGGTGCCGTTCAGAATGCCGCGCACCTCGACGAGCCGGTCGCCCGCCAGGCCTTCCTGCAGGGCACGCAGCACCGGGATGCCGCCGGCGACTGAAGCTTCGAAGCGCACTTCCAGCCCCTTGGCGCGCGCGATGTCCAGCAGTTCGGCCCCGTGATGCGCCATCAACTGTTTGTTGGCCGTAACCACCGACTTGCCCGACTGCAGCGCACCCTTCACCCAGTCGTACGCCGGGCGGATGCCGCCCACGACCTCGATGACGATTGAGACATCGGCGTTGATGATGTCGGCGGCGGCATCGGTCCAGGTGACCGACGCTGGTACCCAGTCCACCTTCTTGCGCGTCACGTCGCGGTTGAAGATGTGGGTGAGCTGCACCTGTGGCACCTCACCGCTACAGAGGATGCGGGCCACGGACTGGCCAACCGTGCCAAATCCCATGAGCGCCACGCGCACTGGACTACCGTTCGCCTTCACGTTCACAGCAGAAGCTCCGTCAGGGAATAGTCAGATTGCCGATTGCCGAATTCTGATTGCAGATCTGGAACGTCAGGCCAATCTGCATTCTGAGCGCTGAAATCTGCCTTTCGTGTGTCCCCGAAGGGTACCACGCTCACACGCCGTAGCCGTATCCGGCTTCTTCGACGTCCCGGTCGTCGGCTTCGGGGGCGAGCTGGCGGGTGTCGCCCTGATCGTCGCAGTCGCCAACGGTCTCGGGGTAGCGGGTGGTTTCGTCGGTCGTCGTCGTATGGGTGTTCATGATGTTCCTCCGCGTGATAGCTGTGCTGACGCTGAAAAGCAAAAGGGCCATCGCCCGTGTGGGTGATGGCCCTTTGAAAGTCCTGATTGGCGTTTCTGGTTACATCACCCGGTGTACTGGTCCCTCAGCAGCAGCGGAAGGCTGCCGATGCTGAGGAGCAGGGTGATGGTCGGGAGCGGCGCGAACGTCAGGCCTGCCCGGCGCGTGGCCAGGGTGGTGACGGACGTGAAATCGGGCGCGCAGCTCATGAAAGTTCCTTCTACATGAACATATCGGCCCACACGGTGTCAACCTTAAGGGGCGATGCCCAGATACAAGCTCACCATCGAATACGCCGGAACCAAATACAGCGGCTGGCAGATTCAGCAGAATGCCCGCACCGTCCAGGGAGAGATCGACGCCGCCGTGCGGGTGGTCACCGGGCGCAAGGACTTCGAGCTCTACGGCTCGGGCCGGACCGACGCCGGCGTCCACGCGCTGGGGCAGGTGGCGCACCTCGACGTCGCCACCAGCCTGCCGCCTGAGTCGCTTCGGCGCAAGCTGAACGACGAGCTTCCTGCCGACATCAACCTCCTCACCGCGCAGGTCGTGCCGCACCGCTTCCATGCGAGACACGACGCCGTGGCACGCCGCTATCTCTATCAGGTGGCGACGCGCCGTACGGCCTTCGCCAAGCCGTATGTCTGGTGGGTGAAGGAGACGCTGCGGGTGGAGCGGATGCAGCAGGCCGCGCAGGCCTTCATCGGCATGCACGACTTCGGCGCCTTCGCCGTCGCCGACCGGCACGACGAAGAGGGTTCGACCCGCGTGCTGCTGGAACGGCTCGACTTCGTCGTGGAGGGCTCGCTCATTCTGGTTGGCGTGGAAGGGTCGCATTTCCTCTGGCGGATGGTGCGGCGGCTGGTCGGCGTGCTGGTCGCCGTCGGCCGTGGCGATCTGGATGTGGCGCAGGCCGCGGCGCTGCTCGACGAGCGCTCCGAGTTACCCGCCAGGCTCACCGCCCCGGCCTCGGGACTCTTCCTGGAACGCGTGCTGTACAAAGGCGAGCCTCGCGAGCACACGCTCCGCGCCGCGACGCCGGTTGGAGGCTAGAAGTTGGAGGTCGGAGGTTGTGTCATCGCAGCCCCGTGCCCAGCACCAGCTGTACCACCTGGGCGTAGCTCGCCGTCCCGGCCTCGACACGATTGGCCTTGAGGTATTGGTCGTAGACCAGCCAGCCCGCCCCCGCCACCCGCGGGTTGACTTCGCGGAGCGCGCGCTCGCGCATCGCCTGCAGGTCGGCGCGCGGTCCCGCTGACAGCTGCGCACCGATTGGTTGCGCGCGGTCGCGCGGCAACCCTGCGAGCACCTCGCTATAGAGGAAGATCCAGCCGCTGTACTGATGCGGCGGCGTCCCGCGGACGCAGGTGAGCCAGGCGACGAAGTTCGCTTCGCCTTCATCGGTCATCCCGGCGAGGTGCGCCCATTCGTGCGCCACGACGTGGGGGCGTTCGAACGGCAGGATGTCGCTGGCCACGAGCGTCTCGAGGAAGAACGGGTCGGTCATCCCCGCGACGCCCGCCCGGCGGAAGTACAGGTCCAGCATCGAGCGTTTGGGCCGCCCGGGCAACATTGCTGACGTCACGCCCACCGCGCGCAGCGTGCGTCGAAACGATTCGGCCAGTACGGGGTCGATGGCGTCAGTGGCCGGCCACCCCGCGGCATGCGCCTGGGCGTGCAGGGCATTCACGCGGGTGACGGTCTCTTTGGCGAGCGCGGTGGCGGCGTCGACGGTGATGCGCGACGGCTGATAGGCCACCTTGTCCAGCAGCGGCATGCGCCGATAGTTCAGCCCCCACAGCAGCACGAAGGCGAGGCAGACGACGGCGGCGACGCTCACGAGCCGGCCGGCGAGGCGCAGGACCACGCGCGAGAAGGGCCACCGTGCTGCGTCGCGGAGCGTGCGGAGCGCGAGGCCGGCAACAACAATGACGATGAACAGGTCGAGCCAGGCGACGGCCGTCAGGTTCGAGGCTGCGGTCACGGTCCGCTGCACCAACGGGAAGAGCGCCGAGGAATACCACCGCTCGACAAGCGGCGCCGGAATCGGCGCCAGCAGCGCAGCTGCCGCGAGGCCCGCGAGGAGAATCGGCCAGATCACGCGGTGATTGTAGCGGCGCCGTGGTCAGGGACCGTGCAATCATCATCGGCGATGAGCGTCAGGCCTCTGCTGAAGTGGGTGGGCGGCAAGCGGCAGCTGCTGCCGGCGCTGCGGCGCTACTATCCGCCGCAGTTCGAGGCCTATATCGAGCCGTTTTTCGGCAGCGGCGCCGTGTTCTTCGATCTGTGGGATCAGGGCCGGCTCACCGGACACCCCGTCGTCCTCATCGACTCGAACCCCGACCTCATCGGCTGTTACGAGGTGGTGCGCGACACGCCCGACGCCGTGGCTCTCGAACTCGAGAAACTCTCCGACGCGCACGCGCGGGACGGACGCGTTCAGTATTACCGGGTGCGCGACGAGCAGTTCAATCCGCTGCGTGCCGCACGGCGGACGCCCGAAGGACGCATCGCCTACACGCCGGCGCTGGCGGCCATGCTGATCTACCTGAATCGGACCGGCTTCAACGGCCTCTTCCGGGTGAATGCCAGCGGCGCATTCAACGTGCCCGCCGGACGCTACGACAAGCCGCGCATCTCGGAGCGGGCGCGCCTCGAACGCGTGGCCGACGCCCTGAACCGCCCTGGCGTCAGCCTGAGGTGGGGTTCGTTTCTCGAGGCGGCGACGCTGGCGAAGGCGGGGGACTTCCTCTATATCGACCCGCCCTACGCGCCACTCAGCGGCACGTCGAATTTCACGTCGTATACGTCGCCGCGCTTCGGACCCGAGGAGCAGCAGACGCTGCAGCAGATGGTCATTGGCCTCTGTCATCGTGGCTGTCATGTCGTGCTGAGCAATTCAACGGCACCGGCGATCGCCGACCTGTACGACATCAACGCCGGCGCCAGGGACGCCGGGCTGCGGGCGGTGCGCGTACCGGCTCGTCGCGCCATCAACAGCAACGCCGCGCGCCGCGGTCCGGTCGACGAATACGTCATCACGAACGTGCCCAGCACGGACGCGCACGCGTAGCCTGACGCGCGTCTGCCCCCGGGGGATCCGGGACGCGGGCGCTTCTGCCGATAACCTCGGAGCGAGCGTTGCGCACCGGCGCCTGTCCGGGCGAACACAGGGCAAAAGCCCGCACGAGAATCTGATTGACGAAATCTGCCGTGCAGGGGACAGTTGAAGTTCCGAGAGTCGGGAGCGTGGCGAAACTGGCAGACGCGCGGGTCTTAGGAGCCCGTGGGCGGAAGTCCGTGTGGGTTCAAGTCCCTCCGCTCCCACCAGCAGCAATTCAGTACGTCCAACCTCATTTCCTCGACAACCCCTTTTCCTGAGCCGAAATGAAAGCCGAACTCGTCGACGTCAACGAAACCCGCAAGAGCCTGTCGATTGAAATTCCGAGCGACCGGGTCGAGGCTGAAATCGAGCGCCATGCGCGCGACTACTCTCGTAAGGCGCGCATCCCCGGCTTCCGCCCGGGCAAGGTGCCCTCCCGCGTCGTCCGCCAGCGCTACAAGGACCAGATTCTCCACGACGTCGCGCACGAGATGGTGCCGCGTGCCGTCGACGCCGCGCTCCGCGAGAAGGGGCTCGAACCGGTCAGCGCGCCCGACATCCGCGAGGTCGTGGTCGAGGAAGGGCGCGCACTGACGTTCACGGCGGAATTCGACACGCTGCCGCCGTTCGATCTCGGCGACTTCGCCACCGTCACGCTCGCCCGCAAGCCGACCGCCGTCTCTGACGAGGCGCTGAACGACGCGCTGCAGCGGTTGCGCGAGCGCGCGGCGCGCTACGACGTCATCGAGGAACGCGGCGTGGTCGACGGCGACGTGGTGACCGTCGACATCGACCGGACCGACGCGGCTGGCGCGAGCGACTCGCACAAGGACGTGGCCATCGAGCTCGGCGCCAAGGCAAACCCGCCCGGATTCGATGAGCAGTTGCTCGGCCTCGAGAACGCGGCCGTCAAGTCGTTCTCCGTCACGTTCCCGGCCGACTACCCGAACGGGGAATTGGCGAACAGCACCGTCTCGTATACCGTCACGGTGAAGGCGATCAAGCGCCGCATCCTTCCCGAGCTCGACGACGAATTCGCCAAGGATATGGGTGAGTTCGAGAACCTCGAGGCGCTCAGGACGCGCGTGCGCGCCGACCTCGAGCACGAGGCGAAGCACACGGTCGAGAACGAGCTTCGCGGCGAGCTGATGAAGGCGCTGGCGTCACGGGTGCCCTTCGAGATTCCGGCGTCGCTCATCGAGCGCGAGATCGACCGTCGGCTCGAGGACTTTGCGGGCCGACTGATGCAGCAGAACATCGACCCGCGGCAGGCAGGTATCGACTGGGGAGCGTTCCGCGAGAGTCAGCGTGCGGTGTCGAAGGAGGCCGTCGGCGGCGCCTTGGTGCTGGATGAGGTCGCGCGCAAGGAAGCGATCGCTGTCTCCGACGAGGAGATCGAACAAGAGATCGGGCGCTACGCGGAACAGACCAGCCGCAGCGCGGTCGCGGTGCGCGCCGGGCTCGAGAAGGATGGCGGAATCTCCCGTATCTACGCGGGTTTGCGCCGGGAGAAGTCCGTCGACCATGTCATGGCGCGTGCTACAATTTCTGGAGAGTAAGTAGCCTCTCCCGCGCGTCTTTTCCCGACAACCACAGAGTTTTCACGCCGAACGCTTACGCTTATGCGTCATCAGCTTCCCGATCCGCGCGCGCAGCTCGTGCCCATGGTGGTCGAACAGACCAACCGTGGTGAGCGCGCCTACGACATCTTCTCGCGCCTGCTGAAGGACAGCATCATCTTCATCGGTACGCCGATCGACGACCAGATCGCCAACCTCGTCATCGCGCAGATGCTGTTCCTCGAGGCCGAAGATCCGGACAAGGACATCCTGCTGTACATCAACAGCCCTGGCGGCTCCATCACGGCCGGACTGGCGATCTACGACACGATGCAGTTCATCAAGCCGGACGTACAGACCTACTGCATCGGTCAGGCGGCATCGATGGCGGCCGTGCTGCTCGCGGCCGGCGCGAAGGGCAAGCGCTTCTCGCTGCCGAACTCCCGCATCCTGATTCATCAGCCACTGATGCAGGGGCTGGGCGGGCAGGCCACCGATATCGACATCGCGGCGCGCGAAATCCTGCGCATGCGCGAGCGCCTGAACAACATCCTTGTCCACCACACCGGCCAGACGGAAAAGCGCATCCAGGACGATACGGAGCGCGACTACATCATGACGGCCGATCAGGGCAAGGAATACGGTATTATCGATGACGTCATCCGCAAAAGGGCGTAGGAGCCCCCAATGGTGAAGAAAAGCGGCGAAGCAGAGGTTCTCCGATGCTCGTTCTGCAATAAAGACCAGAACGATGTCCGCAAGCTCATCGCGGGCCCCACGGTCTTCATCTGCGACGAGTGCGTCGAAGTCTGCAACGACATCATTGCGGACGACAATCGCTTCGAGAACCGCGGCACGCGGTCCTCGCTGCCCACCCCGCAGGAAATCAAGAAGTTTCTGGACGAGTACGTCATCGGCCAGGAGCGGACCAAGAAGAAGCTCGCCGTCGCGGTCTACAACCACTACAAGCGGATCGAGATCCAGAAACAGCCGCGCAGCCGCAACGACATCGAGCTCAGCAAGTCGAACATCCTGCTGATCGGGCCGACCGGCACGGGCAAGACGCTGCTCGCGCAGACGCTCGCCAAGCTGCTCTCGGTCCCCTTCACCATCGTCGACGCCACCACGCTCACCGAGGCGGGCTACGTCGGCGAGGACGTCGAGAACATCATCCTCAAGCTGCTCCAGGCGTCCGGTGGCGACATCGAGAAGGCCCAGCAGGGGATTATCTACATCGACGAAGTCGACAAGATCTGCCGCAAGGACGAGAACCCCTCCATCACGCGCGATGTGTCGGGCGAGGGCGTCCAGCAGGCACTGCTGAAGATCCTCGAGGGCACGGTAGCGAACGTCCCGCCGCAGGGCGGCCGCAAGCACCCGCACCAGGAGTTTTTCCAGGTCGACACCACCAACATCCTCTTCGTCTGCGGCGGCGCGTTCGTTGGCCTCGACAAGGCGATCGAGCGTCGTGTAGGCAAGAAGACCCTCGGCTTCAAGGCCGACGTGAAGGCGCTGTCCAGCCGCGATGTCGGGGCATCGCTGGAGCAGCTCGAGCCACAGGATCTCATCAAGTACGGCCTGATTCCGGAGTTCGTCGGCCGCCTGCCGGTCATCGGCACGCTGCACGAACTCGACCGCGCGGCCCTGGTGCAGATCCTGACGCAACCACGTAACGCGATCACGCGTCAGTACCAGAAGCTATTCGAGTATGAAAACGTCAAGCTCCGGTTCTCCGACGATGCGCTGGAAGCCATCGCGGAATTGGCGCTCGCACGGAAGATCGGGGCTCGCGGCCTGCGCATGATCATCGAAGACCTGATGCTCGATCTGATGTATCAGGTGCCGAACCAGAAGAAGGTCCGGGAAGTGACGATCACCCGGGAAATCGTGATGGCCAAGGACAAGCCGATCACGCTGATCGAGAAGGCGGGCTGACGGCCGCTCTCCTGAATTGCAGAAGTCAGATTTTCAGAGTGAAACACGCCAGACGACGGTCGACGCCCGGTTTCGGTGCGCACACGCCGACGATCGGCCCCGGTCAATCTGCCATCTGAAGTCATCAATCTGAGATTTCAAGCATCTTTCCCATGGAAAACACCCTCGAAGTCTACGAGACCCTGCCCATCGTCCCGCTCCGGGACGTGGTCGTCTTCCCGCACATGATGATGCCGTTCGTCATCGGACGGCCCAGTTCGACGCGCGCCCTCGAGCACGCGCTGCTGAAGGACAAGCGGATCTTCCTCGCCGCGCAGCATGACGCGTCGGTGGACGACCCTCAGCCCGAAGACATCTACACGATGGGCTGCGTCGCGAACGTCGTCCAGAGCCTGAAGCTGCCCGACGGGAACATCAAGGTCTTGGTCGAGGGTGTCGAGCGCGCCCGCGCCATCGAGTGGAAGGAAGACAAGGGCTTCTACCGCGTGGTGGTGAAGGTGCTGCCGAAGCAGCGCGACACCAGTGGCGACGTCGAAGGCACCATGAGTCGCGTCGTCTCGTTGTTCGAGCAGTACGTCAAGCTCTCGAACAACCTGAACTACGACGCGATGGTTGCCGCCGTCCGCGTCGACGATGCGGGCAAGCTGGCCGACACGATCTCGGCGCACCTGCTCGTCGGGGTCGACGAGAAGCAGAACCTGCTCGAGATCATCTCGCCCATCGAACGGCTCAACCGCATCGCCGGCATCCTCGAAATCGAAGTAGACAAGCTCCAGGTCGACCGTCGCATCCAGTCTCGCGTGAAGAAGCAGATGGAGAAGGCGCAGAAGGAGTACTACCTCAACGAGAAGATGAAGGCGATCCAGAAGGAACTGGGCCGCAAGGACGAGAAGGGCAACGAGGTCGACGAACTGAAGAAGAAGATCGAAACCTCGAAGATGCCGAAGGACGTCGAGGAGAAAGCCATCCAGGAGCTCAAGCGCCTGGAAGCAATGCCGCCGATGTCGGCCGAGGCCACCGTCTCGCGCAATTACCTCGACTGGCTCATCGCCGTGCCGTGGCACAAGAAGACGCGCGAGAGCCGCGACCTGAAGCATGCCGAGGCGGTGCTGAACGAGGACCACTACGGTCTCGACAAGCTCAAGGAACGCATCCTCGAGTTCCTCGCCGTCCGCGCCCTCGTCAAGAAGCCCAAGGCCACGATCCTCACCTTCTCCGGACCTCCCGGCGTCGGCAAGACTTCGCTCGCCAAGTCGATCGCCCGCGCGATGAACCGCAAGTTTGTCCGCCTGTCGCTCGGCGGCGTGCGCGACGAAGCGGAAATCCGCGGCCATCGCCGCACCTACATTGGCGCCTTCCCCGGCCAGATCATCCAGATGATGAAGAAGGCCGGCACGATGAACCCGGTGTTCCTGCTGGACGAAGTCGACAAGATGTCGATGGACTTCCGCGGCGACCCGTCGGCTGCGCTGCTCGAGGTGCTCGACCCGGAACAGAACGGCACGTTCCTCGACCACTACCTCGACGTCGAGTACGACCTGTCGCACGTCATGTTCATCTGCACAGCGAACGTGCTGCACACGGTCCCGCAGGCGCTGCGCGACCGCATGGAAGTGCTGCAGCTGGCCGGGTACACCGAGCTCGAGAAGATCGAGATCGCCAAGATGTTCCTGGCGCCGAAGGCGGTCGAGGGCGCGGGCCTCACCAAGGAAAACATCCGCTTCACCGACGACGCGCTGCAGACGGTGATCAACCGATACACGCGCGAAGCTGGCGTCCGTAACCTCGAGCGCGAGATCTCGTCCATCTGCCGCAAGATCGCCCGCAAGGTGGTCTCCGAGGGCGCCGCGTTCGGCGAGGAAATCACGCCCGAGAAGGTGACGCAGTATCTCGGCGTGCCGCGCTACCGCAGCACGATGGCCGAGGAAACCAACGAGATCGGCATCGCGACCGGTCTGGCGTGGACCGAGGTTGGCGGCGAGATCCTCGTGACTGAAGCGACGTTGATGCCCGGCCGCGGCAAGTTGACGCTCACCGGCAAGCTCGGCGACGTCATGCAGGAGTCGGCACAGGCGGCCATGAGCTACGTCCGGACCAAGTCCGACGAGTACGGGCTGCCGGTCGACTTCAGCCGCCGGAGCGACATCCACGTGCACGTGCCGGAAGGCGCGATCCCGAAGGATGGCCCGTCGGCCGGCATCACCCTCGCCACCGCGCTGGTGTCGGCGCTCTCCCGCGTGCCTGTCCGCAAGGACGTGGCGATGACGGGCGAGATCACGCTGCGCGGCAAGGTGCTCCCCATCGGCGGCGTGAAGGAGAAGTTGCTGGCGGCACATCGTGCCGGCATCACGACCATCATCCTGCCGAAGGACAACGAGAAGGACCTGGCGGACATCCCGAAGAACGTGCTGGATGGCCTGAAGGTCCACATGGTCCAGACGATGGACGAGGTTCTGAAGATCGCGTTGGTGGAGCCACTGGTCGGACGGATTCCTGCCCCGGCGCAGGCCGAGCCGGTCGACGCCGCCGACGTCGACGACACCATCACGCACTGAGACAGGCAAGTGAGGCAGGTGGGGCTGGTGAGGCTGGTGGGATAGACCCCCACCTCGCCCGCCCGACCCGCCTGACCCGCCCAACCAGCCTTTGAAGATAACCGCTGAGTTCATCACCTCGGCCGCCGGCCTCCGCGACTTTCCCCACGATGGTCTTCCGGAAATCGCGATGGTCGGACGTTCGAATGTCGGCAAGTCGAGCCTGATCAACGCACTGATGCGCCAGAAGCTGGCGCGCACGAGTGCCGAGCCGGGCAAGACGAGGCTGGCCAACATATTCCGGGTGCAGCGCGGGTCGTCCGCGCCGTTCAACCTGGTGGATCTGCCGGGATACGGGTACGCGCGGCGGTCGAAGGTCAAGGAAAGCACTACGTTCGAGGCGCTGACCGAAGCCGTCTTCTCACGCGACAACATCAGCGGCATTCTGCTGGTGGACACTCGGCATCCCGGGCTCGACAACGACCGTGCAGCCTGGCAGTGGTTGCAGCGCGCGGCACCGGCGGCCCTCGTGGGCACCAAGATCGACAAACTGCCGCGCGGCCAACGGATACGCGCGCTGAAGCAACTCGAATCCGTGTTTGAAGACACCGTGCTGCCAGTCTCGGCAGTGACCGGTGAAGGACTGGACGAACTGTGGAAACTGATCGACAGGCTGGCGAACAGCCGACAGCCGTAACCACCACGCAGCAGCAGGGCGCCAAGGGCCCCGGCGCTGCGCCGGCAGACAAACCCGACCGCCTTCGCCAAGGCTCCGGCGAGTCCGCCGAAGCGCTCGGCGCGAAGGCGGAGAAGATCGAACGCATCGATCTGGCGACGCTCAAGGACATGAGCGTGGCGGCGCTCACGAAGATCGCCAAGCAGCTCGACGTTCCCGGTGCAACGGGGATGCGCAAGCAGGAGCTGATCTTCGAGATCCTGAAGGCGAGGGCCGAGAAGAGCGGCCTCATCTTCTCGGAAGGCGTCCTCGAGACCCTGCCAGACGGCTTCGGCTTCCTCCGCGCCCCCGATTACAACTACCTGCCCGGTCCCGACGACATCTACGTGTCGCCGTCGCAGATCCGCAAGTTCGATCTGCATACGGGCGATACGGTGTCGGGCCAGATCCGGTCGCCGAAGGAAGGCGAGCGCTACTTCGCCCTCATCAAGGTGGAAGCGGTCAACTTCGAGCCGCCGGAGCGCACGAAGGACAAGGTCTTCTTCGAGAACCTCACGCCGCTCTACCCGCAGGGTCGCATCCAGCTCGAGACCGACAGCGACAACCTGTCGGGTCGCGTGCTCGACCTGATGGTGCCGATCGGCAAGGGTCAGCGCGGCCTCATCGTCGCGCCGCCCCGCACCGGCAAGACGATGCTGCTGCAGAACATCGCGAACAGCATCACGCGCAACCACCCCGAGGTCTACCTCATCGTCCTGCTCATCGACGAGCGCCCGGAAGAAGTGACCGACATGCAGCGCTCGGTGCGCGGCGAGGTCATCTCGTCCACGTTCGACGAGCCGGCGCAACGCCACGTGCAGGTGGCCGAGATGGTCATCGAGAAAGCCAAGCGCCTGGTCGAGCACAAGAAGGACGTCGTCATCCTGCTCGACTCGATCACCCGCCTCGCGCGCGCCTACAACACCATCGTGCCGCCGTCGGGCAAGGTGCTCTCGGGCGGCGTGGACAGCAACGCGCTGCAGCGGCCGAAGCGCTTTTTCGGTGCCGCACGCAACGTCGAGGAAGGTGGCTCGCTCACCATCATCTCGACCGCGCTCATCGACACCGGCTCGCGTATGGACGAAGTGATCTTCGAGGAGTTCAAGGGCACCGGTAACCTCGAAATCCATCTCGACCGCAAGCTCACCGATCGTCGTGTGTTCCCGTCGATCGACATCCAGAAGAGCGGCACGCGCAAAGAGGAACTTCTCATCCCGAAGGAAGACCTCAACCGGGTGTGGGTGCTGCGCAAGGTACTGACGCCGCTGTCGCCGGTCGAGGCGATGGAACTGCTGCTCTCGAAGATGGGCAAGACCAAGACAAACCAGGACTTCCTCAGTTCGATGGCAGGCGGAAAGAGCTAGGTACGCGAGGTGGGCCGGACCGCCTGGTCCGGCCGACTGCCCCGACCCGTGGGACTTCCCATGAAGCAGCTGGCCCTCGTGCTCGTTGCGTTCGCCATCGCGCTCGCGTCGCTGGCCTCGAACCTGAGGCCGGACGCCTTTTTCGTCGGCGACCCTGGCGTCAAGCTGATCGCCACGCGCGCCGCCCTCCACACACCCGCCACCCCGTTCGACATTCCGCTGCCACACATCGGCCGTGATGCGGTCCCGCATGTGGAACCGTTCTTCTCGGTGCACGACAACACGCACGCCCATGCCGTGACGTCCGAGGTGTTCCCGCTGCTCTCGGCACCGCTGCTGGCCAGCTTCGGCCTGCGCGGGCTCTACATTCTCCCGGCCCTCGGCTTTGTGGCAACCCTGGCCGCCTGTGCGTGGCTCGGCTTCGTGCTCGACGAGCGTCGGCCGGTCGCGCTGGTTGCCGCGACTGCCGCGCTGGGCACACCGTTCCTGTTCTACGGCCTGGAGTTCTGGGAACACACCCTGGCGCTTGCCCTGGGGATTACCGGCGCGGCGTGGATGCTTGCCGCGGCGCGCCAGGCGCCGGGACGCCACTCGGACACCGTGCCGGCGTTCCTCGCCGGACTCCTCATGGGCGGCGCCGTCGTCCTGCGCACCGAGTCGGCCGGGTTCGTCGTCGCCGTGATGATCGCGTCGCGGACGTTGGTGCATCGGCCAACCTGGCGCGCGATGGGCATCGCGCTCGGGGGCGTCGCCGTGGCGATGGTGCCGCTCGAGGCCTACACCCTCTGGCACTTCGGCTCGGTGGTTCCGGGCCACCTCGGGGCCAACGCCGGGCTGGTTGATGATTCCTGGTGGGGGGCACGACTGCACCTGGCCGCCGACTGGCTGTCGCCGTCGATGTGGACACGAAGCGGTCCCGTGCATCCCTCCGGCTTCTGGAGCGTGGCGCCGGCGGCGGTCGTGGCGGTGGTTGGACTGGCGCGTGCGTCCGAGCGGCACGAGCGAACGTTCCTCTGGCTTGTGGCCCTGCTCACCACCGCGTTCGTGATGGTGGCGGCGCCGAACGATGGCGGCGGACAGTGGGGTCCGCGCTACCTGCTGTTCGCCTATGTGCCGCTGGTGTTGCTGGCGGTCGATACGCTGCAGGAGTTGCCGCGACGTCACCTGGTCGCGGGCAGCGTCATCGTCCTGACTCTTGCGACGAGCCTCTGGGTGCAGCGCACCGCGTATCGCTCACTCCGCGGGACGAAGGCGACGTATGGGCGACTCGTGGACTTTGTCGCGAGGAATGCGGAGCCAGGCGCCAATGTGGTGACCGACCTGTGGTGGCTCGACCAGCTTGCCGCCTCCGCCCTGGACGGCCGCAACGTGCTCTATGCGACCGACAGCCCTACCGTGAAGGACATTGTCCGCCGGCTGAGCGAAACCACGACGCCGAGCGCCGTGCTGTTTCGCAGCCGCGACGAGTCGGCAGACGTGAGCAGCTGGTCGGACGAGACCTGCTACTTCGAAGAGCGGCGCGACGAACTGCCCCTGCGCGGACTCGTGGCGATCCACCTGCGGCACCGGTGCGGGTACAAACCCTGATGGTCGTTGCCCCTGTAGAATCGATCGATGCAGCACCGCACGTTCGGACGCACGGGATGGACGGTCTCGGAGATCGGCTACGGGATGTGGGGCATGGGCGGCTGGACCGGATCGAACGACGAGGAGTCGCTCGCGTCGCTCGGGCGTGCCATCGTGCTGGGCTGCACGTTCTTCGACACGGCGTGGGTCTACGGCCAGGGCAAGAGCGAGCAGTTGCTCGGTGAAGCGCGCCGCCGCGATCCGCACGCGCCCATTCGCATCGCCACGAAGATCCCGCCGAAGAACATGCGCTGGCCAGCCAGCGCCGACGACGCGGCCGTCGACACCTATCCGGCCGATCACATCCGCGAGTACACCGAGAAGAGCCTGCGCAATCTCGATACGGATGTCATAGACCTGCAGCAGTTCCACGTCTGGAGCGACAGCTGGGCCGACGACGAGGGCTGGCAGCGCGGCGTGCGGGCCTTGAAGGACGAAGGGCTCGTCCGCGCCTTCGGCATCAGCGTGAACCGCTGGCAACCAACGAACGTGATGCGGGCATTGCAAACGGGGGTGGTCGACTCCGTCCAGGTCGTCTACAACATCTTCGACCAGGGCGCAGAAGACGAGCTGTTCCCGTACTGCCAGTCGAACAACATCGCGGTCATTGCGCGCGTCCCCTTCGACGAGGGGAGCCTCACCGGCACTCTCACGGCCGACTCCAGGTGGCCCGAGGGCGACTTCCGCAACACCTACTTCACGCCGGCGCGTCTGGCTGAGGTCGTCGCACGCGTCGAGCGCCTTGACATGCTGATCCCCGACGGCATGGACCTCGCCGAACTGGCCCTGCGCTACATCCTCGAGCATCCGGCGGTGTCGACCACCATCCCCGGCATGCGCCGCACGGCTCACGTCGAGCGGAACCTGGCCGTCAGCGACGGTCAGCGCCTGCCGCCTCGCAGCCGCGACGCCCTGAAGTTTCATCGCTGGGACCGCGGCTGAAATCAAAATCCGTGATGTATACTTAGCGTTTCCCGGAACGCCCAAGGAGTTCGCCGTGCAGGAAGGTATCCACCCGAAGTATTTTGATGTCGAGGCCCGCTGCGCGTGCGGGGCGACCTGGCAGACCCGCTCGACCAAGCAGGAACTGCACCTCGAAATCTGCTCGAACTGCCACCCGTTCTACACAGGGCGGCAGAAGCTGCTGGACACGGAAGGCCGCGTCGAACGCTTCACGAAGAAGTTCGGCGCTCAGACGTCCGAGAGCCGCAAAGCAGCTGCGAAGGCTAAGACGAAGAAGGAAACAGCGCCCGCTCGCTGACCATTTTCCGATCGAGGCGCGCGAGGCGGTGCCGTACGGCATCGCCCCACGCGGCCTCCGTCCCGCCTT
>JAYTXA010000052.1:0-56919 GCA_043743165.1 Acidobacteriota bacterium
GTCCTCGGCGCCGAACACGGTTTCCTTATCTTCTTGCAGGTCCTTGTTGTAGCCGGTCGGCAGGCCTTTGATCGTCGTCAGCATCGCCACGAGATGACCGATCGCGCGTCCAGATTTTCCGCGCACGAGTTCCAGCGGATCGGGGTTCTTCTTCTGCGGCATCATGCTGCTGCCGGTGCTCAGCGCATCCGAGAACTCGAAGAAGCGGTGCTCGTCGCCGCAGAGAATGATGAGGTCCTCAGACAAGCGGCTGAGGTGCACCATCGTCAGCGAGACGGCGTAGAGGAACGTCGCCGCGAAGTCGCGATCGGACGACGCGTCGATGCTGTTGGCGACGACGCGGTCGAAGCCGAGCTCGCGCGCAATGGACGAGACGTCGACGCTGTAGCTGGTGCCGGCGATGGCGCCGGAGCCAAGCGTCAGCGCGCCGGCTTCCTGCCTGGCCTGCTCGAGCCGGACGAAGTCGCGGCGCAGCGGTGCGGCGTGCGCCATGAGGAAGTGCGCCACCAGCACCGGCTGCGCCGGCCGGAAATGCGTGTACGACGGCATGAGCGCGTCGCCGGCGCTGCGCGCCTGGCGCGTGAGCGCGCCGATGATCTTGGCTACGGCCTGCTGCAGCAGCGGGAGGCGGCGGCGCAGGTAGAGCCGGAGGTCGAGCGACACCTGCTCGTTGCGCGAACGCCCCGTGTGCAGCCGCTTGCCCGTATCGCCGAGTTCGGCGACGAGGAGGCGTTCGACAAAGCTGTGGACATCTTCGTCGGCTCCATCGACGAACGCCGGGTTGGCGCGCCCCTGCTCGAGGATGGCGGCGAGCACGCGCTGAATCGACGTGGACTCGTCAGCCGTGAGCACAGCAGCGCCTTCCAGCGCCCGCGCCCATGCGATGCTCCCCGTCACATCGTCCTCGAACAGACGACGATCGAAGCTGAACGACGAACCCCATTCGAAGGCGGCCGCATCCGGCGCCTGATCAAAACGACCCGACCAGAGAGTTGACATCAGTGTTGTGCCAAAGAAGGAACGACCCGCGCCGGCGCCGGTTGCGTCAGCGGCGCGGAGAGTTCTGTCGTGATGGTGGAATGCTCGCCCCTGAACACGCGCAGGCGAACGTGCCCGTTCACGCGTGACTGCACCGACGAGAAGTATGCATCGAGTCCTTCGCGGAGCGGCGAGAACCATTGTGCCTCCTCGACGAGGCGGACGTAGCGCATCGTCGCCACCTCGGAGAAGGCACGAAGTTCGCTGCCGGACGCCGCGCGCGTCAACTCGCCATGCGCCGCATGCAGCAACACCGCGGCCGCCGCCTCGCACCACAGGCTGCCCGCGCCGCCGCGACCAACGCCGTGCGCAGCGGTCAGGGTACCGAGGCTGGCCACGAGTTCGAGCAGCGGCAACGCCACGCCGTTGAGCGCCGTCGGCACGCCGCGCGAGAAGGCGACGTCGACGAAGGCCGGCTCGCCCGGATAAGTATCGGGTTCGGCGGCGAGTCCGCCCGGCGCCGCGTCGCCGTCGCGCCAGCGGACCGAGCGCCCCCAGAAATTTCCCTCGACGCGGGTCGCCGCATCCGTCAGGGCGCCGAGCCCGTGCGCACGCGCGAACGCCGCCAGTGCCTCGGCGGACAGCGCCCATTCGCGGGCGGGCGTCAGCACCGGCAGGGCCGGCGCCAGGGCGCCGAGCAGGCGGTCCAGCGGCGACGTGCCGCCGGAGGCCTGGCCGGTATGCGCCACGGCGTGTGCGCGCTCGATGCCGGCGATCTCGACCAGCTTCTGGGCGATCAGCGGACGGTTCAGTGCCAGCGCCATCGGCACACGGCCGTCATGCAGCGCGTCGGCGCGCAGGGCGGGAAGGACGTACGCCTGGGCGAAGAGGTCGCGGGCATCGAGCACATGCGCGCGTTGCGCCCCGAGGGCGAACGCGCGGTCGCGCACCGCTTCGAGCTTGCGCCCCTGACCGAGGTCGAGCGTCACCGCCACGATCTCGGCGTGGTGACGCTGGCGCAGCCACTGAATCGCCGCGGAGCCTTCGAGGCTGCCAGAGTATGCGAGCACGATGCGCATCAGATGCCTGCGAACCCTTCGAGCCGCTTCACGAGCGTGGCGGCGCGACGGCCATCCTTCGCGATGACCAGAATGGTGTCGTCGCCAGCGATGGTGCCCACCGTTTCGGGCAACCGCGCGCCGTCGATAGCCAGCGCCAGCGCCTGTGCCTGACCGGCGCCGGTGCGGATGACCAGCATCTGCTGCACGCGGTCGACGCGCCGCACGAATTCGGCCGCCGCGTGGGCGAGCGCATTCATGGTGATCTCGGGGTTGGCGGTGGTGACGCCCAAACGCTGGTATGCCCCGTCGCCGGCCCGCTTCACCAGGCCGAGCTCCTTGATGTCGCGCGAAATCGTCGCCTGCGTCGCCTCGAAGCCCTCTCGCGCCAGACGACGGCGCAACTGCTCCTGGCTCTTGAGCGGCTCGCGATCGACGATGTCGAGGATGGCGCCCTGGCGGCGGGATTTCATGGTGTGTGGTAGTCGGTGCGGCGTGAAACGTGACTCCAGAATACACGCCTTCATGCATAAGTTGAGACAATTTATGCATCGATTTTCATTGATCGAACCTGCTTCGCCTTGTATAAGTATTCTTTCCGATGCATACACTTTTCGGGACAGGAACGGTCCACGCCGCGACGGCAGACGCCGCTCGCGTGCGGGTGGCCGTGGCGGGCGCGACGGGCTTCACCGGGCAGGAACTGCTCCGGGTGCTGTCGCGTCACCCGCACGTCTCGATCGTGGCCGCCACCTCGTCGGGTGCCACAGCGGCGCGCAAGCTGCCGGCGCTGAAGCACATCTGGAACGGCACGATCGTGCCGCTCGATGCGGATCAGCTCGCGCGCGAGGCTGAGGTCGTGTTCCTTGCCCTGCCCGACACCGCGGCCGCAGCGCTGGCCCCAAAACTGGCCGGCTCCGGCGTGCGGGTCATCGATCTGTCCGGCGCGCTGCGCCTGCGCGATGACGCCCTGCGCGCCAAGTGGTATCCGGACACGCATGCCTTGCCCGAAGGGCTGGTCTACGGCCTCACCGAGTACGCGCGCGACGCGGTGCGTTCGGCGCGGGTTGTCGCCAACCCCGGCTGCTATCCGACGGCGGCGCTGTTGGCGCTGACGCCGCTGGTCGAGGCCGGCGTGCTTCTCCCCGGTGCCGACGTCATCGTCGACGCCAAGTCTGGCGTGTCCGGCGCAGGGAAGACGCCGACCGAGCGCACGCACTTCTCCGAGGTCTATGCCAGCCTCGCCGCCTACGGCGTGCTGAACCACCGGCACGGCGCGGAAATCGAGCAGGGGTTTGGTGGGCCGGTCACCTTCACGCCGCACCTGCTGCCGATCGATCGCGGCATCCTGGAAACGATCTACGTACGGGTGGCGCCGGGCACCACGGAAGAGGCGCTCGGCGATATCTACGACGCGATGTACAAGGACGACGTCTTCGTGCGCGTCGTCGGCTCCGCGCTGCCAGAGATCAAGCATGTGGCGCACACAAATTTCTGCGACATCGGCTGGCGCGTCGATGCGTCGGGCCGGGTCGTCATCGTGTCGGTCATCGACAACCTGCTCAAGGGCGCGTCCGGGCAGGCCATCCAGAACATGAACGTCATGCTCGGCGTCCCTGAAACGGCGGGTCTGCTGTGAGCGGCACGCTCGTCATCAAGTTCGGCGGCGAACTGCTCGAGGACGCCTCGCGCCTCCAGACGGTGGTCGGCGCCATCGCCACCATCGCGGCCGACGGCGTGCCGCTGGCCATCGTGCACGGCGGCGGCAAGGAAATCGATGCCGGCCTGAAGATCGCTGGCCTCGAGAAGCAGCAGGTCGATGGCCTGCGCATCACCGACGACGCGACGCTCGATGTCGTGGTGAGCGTGCTGGCCGGCACGGTGAACACGCGCTTCGTTGCCGCTCTCACCACGGCCGGCGTGCGCGCCGTGGGACTCACTGGCGCCGATGCCGGCTGCGGCCGCAGCGAACCGGCGCCGCCGCACCGTGCGGTCGATGGCCGCGTGGTCGATCTCGGTCGTGTCGGCATTCCCACGAACGCCGCCGACATCTCGGTTATCGACACGCTGACCGGCGCCGGCTTCGTGCCGGTTGTCGCGTGCATCGGCCTGGGCGCCGATGGGCGCCTCTTCAACGTGAACGCCGACACCTTCGCCGGTCATCTGGCCGCGCGTCTTCAGGCGCGCCGCCTGATCATTTCCGGCACCACGGCCGGCGTCCTCGACGGGGCCGGCGCAACCATCCCGACGGTCGACGTGGACGGCGTCGAACGCCTCATCGGCAGCGGCACCGCGACGGCCGGCATGATCGCGAAGCTGCGCGCCTGCACGGACGCGCTTGCCAGCGGTGTGGGCGATGTCCTCATCGTGGACGGCCGCGACCGTGCGGCCCTCGAATCGGCCGCTGTGGCCAGCGCGCCGGCCAGGGCCACGCGTCTCGTACCGTCACCGTCGCCGGTGCCGGCTGGACGCACCTGATACCAACGCACAGACGAACACCCTGACAGTGTCCGGCCTGCGCCGGACGACATTCCCGACGTCCGGCAAGGCCGCCGGGAATGGAGAAGAGATGATGACGATGGTGGCTGACGACATTCAGACTCTCGAAGCACGACATGTCCTCCAGACGTATCGCCGCCAGCCGGTCGCGCTCGTGCGCGGCCAGGGTGTCCGGCTATTCGACTCCGAGGGTGGCGAGTACATCGACTTGCTGTCCGGCATCGGCGTCAGCGCGCTCGGCTACGGCCATGAAGGGCTGACGCGCGCCATCACCGAGCAGGCGCAAACGCTGCTCCACACGTCGAACCTCTTCTACCATCCGCTGCAGGGTCAGCTGGCGGCGCGCCTCACCAACCTGTCCGGGCTGGAGCGCGCGTTCTTCTGCAACAGCGGCACGGAGGCGATCGAGGCCTGCCTGAAGTTCGCGCGGCGCTACTGGCATACGCTTGGCGAGTCGCGCACCGAGATCATCGCGCTCGACGAGTCGTTCCACGGCCGCACGATGGGTTCGCTCTCGGTGACGTCCGACGAGCACTACCGGACGCCGTTCGAGCCGCTGCTGTCCGGCGTGAAGTGGATCAGCGCCACCAGGCCACAGGCCGTGCTCGACGCCGTCACCGACAAGACGGCCGCCATCATCCTCGAGCCGATCCAGGGCGAGGGTGGTGTGCGCCCGCTGACGCCGGCGTTCGCCGCGGCGGTGAATGAGGCGTCGCAGCGCACCGGCGCGCTCGTCATCGCGGACGAGGTGCAGTCGGGCTGCGGCCGCACCGGCTATCCGTTCTATTCCGCGGTCATCGGCCTGAAGCCGCACCTGATGGCACTGGGCAAGGCGCTCGGCGCGGGCGTGCCGGTCGGCGCCACGCTGGTCAGCAGCGACGTGGCCGCCAAGATCATGGCCGGCGACCACGGCACGACCTACGGCGGCAACCTGCTGGCGTGCCGCGCCGCGCTCTGCGTCATCGACGAGCTCGTCGGCGGCGGCCTGCTGTCGCATGTCGGCCGGATCGGCCAGCACTTCGAGCAGAAGTTGCAGGAACTGAAGGCGAAGCACTCGTGCATCACGGACGTGCGGGGCGCCGGCGTGATGCGTGGCATCGAGCTCGATCGCGATGCGGCGGCCATCGTTCCCGCCGGGCTGAAGCGCGGCGTCATCGTGAACCGGACGGCCGGGAACGTCATCCGCCTGCTGCCGCCCTTCGTCATCACCGAGGCCGACCTCGACGAGGGACTGGCCCGGCTCGACCTGGCACTCGGCGACATCACAGCGTCAGCGTAGGAAAGGCGACGTCATGCACACCCCGCGCGCCCGCATTGGGCTTCGGACCGGTACT
Source organism: Acidobacteriota bacterium (assembly GCA_043743165.1). Taxonomy (GTDB): domain Bacteria; phylum Acidobacteriota; class Vicinamibacteria; order Vicinamibacterales; family CAVVIG01; genus CAVVIG01. Next base: position 5,870 of record JAYTXA010000052.1, read on the forward strand.
CCGGCTGATGCCCGTCGACTGCATGCGCTGATCGCGGCCGAGCAGGCGAAGGGGCATCTCCTGCCGCGCACGCTCGCCGAGGTCACGCTGCATGCCGAGCGCTTCGTCGTCGCCGTGCGCGGTCGCACGATCGTCGGCTGTGCCGAACTCGCGCCGCTCAGCCTGCAGGTGGCCGAGGTGCGGTCGCTGGTCGTCGCTCCGCCGGCTCGCAGCCTCGGAGTGGGCGTCATGCTCGTCGAGGCACTTCGCGCCCGTGCGCGGCGCGAGGCGTTCGACACGCTGTGCGCCTTCACCCACGCTCCCGGCTACTTCATGCCGAAGGGATTCTCGATCGTCCCCCACCTGTGGGTGGCGGAGAAGGTCTACACCGACTGCGTGAAGTGCCCGCAGTTCCGCACCTGCGGTCAGTACGCGATGGTGCTGCCGCTCGACACACTCCATGATGCTCAGGATCGCGATGAGCACCCGCTAATGGCCAGACACGCATGAGCACACCCACGCTTCAGACACTTGAAACGTTCCCGGGCGGCGTGGCGTCGCCCCAGGGATTCATGGCTTCGGGACAGTACGTCGGCATCAAGGCGGCTGGGCGCGGCCTCGACCTCGCCCTGATCGTGTCCGACCGGCCGGCAACGGCGGCGGCGGTGTTCACGACCAACAAGGCACAGGCGGCGCCGGTGACCGTGTCGAAGGCGCACCTGGCGGCCACGAACGGCACCGCGCGCGCCGTCATCGTCAACAGCGGCTGCGCCAATGCCTGCACCGGCGCCGTGGGGATGCAGGACGCGCGCGAAATGGCGACGCTGACGGCCTCGCTTGTCGGATGCCCACCCGAGCAGGTGCTGGTGGCGTCGACCGGCGTGATCGGCGTCAACCTCAAGATGGACAAGATCCGGGCGGGCCTGCCGGGTGCGGTCGCCGCGCTCGGCGGTGATCAGGGTCCTGCCGCCGCGAAGGCGATCATGACCACCGACCCGTTTCCCAAGGAAGCGGCGGCACGCCTCAGCATCGACGGCGTGACCATCACGATTGGCGGCATGGCCAAGGGCTCGGGCATGATCGAGCCGATGATGGCCACCATGCTCGGCTTCGTCACGACCGATGCCGCCGTACCGCAGGCGCTCCTGGCGCGCGCGCTGCGCGAGGTCACCGACGACACCTTCAACGCGATCACGGTCGACGGCGAGTGCTCGACCAACGACTGCGTGCTGATGCTGGCCAACGGCGCCAGCGGCGTCACGATCGACGAGTCGACCTACGACGCGTTCGCCGAGGCGGTGCGCGCCGTCTGCCTGCCGCTTGCACTCGGGATCGTGCGCGGCGGTGAGGGTGCCACGAAGCTGGTCACCGTGAACGTCACGGGTGCAGCCTCGGCTGACGATGCCCGCCGCTGCGCCAAGGCGATTGCCAACTCGCCGCTCGTCAAGACCGCCGTCCACGGCGGCGACCCGAACTGGGGCCGGCTCATTGCCGTGGCCGGACGCGCCGGCGTGGCGTTCGAACTGGACAAAGCGGCGGTCACCATCGGCTCCGTCGTGCTGTTCAAGGACGGACGACCGTACGACGCACTGGCGCCAGAAGCCGCGAACTACCTGAAGAACGACGAGCTCACGCTGAGCGTGCACCTGGGTGCGGGCACCGCCTCCTCGACGGTCTGGACCTGCGACTTGAGCGCCGAGTACGTGAAGATCAACGCCGAGTACCGAACCTAGGCCTATGAGCACCGCCGCGCCAGCCCGCAAGGACTTCCTTTCCGTCCTCGACTTCGACGTCACCGAACTCGAGCGTTGTCTCGAGATTGCGGCACACGTGAAGGCCGACCGCTCGCTCGGTCGGCAGGCGCCCACGGCCGACGCTCTCGAGGGACGGCACGTGGCGATGCTGTTCGAGAAGGCGTCGCTGCGCACGCGCTCGACCTTCGAGATCGCCATCGTCGAACTCGGCGGCCATGTCGTGTCGCTCCAGCCAGACGCGGCACTCGGCAAGCGCGAGCCGGTCACCGACGTCGCTCGCAATCTCGAGCGCTGGGTCGACGGCATCGTCATCCGGACCTTCTCGCAGAGAGTGCTCGAGGAGTTCGCCGCGGCCGCGCCGCGCCTGCGCGTGATCAACGCCCTCAGCGACGACCAACACCCGTGCCAGGCCCTGGCGGACATGCTGACGCTGCGCGAGCAGTGGGGCGCCGTGAAGGGACGGACCGTTGCCTACGTCGGCGATGGCAACAACGTGGCGGTGTCGCTGGTGCATGCCTCGCTGATGCTGGGCATCAACATTCGGGTGGCCAGCCCAGAGGGTTACCACCTGCCCGAATGGGCCGTGCAGCAGGCGGCATCCATCTCGCGCGACGGGGCGCGCCTGCGCCTCTTCACCGACGCCAAGGACAGCGTCGTGGGTGCGGATGCGGTCTACACCGATACCTGGACCTCGATGGGCCAGGAGACCGAAGCGGCCATCCGCCGCACGGTGTTCGCGCCGTTCCAGGTGAACCAGGCGCTCATGGCCCTGGCGAAGCCAGGAGCCGTGTTCATGCACTGCCTGCCGGCGCACCGGGGTGAGGAAGTGACAGCCGACGTGTTCGAGTCGGCAGCGTCGGTCGTCTTCGACCAGGCCGAGAACCGCCTGCATGTGCAGAAGGCGCTGCTCTCCATGCTGCTGGCGGGCACGGTCAAGCATCCGTAGGTCGGTCGGCTCGCGGACGGCTCAGGACGGCGAGAGTTCGCTATAATCCCGGCCGTACATGACGACGTCCCGCGCACCGTGGCTCGGCAACTACGATCGCGGCGTCCCCACCACGCTCGCGCCGTATCCCAACCGGACGATTCTCGACTTCGTCTCCGATCAGGCACGGACGCGCCCGGATGCGCCGGCGCTCCTCTTCAAGGGCGCGCGCGTGTCCTGGGCGCGGCTCGAACGGGAGAGCGACGTCTTCGCGGCGGCCCTGACCGCGCTCGGTGTCGTGAAGGGCGACCGCATCGGACTGCTGCTGCCTAACTGTCCGCAGTTCTTCGTGGCTGAACTCGGCGCCTGGAAAATCGGCGCCATCGTCGCGCCGCTCAACCCGATCTACACCGAGCACGAACTCGAAGGACCGCTGCGCGACAACGGCATCGAAACCGTCGTCACCCTGACGCGGTTCTACGAGCGCGTCTGCAAGGTGCGCCCGCGCACGCCGGTGAAGCGCGTCATCGCCACCAACATCAAGGAGTACTTCCCGGCGCTGCTCAAGTTCCTCTTCACGCTCGTGCGTGAAGCGAAAGACGGCGACCGCGCCGCCATCGCGCCGTCGGACTTCGTCTACAGCGAGCTGATGCGCAAGCACCGGCGCACGCCCTTCGCACGCACGCCACTCACGCAAGACGATGCCGCGGTGCTGCTGATGAGCGGCGGGACGACCGGCACGCCCAAGGGCGTGCTCGGACGGCATGGGGCGTACGTGCTGACCGGGTTGCAGGTGGAGGCGTGGACGGCCTCGGTGGTGTCGAAGGGCGACAGCGTGCTGATGCTGCCGCTGCCGATGTTCCACGTCTACGCCAACGTCGGTGTGCAGGCGCTGGCCTTCGTCACGGGCAACCCGATTGCGCTGGTGCCGAATCCGCGCGACCTGAAGGATCTGCTGAACACCATCAAGCGCGAGAAGCCGGTATTCCTCACCGGGGTCCCGACGCTGTTCGTCGGCATCCTCAACCACCCGGACGTGCAGGCGGGCAAGGTCGACTTCAGCTCGATCAAGATCTGCTTCTCTGGAGCGGCGGCGTTGCTCGCGGACACCAAGACACGTTTCGAGGCAATTACCGGCGGGCGCATCATCGAAGGCTACTCGCTGACCGAGGCGATGATGGCGCTGTGCGTGAACCCGGTCGAGGGGCCGAACAAGCTCGGCTCGGTCGGCATGCCGCTGCCCGATGTCTACGTGCGCATCTACGACGGCGACGAGGGACGCGAGGAGATGCCGGTCGGCGAAGTCGGCGAGATCTGCTTCGCCGGTGCGCAGCTGATGGTCGGCTTCTGGAATCGGCCGGAAGAAACCTCCGGCGTGCTGCGCGACCACTTCGACGAGGACGGCCCGCGCCGCTGGCTGCACACGGGCGATCTCGGCTACCTCGACGAGGACGGCTACCTCTTCATCGTCGACCGCAAGAAGGACCTCATCAAGACCAGCGGCTATCAGGTGTGGCCGCGCGAAGTGGAAGAGGCCCTGGCTGCGCATCCGGCGGTGGCAGAAGTGGGTGTCAGCGGCGTTCCCGACGAGACCAAGGGCGAAGCCGTGCGTGCCTGGGTCGTGCTGCGTCAGGGACAGCAGGCGACAGAGGCCGAACTGCGCGCCTTCTGCCGCGAACGGCTGGCGCCGTACAAGGTGCCGAGCAAGGTCGAGTTCAGGCGCGACCTGCCGAAGACGATGGTAGGCAAGATCCTGCGACGAGCCCTGAAGGACCACCCCGCCTGAACGGCGTTTTCCAGATGTTGTAGCTGCCAACCTTCAGGTCGGCGGCCCTGAGCCGATCCGGCCCGCGTTTGCGCATTCCCTGGTGGAGGCACTCACCATGGGACCCGTTGCGACGGCTGCTCACACCCGCGATAACTCGAGCGTATCGGCGCGCCTCGAGAAACAACTGCTCGTCTGGATGGCCCATCGCCTTCCGCGAGCCATCAACTCCGACCACCTCTCCGCGCTCGGCCTGGTCTCGATGGCCCTGGCCGGCCTGTCGTTCGCGGCATTCAGGCTGACACCGTGGGCGGCCGCGGGGGTGGTCGCGGCATTGGTGCTGAACTGGTTCGGCGACAGCCTCGACGGCACCGTCGCGCGGGTGCGCGAGCAGCAGCGGCCGCGCTACGGCTTCTATGTCGACCACGTCATCGACCTGGCGGGGACGACGCTGCTGCTGGCCGGCCTCGGGTGCTCCGGGCTGATGCGTCCGCTGGTGGCAGCGGCCGTGCTCGCCGCCTACCTGCTCGTCTCGTCCGAGTCGTACCTGGCCACACACGCCGTGGGTGTGTTCCGGATGTCGTTCGGCGGCGTCGGCCCGACCGAACTGCGCCTGCTGCTCATCGCCGGCGCCCTGCGCGCGACGCAGTCCGCCTGGGTCGAGCCGTTCGGCCTTGCACCGCTCAGGCTGTTCGACGTCGGCGGTGTGGCCGGCGTCGTGGGATTGCTCCTGGCGTTCATCGTCGCGTCGCTCCGCAACACGCGCGTGCTCTACGTGGCGGAGCCGGTGCCTGCGGGGCGCGGCACGCAGAGGGCAGCATGACGCCACGAGTGTCGGCGTTCCTCGTCGTCGGCGCACTCGGATTCGTGCTGCAACTCGGTACGCTCTTTCTCCTGACCACCGAGTGGAACTGGCCGTATGCGGCAGCCACGCTCGTGGCCGTCGAAGCCGCGGTGCTGCACAACTTCGCCTGGCACGAACGCTGGACGTGGCACGACCGGTGTCGATCGGGCGCAGGGCTCGTCGGGCGTCTGGGCCGCTTTCACCTCGGCACCGGGCTGACGTCGCTGGCCGGGAACCTCGTGGTGACGGCCGTGATGGTGGAGCTGCTCCACGTTCCGCCGCTCCTTGCCAATGCCTGCGCCGTAGGTGCGACCAGCGTGGCGAACTTCCTGGTGGCCGACCGATGGGTCTTCGCGGCTCCCGCCACCGCCAGCTTCGTCGGACTGATCATGTTGATGCCGCTCGACGCTTCGGCAGCGCAACTCAGGCCCGACACCGTGGCCGCATGGAACCGGCACGTCACGGCACTCGAGACGAACCTCCGCGATCACGACGACGAGCCGCCGGTCAGCGAACCCGAGGGTCGCACGTGGCCGGTGGCTGGCGGGACGATTCACGAGTGGCGAGGGTCGGTGATTGTTCACGGGATCACCGTAGGACAGCTCGTGCAGGCGCTGCAGCATCCCGGGCTGCCACCGCCCGCCGAGGACATCCTCGAGGCGCGCGTGCTGGCCAATACGCCGACGGTCCTGCGCGTCTACATGAAGCTGACGCGAAGCGCGGTCGTCACGGTCACCTACGACACAGAGCACGACGTGACGTTCGCGTGGAGGGCGCCCGACTTCGCTACGAGCCGAAGCGTGGCCACGCTCATTCGGGAGGCCGGTGGGTCGGACCGGGGGTTTCTCTGGCGGCTGAATTCGTACTGGCGCTATCGGCAGCGCGGCGACGCAGTGGCGGTGGATGTGCTGTCGGTGTCGCTCAGTCGAGCGATACCGTCGGTCGTCCGTCCGGTTGCGGCGCCACTCATCGACCGCGTCGCGCGTGAGTCGATGCGGCGCACGCTCGACGCCGTCGACCGCTTCGGCGGCACGCTCCGACCTGCGCACCCGGCTCAGGAATGGGGCGACCGCACCTCGACGCCGGCGGAGTTGAGTCCGGCACGAATCCAGGCAGCCATCGACGACGCCCCTGGCGTGTCGCCATGGATGCAGAGCGTGTCGGCATCGATCTGGATCGTGGCGCCGTCGACGGCCACGACGGTCCGCTCGGTCGCCATCTGCATGGCACGGGTCACCACGTCTTCGACGCTGACGATGACGGCTCCGGGCTGGCTGCGCGGCACCAGGGTGCCGTCAGGCTGATAGGCACGATCGGCAAACGCCTCGATCGCGACGCGGAGACCGATCGCTCGCCCGGCTGCGGCCAGGGCCGAGCGCGGTGGCGCGTACAGCACCAATTCCGGATCGAAGGCGAAGACGGCGGCCGCGATCGCCTCGGCCAGGCCGCGGTCGTGGGCACTCATGGTGTAGAGCGCACCGTGAGGCTTGACGTGCGTCAGCAACGTCCCTTCCGCCCGGGCCACACCGGCCACCGCCGCCACCTGGTACAGCACCATGTCTTGCGCGTCGGCGGCGTCGAGCGTCATCGGGCGACGGCCGAACCCCTGGCGATCGGGAAAGGATGGGTGGGCGCCGACGGCGACGCCAAGCTCGCGGGCCAGACGAATCGTCTGGCGGAGCACCGAGGGGTCGCCGGCGTGGAAGCCGGCAGCCACATTGACGGAGCTGACGCTCCGCATGACCGCGGCGTCATCGCCGTACGAGTACGGGCCGTAGGATTCGCCGACGTCGGCGTTGAGATCGATACGCATCGCTTCAGGACTGAACGACCAGTGTACAGACAAAGGGGCATCGCGTTATTGCGATGCCCCTTGGCCCCACCGATCTGGCTCCCCCAGCAATTCACGGCAACGCGCCGTAATCAGACCGATGACGACAGGCTCTATCGCAAGCGCTGTACCCGGTCCGTACGCACCGCTCCTGCCTGACACTGCACACTTTGGGCATCGTCAGGACGTACGGGATTGTGGCCAGGATTACGGTTTCGTCGCGCCGTAGCGCGGCAGTCGATCCATCGCCTCACGAATGGTGGGGTTGGAGCGATCGCGTTCCGAGAGCACCGGCGTCTCGACGCCCCACGGGATGTTCAGCGACGGATCGTCCCAGTGCAGGCCGAGTTGCCCGGCCGGGTCGTAGATGTCGGTGCACTTGTACTCAATCTCCGCGATGGGGCTGAGCACGCTGAAGCCATGCGCGAACCCGGGCGGGATGTAGTACTGCCGGAACGACTCGGCGCTCAGCGTGACACCAACCCACAGACCGAAGGTCGGCGACCCGACGCGGACGTCCACCGCCACGTCGAAAATCTCGCCGACGATGACGCGAATCAGCTTGGCCTGGGGATGCGTCAGCTGCAGGTGCAGTCCCCGCACCGTTCCCTGCACGGACCGCGAATGGTTGTCCTGCACGAACGGACCGGGCATGCCGTGCTCGGCGTAGCGGCCGGCATGGAAGGTCTCGAGAAAGAAGCCGCGGGCGTCGGTGAATACGTCAGGTTCGATCAGCAGGACTTCGGGGATGTCGGCGGGAATGACGCGCACTCAGGCTCCCTGTTCGAGAATCGTCTTCAGGTATTGCGCGTAGGAGCTCGACCCCATGCCGCTGGCCAGACGCAGCAGTTGTTCGGCGTCGATGTAGCCCATGCGATAGGCGATCTCCTCGAGATTCGCCACCATCAGCCCCTGCCGTTCCTCGAGTGCCTGGATGTAGTTCGAGGCCTGGACCAGCGCTTCGTGCGTGCCGGTGTCGAGCCACGCGATGCCGCGCGGCAGCTTCTCCACATGCAGGCGTCCGCTGGCCAGGTAGCTCCGGTTGACGTCGGTGATCTCGAGTTCCCCGCGTGGCGAGGGCTTCAGCGCCGCGGCGATGTCGAGCACGGTGTTGTCGTAGAAGTAGAGCCCGACGACGGCATAGTTCGACTTCGGCTTCGCCGGCTTCTCCTCGAGGCTGACCGCGCGGCCGTCCGCGTCGAACTCGACGACACCGTAGCGTTCGGGGTCGCGCACCCAGTAGCCGAACACCACCGCGCCCTGCTCACGCGCGGCCGCCGCACGGATGTAGTCGGTGAAGTGCGCGCCGTAGAAGATGTTGTCGCCAAGGGCCAGGGCCACCCGGTCCGCGCCGACAAAATCGCGGCCGATGATGAACGCCTGCGCCAGCCCGTCAGGCTTCGGCTGCGCGGCGTACTCGAGCCGCATGCCGATGGCCGAGCCGTCGCCAAGCAGGCGCTGGAAGGCACCCTGGTCGTGCGGCGTGGTGATGACCAGCACCTCCCGGATGCCCGACAGCATCAACGTGGATAGCGGGTAGTACACCATCGGCTTGTTGTAGATCGGCAGCAGTTGCTTGCTGACAGCGATGGTCAGCGGATGCAGCCGTGTGCCGGAGCCACCGGCGAGGATGATCCCTTTCATTAGCTGAGGCCCAGGCGTTCGCGCTGGTAGCGGCCCGACTGGACGGCCGCGCACCACTCGCGGTGGTTCACGTACCACTCGACCGTAGCCCGCAGGCCCGACTCGAAGTTGTGGGCCGGGTGCCAGCCGAGTTCACGCGCAATCCTGGAGGCATCGATGGCATAGCGACGGTCGTGTCCGGGGCGATCCGGCACGAACGTGCGCAGGGCGGCGTAGCTGCCCCGCTCCTTCACCAGGGGATTGGTGGCTGCCGGCACCAGCGACTCCAGCGCCTCGCAGAGCACGTCCATGACCTGCAGGTTCGTGCGCTCGCTGTTGCCGCCGATGTTGTACTTCTCGCCAGGCACGCCCCGCTGCAGCGCAGTGAGCACGCCGGCACAGTGGTCCTCGACATGCAGCCAGTCGCGCACGTTGCCGCCGTCGCCGTAGATCGGCAGCGCCCGTCCATCCAGCGCGTTCAGGATCATCAGCGGAATCAGTTTCTCCGGGAACTGGTACGGCCCGTAGTTGTTCGAACAATTCGTGATGATGGTCGGGAGCCCGTAGGTGTGGAAGTAGGCCCGCACCAGGTGATCCGCGGACGCCTTGCTGGCGGCGTAGGGCGAGTTCGGCGCGTATGGCGTGTCCTCCCGGAACAGGCCCTCGTCGCCGAGCGAGCCGTAGACCTCGTCGGTCGAGACGTGGAGGAACCGGAACGCCGCACGTTCAGGCTCCGGCCGCGCGCGGTTCATGGCCAGCGCGGTCTCGAGGAGCACGAAGGTGCCGACGATGTTGGTGTCGATGAACGGCGCCGGACCATCAATCGACCGATCGACATGCGTCTCGGCCGCGAAGTTCACGACGGCCCATGGCTGGTGCTGCGAGCACGCCGCCTGCATGGCGTCGCGGTCGGCAATGTCGGCCCTGATGAACGACACTCGGGCGTCGTCGACGCCGGCGAGGTTCAGCAGGCTGCCGGCGTAGGTGAGCTTGTCGACGACGACGACGGCGTACCGGGTGTGCGCGAGCACGTGCCGTACGAAGTTCGAGCCGATGAATCCGGCTCCGCCGGTGATGAGAATGGTGCCCGTGCTAGCCAGCGGCGCCCTCCGGATATTGCAGTGCCAGTTTGAGTTCCTTCGTCAACGACTCCACCGTGGTGCCGCTGCGTTTCCATTCGCCGTTGGTCTCGAAACGCAGGTCGCCGATACGGCGTCCCCACGGTGAGATGACACGGCCGATTGCCCGGTAGTCGGAGCGTTCCGCGTGCTCCTGGTCCAGCCGGCGAACCACCTCGGGCGCGACGCGCATGAAGGCGCGCAGGGCCGATGCCGAGCGGATGCTGTACTTGCGGCCGTTCCACGCCGTACTGAACATGATGGCCACTTGCTTGAAGTAGTTCACGAAGAACTTCTTCGCCTCTTCGTGCGGGTCGCTCGAGCGCCTCGCGTTGAAGACGTCGGCCGCAATGATCCGCTTCAGTTCCTGCGCCAGCGGCGCCTGGGCCACGTGTCCACGGCCGACGCCGAGCAACCTGATGTCGCCGTGCAGCGGCGAGTCGTCGCGGTCGTTGAGCGCGCGCACGACGTCGTGCGCGGTGGCCAGCGCTTCATCGCGATAAAGCTGGCGGCCCGACAGGGTCACCAGGTGTGACGGATTCAAGCGCGTGTGCTTGGCGTTGATCGTCACGAACATCTGCACGACGTGATCCTCCGGGAGCCGATCGAAGATGATCGCCGGCACCGAGAACTCCTCACCGGCGAACCGGGCGATGTCGGCGTGCAACGCCAGCAGCCGGTGCTGGCCGTCAATGGCGCGCAGGATGCCCTCCCGCTCGGGCACCTTCAGCAGGCCGAGGCGTCCATCGGCGGCGGACGGCACGAACGTCAGCTTTTCATCACAGCTTATGATGACCGCGCCCGGGATCGAGGGTAGGTCGCGGGCCTGCCGGCACTGCTCGTAGTACTGCACCAGCTCGTCGATCTTCCGCCTGATGATCTGGCGTTGATAGGCTTTTTCGCTCGAGGCGATCCGGCGCTCGAGCAGATCCCAGTTCACCTTCGACGCGGTCGGCGCCGACCGCGCCTTCCCGCGGACGCCCTTGCCCGATTCCCCGTAGTTCAGCACCTCGAACCGGACCAGCGTGTCGATGTCGTTGGCGGTGAGTGACGCCTGATAGAACTGCACCCCGAACTGCTGCATCCGAATCGCGGCTACGTTGATCATAGGCGTCCCGTCGCGTTACGAGGTCCAAAGCGTGGCGGTCGAAGGGTGGAATCTTACAGACCGGCGAGCAGGTATCTCAACGATATTCGGAGGTCAGGCGCCCGCCGTTTCCCGGGCAGGAGGAACCGTCCGGCGCTCGCGCCACCACGCCAGCACCCGCTCGTGCAGGCTGATGGTCCAGAGCATGAACGCCACAAAGGCCACGTAGACCAGCGCGTTCAGCCACAGGGGCAGCCGGTGGTGAATCCGCGCAGTCGCGTAACCGTATACGAGTTCGACGTGGACCCAGTAGACAAACAGGGAGTGGCGGCCCAGACGGGCCAGCACGCTGAACACCCGTGGCACCAGGGCCGCTGCCGGAGTGGCGAGAAACAGGGTCGCCAGAAACAGCATGAGCAGGCCGACCCGGAGCCCGAAATAGCTAGGTGACGTGGTCCAGAACGACGACGCGGGGTAGATGGTCGGGAGCGTTGAGGCGTAGTAGCTGCCTGCGGCGATCAGGCCACCGACCGCAGCCAGCGGCCCCATCATCCGCCCTTCCGAACCGGATCCGGAGCGAGCCAGCAGGACGCCGTAGGCCGCACCAGCGAACACGAAGCCCGACCATGGAAACAGGGTGAATGTGGAGTGATTCCCGCTCGGTGAGATGTACCACTGCACGACCGGTGGCAACAGCCCCAGCCAGGGCGCCGTCCGCACCAGGGGCGCGACGAGCGCAATCGCCGCGGCGACGGCAGCGCAGAAGGCGAACGCGAGGCGCGGACCGCGACCCAGCCACCAGAGCAGGGCGGCCACGGCCATGGACGGTCCCATGATGTTCAGGATGTCCACCCGCAGGAGCGAGACGAGCGGGTTGCCCGGACTGACGACGAAGGACTGGGCGCGAAAGATGAACGCCAGCGCGAAGATCTCGAGGCCCCGGCGGACCAGCGCCAGGCCGGCGCCGCGGCGGTCGCCCGTCCGCTTCTCACCCTGCTCGGCGGCCAGCACCAGTGACAGACCGGCGAGCCAGAGGAACATCGGCGCGGCCGCGCCGCCGAGGACGTTCAGGTAGCCGAAGGGTTCCGAGGTGCGCTCCGACCGCAGCGTCCACGCATCGAGCACGTGGGCTTCGATCATGATCAGGACGGCGACGCCGCGGGCCCAGTCGATGTAGGTGCGCCGGGTGCTGCGAGTCGCGGCCCCTTCAGGGCGTGAGGTCAAACGTCACCTGCAGCTCGATGTCTTGCCGCATGGAGTGCCACACGGAGCAGTATTTCTCGCGCGACAACTGGATGGCGCGGACGATGGCGTCGCGGGGAACCTGCCCTTCGATGTCGAAGTGAAGGGTGATGGCCACGTAGCGATACGGCTCCTCGGGCGAGCGTTCGGCGACGAGCTTGGAGCGGAGGGCCGTGTAGGGATGCCTGCCGCGCGTCAGGATGTGCGCGAGGTCGATCGACATGCAGCCGGCCAGGGCGGTGCCGAGCAGTTGCACGGGCGACGGCCCGGCGGTGCCGCTGCTGTCAACCACGAGCGACGTATGCGGCAGCGTCGCCGCAAATTCAAGGCGGCCGGTCCAGACGAGTTCGACGATGGTAGGCGGCTTGGTGGCCACGCGACGATTCTACAGGCGAACCAGGACCTGGCGCGACCGTGGGCGGCCCGCGATCCTTGCGGTAAGCTTCTGATATGGATGGAGTGGATTCGTTCGTCCGAACATGGCTCGTTCCCGGTGCCCTGGTGGCGCTGGCCCTCTCGGTCGGCATCACGGCCACGGCCCAGCAGCCGACCTTCCGGTCGTCGACCCAGGTCGTGTCGCTGTTCGCCACGGTGCTGGATGCGCAGAACCGGCTGGTGCCGAGCCTCACCCAGGACGATTTCCAGATTCTCGACAACGACAAGCCGCAGACGCTCACGGTCTTCCAGAGCGAGAATCAGCCCATCACGGTCGTCGTGATGCTCGATACCAGCGGCAGCATGACCGGCTCCATTCAGCTGCTGAAGGCGGCCGCAGAGCAGTTCATCGTGCGGCTGTTGCCCGAGGACAAAGCTGCGGTGGGCGCCTTCAACGACAAGATCGAACTCTCGGCGCAGTTCTCGAACGATCGCGACCAGCTGATCACGGAGGTGCGAGACCTCGACTTCGGCAACGGCACACGCCTGTTCGACGGGATCGCCGAGGGGCTGAACCAGCTGCAGGGGGTGGACGGCCGCAAGGTCATCCTGGTGTTCACCGACGGTGACGATACATCGAGCCGTATCGGGCGCGGAACCATCATGGACAGGGCGCGCGCCGAGGAAGTGATGATCTACGCCATCGGCCTGCAGAGCGAGTACTTCGATGGGCAGCGCACGGTGCGAAGCAAGCCCGATTCAGCGCTGCGCCGGCTCGCTGACGAAACGGGTGGCGGGTATTTCGAGCTCAAACAGACGAGCGACCTCGGGCCGACTTTTACCCGGGTCGCACAGGAACTGCACAGCCAGTACGTGCTCGGGTTCGAAGCCCAGCAGCTGGACGGCAAGGTGCACAAACTGACGGTGAAGATGAAACAGGTGGGAATGACGGCACGCGCACGCCGCAGCTATGTTGCATCTGCGGCGGCGCCGTCGGGTAAATAGGCTGGGATTAGACGAAGACGAGCGCGACGACGGCGAGCGCAAGCGCGGCGCCGATGACGAGCTCAGCCGACGAAGAGAATGACCATTCGTACATGTGGAGCCTCCTTTCACTAATTTCAGACGAGGCCCCGGCGGGAAAGGTTCACGGACACTTTCAATGAGCACGTTGACCGATCAGGAATTCCGGGTGAAGTGCGACGCTGCACTCGAAGGTGCGCGCAAGGCGCTGCTGCCGCTGGCTGATGAACACGAGTTCGAAGTGGAATTCCAGAACGGCGTGCTGAACGTCGTGTTCGAGGAACCACGCGAGTCGAAGTTCGTGGTGTCACCCCAGGCGCCCGTGCGTCAGATCTGGGTGTCGGCCATGTCGCGCAGCTTCAAGCTGGCGTGGGACTCCGACCGCGAGCTGTTCGCGTTGCACGACGAGTCGCTCCCCGACCTGCTCACCCGCCTCTGCAACGACTTCCTCGTCAGCTGATCCGCACGCCGCCCGCGAGCGGGTCGGCCTCGTCCACCAGGAACACGTGCTCGCCCGTGATGTAGGCCGTGCCGGTCATCTCCGGCACGACCGCGTCGAAGGCGCCGACCCGCGTGCGGCTGCGGATGCGTCCGCGCAGGCGCTGCCCGGTGAGTCCCTCGGGTTCGAAGCCACCGTCCTCGGCGAGCAGACCCATCGCATCGAGCACAGCCATGATGGCAGACGCGCCGGTGCCGCCGGCTGAACGGTCGACGGCGCCGCTCACCCGCACGGTCGCGCAGCGCAGATCAGCCCCAGGCTCCTGGGGCGGGGCGGTGAACACGGTGCCCGCCAGCACGCTCAACTCCGGAGCGACGGGATGGACAACGGCGAGGGCGGCGTCGACAGACGCGGCGATGGCGATGCCCATTCGCCGCAGGTCGCCGGTCCGCGTCGCATCGACGGCCACGCCGGCCGACTCGGCGTCGACGATGGCGTAGAACTCGCCGCCGAAGGCTACGTCTGCCCGCAGGCGGCGCCCGGGTAGCGGCACATTGACACCGGGCTGGACGACGAACGACGGCACGTTGGTGAAGGTCACCTCACCCACGCCGCCGCGTTCGCGTCGCGCCACCGTCACGCGCACCGGGCCGGCGGGGGTGTCGAGCACCACGCGCGACGGGTCGCGCGGCACGAGCAGGTGCCGCTCGAGGGCGAGGGTGGCCACCGCCATGACGCCGTGTCCGCTCATCGCCACGAATCCGTCCGCATCCATGAACAGCACGCCGGCGTCGGAGCCTGGCTGCGTGGGCTCGGTCAGCACGGCGCCGAGCAGATCGGCGTGCCCGCGCGGTTCGAGCAGCACCGTCCGGCGCATCGCGTCGGCGAGCCGGCCCGCCGACTCCCGCTTCTCCCCCATCGTCCGCCCGCGGAGGGAGGGGCATCCATCAACGACAAGGCGGAGCGACGCTCCACCGACGTGCGCATCGAGCGTGCGGATAGTCACCATTACACGAGAAGCCTAGTCGAGGAGGCGGTGCTGACAACGGCATCCCGTCGAGATCTTTCGCGGCGATCCCAGCGTCTGTACGGGATACTGCCCCAACGTGGAAGCGATTGCCCAGATCCATCTGAACACCATCAAGGAAGCCGCACGGAGCGACCGATGCCGTTGATCAAACCAGGAAAGAAAGCGCCCGCGTTCTCGTTGAAGGACCAGGACGGCCAGACGCACGCGCTGGGCGACTATGCAGGACGTCCGGTCGTGCTGTACTTCTACCCCAAGGACGACACACCGGGTTGCACCGTCGAGGCGTGCGCCTTCCGCGACAACCTGCCGACGTTCACGCCGGGGAAGGCCGCCATCTTGGGTGTCAGCATCCTCGACGAGCAGAGCAAGGCGAAGTTCGCCGCGAAGTTCGACCTGAACTTCCCGCTGCTGGCCGACGCCGACCATGCGGTGGCCGAGCAGTACGGCGCATGGCAGGAGCGCTCCATGTACGGCAAGAAGTACATGGGCGTCGCGCGGGTCACCTACCTGATCGGTCCTGACGGCACGGTGGCGAAGCGGTGGGACAAGGTGAAGCCGGAGGGACACGCCGAGGACGTGCTCGCTGCTGTGAAGGCGCTGTAGAACCTCGAAGGTTCGATCACGATCAGGGCGTCAGCGCCCTGGCTTCCTGCGCGAGATACGCCTGGAATTCGGCGTCGGTCTTGACGTTCAGGAATCCGCGCATGCGGTAGTGCCCGAGGCCGCACAACTGCGAGCAGGCAATCTCGAACTCGAAGTCGGGCTTCCCCAGCCTGGCGCGCATCTCGTCCGTGGTCACGGTCGGGATGAACCAGACCGGCGAATCCGTTCCCGGTATCGCGTCCTGCTTCACGCGCATCTCGTAGAGCGTGAAGCTGTGGATCACGTCCTTGCTCGTCAGCCGCACCAGCACCGGACGATTCACCGGCACGGTCAACTGGTTGATAGCGGTGATGTCGTCCTTCGCGGCCGGGTCGGTGCGATCCAGGCCGAGCGGATTGTCCGACGCGATCAGGGCGATGTCCGTACGTCCAAAGGTGCGGTCTGGTCCCGGATAGTGCACGTTCCACGCGAACTGCTCCGCCACGACGCGCACGACCGTCGCTTCCTCCGGTGACGGCAGCGCATTGATCCGCTCGCTCCAGGCCGGCAACTCGAAGACCACCAGCAGCAGCACCTCGGCAACCGCCATGGCGGCAACGACCCAGAGCGACCAGCGGCTCGTCATCCCGGTGTAGCTGGCCGCCGGGTTGGCGCCGCTCCTGAACCGGAACAACACGTAGCAGAAGTAGCCGAAGAAGAACACGAACATCACGAGCATGCTCCAGTGTTCGAGTCCGAGGACGTAGTCGATGTCGGGAGCGTGCGCCGACGCCTGGGCGGGCAGGCCTGGAAACGTCATCGGCCGGTCCCCTCATCGAGTGGACTGAGCGTGCGCATCGGCTCGGCCGCAACGCTGCGGGCCTCCCGACGCGCCAGCGAATAGAAGAACGCCGCGAACGCCGCGAGCATCGCGAGCGTCACGATGAGGAGGGCGAGAATGCCCATGTTGCTGCCTTTGAGCATCGGACCGTCACTGGCCCCGAAGCACACCGGGCAGGCGCTGGCAAGTCTGGGCAGCAGCACCGCCGCGGCCAGCAGCGCAATGCGACGCGTCATCGAATGCCCTCCGCCCGGCACCGCCTCAGGAACACCGCCTGGTAGCGCAGCAGCAGCGCGGCCGCGGCCAGTGCCCCGGCAGCCGCCACCGCTGAGAGCATCGACCCCTGGTCGCGGTAGCTGTCGAACGCCTGTGCGGCGCAGAACACCGCCAGCAGTGCGGCCGCAGCAATGAAGATCAGGTGCACGTTCTTCAGCGACATCAGAACACCCTCACTCGGTCGGCGGCGTCCCACGCCGGCCAGATTAGGAGGCCGACGATGACGACGAGGGTCAGCAGCGCCAGCATCTGAACGAGACGGCCATCGCGACGGACCCCCATCAGGACCACGGCCACAACCGTCGCGTTGGCTGCCGCCAGCAGCATCACCGCCGTGGCACCCAGGCGAACGCCCAGATCCAGCCGCGACACAGCGACGGTCGCCAGCATCAGCACCAGTTGCACTGCGAGCGTCACGATGTGGCGACGGGAAGCCGGTGCGGTGTCGGCGGGTGTGCGCATGCGTCCTCAGAGCAGGTACAGCAGCGGAAACAGAAGAACCCAGATGAAGTCGACGAAGTGCCAGTACAAGCCGATCGCCTCGACGCGGTTGGTGAATTGCGCAGGCCGTAGGGCCCAGAGCTTCGCGCCTGGACCGAGCAGATACAGCATCACGACGAGCCCGCCCACGATGTGCAGCGCGTGCACCGCGGTGAGCGTGTAATACAGCGCGAAGAAGGTGTTGCGCGACGGCAACTCGCCGGCCGCGATATGTTCCCGGTATTCCACGAACTTGATGAGCAGGAAGACGACGCCGAGCGCCACGGTCATTCCGAGGAAGGTGCGATGCCGAGTCCAGTTGTTCGTCTTCAACGCCTCCCACGCCATCACCATCGTCATCGACGACGTGATGAGGATGGCGGTGTTGGCCGTCGCCATGCCGACCGGCAACACGTGACGCGGCCATTCCGTCGCGCCGGTGCGCAGGAGGACGTAGCTCGAGAAGAGGCCAGCGAACAGCATGACCTCGGAGGCCAGGAACAGCCAGATCCCCAGCTTCGCGTTGTACAGGCCGGTGTCCGGGCGTACATCGGTGGTGTAGGGAATCTGCATCTCAGCCCCGCTCCGGCTCGAACTGCGGCGAGAAGTCGCGTGCCGCACCGGGCACGCTGTATTCGTAGGCTGCCCGGTAGACGGAGGGCGGCGTATCGAAGTTGTGATGCGGCGGCGGCGACGTCGTCGACCACTCGAGCGTCGTCGCGTCCCACGGATTCGAGGAGGCAGGCGCACCCCAGCGGATGCTGGTGAAGAAGTTGATGATGAATGGCACCTGGAACAGGCCCATCGTCCAGGCCGCGATGCCGATCACGACGTTCCACTTCAGCAGGTCGGCGTTGTGCTGGAACTGCATGCCGCCGTCGTAGAGGCGGCGGTTCATGCCGCCCAGCCCCTGGATGAACATCGGCATGAAGATGACGTTCATGCACACCAGCGAGCCCCAGAAGTGGATGCGGCCGAGCAGGTCGTTCATCCGGCGGCCCGTCACCTTGGGGAACCAGTAGTAGATGCCGGCGAACAGGGCGAAGATCGTCCCTGGCGCCACGACGTAGTGGAAGTGGCCGATGACGTAGTAGGTGTCGTGCAGGTGAATGTCGGACGGCGCCAGCCCGAGCGGCAGGCCGGTGAGGCCGCCGATGCCGAACATGGGCAGGAACGCCAGTGCGAACAACATCGGCGTCGTGAAACGGATCGACGCGCCCCACAGCGTCATCAACAGCGACGTGAGAATCACGATCGACGGCACCGAGATGATCATCGTCGTCGTCTGGAAGAACGTGGCGAGTGTCGTGCCCATGCCGGTGATGTACATGTGGTGCGCCCAGACCACCATCGACATGAAGGCGAGGAAGCCCACCGAGTACACCATGCCGCGGTAGCCCCACAGCGGCCTTCGGGTGTTGTTGGCGATGATCTCGGCGACGATGCCCATGGCGGGCAAGATGAGCACGTAGACTTCCGGGTGCGCCAGGAACCAGAAAAGATGCTGCCACAGCAGCGGGTTCCCACCGCCCGACGCCAGTGTTCCTTCCGCGGTTCCACTCATCGACGTGATCGCCTGGTTGGCGACGACGAGCCCGCTCGGCAGGAAGAAGCTCGTGCCCGCCACACGGTCCATCAACTGCAGCACACCCGCGGCTTCGAGTGGTGGGAACGCCAGCAGCAAGAGAAATGCGGCCGCGAACTGCGCCCAGACGAAGAACGGCAGCCGCATCCAGGTGAGGCCCGGCGCACGAAGCTGGACGATCGTGACGATGAAGTTGATCGAGCCGAGCGTGGACGAGGTGATGAGGAAGACCATCCCCACCAGCCACCATGTCTGGCCGCTCGAGGCGATGACCGACAGCGGCGGATACGACGTCCAGCCCGACTGCGCGGCGCCGCCCGGCACGAAGAAGGTGGCGATCATGATCAGACCGCCGACGGCATAGACCCAGTAGCTCATCAGGTTGAGCTTGGGGAAGGCCATGTCGGAGGCCCCGATCTGGAGCGGGATGAGGTAATTGCCGAAGCCGCCGATGGCCAGCGGCACCACGCCGAGGAAGATCATCACGGTGCCGTGCATCGCACCGAGCTGGTTGTAGAACTCCGGCAGCAGGATGCCGCCCGACGCGTTCGCCTGGCTGAGCATGCCGCCGATGAGCGGCACCGGGGTCATGGGGTACGCCAGTTGGTACCGCATGATCATCATCAGCGAGAAGCCGAACAGCAGGAACAGCAGGCCGGTGATGGCGTACTGGATGCCGATCACCTTGTGGTCGAGCGAGAAGATGTAGGTTCGCAAGAAAGGCTGACGGCGAGAGGGCATGAATCGCCCGATTGTAGGCACAAGGCACAAGGGGTGCAAGCCAGCCCCCGGAGCATAGAATCGGCCGATGCGACGGTTTCACAGGAGCATGACGACACTGGCGGTCGCCAGCGTCTTGCTGTTCGGAGCGGATGCGCAAGCCAATCCGGCGTCCGATATCCTGCGTGTCAGGGCGGCTGACCAGCTATACAACCTCGACGATGCGCCCGCGCTCGCGACATGGCGCGAGGCGACGCGCGCCGATCCGCAGGACGCCGCGGCGTGGCGGGGGCTGGCGGGCGCCCTAATTGTGCAGCTGGCGATGTTGCGCGGCACGATGACGGTGGACAGCTACCTCGGACGCGTGACAACGAACGACGTGCCGCTGCCGCCGCCGCCGCCGGCCGTCGCCGACGAGTTCCAGCGAGCCATCAACCGCGCCATTGCACTGGCGCGGCAGCAAGTGTCCGCGGCACCCAAAGATCCGCACGCGCACTACCAGCTGGGGGCGGCCGTCGGCCTGCGCGCGTCGTACGTCGCCACGATCGACGGCGGTGTCGTGTCGGCGTTTCGCGCGGCTCGCGAGGCGTTCAGCGAACACGAACACGTGCTCGAACTCGACCCGTCCCGCGGTGACGCGGGGCTGATCGTCGGGACCTATCGCTACCTGGTGTCGGCGCTGAACATGCCGCTGCGGTGGGCGGCGTACGTGGCCGGCTTCGGCGGCGGGCGCGGGCGTGGCATCGCGCTCGTTGAACGCGCCGCGGCCTACCCCGGCGACAACCGAGGCGACGCGCGCCTCGCCCTGCTGCTGCTCTACAACCGCGAGGGGCGGTACGACGACGCCCTCGGCCAGCTGCGGGTGCTTCGGCAACAGTATCCGCGCAACAGGCTCTTCTGGCTGGAGGCCGGGTCGACCATGCTGCGCGCGAAGCGTCCGGCGGACGCGGAGCGGATGCTGGACGAGGGCTTGGCGATGCTCAGCACCGACGCGCGGCCGCGCATGTTCGGGGAAGACGCCCTGTGGTACTACCGCCGAGGAGAAGCGCGTGCGGCGCTCGGCCGAACGGCCGAGGCTCGGGCTGACCTGTCACAGTCGATTACGCACCGGGGCCGGAAGTGGGTGGAGGGGCGCGCCCACCTGGAGCTCGGCCGGCTCGCACTGGCGGAGTCCGACCCCGCTTTGGCGCGCGAGCACCTGCGGGCAGCGTCGCGGCTGGGCGACAGCGACGCCGACGGCACCAGCGCGGCTCGGGCCCGGGAGCTGCTCAAACAGGTGACGCGTTCCCGCTGAGCGTCCGCTCACGGTGACGCCAGCAGACCCGCTGTGGCTGAATTATTTAAACTTTCGACACCCGTCAGGTGGCATGTCCCTTGATGGTTCTCCCGCAGGAAGTCTGGAGGAGATGATGTTCCAACCCACGCGCCACCTGTCCCTGTTGCTCGCCGCCACGGTCCTCATCGCAACCCCGGCGTGCGCAACCGGCATGTTGTATCCGCAGCAGCGTCCGGCTGGCGATCGCGACGACCGTGACGATCGCGCCTATTACAACCGCGGACTGCGTGACGGCCGCGACGCGGGCACCGATGATGCGCGGCGAGGGCGCGCGTACGACGTCCGCCAGCACGACGACTACCGGAACAACCGCCGAGGCGACGACCGCGACGACCTGCGCGCCTATCGCGACGGGTTCGAGTCGGGCTACGACGACGCGTACCGCCGCCTGGCGCGCAGCACCGGCGACCCGCGTCGCAATGCGCCGCTACCCGACTATCGACGCCAGTCACCGAATGACGGGGGTGGACGCGGCCGCGCCGTGTCAGCCGCAGCCGACAACGGCTATCGCGACGGCCTCGAGGAAGGCCAACGTGCCGCGAGGAGCGGCGACCGCTTCGACCCCATTCGCGAGAAGCGCTATCGGGAAGGCGACCACGGATACGAGCGCCAGTGGGGTTCGCGCGACGAATACAAGCGCGAGTACCGCGACAGCTTCCAGCGTGGATATGAAACCGGCTATCGCGGGTATCGGCGCTAAGACGGGCGTCGGGTGCGCCCAGGCGAGTGGCGCCCGACTCAGTTGACCGAAACGCCGAAGAAGCCACGGATACGGTCGACCAGTCCCTGCGACTGCTCGGCAACGGACGTGGTCGGACCTTGCGCACGGGCGTGATCCAGCTCCGCCTGCCGGGTGGCGACCGCGGGTCCCATGACATCGAGCGAGGCGGGATTCGCCAGGATGAACTGCTTGAATTCATCGGCGGTGATCTCGAGCACCTCGGAGTCGATCGCGGTGCGAACCGTGGCATTGCGCGGCGCCCCGGTCAGCAGCGACATCTCGCCGAAGAACCCACCTGACGGTATGCGCGCCACCTCGCGGTCGCCCGGCTCGATATAGACCGCAGCCTCACCCGACAGCACCACGAACATCGAGCAGCCGGATTCTCCCTGCCGCACGATCGACTCACCAGCCGCGTATAGCCCGCGGTGGGACACCGCGGCGATCTGCGCGCGTTGCTCCTCCGGAAGGCTGGCAAAGATCGATACCCGCTGCAGCGCCCGTTCGGTCTCGCCGACGCGGCTGGCGGCCGCCGCCGCCGGCTTCATGATGACCGTACGGATCGGGAACGGGATCGCGATGCCGGTGCGGTGGAAGGCGTAGTAGATCGCCGTGCGGATGTGATCCTTCAGTCGATCGTCGGCGCCGAAGTCGGTGGTCCAGACACGGACGCGATAGGTGACCGATGATTCGCCGAAGTTCACCAGCAGCACCTCCGGCGCCACGACGCGCGAGATGAGCGGCTCGTCCCTGATCGCGTCGAGGATGGTCGACTTGACGCGGTTCGGCGCCACGTCGTAGCTGACGCCGACTTCGAGTTCGAGGCGCGTCTCGAGCGTCGGCTCGGAGTAGTTGATGATGGTGTCCTTCGACAGGACGCTGTTCGGCACGATGAAGAAGTTGCCGCTCTTCGTGCGCATCTTCGTCGCCCGCCAGGTGATCTCACTCACCATGCCGTCGGTGTCGCGAATGCGCACCCAGTGGCCAACACTGAACGGCTTCTCGATCTGAATCGCGATTCCCGCGAAGAAGTTACCGAGCGTATCCTGCAGCGCGAGCCCGAGGACCACGGCCCCGGCCGCGGTGGCGGCGAAGATGCGGTCTTCGAGGACCGCCGTCGCCAGTCCCGCGAAGAGCGCGATGACGATCGAGTCCTGGACGATGGTGGGGAACCGTTCCGGCAGCCGATCGTGCCGCCACGGGTTGACCAGCAGCGCCACCAGGGCATTGATCGCACCGAACCCGATGAGCAGTGGCTGGATGAGGTGCAGCTGGGCACGCAGAGGCGCCGCAAGGGCCGCTGTGAGGTCGGCGACGCCGAGCAGTGCCTGGAACGCGAACGCCACCGCCGACACCATGAGGCGCCCGCGCACATGGCGGTTGGTGCTGGCGCCGCGCAGCAGGAGGGCCGCGGCAAAGAGGGCGAGACCGAGCAACACGACAGCGGGATGCTACTAGAGCGGCTGGAACTTAAAAAGCCCCGCGCGTGAGCGCGGGGCTGTAATCGAGGGGAAATCTATAAGTGAATGGTACCGGTACGGGGATTCGAACCCCGGTTCCGTGGCTGAGAACCACGTGTCCTGACCCCTAGACGATACCGGCGCCTGCCGTTTAGGAACTTCCAATACTAGCAAACTGCGTATCATGGAGTCCATGTTTCGTTGGCTTGGGTTCCTGATTATTCTTTCGCTCGGTCTGACTGGCTTCGTCTACTGGTCGGCCGGGCAGACCACTCCTCCCACCATCACCATCGAGCAGCCCGCCGGACCGGTCGGACAACAGGGCACCCTGCAGTTCACGGCCGGAGTTGGACGCACCATTTTCTCCGGCATCGACGCCACGCTCGAACAGAATGGCAAGACCTTCCCCCTGTTTACGCTGACCAACCCGGGTCCGACCGCCATCACGCGGCTGGACGCCGATCACCTTCGGGTGTCGGTCCTGATTGGCAAGGTGGCGCTGCCCGAACTGCAGCAGGGCCCCGCCTCGGTGACCGTGACGGCCTCGCGCACGTCCTTCCTGCGCATCCGCGACGTCCACACGACGCTGTCGAAGACCTTCCAGGTCACCCTCGAGCCGCCGCGCATTGCCGTGCTGTCGACCAAGCACTATCTGAATCACGGTGGCTCCGAGTTCGTCGTCTATCGGGCAACGCCGCCAGACGTGGCGTCGGGTGTGCGGGTCGGCACGGTCGAATATCGAGGGTTCCCGGCGAGCGGCGCCGGCATTCCTGGGGCCGACCCTTCCTTGAAGGTCGCCTTCTTCGCGCTGCTCCATGACCAGCCGCTCGACACGCGCGTGGTGGCGTTCGCGCGCGACGCGGCCGGCAACGAGGTCACGGCATCGTTCGTCGACGATGTGTTCGAGAAGCCGTTCCGGAAGAGCCGCATTCCGATCGACGACCGGTTCCTTGGCCGGGTCGTCCCCGAGATCCTGGCGCACTCGCCGCAGGTGAAGGCCGACAACCCGGGCGACCTGCTGAGTGGCTTCCTCACGGTGAATGGCGCACTTCGCCGCATCAACGGCGAGCAGATCGCCGCGCTGGCGCAGAAGTCGCCGGCCGAGCTGTTGTGGAAGGGGCCATTTGCCCAACTTGGCAATTCACAGGTCGAGGCGGCCTTCGCGGATGCCCGCACCTACATCTACAACGGCAAGGACGTCGACCAGCAGACGCACCTTGGCTTCGACCTCGCCGTGACCGCCAACGTGCCAGTCGTCGCGGCGAACAACGGCACGGTTGTCCATGCTGACTGGCTCGGTATCTACGGCAACTGCGTCATCGTGGACCACGGTATGGGCATCGCTTCGCTCTACGGCCACCTGTCGTCCATTGATGTGAAGGTGGGTGACGGAGTGAGCAAGGGGCAGGTGCTCGGCCGGAGCGGCATGACCGGCCTGGCAGGCGGCGATCACCTGCACTTCACGATGCTCGTCGGCGGCCACCCGGTGAACCCGGTGGAGTGGTGGGACGCGCACTGGATTCAGGACCGCGTCGAGCGCAAGCTGCGGGAGGCGGGTGCGCCGGCTCCGGCTGCAGCGGCCGCCCGCTGACTTCAGGGTAAAATCTCGAGCACAGGAGAGCGTGATGCGTCTACGGACCGTGTGGATGTTCGGACTGGGTGTGGCGATGGCCGCCTCGGTGAGCGCGTGCGGCAGCAGCCAGGAGAAGCCCGCTGCGGAAACGGCAGCGCCGGCGGCGGCAGCGGCCACCAGCACCAGCCCCGTCGACCCTGCCACGGCAGCCGACGTGACAGGCACCGTGACCGTCGCGGGGCCGGTACCGGCCAACGTGGCGATCAAGATGAACGCCGACCCCATCTGCGCACGGCAGGCCAATGGTCCGCAGATGATGGAGACCTACGCGGTCGGCGCCGACGGCAAGTCGCTCGGTAACGTCTTCGTCTACGTGAAGGATGGCCTCGGCAACCTCGTGTTCGCGCCGCCGACCACGCCGGCGCGGATCGACCAGAAGGACTGCCGCTACCACCCGCACGTGTTCGGCATCCAGGTCGGACAACCGCTCGACATCGTCAACAGCGACCCGACGCTGCACAACATCCACGCCGTCGCGAAGAACAACCGCGAGTTCAACAACGGCCAGCCGATCCAGGACATGAAGACGACGCACACCTTCACCGCGGCTGAAGTGATGGTGCCGTTCAAGTGCGACGTGCACGGCTGGATGAACGCCTACGTCGGCGTGATGACCAATCCGTTCTACGCCGTGTCGGACGCCAGCGGCGCGTTCTCGTTGAAGGGGCTCCCGCCCGGCACCTACACCATCGAAGCCTGGCACGAGAAGCTGGGCACCCTGACGCAGAGCGTCACGGTCGGCGCGAAGGAATCGAAGGACATCACCTTCGCGTTCACGGTCCCGGCCGCTTCGGCCAACTGACGGTACGAGGCGGGTCCGTCCCGCCGCACGCAGGCATGCAGTACATGAAGAACGCGCCGGCAGAACTGACGCAGGGGCTTTCCGACGCGCGCCGGTCCACGACGCTCAGCGACTACATCAGCCTCACCAAGCCGCGCCTGAACCTGCTGGTCGTGCTCACCAGCGCCGCCGGCTACTACCTCGGCGTGAGCGGGGCGCTCGATCTCGTCGAGATGGCGCAGGCCGTCGCCGGCACGGCGCTCGTCGCCGGCGGCTCGGCAGTGCTGAACCAGGTGTACGAACGCGACACCGACGCCAGGATGCGGCGGACCCGCATGCGGCCGCTGCCCGATCAGCGCGTGGCCGCGCCTGAAGCGACGATCTACGGCGTCGTCATGTCGGTGGCGGGACTCGCGACGCTGGCGTGGTCCACCAACTGGGTGGCCGCAGCATTGGCTCTGGCCACGCTGGTGCTCTATCTCGCCGTCTACACCCCGATGAAGCGGACGTCGAACCTCTCGACGCTCGTCGGTGCGGTCCCTGGCGCGCTGCCGGCCGTCATCGGCTGGTCCGCCGCGCGCGGCGACATCGCCATCGGCGGCTGGACACTGTTTGCGATCGTCTTCCTCTGGCAGATTCCGCACTTCATGGCCATCGCGTGGATGTACCGCGACGACTACCGCGCCGCGGGCTTCCCGATGCTGCCGGTCGTCGAGCCGGACGGCCTGCGCACCGGGCAGCAAGCCCTGCTCTATGCCGCGGCCCTGTTGCCGGTGAGCATCGGACCATCGGTCGTCGGCATCGCCGGCTGGGCCTATTTCTGGCTCGCCCTGGTGCTCGGCATCGCCCTGCTCATTCTCTCGGCGCGCTTTGCGCGGTCGCGGACGGACAAGTCGGCGCGCGAACTGTTTTTTGCATCGATCATCTACCTGCCACTCATCTGGGCCGTCATGGTCCTCGATCATTAGGACCCCATGTCCGTTCACGATCTCCCTGCCGTCAACGCCACACTCAACGCGCTGTCTGGTCTGCTGCTGCTCATCGGCTACGTCAGGATCAAGGGCGGGCACCGCGACAGTCACCGCTTCTGGATGCTGGCGGCGTTCGCCTCGTCGGCCCTCTTCCTGACGTGCTACGTCATCTACCACGCACAGGTCGGTTCGGTACCGTTTACCCGCACCGGGTTCGTCCGCCCGCTCTACTTCACCATCCTGCTGACGCACGTCACCCTGGCCATCGTGGTGCTGCCGATGATCCTGGTGACACTGCGGCGCGGACTGAAAGGGCAGTTCGGTCAGCACCGGAAGCTCGCGCGCTGGACCTTCCCGATCTGGATGTACGTCTCAGTGACCGGAGTGCTGGTCTACGTCCTGCTGTACCGGCCGACTTGGCTGCTGTAGCGTTATACTGGGCGCGTTTTTCTGGACCGAAGGAGCGCTGCTGATGGTCGAACGTCGTGTCGTTGCGCAGCTGATTGGTGGAGTGGCCGCTGTCCTCGCGTTGAGCGCACCAGCGCATGCCCAGAACGGACGAGTGGGCGGCGTCGTGCGTGGCGAGGGTGGGCAGCCGCTCAAAGGCGCCACGGTGACGGCGGAGTTCCCGTCCGTCGGTCAGAGCTTCACGGCGACCACGGACGACAAGGGGCGTTTCAACATGATCGGCCTCCGCAGCGGCGAGTGGCGCTTCATTGCCCAGGCACCTGGCTACGCTCCGGAAGGTGGCCTGCTGAATGTGCGCGCAGGTGGCCAGAACGTCCCCGTCACTTTCGAGCTGAAGCACAGCGGCGTCGCCTTCTTCGGCGCGCTTGGCGGCATCGTCGGCAAGGATCTGCAGGAGGACCTGGCGTCGGCTGACGCCCTCTACTCGCAGAAGAAGTGGGACGAGGCGATCGCGGCCTACCGCGCCGTCCTGAACCGGGCGCCCGTGCTCACCGCCCTCAACCTGCAGATCGGCTCGGCCTTCCGCAACAAGAAGGACTACGACGCGGCCCTGGCCGCCTACAACGACATCCTTCGCGCGGAACCGGGCAACGACCGCGCTCACGTCGAGATTGCCATGACGGCGCTCGAACGTGGCGATGCGCGCACGGCGGAGGACACGCTGCTGAAGGCCGCTGGTGAACCGGCGGCGCCGCGCGAGGTCTTCTACGCGCTCGGGGAAGTGAAGCTTGCCGCGAACGACGCGGCCGCTGCGGATAGCTGGTTCGAGAAGGCGTCGGCTACGGACCCGTTCTGGGCCAAACCACTCGTCAGGCTCGGCGAGGCAGCCATCAAGAAGGGCGACAATGCGGGGGCGGCCCGGCTGCTGGCTCGGGCCGTCGAGGTCGATCCGACGTCGCCCGATGCGGCTGTGGCGAAAACCGCGCTCGCGTCGTTGAAGAAGTAAGTGGCGCGCTCGGGCCGGCACACCTTCATTCTCGTCATCGTCACGCTCTCCGGCTGCCTGGCGGCGTTCGGTGGGTGGCGCTTCGCAAAGGCATCGGCGCCGGTCAACGGGCCGATCGTGCTGATCTCGATCGATTCGCTGCGCGCCGACCACCTTCCCGCGTACGGCTACGCGCAGGGGCGCACGCCCGCCATCGATGCCCTCGCCGCTGACGGCATCGTCTTCGAGCGCGCCTACGCGCATGTCCCCCAGACGCTTCCGGCGCACGCCGCGCTGCTGACCGGCCGGCTGCCGTTCGAGACCGGCGTGCGCGATGCCGCCGGCTTCACTCTGCCATCCTCGGTACGCACGGTGGCCGACCTTCTGCGCGATCGCGGCTACGCCACTGGCGGCATCGTCTCGTCATTCCTGCTGCGCAAGGACACCGGGATCGCTGCGGGCTTCTCGTTCTTCGATGCGGAGTTGCCGGTCGCTGATGCGGCCGCTCCCGACGCCTGGCTGATGCGCGACGGCGCCGAATCCGAAACGGTGGCCGAGAACTGGCTCGACTCGATCGGCACCTCGCGCGCATTCCTCTTCCTCCATATCGCCGAGCCGCACGCGCCGTACACGGCACCGGAGCGGTTCACCGGCCTCTCGGCGTACGACGCCGAAGTGGCCTACGCGGACGAAGTCGTCGGCAGGCTGGTGCGATACCTGAAGGCGCACCAACTCTACGACCGGGCCACCATCATGCTCGTTTCGGACCACGGCGAAGGACTGGGCGACGGCGGCGAACTGACGCACGCACTGCTCGCCTCCGACTCCGCCCTCCACATCCCGCTGATCGTGAAGCAGCCCGGCGGCGACGGCGGCAAGCGCCGGGTGAGCGTGCCGGTACAGCAGATCGACATCGTTCCGACGATCCTCGCCCTGGCGAAGGCGCCGGGTGCCGGCGGGCTTCGCGGTCGTTCGCTGACACCGCTGTTCGGCACCGGTTCCATTCCCGCCTCTCCCATCTACGGCGAATCGCTGTACGCGCAGTACCGATTCGGCTGGGCCGCGGAGCGCTCGCTCATCGACGGTCGCTACCAGCTGGTGACGCGGGGTTCCAGCGCGCAGTTGTTCGACCTCGAGACCGCGCCGGCGTCCAGAACCGACCTCGCCGCCGAGCAGGCCGACGTTGTCAGTGCGATGAAGGCGCGGCTTGCCGAACTGAGTGGGCGTGAGGCGCCCCTCACGACCACGCCCGTCACCCCAACCGACCGCCAGCGCTATGAAGCCCTCGGCTACGTTGGCGTTCCCGGCTCGGCGCCAATTCCCACTGCCGAGCAGCCCGACGCTGACACGCAGGTGACCTTTGTCGAGCGCTACCGCGCCGCCGTGCAAGTAGCGCGCAGTGAACGGTGGAGAGATGCCATCGATGCCTACCGGGCGCTGACGACCGAGCAGCCTGGCATGTCCGACCTCTGGATGCACCTCGCCAGCACGGCAGCGCGGCAGGAGCGTCACGACGTGGCGCTCGACGCGTATAGTCACGCGTTGGCGCTCGAACCTGGCAACATCGCCGGACATCTTGGCGCGGCGGCGTCGTTCCTGCGCGTCCGCAAGCTTGACGAGTCGCTCGCCGAAGCGAGCGCGGTGCTGAGGCTCGAAGCCGCGGACCGCGTGCAGAAGGCAGAAGCACATGAACTACTGGCGCGTGTCGCGCTGAACCGCAAGGACGCCGAGACGGCGCAGGCCGAGGCAACGGCTTCGGAAACCGCCGATCCCAATCGTCCAGTGAAGGCGTTCGTCGAGGGTCGATTGGCGCTCGACTCGGGACGCTACGCAGAGGCGGCCGACGCGTTCGAGCGCGCCCTCACCGTGGCCGGACGAACGGGCCGGCCGCCGCTGACCGACCTGCGGGTCTACGCCGCGGAGGCGCTCTCACGTGTCGAGCGCACGGCCGACGCGGAGCGCCTGCTCAGCGCTGAACTGTCCGCGTTCCCCGCCAACGTGCGGGCGAGAGCCGCCTTGCAGGCGCTCTACCGCGCCAGCGGGCGCAGCCAGAACGCCGCCGCGCTCGCCCAGCACTGACGCTCATCGCGCGTTTCCAATGCGCATGAAGCGGCCGACGTTCAGGTCTCGGCCCCGGCCCCGCGAGCTTTACAGGTTCGCTGGATCGCGCCGGCGTGACCAGCCAGAGCGCTTTCCAGATGGGCGTAGCTGCCGACCTTCAGGTCGGCCCTCGGTTCAGCGCACCTGAAAGTGCGCGGCTTCGCCGCACCGAACTGGAAATCGCTGTCACGCCAGGTCGCAGGCCCTCCCGCGCACGCTCGGCGAACGGAGGGGGTGGTCGTCCACGCACAACGCGGACCCGTTTCGGCGGGGCAGTGTCGGCGCTGCGCGCCGTTCGGTTCCCGGCCGGGCCACAACACCAGTAAGACAAAAAAAGAGGGACGCCTCGCGGCGTCCCCCTTTCTCTTTCTTGTCGAGCGCTTCTGACTAGAACAGGAACTTCACACTTACCTGACCCTGCGCACCGCCCGTGAACAGATCCGCCTTGCCGTAGCGCGGGTCATAAGCATTCACGCCGTCGGCGGACGCGCGAATCAACGCGTTGTAGTCGAACCCCTTGGTGAGGTCCGTCGACGCCAGGTTGATGGCAGACGACGAGCGCGCAGCGCCGCCGCCCCGGTTCAGGTAGTTGAAGATGTGCGTCGCCGTCTTCCGGTTGAGGACGTTCTGCACGTTCAACTCGACGCGAAGCTTCTTGCTGCCCATCAGGTTCATCTCCTGTGAGACAAGAAGGTCGGCACGAGCCAGGAGCGGGGTCCGGCCCATGTCGCCGCGGCCATTCACGAACAGGTTGGTCTGGTTCAGCGTGACGACGTAGGTGCTCATCGGCGTGCCGCTGCCACCGTAGAAGTTGGCGCCAACCTGCGTTCCGAACGGGAATGTGTATGCGCCGTACAGCTTCACGACGTGCGGACGATCCGTGGCGAGTCGGCCAAGCACGCCGTCCGTGACACAGGCATAGCTCTGACCGCCAGTGGTCACCGGGTCACACGTGCCGGCCGGATCGACGGCGCCCTTCGAGGTGAAGAGCACTTCGTCGATGTCCCACGCCCGATTGGCGTTGCCACCCTGACGGGAGACGCTTCCACCCTGCTGCTGCGTGGTGGCAGACGAGACGCCGGTGGTTGGCGTGGTGATTTCGTCGGAGTTCGCGAGGCCGGCGTAGTTGCCATACAGCCGGCTGTAGGTGTAGCTCGCGCTCCCGAACCAGCCGCTCGAGAAGCGACGGCTGTAGGTCAGTTCGAGCGCGTCGTACTGACGTACCGCCTTGGGTGTGGCGAAGGCCTTCGTCGCGCCAGACGTCGGGGTGATTGTGCCCAGTTGGCCACCACCGGGGTTGCCGATGACGTACACCTCATCGCCATTCACCAGCCCGCCGAGGTCCTCAATCGTGCGACCGAGCTGGTTGTGGATGTAATGCGCGCCAAAGGTCGAGTTGGAGCCGACCTGATACTCGGCACCAATGCTGGTGCTGTCCTGATACATCGGCTTGATGTCTGGGTCGGTCGAGTCGAAGTTGGGGACGCGGCGATCGCGCAGCGCGTTTGGCACGCTGGGGTTCCACAGGTCGCGGCCCGGCATGTTCGACAGTTTCAGGCTGCCGATGTCGAGCGTGTCGAGTGCGCGGTAGTTGATCGTCCAGATGTCGCCACCGTAGGAGCCGCGAGCCAGTTCGTACTTCGTCCAATCGTAGTAGCGGCCCCAGCTGCCGAAGAGCTTGAACGTGCCGTCGCCCTTGACGTCATACGTCGCGCCGAGACGCGGTGCGAGCTTGTCCTTGAACGGGAAGTCGAAGGCATTGATGCCGGCGCGGAACGAGGGTACCGTCTCGTGCTCGGTGCGAATGCCAAGGTTGAGAATCAACCGGTCTGTGACGTTCCAGGCGTCCTGGATGAACAAGGACTGGATGTCGGCGCTCGCCTTGCCGACGGTGCCGCGGTTGTTTACCGCATAGTACCCGTAGGCACCGGTCCCTGCGCCCACCCCGGCCACGCTGCTGGTGAAGGTGCGTCCCCAGAAGATGTCGACGTATCCGCCGGGATACGCGAGGTCGACGTCGTTGACCACGTGCTGGTACCCGTAGCCAGCCTTCAGGCGGTGCGAGCCGAGCGCCTGGAACGAGTGGTTGTAGTTCAGGTCAGTGAACGTCTTCTGCGTCGTGTCGAAGTTCGTGATCTGCGCACGGGGCGTGTTGACCGTGCCGATCGGGAGCTGCAGGTTAGCGGGCACACCGGCGACTCCAATCGCGGAAGTCTGATAGGTGTAGTTCGTCGTCTGAGAGATACCGGTGTCCGAGAACTTGTCCCGGAAGGTTCCGGCGCGGACGGTGAAAAATGCCGAGCCACTCAGGAAGAAGTTCACTTCGCCACTGCCAGTGACCTGGTCCTGCTTCCAGCCGCGGCCCAGGTTCGGGGCGTTACCGGCAGCCGACACGGACGTGGAGTTCGGCGCCGTGCCGTTGTACGAGATCAGCGTGCCTTTGGACCGGGTCGGGGTGGCGAGGGCGCTGGCATTGACCTGGATGCGGCCGCCGCTGTATGTCAGCTTGCCGAAGAACTGGTTGACCGTCTGGCTCTGATCGGTAGAGCCCTGCGCGGTGTTGCTCGAATAACCGTAGTTGTTGGTCCGGCGCACCATGCGCGGGGACGCAGAGGCGAAGAAGAACAGCTTGTCCTTGAGGATCGGTCCGCCGAGCGAACCACCGAACTCGTTCCGGATGTTGCGCTGCTTCTCGTCCTGCACATAGCTGACAGTCTTGTCGTCCGACGGGTCCAGCACCAGGCGATTGACCGGGCTGGAGCTGAGTGGGCTTCCGTCGATGAAGTAGTGGGCTTCGCCGCGGAAGGCATTGCCGCCGGACTTCGTGACCGCGCTGATGACGCCACCGAGAGCGCCGCCGTATTCGGCCTCGATGCCGGCCGTCTTCACCTGGACTTCCTGCAGGTACTCGAACACGGTGTCCTGACGCGACTTGCCGTTGACCAGGCTGGTCGTCGTTACGCCGTCGACCGTGAACGAGTTCTCCGCGCCGCTGGCGCCGTTCACCTGGAAGCCGCCTTCGATCTCGCCCGAGTTCACGGACGGAGCCGTGAGGGCGAGGCCCTGGAAGCTGCGGGCCTTCGGGATGCGATCAAACTCCTCGGCGGTGACGTTGTGCGCGACCGTCGGGCTCTTCACGTCGATCTGAGGGGTCGTCCCAGTGACGTCAACGACTTCGGACACGTTGCCGAGGGCGAGCTTGGGAGAGAACTCGATGTTTCTTCCGAGCAGGATCAGCACGTTGTCGTCCTGCGCCTTCTGGAACCCCTGCAACTCGGCAACAACCGTGTAGCGGCCCGGATCGAGGTCAGGAATGCGGTAGTGCCCCTCGCCGTCGGTCACCGCGTTGAACACCTTGCCAGTCTGGTTGTTCTTGGCTGAGACCGTCGCGCCAGGGACCGGAAGTCCCGCGGAATCGAGGACCGTTCCTGTCAGACCGCCGAAACGTTCCTGCGCGAAGGCGGGTGCCATTGCCCACAGCACCATCGCGAGCAGAGTAACTACCGTCCGTTGAATCAATCCCAGTCGAACCACGCCGAGACTTCGAAGTCGCATGACTTCTGCTCCTTGAAAAAGAAAATGCCGTGTCGCGGAACGCATTGGGAAGCGCGAACACAACACCTTCGGCCGCACGATCCCCACCAGACCGGTGGGGCCGCAGCGTTTGTGTATGAAGCCAATTGTAGAGGCTCTGTCCCTTTAAGACCCCTGTTCGTCACTGCTTTCTGGCCTTCCTCGGCAGGGATCCAGAATTTTGAAGGATTACAGACAATGCTGGCGGGAAGTACCCTGTCACTGGGTAAACTCGGCGGTTTTGCCGCGCACAACGGCTCATTCGGCCGAAGACCGGCTGTGGTCTAATCGCGGCGTGCGTGGTCTCGTGGCGTGGCTCGGTCGTCTCGTGCTCCTGATGGTGCTGTGCGCCTCGCCAGCCCCGGCCCAGTCCCGGCTCGGGAACGGCCGGACTGTGCTGGCGGCGGTCGTGGACGAGCGCGGGCTGCCGGTCGTGGATGTGGGGCTCGACGACTTCGTGGTCACCGAGGGGGCCGAACTACGCGACGTCCTCGACGTGCACGTCGCCGATTACCCCCTGGCCGTGGTCGTCGACGATCGGCCCGCGACAGCAGCCAGCACCGCTGCCGTCCGGGCGGCCGCCCGCCGCTTCATTCAACGGGTGGGCGAACGTCCGGTGGCGCTGCTGCGCCTCACGGACGGAACACATCCCCTGGCCACGCTCGACGATGAGCGCCAGGCGGTGCTGGAGGCGTTGTCTCGGCTGGTGGTTGCCGCAATCGAGTCTCAGGGACCGTTGGACACCGTGGCTCAGGCCGCCGCGATGCTGCAGCAGACCGGTGCGCCGTTCTCCGCGGTCGTCGTGGTTGCGGCCGGGAGCGTGGACGCGTCGGTCCTGGTGAAGGGCGAACTGCTGCCGGCAATTATCAACAGCGGCGCCGCCGTCCATGTGGTCCAGGCGCAGGCCTCCGGCGATGACCCGGCAAACGCGCCGGCGACCGATCTGCTCCGGGTGCTCGCGGACCAGACGCGCGGTCAGTTCACGGCGATCTACTCGGCCGCGTCGTACGAGGCCGCACTGGACCGGCTGGCGGATCGGCTGGCGATCGAGATGATGGTGCAGTACCTGGCGCCAGACGGGGCACGCACAGGCGACGTGCGGGTGGGTGTCCGCCGTCCGGGCGCAAGGGTGGTCGGGCTGGGCGTGAAGTAAAACAAAAGAAAGGGCAGCACACCCGAAGGTGGCTGCCCGTGTGTCGTGGTGACGCCGAAGGTCTGGCGTCGGCGACCGGCTAGTTGGCCCGGTTGCCTTCAACCTGCTTGAGCGCGTCGGCAATGAGGCGCTCGTTGTCTTCCTTGGTGATATTGCGCTGGATGATCTTCGACGCGATCATCACCGACAGATCGACGGCTTCCGAGCGAATCTGCTGGAGGGCACGGCCCGTTTCCAGCTGAATCTGGCGCTCGGCATTCCGCATGATGCCTTCGGCGTCAGCCTTCGCCTTCTGCCGGATTTCTTCGCGCAGCCGATCGGCGTCCGCGCGGCTCTGCGTGATGAGCACTTCGGCTTCAGCACGGGCCTTGCGCATCATCTGCGCCGCGTCCTGCTCCAGACGCTGGAGTTCTTGCTTGGCCGCCTGGGCATCGTCGAGGGCTTTGCGAATGCCCTGCTGACGGGTCTCCAGCGCCTCGAGCAGCGGCCTCCAGGCGAACTTGGCAAGCAGCGTCAGGAGGACCAGGAAGGTGAGGATGGTCCAGATGAACAGCCCCGGATCGGGCTGGACCAATGGGTTATCCATTGCGTGGGTCCTTTACAAACGGGGTTGCGGTGTCTCGGCCAGCCACGGATCGCCGCGACGACCTGACTTCCAGAACACCTACTTCATCAGCACAATGAGCAGCGCAAACACTTCCGCCAAAATCGCCACACCTTCGAGAAGGAACAACGGCAGATTCACGGCGCCGGTGATCTTGTCGGTGGCGCTGGGCTGGCGGGCAATGCCCTCGGCTGCGGCAGCGGCAAGGCGGCCGATACCAAGGCCGGCACCGATGACGATCAGACCAAGGCCGATCGCGGCCCCGAAGTAGTGCAGAGTGGACAATCCTTCCATTACTTCTCTCTCCTGTAGTTGAGCGTTTTAGTGATGAACGTGAATGGCCATGCCGATGAACACGGCCGACAGCAGTGTGAAAACGTAGGCCTGCACCAGAACGACGATGATCTCGAGCGCTGAGATCGCCGACGCGAGCGGCACCGAGACGGCGACGCCCACCCCCACGCCTGCGACGGCGTGGCCGAACATCTCGGCAAACAGGAAGACGAACGACAGAATCGCCAGAATCGCGATGTGCCCTCCTGTCATGTTTGCCGCGAGTCGCATCGTGAGCGCGAATGGCCGCACCAGCATGCCCATCAGTTCGATCGGGATGAGCAGGATGTAAATTGGCCAGGCGAGCCCGTGGGGAACCAAATTGATCCAGTGCTTCACGGCGCCGTGCGCACGTGACCCAGCAATGATGATCGAGCTGAACGTGATGACCGCGAGCGCTGCCGTGACGTTGTAATTCGCCGTCGCGGTCGTGCCGCCGTGGAGCAACTGCTTGATGAACGAGTGCTCACCGGTATGAAGCACGAAATGATCGATCAGGCCGAGCACCTCGAACACCGGGATGAGCCCGATGGCGTTCGCGCAGAAGATGAAGATGAACAATGTCAGGAGGAGGGGCGTCCAGGTGTTCACCCACTTCTTGCCCACGTTCGGCAGGGCGATGGAATCGCGGATGAACTCGACCACCGCTTCAAGGGCGTTCATGAGGCCGGTCGGAATCGGGCGCTCCTGCTTCAGGAAACCGCGTACCGCGGTGATGACCACCACGAGGATGAAGGCGGCCACAAGCCACAGCATCAGTACATGCTTGGTCACCGAGAAGTTGATCCCGGCGATCGTCGGCAGGTGAAGGAGCGGGTGCTCGAGGCTGCTGTTCGAGACGTGCTCGATGATCGTCTTGCCGGCGTTGAATTTCTCCGCCGCTCCGGCCGCGTGTTCGCCCAGTTCCTGAGCGTGCTCTTGACCCAACATCATGCGTTATGCGCGCGGACCACCGGCGAAGAGACGCCTGAGGAACAGCGCCTCCACGAAGTGCAGCGCGATGAAATAGCTGCTAAAGCTAACTGCGAACGGTACGAGATGGAGACCGATACCCCGAAGCATCACGGCCACATACCCGCCGAAGAACACCAACTTGAACGCGAAGGCCGCCACCATGAGGCCCGTCAGCGCCTGCGGATCCCGTGTAAAGGTCCGCTCCGCCATGACCCACGTCGCACAGGCGACTACCAACGGGCCCAGCATCCCGAAGAACAGCTCGATGCTGACATCTCTCCCGACGGCAACCGACGCAAGCAGCCACGCGGCGACGCTGGCCCCGGCCATCCAGGCGACCTCTTTCATGGCTTGAACACGGCCTTCGCCAGCTCGTAGAACCCGACGACCAACCCGAACACCAGTCCGCCCAGCAGGAACCACGGCGACGTTCCCTGCCACTCGTCCACCGCGTAGCCGATGCCGCCCAGCAGCAGAATCGCGCCAATGAGCGAGTAGCTGCCCATGGCGGCCGGTCCCGACTTTCGGACACTGTCCTGGAACGCTCCCAGGGATTGCTCGAGCGGCGTACCGCGTTCTTCTTCAGGCACGTTACAAACACGGCATTATGTCGTACGCAGACAGGGGAGTATACCGTATCTTGTGAAAAAGTTCACCAAGTCGGAAACACCCGAATTCCTCAGTGAATCCCCGTGGAAACAGCTACCGCTGCTGCGCCACGGCCGTCACGGCGCCGAGCGCGCTGGCCGACACATCCGCCGCCTCGATCAGCAGCGCCGGATACACCCCGAAGGCCAGCGTGCCCACGGCCGCCACCAGCACCGCGAAAGCCAGCAGCGGCGTGAACCGGGGCTCGGACCCCGACACCTCCCCGCGCTGATACATGAACATCACGATGCGCAGGTAGTAGTAGAGCGACAGCACGCTGTTCAGCACGCCAATCACCGCCAGCGCCACGTGGCCCGAGTCGATGGCCGCCGCGAACAACCGGAACTTCCCCATGAATCCGGCCGTCGGCGGCGTCCCGCCCAGCGACAGCAGGAACAACAGCATCGCAAACGCCGCCACGGGATGCCGCCCGGACAGCCCAGACAAGTCTTTCAGTTCGTCGCCAATGGCATCTGCCCGTCGCAGCAGAATTACCACGGCAAACGCGCCGAGCTGCATCAGCGCATACGCCGCAAGGTAGAACAGCGCCGCACACCCCTCTGGTCGTGCCGGCCACCACGCCGATCAGCACGTAGCCGCCATGCGCGATCGAGGAATACGCCAGCATGCGCTTGATGTTCGACTGCGTCATCGCTGCGACGTTGCCGATAATCATCGTCACGATTGCCAGCACCTCGAACAGCAGCGTCCAGTCGGTCACCAGTGCAGGGAGTCCCTGGCCGAAGATGCGCAGCAGCATGGCGAACGAGGCGGCCTTCGAACCGACCGAGAGAAACGCCGTCACCGGCGTCGGCGCCCCCTCGTAGACGTCCGGCGCCCACATATGGAACGGCGCCGCTGCGA
Organism: Acidobacteriota bacterium; assembly: GCA_043743165.1. Lineage (GTDB taxonomy): Bacteria > Acidobacteriota > Vicinamibacteria > Vicinamibacterales > CAVVIG01 > CAVVIG01. Next base: position 43,913 of record JAYTXA010000052.1, read on the forward strand.
TCTTGAATCCGAGACCGGCGACGATCAGCACCACCGCCAGAAGCAGGCGCGGGTCGCGGGCCTGTCCCGCGAACACCGGCGCCATCTCAAGCAAGTGCGTCGTCCCCGACACCCCGTAGAGGATGGACATCCCGTACAGCATGATCGCCAGGGAGAATGCGCCCAGCAGGAAGTACTTCACCGCCGCCTCGTTCGAGCGCGGGTTCGGCTTGATGTACCCGGCCAGGATGTAGAACGACACGGCCATCGTCTCGAGGCCGATGAAGGCGCTGATGAGATCGGTCGCCGCCGCCATCACCATCATCCCGAGCGTCGCGCACAGGATGAGGAAGTGATACGCACCGGGACTGACCCCTTCGATGGCCAGGAACCGATGCGACATCAGTACGGTCAGTAGCGCCACAACGAGGAAGATGACTTTGAAGAAGATGGCGAAGCCGTCGACGGCGAGCAACCCGCCCGCGATCGACACCTCGGCATGGAGGTCGCGGACGACCGCACCGAGTGTGGCCACCAGCACCGCCACGGCCACGCCGGTCAACAGCGAACGGCGCGCCGGCGCCAGCACGTCGGTAACGAGCATCCCCAGCGCCCCGATCGTGAGCACGATCTCGGGCAGCAGGTGCGCGATGTCGCTGGCCGGCAGGCCGGGCGGCATCACCGCGGCGCTCCCGCCGACGACGCCACTGCGCTTCCGGTCGCCAGAGGCTGACCGTCGAGCCCGCACGGCGCCGCCGCGAGGAACTGGTTCCCGGCCGACGCCGCTCGCAGTTCCGGCGTCACCGTGCTGTCGCACGCCGCCGCGAAGTCGGCGGCATAGGCCGGATCGACCCGCGCCGCCACCTTGAGCACGGACAGGTTGATGCGATCGAGGAACGGCGCCGGATAGAGGCCAATCCACACCGCCAGGCCAATCAACGGCATGAAGGTCACCCACTCGCGCGCGCTCAGGTCGGGAAGCGACTGGTTCTTCTCGTTGGCCACCGCGCCGAACATCGTGCGCTGGTAGAGCGACAGCATGTAGGCCGCGCCGAGCACAATGCCGCTGGCCGCAAAGGCGGCCCACACCCAACTCTTCGTGAACACACCCTGCAGGATGAGGAACTCACCGATGAAGCCGTTCAGCGTCGGCAGCCCGATTGAGGACATCGTCATCACCAGGAAGACCGCCGCGAACGCCGGCATCACCCGCGACAACCCGCCGTACTCGGCGATCTCCCGCGTGTGACGCCGCTCGTAGACCACGCCGACCAGCAGGAAGAGCGCGCCGGTCGAGATGCCGTGGTTGATCTGCTGGATCACGCTGCCGGCAATGCCCACTGGATTCAACGCGAACATCCCCAGCATCACCAGCCCCATGTGCGACACGGACGAGTAGGCCACCAGCCGCTTCCAGTCCTTCTGCGCCAGCGCCACCAGCGCCCCGTACACGATGCCGACGATGGAAAGCGCCGCGATGAAGGGGACGAAGTGCCGCGTCGCCTCGGGCAGCATCGGCAGGCTGAAGCGCAGGAACCCGTAGGTGCCCATCTTGAGCAGCACCGCCGCCAGGATGACCGACCCGGCCGTCGGCGCGTCCGTATGCGCGTCTGGCAGCCAGGTATGGAACGGAAACATCGGCACCTTGATCGCAAAGCCGAAGAAAAACGCGAGGAAGATCCACCACTGCAGGGTGAACGGGATCGACAGCTTCTGCAGTTGCACGATGTCGAAGGTGTAGATGCCGGTGACGCTGTGGTAGTGGAAGTACAACGCGAGGATGCCGAGCAGCATCACCACGCTGCCGGCCAGGGTGTAGAGGAAGAACTTGATGGCGGAGTAGAGCCGGTTCGAGCTGCCCCAGATGCCGATCAGGAAGTACATCGGCACCAGCATCACTTCCCAGAACAGGAAGAAGAGCAGGAAGTCGAGCGACATGAAGGCACCCAGCATCCCGGTCTGCAGCACGAGCAGCGTGAAGTAGTACTCCTTCACCCGCTCGGTAATGGCCGACCACGACGACAGGATGGCAATGAACCCCATCAGCGTCGTCAGCAGGATCAGCAGCGTGCTGATGCCGTCCACGCCGAGGAAGTACTCCGCGCCGATTGACGGGATCCAGCGCGCGCGCTCGACGAACTGGAAATCCGGACTTTTCGGGTTGTACCAGAACCAGAGCGGTGTCGCGAGCAGGAAACCGGCAAGCGAGACGCCGTTCGCCAGCCACTTGACGGCGTCCACGTTCCGCGTCGGCACGCACAGGACCAGCAGTGCCCCGACCAGCGGCAGGAACAGCAGCAGCGAGAGATAGTGGCTCATAGTCATCGCACGAAGAGATACAGGCTCACGAACGCGAACACGCCGAAGAGCATGAGCATCGCGTAGTTCTGCACGAGGCCGGTCTGGAACCGCCGCAGCGTGTAACTGGCCTGCTGCAGTCGGTGCCCGATGCCGTTCACCAGTCCGTCGACCACGGCCCGGTCCGTGAGCCCGGACAGCCAGGCCCCGAACATCGTCACCCAGCTCGAACCGTTCACGAAGCCGTCGACGACGCGCCGGTCGAAGGTCCACAGCGCGCGGCCGCTCGCCATCGTGCCGGCGACGAACGTTGCATTGTAGAACTCGTCGACGTAGTACTTGCGCGACAGCAGGTGGTGCAGGCGGGCCAAACGCCTCGCCAGGCGCTCGCTTGCCGGCGGGTCGACCACATACAGCTTCCAGGCGAGTCCGATGCCCGCGGCAGCAACGAGCACCGAAAAGAGCATCAGGCCCAGCTCCGTGCTGGCGCTCCCCTCCGCGACGGCACTCGCCGCGTCCGCCTTATGATGCACACCGGCGACGGTGAAGCTCGGTTCGAGAAAGTGCTCGAGCGCGTTGCCGCCTCCGAGCGCTGCCGGAATGCCGACGAAGCCGGCCAGCACCGCACCCGCCGCGAGCAGTTGCAGCGGCAGTGTCATCGCCCGTGGCGATTCATGCGGTTCACCCTGCCAGGCCGGTCCGCGGTACTCGCCGAGGAACGTGAGCGCCACCAGCCGGAACATGTAGAACGCGGTCATGAAGGCGGTGATGACGGCGAGCACCCAGATGATCCGGTTCGCCTCGAAGGCGCGGTAGAGAATCTCGTCCTTGCTGAAGAATCCGGCGAGCGGCGGAATGCCCGCAATCGCCAGCGCGCCAATGGTCATGGTGGTGAACGTAATCGGCAGGTGTCGCTTCAGCGCACCCATGCGTCGCATGTCCTGCTCCCCCGCCATCGCGTGGATGACGGAGCCGCTGCCAAGGAAGAGCAGCGCCTTGAAGAAGGCGTGCGTCATCAGGTGGAACGCCCCGGCCGAGAACGCGCCGACACCGACGGCCGTGAACATGTACCCGAGTTGCGAGACGGTCGAGTACGCCAGCACGCGCTTGATGTCGTTCTGCACCAGGCCGATCGTCGCGGCCAGTAACGCCGTCAGCACGCCGATCACCGCCACGATCTGCAGCACCATCGGTGCGTGCGAGAAGAGCACGGCGTTGCGCCCGAGCATGTAGACGCCTGCCGTGACCATCGTTGCGGCGTGGATGAGCGCCGAGACGGGCGTCGGCCCTTCCATGGCGTCGGGCAGCCAGACAAAGAGCGGGATCTGCGCGCTCTTGCCGGTGGCGCCGACGAACAACAGCAGGGCGATGGCCGACAGCACGCCGAAGTGCCCCGTCTCGATCGGCATCGACGCCGCCGCCCTCTGAACGGCCGCACAGTCGAGCGTGCCGAAGGTCCAGAACATCAGGAAGATGCCGAGGATGAAGCCCCAGTCGCCGATCCGGTTCGTGATGAACGCCTTCTTGCCGGCGTCGCCCGCGCTCGTCTTCTCGTACCAGTAGCCAATCAGCAGGTAGGAACAGAGACCGACACCCTCCCACCCGACGAACATCACCAGCACGTTGCTGCCCAGCACCAGCAGCAGCATGAAGAAGCAGAACAGGTTGAGGTAGCAGAAGAACCGCGCCACGCCGCCGCGCGGCTCGTCGTGCATGTAGGCCGTCGAGTAGACGTGAATCAGGGTGCCGATGCCCGTCACCACCAGCAGCATCATGGCCGACAGCGGATCGAGGCGGAAGCCCCACGGCACCTGCAGCGCCGCGCGCGCGCCGGTGCTCGTGGTCGAGGCGATCGACGGAATCCACTGCGCCACCACCACGTCGTAGCTGCGCGCCTCGGGCGGCAACCCAATCAGCTGCCAGAACGCGACGAGCGACAACGCCAGCGCCGCGCCCATCGCGCTGCAGGCCACGAGGCCGGCCGTGCGCTTCGAGAACAGACGGATGCCGACGAGCCCGTTGACGAGGGCGCCGAGTCCCGGCAGCAGTGGAATCGCCCAGATGTACTGCATCACCACTTCATGAGATTCATCTCGTCGATGTTCACCGTTTCCTTGTTCCGGTAGAACGCGAGGAGGACCCCCAGCCCGACGGCGGCCTCGGCCGCCGCCACCGCAATCACGAAGATCGCGAACACCTGCCCGACCAGGTTGTGCACCTGTGCCGAGTAGGCCACGAGGTTGATGTTCACGGCGTTCAGCATCAGCTCGATCGACATGAAGACGATGATGATGTTCCGCCGCGTCATCACGCCGGCGAGGCCGATGGTGAACAGGGCCAACGAGAGCACCAGGTAATGCGTCGGGGTGATCACCAGGTCACGACTCCTTCCGCGCCAGCACGATGGCACCGATCATCGCCACCAGCAGCAGCATCGACGCCACCTCGAACGGCACCAGATAGCTCGTATAGAGCAACCAGCCCACCTGCTCGGTGTTCCCGGTGACCGGCAGTGTCTGCGCGGCCGATGCCGGCGCTGCCGGCGACAGCCGCGACCAGGCGGCAATCGCCACCGCCTCCACCAGCACCGCGCCGGCCAGCGCCAGGCCAAGCACTGCGTGGCGACCGTCGGCGCTGAAGGCCTCGGGCGGACGCTTGACGTTCACCAGCATCACCACGAACAGGTAGAGCACGACGATCCCGCCGGCGTAGACGAGCACCTGGATGGCGGCGACGAACTCCGCGCCGAGCGTGACGTAGAGCGCTGCGACGCAAAGGAAGTCGAGCACGAGGAACACGACGCTGTGCACCGGGTTCTTCGACGTCACGACGAGGACGCCGAGGCCGAGAATGCACGCCGCGAGCAGGTAGAACGCCATTGCTGCCGCCATCACGCCAGCACCACCTTCACGATGGCCGTCAGGACGAGGTTGGCAATCGCCAGCGGGATGAGGACCTTCCACCCAAGCCGCATCAACTGGTCATAGCGGTAACGCGGCAGCGTGGCCCGCACCCAGATGAAGATGTAGAGAAAGACAAACGACTTCAGGAGGAACCAGCACCAGCCAGGCACGACGCCGAGGAACGACAGGAACTCGACGTTCGGGAACGGCCGCAGCCAGCCGCCGAGGAACAGCGTCGTCGCCACCGACGACACCACGATCATGTTGGCGTACTCCGCCAGGAAGAACAGGGCGAAGCGCATGCCGCTGTACTCAGTGTGGAATCCACCGGTCAGTTCCTGCTCCGCCTCAGGCAGGTCGAACGGCGCGCGGTTCGTCTCGGCGAGGCCACCGATGAAGAAGATGACGAACGCCACCGGCTGGATGAAGGCGAACCACACCCCCTGCGACGCCTGCGACGTCACGATGCCCACCATGCTGAGGGTGCCGGACATGAGGACCACGCTCACCAGCGTCAGCGTCACGGCGATCTCGTAGCTGATGAGCTGAGCCGACGCGCGCAGGCTCGCCAGCAGCGGCCACTTGCTGTTCGAGGAGTAGCCCGCGAGGATGATGCCGTAGACGCCCACCGACGTCACCGACACCACGTAGAGCAAGCCGACGTTGATATCGGTGATGTAGAGCGACACCGGGCGGCCGAACAGTTGCACGTCGCCGCCGAACGGGATAACCGCGTAGATGACGAGCGCCGGCACCATCGAGAGGATGGGCGCGAGCGTGAAGACCCATTTATCGGCGCGAGCCGGCGTGATGTCTTCCTTCAGCATCAGCTTCACGGCGTCGGCAATCGGCTGCAGCACGCCGTACGGCCCGACGCGCATCGGCCCAAGGCGCGACTGCGCCCACGCGATGACCTTCCGCTCGAGCAGCACCATGTAGGTGACGCCAAGCAGCGTGGCATTCAGCACCACGACGATCTTCAGCAGCGGAATGAGCACCGCGTCCGCCATCAGCGGTCCACCTCACCGAGAACCACATCCAGCGAGCCGATCAACGCCACCACGTCGGCAATCAGGTGTCCCTTCGCCAGGCGCGGCAGCGCCTGCAGGTTGCAGAACGACGGCGGCCGGACCCGGAAGCGATACGGACTGGTCGACTTGCCGTCACTCACGATGAAGAAACCGAGTTCGCCCTTCGGCGACTCGACGGCGTGATAGACCTCGCCGGCAGGCGGCTTGATCAGGCGCGGCACCTTGCCGAGGATGGGACCGTCCGGAATACCCTGGATGCCCTGCCGGATGATCCGGATGGACTGCCTGAACTCCTGCATGCGAACGACGTAGCGGTCGAACGTGTCGCCGGCGACACCGAGCGGCACGTCGAACTCCATCTCGTCGTAGGCCGCGTAGGGTTCGTCCTTCCGCACATCGCGTCGAACACCGGAGCCGCGCAGCGGCGGACCGCTCAGCCCCAAGGCCAGCGCCTCCACTCCGCTCAGCACGCCGACGCCCTTGGTGCGCTCGAGCCAGATCCGGTTGCCGGTGAGGAGCGTTTCGTACTCCTCGAGCTTGCCTTCCAGGATGCGGCAGAACTCCAGCACCTTCCGGTCCCACGACGGCGGCAAATCCTGCGGCAGTCCGCCGATGCGCATCGAGTTGTAGGTGAGTCGCGCACCGCAATACTCCTCGAACAGGTCGAGGATCAGCTCGCGCTCGCGGAAAGCGTAGAGGAACACCGTCATCGCCCCCGTGTCCATGGCGTGCGTGCCGAGCCACAGCAGGTGGCTGGCGATGCGCTGCAGTTCGCAGAGGATGGTCCTGACGTACTTTGCGCGGCGCGGCACCTCGATCGCCATCAGCTTCTCAACCGTCTCGCAGTAGGCGACATTGCTCGTCGCTGCCGACACGTAGTCGAGGCGATCGGTCAGCAGGATGATCTGGGTCCAGCTCCGGCTCTCGCTCAACTTCTCGACGCCGCGGTGCAGGTAGCCGATCACCACGTCGGCATCGACCACCTTCTCGCCGTCCAGGCGCAGCACCACCCGCAGCACCCCGTGGGTGCTCGGGTGTTGCGGCCCCATGTTGATCACCAGTTCGTCGGTGTCGAACATCGGCCCGTGCCGGGGCGGGCTACTCAATGTCGGCCTCTTCACGCGCCTGGCGCAGCTTCAGCCAGTCGAGCGGGTTCTCGAGCAGCAGTTCGCCCGGCCCCTCGAGTGGATAGTCCTTCCGCTGCGGGTGCCCCTGCCATTCGTCCGGCATGAGGATGCGCCGCAGGTCCGGATGGCCGCTGAACCGGATGCCGAACATGTCGAACACTTCCCGTTCGAGCCAGTTCGCGGCCGGCCACACCGGCGTGACCGAATCGATTGGGTCGCCATCGGCGACGCGGGCCTTCACCCGCAGCCGCTGCCGATGCGTCGTCGAGAACAGGCAGTAGACCACGTCGAAACGCTCCGGACGCGGAGGCCAGTCGGTCGCGGTGACGTCTGAACAGATGTCGAAGGCGGCGGCGGCGGCCGTGCGCAGGTGGCGGGCCACGTCGAGCATGGAGGTGCGGTCGACAATCACCGTCCAGTCGCCAACAAAGTAGCTGAGCGCCAGGACCGATGCGGGCATGGCGGCCTGCAACCCCGCAATCGCGGCAGGCAGCGGCAGGTCGGGCGGGGGCTGCGGGTCGGAAGGACCTGTCGGCGGGGCTACCTTGACAACGTGTTCACCGGGCGGAGCCATCTAGACCCACTCCAGCGCGCCCTTTTGCCAGGCGTAGTAGTAGCCGACGACCAGGATACCGATGAAGATCAGCATCTCGATCAGGCCGAAGAGCAGGAGTTTGTCGAAGATGACCGCCCACGGGAACATGAACACCGTCTCGACATCGAAGATGACGAACAGCATGGCCACCAGGTAGTAGCGGATGCTGTAGCGGTCGCGGGCATCGGTCGTCGGCTCGATGCCGCACTCGTAGGGCTCGAGCTTGACCTTGTTGTACTTACGCGGGTGCAGCAGACCCGTGAAGATAAGCGTGAAGACCGCGAACCCGGTCGCGACTACGAGGAACAGGGCGATCGGGATGTACGCTGAAACCATGTTGTGGATCTCGCGCCGATCCCTTGACGAGGTGTTCGGTTTATAGCACGCCGAACCTATCGCCTGTCAAGGCTGCGCTGGCTGGCTTGACGTCTGCAAACACAAGAAATATAAGCACTTCCTCCACTCCCAGCGGTTGACGCCCCGGAAAGCCGGGCCCTATACTGGCGCCATGAGTTCACGACGGTGGTCGGCACCCGCGGCGCTGGTGGCGAGTCTCGCCTTCCTGGCCCCGGTCTTCCTGGCAGCACAGGCCCAGCAGCGGGCTGTCTACGCGAGCGCCGTCGGTCAGAACGGCGCTCCGGTCCCGGACCTCGGCGCCTCCGACTTCGTCGTCCGCGAAGACAAGGTGGCCCGCGAAATCCTCAACGTCGTGCCCGCGGCCGACCCGATGCAGATTGCCCTGCTCGTGGATAACAGCCAGGCGGCGGACCCCTACGTGCGTGACATCCGCGAAGGGCTCTCAGCCTTCATAGCCACCATCGGCGCCGACCCGACCGGCGCGAAACACCAGGTCGCGGTCATCACCATCGGCGAACGGCCGACGATCAACACCGACTACACCACCGACCTCGAGCGGGCCACCAAGGGCGCGCAGCGCATCTTCGCCATGCCCAGCAGCGGCGCCTATCTCCTCGACGGCATCATCGAAACCTCGCAAGGCATCAGGAAGCGCGGGTCCAGCCGTCCGGTCATCGTCGCCGTCGTGACCTCGGGCGTCGACCTGAGCGACCGTCCGTACCAGTCGGCCCTCGAGCCGCTGATGGCGTCCGGTGCCGCCTTCCATGTCCTGGTCATCGGGCGTCCCATCACCGGCGATCAGGAACGGATGATGACGCTCGACCTCGGCACCCGCGATACGGGAGGCCGCTACGACACCATCCTGGCGTCGAGCGGGCTCTCGTCGCGCATGAAGCAGCTGGCCGAAGAACTGACCCACCAGTACAAGATCACCTACGCACGTCCGACCACGCTGATTCCGCCGGACAAGGTGACGGTTGCGGCCGCGAAGCCGGGCCTGACCGTCCGCGGCATCGCGCAACTCCCTGCGGAAGGCGGCCGACGCTGATGCGGACGCTCCGGTGGCGGGCGGCGCTGGCGGCGCTGGCACTGACCGCTTCGGTGCCGCTGGTCCGGCTCGGCGCGCAACAGCCGGCCCCGGCTCCGGCTCCGGGTGCGCAGCAGCCGTCGTTCCGCGCCGGCGTGGACATCGTCTCGTTGAACGTGACGGTGACCGACCCGCAGCAGAAGTACGTCACCGACCTGACCCAGGACGATTTCCAGATCTTCGAGGACGGCGTCAAGCAGGACGTCACTCTCTTCAACCGCACCAACCTGCCCATCGCGCTGGCGCTGCTCGTCGACACGAGCGCGAGCATGGAGAACCGCCTGCCCATCGCGCAGGAGGCGGCGGTCGGGTTCGCACGCCGGCTGCGCGAGCAGGACCTGGCGGAGGTCATCGACTTCGACAGTCGCGTGATCGTGCTGCAGAACTTCACCAACAAGGCCTCCGAGATCGAGTCCGCCATCCGGCGGACCTCGGCCGGCGGTTCCACCTCGATGTACAACGCGATCTACATCGCCCTGAAGGACCTGAAGAAGGCAGTCGCCACAAACACCGACGACATCCGGCGTCAGGCCATCGTGGTGCTGTCCGACGGCGAAGACACCTCGAGCCTGCTGCCGTTCGAGGAAGTGCTGGATCTGGCCAAGCGCTCGGAGACGGCGATCTACGCCATCGGCCTTCGGGCTCCTGAAAGCAGCACGTCGGCCAGCCGCGGCTTCAAGGAGGCCGAGTTCGTCCTGCGGCAGCTCTCGCAGGAAACCGGCGGGCGCTCGTTCTTCCCAGGGCAGGCGGCTGACCTGAACAGCATCTACACCCAGATTGCCGACGAACTTTCCAGCCAATACACGGTTGGCTACACCTCGAAGAACCCGAAACGCGACGGCGCCTGGCGCCGCGTGGTGGTTCGCCCGTCCCGGCAAGGCACGCAGGCGCGGACCAAGCTCGGATACTTCGCACCGACGCGGTAGACGCCATGAACGCGATTCCACTGGTTCTCTATGCGGCCGCTCTGGTCGCCTACCTGCTGCACTTCGCGCGCCGGCAGCCCGATGTGGGCCGCGCCGCCACAACCTGCCTCGTGGCTGGTGCGCTCGCGCACACCTTCGTCGTCGGCATGCAGACGATGGAGGTGCGCCATGTGCCGGTGACGAATACCTCGTCGGCCATCTCGACGTTCGTGCTCCTGCTGGTGCTCGCGTACCTCTTCACCGAGATGACGACCGAGGAGCGGGCCATGGGCGCCTTCATCCTGCCGCTGGTCGTCGCGCTGCAGCTGATTCCAGCGCTGCATCCGCTCCCCGAAGAGCGCGCCGAAGTGCTGCAGGGTCCGCTGTTCGGCATCCACGTCTCGTCGCTGCTCTTCGCCTATGCGAGCTTCGCGCTCGCCTGCGTCATCGGCATCATCTATGTCCTGCAGTTCAAGGAGCTGAAGGCGAAGCATTTTGGTTTCCTGTACTCGCGCCTGCCGGCGCTCGACGTGCTGGACACGATGAACCAGCGCGCTATCTTCGTCGGCTGGGTTTGCCTGACCATCGGCCTCGTCGTCGGGTTCATCTGGGCCGGGCAAGCCCCGGGCTACGACCCGCGTGTCCAGGCGATGTCGCTGCAGGATCCGAAGATCTTCGTCGCCGTGCTGTGCTGGCTGGTGTACTCGTTCGAGGTATTCGTGGCGCGCCGCATCGGCTGGGGCGGACGCCGTGCCGCGTACCTGTCGGCCGTGGGGTTTGCCATCGTGCTGCTGAACTTCCTGCCGATCAGCTATTTCCTTACCAAGAGCCACAACTTCTGAGAATTCGACCGTGCACCTGCTCCTGGTTGGTATCAGTCATCGCACTGCCCCGGTAGAACTCCGGGAACGCCTCGATTTCCAGACACGAGGACTCGAGAACGCCCTCGCCACGCTCGGCGATCGCCACGCCGCGAACGAGGCCGTCATCGTCTCGACCTGCAATCGGGCGGAGCTGTACACGGCGTGCGAAGACGTGAACGCCGGCCGCGCCGCGATTGCGGCCTTCATCAGCGACTATCACGGCGTCGAACGCACGGCGGTCCTGCCCCACATCTACGACGTTACCGACCTCGAGGCCGCACGGCACCTGTTCCGCGTCGCGGCGGGACTCGACTCGCTGGTCGTCGGCGAACCGCAGATCCTCGGCCAGGTGAAGGACGCGCACACCGCGGCGGCCGCCGCGCACACCGCCGGTACGTTCCTGAACCGGCTGTTCCACTCGTCGTTTGCCGTCGGCAAGCGGGTGCGCACGGAAACCGGCCTCGGCTCTGGCGCGGTGTCGATCAGCTTCGCCGCCGTGTCGCTGTCCAAGAAGATTTTTGGCGACCTCAAGGGGCGCAACGTCCTGGTCATCGGCGCCGGTGAAATGGGCAAGCTCACCGCGCTCCACATGAAGTCGCAGGGCGTCCATCAGGTAACCATTGTCAGCCGCACGATCGCGCATGCCGCGCGCACGGCCGAGGCGATCGGCGGCGCGTCAGCCGCGCCGTGGGAAGAGCTCGACACGCTGATCGGTGCCGCCGACATCGTCATCACCGCAACCGGCGCCGCCACGGCCATCCTCACCAAGGCGCATCTCGAGGCGGTGATGTGGCCGCGCCGCAATCGGCCGCTGTTCATCATCGACATCGCCATGCCGCGCGACGTGGAAGCGGACGCCGGCGACATCGAGCAGGTGTTCCTCTACAACATCGACGACCTCCAGGCGACCGTGCGCGAGAACCTCGCACGCCGTGCGAGCGAGGTGACGCGGGCCGAGAGCATCGTCAACGAGGAAGTCGAGAAGTTCGGCCAGTGGCTGCGCTCACGCGGGGCCATCCCGACCGTCGTGGCGTTGCGTCAGCGCTTCGAGAGCATCCGCAAGGCTGAACTCGAGCGTCTCGCGTCCGCGCTGCCACCAGATGCCCGCGGGCGCGTGGACGACATCACGCGCCTCATCGTCGAGAAACTGCTGCTGACCCCAACCGAGCAGCTCAAGTCGGTGAGCGATCCGGAGACCGTCGGCGCCTACTCGGACGCGCTGACCAAGCTGTTCAACCTCGATCAGAAAGCGCCCGACGCCTCGGCACCCGGCGATGTGCCGGACGACCGCCGTGAACGGCGTGACCGCCGCGTGCGGCCGTTCATCCGTCCAGGCTCGCGCTGAGTCCCCAGGAACCCACACCCGCATGACACCTGCTCCTCTTCGACTCGGCACGCGCGGCAGCCAGTTGGCGCTCTACCAGGCCAACACCGTTGCCACCCTGCTCACCAACGCCGGCGGACCGCCGTGCGAACTGGTCATCATCAAGACCTCCGGCGACACGCTGCAGGAGCGGCCGCTGTCCGAAGTGGGCGGCAAGCGGCTGTTCGTGAAAGAAATCGAAGACGCGCTGGTGCGGGGCGAGATCGACCTCGCCGTGCACAGCAGCAAGGACATGCCCGCGCTCCTGCCCGATGGCCTCGAGATCGCCGGTGTCCTCGAGCGCGAGGACCCGCGCGACGCCATCCTGCTGCCCGCGTCGAAGGGTGTGACCGCGCACAGCCTCGAGGAACTGGGGGCGGCTCTCGGCGCCGCGCCGACGATCGGTACGTCCAGCGTGCGGCGCGTCGCGCTGCTAACGCGCCTGTTCCCCACGGCGAAGTTCATGCCGGTGCGCGGCAACCTCGACACACGCCTGCGC
>JAYTXA010000053.1:0-50528 GCA_043743165.1 Acidobacteriota bacterium
TTCGATTGGCAGGAGCGGTACGTGCTCACGGAGCCGTTGAAGATTCCCAAAGGCAGCGTCCTGAAGTATCACGCGGTGTTCGACAACTCGGCGTCCAACCGACTCAACCCAAGTCCCGAAAAGGACGTCTACTGGTCCGAGCAGAGCTGGGACGAGATGAGCCTGGGATGGATCGAGTACACGCTCGACAAACAGGACCTTCGCGCCGGCCCCACCAAGAGCCAGCAGCAATAGGCCTGATGATGTGCAACAGCAGCACAGCGAGGCGGGTTGGTTGCGCGGTCGTGTGGTGTGCGCTGCTCACGTCCGTGTCTGCGCAACAGGCGCCGCCGAGCACTCCACCGGTTGATCAGCCGAGAGGGCTCGCGCCAAACCTGGGGCGCCCGACACGCCCCGACGACACGGTCCTACCGTTCGACTTCGACAGGTACTTCGTCGGCAAGTGGTCGTTCGACGCCGATGCGCCCGATTCGGTGCTCGGCCCTGGCGGGGTGTCGAAGGGCACGACGACCTACAGGAAGCTGGACGAGGGTTTCTACGAAGCCGTCACCGAGGGCAAGGGCGAAGCAGGCGTCTTCAAGATCACCGAACTCATCGCCTATCAGATCGAAAGCAAGACCGCGTTCCGGTCCGTCACCGACAGCCGCGGTTTCAGCTACATCGAGTCTGCCGAAGTGGGCGGCAACATAGGCGGCGACTACAACCTGTTCTTCGTCAGCGCGCCGTTCGTGTTCAAGGGTAAAACGGTCCGCCTGAAACACCGCGTCTCCACAACCGCACCGCTCGTCCACAAGGTGTACGTGGAGGTCTCGACCGAGAACGGTCCGTTCCTCCACATGAGCCCATGGCTGTTCTCGAAGCTGCCGACGGCACGTCGATAGTAGGGCGCTGGCCTCGGCCAGCGAGAATTCGACCAGGTCAGCCTTTTCGGGCTGCCTCGATCGTCGCGACATCGATCTTCTTCATCGTCATCATCGCTGCAAAGGCCCGCTTCGCCTCGTCGCCGCCCACCGCCAGCGCGTCGGTGAGCACGCGCGGCGTGATCTGCCACGACAGCCCCCACCGGTCCTTGCACCAGCCGCACGCGCTTTCCTTGCCGCCGTTCCCCACGATGGCGGCCCAGTAGCGATCCGTCTCCTCCTGCGAGTCGGTCGCGACCTGGAACGAGAAGGCTTCGGAATGCGTGAACACCGGACCACCGTTCAAGCCGAGGCATGGAATGCCAAGCACGGTGAACTCCACCGTCAGCTCATCCCCCTTCCTGCCTCCGGGATAGTCGGCGGGGGCGCGATGCACAGCCGTCACCTCGCTGTCCGGAAACGTCGCGGCGTAGAACTGCGCAGCTTCGTGCGCGTCCTTGTCGAACCACAGGCAGATGGTGTTCTTTGGCGTCATTCGGGTGTGCTCCTGACCTTTCTTTTCTTGTCGTCAGACCGCATCGGAATTCGACCGGATGCGTATAAGATTTCCATCAACCTTCGTACTCGACAGGAGAACTCTGATGATGAAACGCACCCTTTCAGTAGCTGCCCTCGCGCTCGTCGCCGTGGTCGGCGTTGGCGCACAGGCGCCCCCGGCCGGTTGGAAGCAGCGGCTCGACCGCAGCACCAGCGCCTCCGATCCCGACGCTGCCGGCTCGGTGAAATTCGTGGCGATGGGCACCGGCTTCCATGCCACGAACCCGGCGGCGGCGGTCTACTGGAACCCGGCGAACAGCCCGACCGGCACCTACACGGTGAAGGCCAGCTTCAAGCTGATCAAGCCGAGCAGCCACAGCAACTACTACGGTCTCGTCTTTGGTGGCAGCGCACTCGACGGCCTGAACCAGAGCTACATCTACTTCACGATCTCGCAGGATGGCACGTGGCTGGTGAAGCGTCGCGATGGTGACACCAACGCCCCGACCATCGTTGCAAAGACGGCGAGCGACGCCGTGAAGAAGCCCGGTGCCGACGGCACATCGGTGAACAACCTCGAGGTGCGCGTCCTGGCCGACAAGGTCGACTACGTCATCAACGGCACGGTCGTGACGTCGACTCCGAAGACCGGCATGACGGCCAAGACCGACGGCATCGCGGGCATCCGCGTGAACCACCAACTGGAAGTGCACATCGACGGGTTCGGCGTGACGAAGTAGCGCTATTTGGGCGAGATCGGCGCCAGGGTCGGCGGCAGGGCGCCCTGGCCGTCGACAATGCGCCGGGCAAGCAGGTTCACGACGTTCGCCTTGTTGCGCAGGGCCGAGAGGTAGGCCGTGCGCAGCAACTGCTCGCGGCGGCCGCGCAGCGTGCTGGTGATGCCGTTCTTCACCTCGGGCGAGCTCAGGTCGCGCTGCCCCTTGGCCTGCTTGGCCACCAGCGCCACGATGGTGTACCCACCCTCCATGCCCACCACGTTCACGTTGCCAGGCTCGAGCTTCAGCACCGTGTCGCGCAGCGCCTTGGGCGCCTGATTCAGCGCCGAGACCGCCACCAACCCGACGTCGCCGCCGCGCGGTGCCGAGTTCGGATCCTCCGAGAAATCCATCGCCAGTTCCGGGAACGGCGTACCGGCCTTGAGCCGCTCCATCAGCATCTGCACCTTCTGCGTCGCTGCCTGCGGCGTGGTGGCATCGTCGCCCGTGCGGTTGGCGATCTGCTGATCGCGCTGTGCCGTGATGACAATCTGGGCCAGATGAAACGCGTCCTCGCTCAGGTTGAACTGCGCCTTGTTCGCCTCGTAGAAGTCGTTCACGTCCTTGTCGCTGACGACAACCTTCGACGTCACCTCGCGCTCGATCACCTTCTGCGTCATCAAGTCCTTGCGCACTTCCTCGCGCATGTCCGCTGACGTCAGGTTGCGCGCCGCCAGCTCCTTGTTGAAGGCATCCTCGGGCAGGTTCTTCTTGCCCTCGTTGTACGCCGCATCAACGTCGGTGTCGGGAAGCTGGATGTTCAGCTCCTTCGCGCGAGCCAGGATCAGGTCGTCGAGAATTGCCTGCTCCAGCAGGTTCAGCTTCGCGGTGAGCGCCTCTTCGTCTGACGGGGTCTGGCCAGGCTGCACGCTACGCCGGTAGACCTTCTCGATCGCTTCACGACGAACCTCGCGGCCATCAACGGTGGCCCAGACGTCCGGAGACGCGGATGCGGCCGCGGCGGGCGCAGCCGCGGGCGTGGACGAAGACTGGCACGCGCCGGCGGCGGTGGCCAGGGCGAAGACGAAGGGCAGCAGGGTGCGGCGATCGAACATGAACATCAGGACATTGTACGCGTCCGTCCAGCCCCGGACGCGATTTCGTCTCAGGGGTGCTCGCCTCTGGGCCTGGGTCCGATCAGCAACCGCAGCCGCGGGTCGAGCAGGTAGAGACCGCCCCACACCAGCGCCGCCACGTAGGCTGGAAACAGTACGTGCGTGAACAGCGGATTGCCCAGGCGCACGTGCGTGGCGATTGCCCCACCCAGATAGCCCGTCAGCAGCACCGCGCCGAGCAACGAGGTGCGCGGCACCAGCAGCAGGGTCAGGCAGGCGACCTGGATGATGCCAAGCGGAACGATCACGCTGGCCGGAAAGCCGAGCGAGGTGGTTCCCTCGACCACCTGCGGCAACTGCAACAGCTTGCCGACGCTGTCGAACGTCAGGAACAGAACGGCGACACCGAACAGGATCCAACCGACGCGCTGTCTGGTCTTGGACACGAATCACCTCGCCACAGAACCGCGGCTGCCTCGTGCCGCGTCAGGGAACAGTCGATCGGTCAGCGACACGATCGACATCCCGTTCCGCGCCTGGAGGAACGATCGACAAGAGAAGGGACGACGGAGCGTGGGAAACGCGACCTGGCGTCGAGGGCGCCGATGGGGCCGGCTTCGGCGCCGCCGCGGCACACGGCAGGGATGACGGCGAGGTTGGCGCGTACGGTGGCGACATCGACCGAGCCGTCGACGGCCAGCAGCAGCGCCTCGTCGAGCTCGATGCGCGCCTCCAGGAAGTCACGGGACACGACAGGATCACCCCCACGTTGATCTGTTCGCCGCGGTCGACGTGAGGCACGACGCGGATCACGACGCGGATGATGGCGTAGTCGTAGGTGTGCTCAGCGGACACGGGCCGCCTCCGCCACGAACGCACGCGGCGTCGTCCCCACGGAACTTGACACTGCGAGTACCCGCCGGCGCGAACCTACGCCGACGCGGCTGCCGCGCGAAGTGCGGCGATGTCGATCTTCTTCATTGCCATCATGGCTTTCATGACCCGGCCGGCCACGGCGTTGTCCGGGTGCTGCAGCAACTCGGGCAGCGCAGTCGGCACCACCTGCCACACCATGCCGAACTTGTCCGACAACCATCCGCACTGTTGCGGCGTGCCGCCCTCTTCGCCGAGCTTCGCCCAGAAGTGATCGACCTCATCCTGCGTCGTGCAGTTGATGACGAACGAGATGGCGCCCGACTGCGGGATCGCCTTCTGGCCGTTCAGCGCCACGAACGGCTCGCCGTCGAGCGAGAACGCCACGGTCATGGCCGTCCCGGCCGGACCAGGTCCGGACTGACCGTAGCGCGCCACCGTGGTAATGCGGGAATTCGGAAAGATCGAGACGTAGAACTCGGCGGCCTGTTCGGCCTCGGTGGCAAACCACAGGAACGGCGTGATGCGCTTCATATCGGACTCCTCCGCGAAGTGGTCGAACAGTGCCCGGTCGAATCGACAGGTCGCCCAGGCGTCCGGGTTATGTGTCTGGTGGTGCGACACTGCCCACTCGGCCGTGGCCCGCGCCGCGGCGTCTGGCGCCGCCGGTTGCGCCCTGGTCCTGATGGGCGTTCGACAATGTCCGTGAAGCCAGTCCGAGCATCCAGATCGGCACGGCGACCATCACCCGGAGACGGAACAGGGTGCCGAAGTTCGTGACGATGTAGGCCATGAGGCCGGATGTGGCAAGGCCGAGCACCAGCGCGAAGCAGACGTAGCGCAGGTGCCACCTCGCGGCCGCACGGCGCCTCGTGAGCAGGATCAACGAGGCCAGAATCGACGCGTCGAGAACGAGGGTATCGATGTCGGCGGCCACGCGAAGACCGGTGCCGATACCAAGTTCGACGGCGCCCGTCGCCTGCAACAGCGTCATGGGAATGAAGATGGCGCCAAGACCGATGACGAGCGCGCGCCCGCGCGCTGTCCATGTGAGCGGCACCACGGCCGAGCGGGGCGCCGGTACTGGACCGGGAGCCAGGTTCGTGTTGCCGCCCGTCTTGTGGAAGTTGTATCGCAGCCGGTCAGGAACGCTGAGCGCCTTCGCACCGGACGCGACGGCCCACTGACGGCTCGACTCCGCGCGCACGGCGGCGGTGCCACCGGCCACGCCCATCCAGAGGCCCGCGCCAACCGCGATGACGATAATTAGCAGAGGACCGCCCCAGAGTGCGACCGACCGCCGCATAGAAGCGTGACACGTCCACGGCTGCGCCGCGGCCACCACGGTGGCGCCGCCGATCAGTCCGGTGGTGTAGTTCCTGAGTCCATACAGCAGGTAACCCGCCGTGAGCATCGTCAGCAGGCCGATGGCGTGCCGCCTGCGGCCGCGGGCATCGTGCGGGTGCGAGAACAGGTGGAGCGCCCCGACACAGGACACGGCGATCAGCGCCACACACAGGTCGTCCTTGAGCGCCTGCGTGCCGTGCAACAGCAGGGCAGGCGAGAAGGCGAAGCTGCCAACCGCGACGAGCTGGGGCAGGTCGTCGCGGTCGCGGCCAACCGGGGCGGCGGTCTTCGCGATGAGCCAGCAGACGAGCGCGAACAGCGAGAGGTTCAGGAGCGGCGCGGTCGCGGCACTGGTACCAAGGATGCGCATCCAGGCGGTAAGCCACACGACGTAGTCCGGCGAGAACCCGGTCGGTATGGCGAAGTAGCCCTCCTCCGCCATGATCGAGGCATCGTGCAGGTAGGCCGCCGAGTCGAGCGCAAAGGTCCAGATGCCGTCGGCGGTACGGAGTGAGTGCAGGACCGGTGCGTTGCGCTCGGCAATCCAGAACAGCGTCAGCCCGAGACCCAGGCGCACCAGCAGGCCGCCCGCCATGATGAGGCCGAGCGTTCGCGAGGCCCGCCGCACATCCCTGAACAGCCAGACGATGCCCGCGGCAACGGCCAGTGCGGCCACGGCGTGACCCGCGAGCGTCAGGAACTGGAGCGCCGAATCCATCGCTGCAAAGTGTACTGTGCCGGACCGCGACGCTACCTTGCAGGACGTCTGGCGGCGGTGATACGGTCGTGGGAATGGCCCTCGACCTTTCGTCCCTGCCGGAGATCGCCGACAGCTACACCACACGGTCGCCGCAGGAGATCCTGGGCCTGGCCCTGACGGAGTACTCGCCGGCGGTTGGCGTTGCCTTCAGCGGCGCCGAAGACGTCGTCCTCATCGACATGGCGGTGAAGCTGGGCGTGCCGTTCACCGTGTTCTGCCTCGACACCGGCCGTTTGCACCCCGAGACCTACCAGTTCATCGAGAAGGTCCGCACGCATTACGGCATCGTCGTCGACACGGTGGCGCCGCAGGCCGACGCCGTGCAGGGCCTGGTGCGAGAGAAGGGGCTGTTCTCGTTCTATCAGGACGGTCACAGCGAGTGCTGCGGCATTCGCAAGGTCGAGCCGCTGACGCGCGCGCTGGCGCCGCTCGGCGCGTGGGTGACGGGGCAGCGCAAGGATCAGAGCCCGGGAACCCGCGCGAACGTGCCGGTCGTCCAGCTCGATCGCACGTTCAGTACGGCCGATCGTCCGCTCGTGAAGTTCAATCCCCTGAGTCGCTGGAGTTCGAGGCAGGTGTGGGACTACATCGAAATCAACGATGTCCCGTTCAACGCGCTGCACACCCGCGGTTTCATCTCGATCGGCTGCGAGCCCTGCACGCGCGCCACCACGCCGAACCAGCACGAACGTGCGGGACGCTGGTGGTGGGAGGACGCCACGAAGAAAGAGTGCGGGCTTCACATCGGCGAGAACACGCACGAACTCTGAGACGCGCGCCCGCCACCGTCATTCTTCCGCCATAAACCCGACGCGCGTGCGCCGAAACGGCACACCGCTCGGGGAACGCGAGCATTCGTCCGGTCGCCGCCCTTCATGCATCCATCGTTGGTACAGCCACTTGTACCGGACGTGTCGTACGGACCGGACCTTGCGGTACACGCTTGCGTGCAGTGGTGTGTCAATCGAGCAGGACTTGCAGCGATCGTTGCGCTGTTGACGGCCACAGGCCTGTACCTGCAGGGGTTCAGTCCATGGGCGGAAATCGCGGTGTCGCCCGGCGCATTCGCGGCGGTGGCCGTAGCGGCCGGCCTGTTCACCGTGCTCGAACCGCAGCGCGCGGTTGCCGACAGCGGCGGCCTGATGCGCTTGCCGTTCGTTGCCGCGCTCTCCACGCTCCTCTTCTTCGGTCCCACCGCGATGACGTTCGTCGCGGTGCTGGCCACGATTGCGCAACTCGTCACCAACCCGCCCGAGACCCATCGTCTGCGCCTGAGCGTGCTCGACATCGTGACCGCGGCCGCCTCGACGCAGGCCGCCGCCCTGGCACAGGCCATTCTCGGCGGTTCCACCGTGCCGTTGCATTGGCCATGGCAGGGCGTGCCGCTGGCTGGTGCCGTAATCGCCTACTGCGTCGTGACGACGGCGGTGGCCGACGTGCTGTCGCCGCTGGCCAGGGGCAGTGAACCCGAGCGTCGATGGCCGACGCAGGCGCTGCGCGGCGTGCCCGGGCATGTGATCGGTGCCGCGATGGCCGTGGCGCTGGTTGAACTGGCGAGTCGAGGCGCGTGGGTGCTCATGCCGCTGGCGGCCCTGCCGCTGTACTTCGCGTGGGATGCGTACCGCAGCCGCCTGGAGCACGACGGGGCGCAGGAACACCGGCTCGACGTCGTCGAGTCGACCGACCATGGTGTCTGCCTCGTCGACGCCGGCGGCGTCGTGCGGCAATGGAACGACACGCTGGCTGGCTTGCTCGAATGTCCCGTGCCGGGTGCGGTGGGCCGGACGCTGGCCGAAGTCACGCCTGCGCTGGCCGCGTCGCCGGTTCCTGCGGCTGTCGCCGACACGTTGCGGCTGCGCACGCCGCGGACCCTGACGAACGTGTCCGTCCGTACTGCGACGCAGCATCGGGTGCTGACCGTCACGCTGGTGCCCGAGTCCGGTGGTGTCGTGCTCGTGTGGGCCGACCACACCGAGTCGGCCCAGGCCGAACAGCGCCTCGAGGACACCGCCGCGCGCTTCGCGCTGATCGGCGAAGCGGCGAACGATGGGCTGTGGGAACTCGATCAGGCTCGGTCCACGCTGTTCGTGTCGGCGCGCTGGCGTCAGTTGCTGGCGATGCCCGAGGGTGAATCGCACGTGGCGTCGGAGGTCTGGTTCGGCCGCGTCCATCCGGATGACGCGAGCGGAGTGGCGCGCGCGATCGACTCCCTCGCTGACGGGCGCACCGAACGGCTCGATTTCGAGCACCGCGTCAGACGCGAAGACGGCTCGTATCGCCGGGCACGCTGCCGTGCGGTGGCGGCGCGCGACGCGAGCGGACGCGTCACCCGCATCGCCGGATCGATGACCGACATCACCGACTTCGGTTCCGCGCACGACCAGTTGACGAACGCGAGCTCCCGCGATCAACTGACGGGGCTGCTCAATCGCGCCGCCTTCGTCGACCGGCTCGCGCAGCGGCTCGAAGAATACAAGGTGCGTCGAGGCAGCCGCTTCGCCGTCCTCTATCTCGACCTCGATCGGTTCAAGGTGGTGAACGACAGCCTGGGCCACGTCACCGGCGACGAGTTGCTCGTCGCGCTCGCCAAGCGGCTCGAGGGGTGCCTCCGTCCTGGCGACGCCGTGGCGCGGCTCGGCGCTGACGAGTTCGCGGTGATGCTCCAGAACATCTCGGATGAGATGCAGGCCAACGTCGTGGCGTTCCGGCTGCAGGAGGCCTTGCAGGCCCCGTTCGAGGTCGGCGGCCGCGAGGTGATTACGTCGGCGAGCATCGGCATTGCCATCAGCCGCGCCGAGTACGACACCGCGGAAGAGCTGATGCGCGACGCCGACACGGCGATGTGCCACGCGAAGTCGCGTGGCAAGGCACGGCACGAACTGTTCGATGCCGACATGCACAAGGTGGCGCTCGACCGGCTGGGACTCGAGACCGACCTGCGGCAGGCCGTGAAGAGCAGCAGCTTCGAAGTGCACTATCAGCCGATCGTGTTGCTGTCGTCGCGCATGTGCACCGGTTTCGAGTCGCTGGTGCGCTGGAACCGCAACGGCAAGCCGGTGTCGCCGGCCGACTTCATTCCCATGGCGGAAGAGTTGGGCATCATCGAACCGCTCGGCACGTGGGTGATGCAGCAGGCGTGCGCCAAGTTCGTCGAATGGAAGGCGCGGTACCCGCAGAGCGGGCTCGACTACATCACCGTCAACGTCTCGGCGAAGCAGCTCGTGCAGCAGGGCTTCATCTACCTGGTCGAGCGGACGGTGGAGCAGAACCACATGCGCCCCGAGGACCTGCGCCTCGAGATCACCGAAACCGCGATCATGGACGCGCCGCAGTTCGCGGCCCAGGTGCTGACCGAGCTGCGCGAGTTCGGCGTGAAGATCTACCTCGACGACTTCGGCACGGGCTATTCGTCGTTGAGTCACCTGCACAAGCTGCCGGTGGACGCGCTGAAGATCGACCGCTCGTTCGTGCGTGGGCTGCTGATGGACGACCGACCGGCGATCGTCGAGAGCATCCTGGCGTTGGCCAAGACACTGCAGACCAGCGTGGTGGCTGAAGGGATCGAAGAAGAAGCGCAGGCCAACGAGCTCGAGCGGCTCGGCTGCCGACTGGCGCAGGGCTACTTCTTCTCGCGCCCGATTCCTGCCGACAAGGTCGAACTGCTGCTGGCATCCGGACAGCCGCTCGGCACACCCAGGTTCCCCGTGCCGCAGCCGGTGCGGGCGTCACGCCTCTCACCAGTCAAGACCCGCGAAATCGCCTGACGCGCAGACGGCTTACACTGGGGCCATGGCGACCCAGTATCAGGATCTCGTCACCCAGCTGCGCACCGCCTTCCCGGCACCGGTGTCGGACCGCGTGCACGACGCCTACTTCGTGTTCTCGTTCCTGAGGGCGCTCGACCAGCTCGATGCCCTCAAGTCGGCCGCGCCGATGCTGGGTACCCCGGTGGCGCTCGACTACACCGCCGCCCGCCTCAGGACGATGGCCGACGACCCGACGACGCCGGAGTCGGTGACCGCCGAACTGGTGCAGTACCTGTCGGGGATGTTCATCTGGGGGCACCCGCGCGCACAGATCAACGTGGTCCCGTCGCCGACCATCCCGAGCATCATCGGCGGCCTGCTGCCCTCCATCTACAACCCGAACCTGGTGAGCGAGGAGTCGTCGCGCCAGGTCTCGCTCGCCGAGGTCGAGGCGATCTCGATGACGGCCGCGCTGGTGGGCTATGACCCGGCACGGGCCGACGGCGTCTTCACCTTCGGCGGCACCGGCACGCTCCTCTACGGTGCCAAGATCGGACTCGAGAAAGCGGTGCCAGACGTTCGCCGCAAGGGGCTGCGCACGCCGGCAGTGCTCGTCTGCTCGGACCGCGCGCACTACGCCTGTCTGACGGTGGCCAACTGGCTCGGACTCGGCGAGGAGAACGTCATCGCCATCCCGACGACTGACGACAACCAGATGATCGTCGACCAGCTCGCGCCGCGGCTGCGTGAGGTGATCGCCGACGGCCGCCGCATCGCCTGCATCGTCGCCACCATGGGCACGACCGACGCCTTCGGTCTCGACGACCTCGACGCCATCGTGCGCGTGCGCGACGAGATCGTGCAGGAGTGCGGGCTCGACTACGTGCCGCACGTGCACGCCGACGCGGTGATCGGCTGGGCGTGGAGCGTCTTCAACGACTACGACTTCGAGCAGAACCCGCTCGGGTTCCGCCACCGGACCGTGCGCGCGCTCGCCGGCACCACCCGCCGCATCCGTCACCTCGGGCTCGCCGACTCGATCGGCATCGACTATCACAAGACCGGTTTCGCGCCGTATATCTCCAGTGCGTTCCTGCTGAAGGATGGCCACGACTTCGCGCGCCTGACGCGCCGCGACGAGGACACCCCGTACATCTTCCAGTCGGGCACGAGGCATCCGGGCAAGTACACGCTGGAGACGACGCGCGCCGGCAGCGGACCGCTGGCTGCCCTCGCCAACCTGCGCCTGTTCGGCAAGCGAGGCCTGCAAGCGCTGCTCGGCCACCTCGTGACGATGGCCGAGGAACTGCGCGATCACCTCGACGGCCACGCCTCGACCACGGTGATGAACGGCGACAACTTCGGCCCGGTGACACTGTTTCGGGTCTATCCCGACGGGGTGGACACGTTCTCGGTGCCACAGCAGGAGCGGACTGATCCGGCGTACCGCGAGACGCTGCTGAACCACAACGCCTACAACCGCCGCATCTTCGAGTTGATCCAGGCCGATGCGCTGCAGGGTCGTGGCGTGGTGATCTCGCTCACTGACTGCTACCGCAAGACCGACTACGGCGAACCGATCAACGCGCTGAAGTCGTACATCCTGAGCCCCTTTTCCGAGGACCAGCACGTCAACGCGGTGCTGGAGTCGATCTGGAAGGCGCGGCGGGAACTGGCGAACACGAACCCTCCGTAGTGCGCCGGTTCGAAACCGGTGCTCCATCGTCGACGGAATTGCCCGGATCCCGCTCAGGCGCCGGTGTATTCTGCGCGGCACATGTCGACCCGACTGCGCGCCGCCGCTTCGTGCCTCTCGTTGTTGGCTATCGCAGCGACTCCGACTCCGACTCCGGCGCAGGCGCCGCCGCCCCGCGGCCGCCAGTCGCGAGTCATCGCCGACAACCCGCCGCCGCCCGTGGCGCCAGACGTGATTCGACGTGAAGGGGGGCGCGCCACCGTGCGGGCGGTGAGGCTCACCGAGCCACTGCGTGTCGATGGGCGGCTCGACGAAGAGGTGTACCGCACAGTGCCGGCCATCACCGACTTCATCCAGAACGTCCCGAACGAAGGCGCGATCTCGACCGAACGCACCGAGGCCTGGATCCTCTACGACGCCGACACCATCTACATCGTTGGGCGCTGCTGGGACTCGGCGCCGCCCGAGAAGTGGGTGGCGAACGAGTTGCGCCGCGACACCAACCAGCTCCGGCAGAACGATCATTTCGGCGCGCTGCTGGACACCTTCCACGATCGGCGCAACGGCTTCTTCTTCTACGTGAACCCGCTCGGTGCACGCGCGGACACGGCGGTCACCGACGAAGGGAACAACAACTCCGACTGGAACCCGGTGTGGCAGGCGCGCACCAGCCGCTTCGACGGCGGCTGGACGGCTGAACTGGCCATCCCGTTCAAGTCGCTGCGCTACGTGTCAGGCGTCGATCAGATCTGGGGGCTGCAACTGCGCCGGTCGATCCGGCGCAAGAACGAATGGACCCACCTCACCGCGCTGCCGGCGGCCGACGGCGGTCCGTCGGCGCTGACCCGGGTCTCGTCGGCGGCAAACCTGGTCGGACTCGACCTGCCCGCCGCCGGCAAGAACATCGAGGTGAAGCCGTACATCATTTCCCGCCTCACCACCGACCGGCTGCACAGTCCTCCGCTCGCACGCGATTTCGACGGGAATGGCGGGCTCGACTTCAAGTACGGCGTCACCGCCAACCTCACCGCCGACGTCACCGTGAACACCGACTTCGCGCAGGTGGAAGCCGACGAGCAGCAGGTGAACCTCACGCGCTTCAGCCTGGTGCTCCCCGAGAAACGCGACTTCTTCCTCGAGGGGCGTGGCGTGTTCGACTTCGCGCGCTGGGCCGGCAGCGGCAGCGCGACGACGTCGACCACACCATCGCTGTTCTACAGCCGTCGTATCGGGTTGAACGCCGGCCGCATCGTGCCGATCGAGGTCGGCGGACGTCTCACGGGCAAGGCCGGCCGCTACGGCATCGGCCTGATGAATATTCAGACGGCCGACGAGTCGACGTCGTCCACGCCGCCCACGAATTTCTCGGTACTCCGCGTGAAGCGCGACATCCTGCGTCGCAGTTCCATCGGCGCCATCTTCACGAACCGCTCGCGTGCGGTGGCCGGTACTGGCGACAACCAGGCGGCTGGCGTCGATGCCGCCATCAGCCTGTACGAGAACGTCAACCTCAACGCCTACTACGCCAAGACGACCACGGACGGCCTGGAGGGCGACTCGGCCAGCTATCAGGGGCGGTTCGAGTACGGCGGCGATCGGTACGGCGCCAGGGCTGAGTACCTAATGGTTGGCGACAACTTCAACCCCGAGGTCGGCTTCGTGCGGCGCGACAACTTCGCGCGCAGCTTCGGCTCGCTGCGTTTCAGCCCGCGTCCGAAGCGGATGAAGACAGTCCGGAAGTTCACCTACGAAGGAAACCTCGAGTACATCGAGAACGGCGCCGGCGCGCTCGAGACGCGCAATGGCAGCGGCCGCATCAACGTGGAATTCCAGAACAGCGACCAGTTCACGGCACAGGCTTCGAACGAGTACGAACGGCTGGTGCGACCGTTCGCCATTTCGCGCCGAGTCACCATCCCAGTCGGCGGCTACGACTTCAACGACCTGTCGGTCTCCTACCTGCTCGGCCAGCAGCGTTGCGTCTCGGGGCAGTTCTCGGCGCAGCACGGCACCTTCTACGACGGCACCCTCACCGCCTTCGGCTACAGCGGCGCGCGGGTGTCCGTGACGACGCGCCTGTCGGTGGAACCGAGCGTGTCGATTAATCGCGTGGGGCTCGACGAAGGGAACTTCACCAACACCGTGCTGCGCGCACGGTCGGACTACGGTTTCAGCCCGCTGATGTTCGCGAGTGCGCTCGTGCAGTACAGCTCGAGCGACCACACCGTCAGCAGCAACCTTCGCTTTCGCTGGGAGTACAGCCCGGGGTCGGAGCTCTTTGTGGTCTACACCGACGAGCACGACACGCTGGCATCCGGAGCGCCGGCCCTGAAGAACCGCGCCTTCGTCGTAAAGGTGAACCGGTTGCTGCGCTTCTAGACGGCTACTTGAGCGTCGCCTTCTCGATAATCACGTCGTAGGCATAGCCGGAACCGAAGTCTTTCTTCGTGCCGACGATGCCCGAGAGGGTGACCACGTCGCCGACCTTCACGTCGGCGCTGGTGGTGATGGTGAGGTCGTTGGTCTTGGCGTCGGCGCTGCCCGACCCGTCCTGGATGTGAAGCCAGTTGCGGTCCATGATGCCGCCGTTGAACTTCACCACCGTGCCGCGCACGGTCACAGGCTTTCCCGACAGGGCGGCCTGCTTCGCGAACACGTCTGCCACCGACAGTCCGCCGGCGGGAGGATCGAGCTTCTGCACCACCGGTGCGGCAGCCGAGGCGCCGTGGCTGCCCATCAGCGCCGGCGCCGCCGGCGCGTTGCCGCCCGTCAGCGGCTGGCCGTTACGCGCCACTTCCTGCACGAAGTAGAGCATCGGGAACGTCCGATTGAGCGTCTTGCTCTGGAAGTCGGCCATCGGCATGTCGAGCGACACCGACACAGTCTCGCCGACCTTCGCATTGAACGGAGGCGCGGCCACCCAGACGTCGTCTTTCTCGCCCTTCAGCCTCGCGTAGGTGTAGCCACCGGAGTCCATCGTCTCGGCAACCGCGCCGGTGTAGCTGTTGGCGGCTGATACAGCCGCGGGCGCGGCGGCGGCTGCAGCAATTGGTGCCGGCTGCGCGGCCGCTGCCGGCTGCGAGGTGCCGGTGGCGGCCGGCGTCGGTGAGCAGGCGACGGCACCGGCAAGCAACAGGGCGACGGAAGCGAGAGGAAGCATGCGCATGCTCGAATTGTACGCCCCCCAGGCACGCGCGGTGTGTGGGCCGGATGTAGCTGCCGACGGGATGTGTAGCTGCCGACCTTCAGGTCGGCTCGGTACAGCGAATCTGAAGGTTCGCGGCTACGCCATACCGGGTCGTGACGCCGATCAGCGCCTCAGTACGCTGACGACGTTCGAGTAGTCGTCCGTCCATACCGGCCCCGTCACATCGTCGAGCGACGACCAGCGCCCTTCGTTCACCAGCGTTGCAATGTCTTCGGTGCTGCGGGCCACGAGCACCCAGCGCGAGGGTGAGATTTCCAGGCTGATCTCGCGTGCGGCCTCGGCCGGTACGTTGGTCTGCACCACCGAGACGAGGCCGGCCGCGCGCGCGGTGGCACCGACGACCGGCGCCAGGTCGAGATAGCGGTTCGAAATGTGGACGGCCATCACGCCGCCTGGCGCCAGCTTCTGCAGGTAGAGCTGCATTGCCTCGAGCGTGATGAGGTGCACCGGAATGGCGTCCGAGCTGAAGGCATCGAGCACAAGCACATCGAAGGCATCGTCCGGCTCGGACACCAGCATGAGGCGGGCGTCGCCAATCACCACCCGTGCCTGCGGTGCGCAGTCCTTCAGGTAGGTGAAGAACTCTGGGTCGCGGGCCAGCCGTTCGACCACCGGATTGATCTCGAAGAACGTCCAGCTCTCGCCCGGCTTCGCGTATGCCGCCATCGACGCCGTGCCCAGTCCCACCACGCCGTAGCGGGTCTTCGTCGTGTCCTTCTGCACGTGCGTCACCAGCTGCCCGACCGGGCCTCCGCGCGAGTAGTAGGTGAGTGGTTCGCACTTCAGCGCGGGCTTGATCGACTGCGCACCGTGGTTCGTCGTGCCGCTGAGCAGAACCCGTTCGTTGCCGGAGAACATCACCCGATGAACGCCGAAGAAGCTGCGCTCGAGGTGAATCGGGACGCGGTTGTCGAAGCGGACGAAGGTGCCGGCGACGACCAGCGTGGCCAGGGCGATGCCCATGCGCAGCGGCGCCCGCTGCAGCAGGTAGGCGACGAGGCAGCCGGGGCCGAAGATGATGAGGAACCGCACGACCGGGCTGTCGGGCAGCTGGTGGTCGTAGTGCTGCACCACCGGCACCAGCAACACCACGAGCAGCACCGGCACCGCGACGGCCACGAACGACAGCACCTGCCGCACCCGCGTGCGCACCGTCTCGCTTCCGCCCGACAGGGCGTTCGGCAGCAGCAGGCAGGCCGAGAGCGCCGCCAGCGGGTACTCGAATGGGTTGACGAAAAGCAGCGGCGCGATGAGCGTGTTGAACAGACCACCGAGCGCGCCGCCAGCTGACAGCCACAGGTAGAACTCGGTGAGCGACTCGGCGGGCGGGCGGCTGTCGGCCAGCGCCGTGTGGCAGGCGAGGGCGATGACGAAGAAGCTCACCAGGTGCAGGACCGTGAGCGTCAGCGGGAACTCGGGCGGTGCCATCACCAGCGCGACGGTGAGGACCACGGCCACCGGGAACAGCCAGCCGATCAGCCGGCGCCCGATCAGTTGCCGCTCGGCAAAAGCGAGGACGAAGGTGAGCAGGTAGAGCGCGAGCGGCACCACCCACAGGAGCGGCATCGAGGCGACGTCGGTGGAGATGAACGTGGTGACGCTCATCATCAGCGTGGACGGCACCGCCGCGAGGCCGAGCCAACGCAGGCGCGCGGCGGTCGGGTCGTCGTCGACCGGCTCGTCGACGGGGCCTGGTTTCGAGCGACGCGCCGGCTTCACCTCGACCGCCGGCATGGCCGCGGGCGCTGGCGCGTCGAGTGTGCCGCGCCGCCAGGCCACCGCGCCGCAGGCCAGCATCAACACGGCGTAGACCGCGTAGCCGGTCGTCCACCAGAAGCTTTGTGAGCGGAGGCGCAGCATCGGCTCGACCAGGAACGGATAGCCGAGGAGTGCCACGAAGCTGCCGATGTTGCTGGCGGCGAACAACGAGTAGACCCGCGAGCTCGCCCACGGTCCGAGCGACGAGAACCAGCGCTGAAGCAGCGGCCCGGTGGTGGCCAGCACCACGAACGGCAGGCCGAGCGAAACGGTGAGGATGGAGAACACCCAGCCGATCGGGTTGGCTGACGGAGGCGGCGCCGAGCCGCGCACCGCAATCGGCAGCACCACCGCCGCCGCGGCCAGCAGTACTGCCTGCAGCATCACCTGCTGCCTCAGCGGACGTCTGCCGACGGCGTGAGCGTAGAGATAGCCGCCGAGCAGTGCCAGCTGGTAGAAGACCAGGCAGCTGTTCCACACCGCCGGCGCCCCGCCGAGCAGCGGCAGCACCATGCGGGCGAACATCGGCTCGACCAGGAAGAGCAGGAAGGCGCCAAGCAGCGCGGTGACAGCGAAGAGAAGTCTCACGGATGCCCAGATTCAATCGTCAAATCGTCCGAGCGTCAAATCTCAGCGAGTCACGCGAAGTCTGCGTCCGAGAACAGCTGGCGGATCTCGATGTAGGTTCGGGCGCCGGGGTGCGGATTTGGCGCCTTCCTCACCCACTCGATCGCCTCCTCCTTCGAGGCGACGTCGAAAATCCAGTAGCCGGCGATGAGCTCCTTGGTCTCGGCGAACGGGCCGTCCACGACGCTGCGGGCGTTGCCGTTGAACACGACCCGTGCGCCTTTGGCGCTCGATTGGAGGCCGGCGGCGTCCACCAGCACTCCGGCCTTGATGAGCGTGTCGTTGTACGCGCCCATGGCGGTGAGCAACTCGACTCCAGGCATCACTCCCGCTTCGCTGTCGGTTGTGGCTTTCACGATGATCATGAACTTCACGTGGGTATCTCTCCTATTACAGCAGTCGAATGACCATGAGCGCTTTCGACATCACCCGCCCACCCGCCCACCCGCCCATGCGCCCATGCGCCCACCGCCCATCGCCCGTCGCCGAGTGACCAATAACCAACGACCACCGTGCTATTCTCCCGGCCTGCCGCGGGTGATCCGGGGCGTCACAGGAGGCTGGCATGAAAGCAGTGACTGCAGCGGTGGTTCTCGTCAGCGTGTTCGCGGTGTCTGCGCCGGCCCTGGCGCAGGGAGGGCGTGGCAATCAGGCGCCCGGTCCGTCGGTCACGGTGAACGGGCAGACGTTCACGCAGCAGGCGCTG
The DNA here is from genome assembly GCA_043743165.1 of Acidobacteriota bacterium. Taxonomy (GTDB): domain Bacteria; phylum Acidobacteriota; class Vicinamibacteria; order Vicinamibacterales; family CAVVIG01; genus CAVVIG01. Next base: position 17,950 of record JAYTXA010000053.1, read on the forward strand.
TTCCAGCGCAACATCGGTGGCCCTGACGACATGTACACGGCTGTCCCGCCCCACAAGGTGATCGGCAACGTCTATTACGTGGGTACCAAGAGCCTGGCGGTGTTCCTCGTGGTGACGCCGGCCGGCAACATCCTCATCAATACCACGTTCGAACGCAACGTCCCGCTCATCCAGAAGTCGATTGAGCAACTGGGGTTCAAGTTCGCCGACACGAAGATCATTCTGGGCAGCCACGCGCACGGCGATCACCAGGAGGGCGACGCCATGGTGAAGCAGATGACCGGTGCGCAGGTGATGGCGATGGCCGAGGACGTGCCGGCGCTCGAGGCGATGACGCCGGGCGGCAAGCCGCACCCGGTAGACCGCGTGCTGCACGACGGCGACACGGTGGCGCTGGGCGGCACGACGCTCACCGCGTACCTCACGCCGGGGCACACGCACGGCTGCACCACGTGGACGCTGAAAGCGAACGACAGCGGCAGGAGCTACGACGTGGCGATCATCGGCAGCGTGGGCACCAACCCGGGCTTCAGGCTGGTGAACAACGCCGACAACCCGAACCAGGCCGCCGAGTATCAGCAGGCGTTCCGCAAGCTGCGCTCGTTGCACGTGGACGTGCCGCTCGGCTCGCACCCGAGCATGTACAACCTCGACAAGAAGTTCCCCCTTATCGGCAAGGGGCCGAACCCCTTCATCGACCCGGCCGGCTACGTCGCGGAAATCGACACGGCCGAGGCGATGTTCAAGGCGGTGCTCGCCGAGCAGCAGAAAGCTGCCGGCGTTCAGTAGCGTCGCGCTTACCTCCAGGCTGGCGCCGTCCGCACGGGGCGCCAGTCGGTGGCGGCGTCGACGGCGCGTGTCACAGCCCGTGCCGCGCGTTCAGCCGCGCGGCTGATCGCCGCTTCCGGCTCGGCGTCGAGGTCCTCGATTACGATCACGCGTGCGGGTCGTTCAAGCCGGATCGCGATCTGGCAGTGCTTGTCGACGCCCCCACGTGGCCCGTTCAGGTCTTTCAGGGTGACACGCAGCGAGCGGACCCGCCCGGTGAATCGCCCGAGTGCAAATTCCAGACGCGTTCGAGCCAGCTCGATCGCCGCGGGGGGCCAACCACCTGACGTCCGTATCACGATCCGCATGAGCCCGACTCCTTTGGTGTTGGACCGCGGCGTCTCTGCCCGAGACGTCCCGCAGCGATGGAGGGAGCGTATCGACAGGCCCGTCGCCGCCGCCAATAGATAGTTCGCTCGGCCGGCATCGGAAATTCCGATTCACCCCGGCCCGGCCGTTATGATCGGTTGCATGCCCAGCAGACCGATCCTGCGAGCCCTCGCGGCCGCCACCGTGCTCGTCGCCGCCACCTCCGCGCCGCATCTCTCCGCGCAGCGCCAGCCCTCGTGGGACGAGCGGCTTCGCGCCATCCCCGACGCCGCCGCCATCGGCCAGTACATGCAGCGCCTCAGCGCGCGGCCGCATTACGTCGGTTCGGCCTACAACAAGGACAACGCCGAATGGATGGTGGCGCGGTTCCGCGAGTGGGGCTGGGACGCCCAGCTCGAAACCTACGACGTCCTGTTCCCGACGCCGAAGGAACGGCTGCTGGAACTGACCGCGCCGACGCGCTTCACCGCAAAGCTCGAAGAGCCGGTCGTGGCGGTTGATCCGACGTCAGGCCAAAAGGCGGAGCAGTTGCCCACCTACAACGCCTACTCGGTGGACGGCGACGTCACCGGACCGCTGGTCTACGTGAACTACGGCCGTCCCGAGGACTACGAAGAACTCCAGGCTGCCGGCGTCTCCGTGAAGGGCGCGGTCGTCATTGCGCGCTACGGCGGCTCGTTCCGCGGCACGAAGCCGAAGATCGCGGCCGAACACGGCGCCATCGGCTGCATCATCTACTCCGATCCGCGCGACGACGGCTACTTTGTCGGCGAGGTGTTCCCGGACGGCCCGATGCGCAACAAGGACGGTGTGCAGCGCGGCAGTGCACTCGACCTGCCGATGTACTCCGGCGATCCGCTCACGCCGGGCAAGCCGTCGATCCCCGGCACGCCGCGCCTGGCGTTGAAGGACGCCGAGACGCTGACGAAGATACCGACGCTGCCAATCTCCTACGGCGACGCCCAGCCGCTGCTCGCCGCGATGCGCGGCCGCGTGGCGCCGGCGTCATGGCGCGGCGCCCTGCCGATCACCTACCGGCTCGGTCCCGGACCCGCCCGCGTGCACCTGAAGGTGGCCTTCAACTGGGACACCAAGACGATGTACGACGTCGTCGCGAAGCTGCAGGGCTCGACGTTCCCCGACGAGTGGATCGTGCGCGGCAACCACCACGATGCCTGGGTGAACGGTGCGTCGGATCCAGTGAGTGGCATGGCGCCGGAACTAGAAGAGGCGCGTGCCATCGGACAGCTCGTGAAGCAGGGCTGGAAGCCGAAGCGCACGCTGGTGTATGCGGCGTGGGACGGCGAAGAACCCGGTCTGCTCGGTTCGACCGAATGGGTTGAGCATCATGACGCCGAGCTTCGCGACAAGGCGGTGGTCTACATCAACAGCGACGGCAACAGCCGCGGCTTCCTGCAGGCGAGCGGCTCGCACACGCTCGAACATCTGGTGAACGAGGTGGCGAAGAGCGTCGACGATCCGGAAACGAAGGGCACCGTCTGGAAGCGGTGGCAGTCGAACGTTGTCTCGTCCGCCTCGGGCGATCGTCGCAGCGAAGCCCGCTCGCGCGCCGACCTGCGCATCGGCGCGCTCGGCTCAGGCTCGGACTACACGCCGTTCCTGCAGCATCACGGCATCGCGTCGTTGAACCTGTCGTTCGGCGGCTTCGATGACGACGGCATCTACCACTCCATCTACGACGACTTCTATCACTTCTCGAAGTTCTCGGATCCGGGCTTCCTCTACGGTCGCGCGCTGGCCCAGTTCTCGGGCAGCCTCGTGGTTCGTCTTGCCGATGCCGACGTGCTGCCGTTCGAATTCACGAACCTGGCCGACACCACACAGACCTATCTCCGCGAGGTGCAGACGCTGTTGCGCCAGCGGCAGGACGACGTGCGTGAACGCAACCGTCAGATTACGGACGGCGTGTTCGCGGCAGTGAACGATCCGAAGGAGCCGCGACCGATTCCTGCGGTGGAAGACGTGCCGCCGGCGCTGAATTTCGCGCCGCTCGAGAACGCCATCGCGGCGCTCACGCGCGCGGCCGATCGTTACAAGACTGCCGCAGCGAAAGCCGGGTCGGACCCAGTGACGCTGCGCGCCGTGAATGCCAAGCTGATTCAGAGCGAGCGTCAGTTCATCGACGAGGGCGGCCTGCCGCGCCGCTCGTGGTACCGGCACCTGCTGTACGCGCCTGGCTACTACACCGGCTACGGCGTGAAGACCATGCCCGGCGTGAGGGAAGGGATTGAACAGCGCCGGTACGAGGAAGCGGAGAAGGAAGCGGCCCGGCTGGCCGCCGCCGTCCGACGCGAGACCGTGCTCATCAACGACGCGGCGGGGCTGCTCGAAGGGCGATAGTCGGATGGTCATCAGTCATTGGCCCGTGACCAACAACTAATGACCAACGACCACTGACTAGTTCGCCGTGCCAGACGCCGCCGGCCAGCCCTTGTCGAGCGGCTTGGTCGCGTCGGCGGTAATCGCCAGGTCGGCGCAGTGATGGTACGAGTAGCCGCCGGGCTGGTTGTAGCCGTGTTCGGCCATGAACTGAATCACCTGAAGCGTGCACTTGGCGCAGGTGAGGTTCGGCAGCTGGATGTCGGCTTCGAACGTCTGCGGCGACGCCGGACGCGTGTAGTGCTGGAAGAGGCCGTCGGCAATCACCGGGAGCTGCGGCGGGCTCTGGATAGCGGCCCACACCGAGTACGGACCGCGCTCGGTCATGCGCTCGACCGTGATCGGGTCGACCGGCAGCTCGGTGCGCGAATTCACCGCCAGCGCCACACGGTAGTGACCCGGGTGATAGATCGTCTCGAGCACCTTCAGGTGCAGCTTCGATCCACCGGTCACCTTTGTGACGACGTCGGTCGGCTTCGCCTCGGGCGTGGCGCCGCACGGCGTGGCCTTCTGTGGGTCGCCGCGTTCGCTCTCCACAATCCACGACGCCGGTTCCACCAGCTTGAAATGCGCCTGCACCACCGCCGGCGCCGCACACGCCCCAGCCACCACCATCGCGAACAGTACCTTCTTCATGCGTCCCTCTTCTGAGTCACGTCAAACCACGGTGAACCGACCCGGACCACCGCACAACCTTCCCGTCCTGCCTGCCCCTCCCGCCCTTACCCCCGCCTTCCCGCCCTCGTCGTCACCGCGCTTCGATCATCGCCACGATCTCCCGCCGATGCTTGGACTTCGCGAAGTCGAGCGGGGTTTCGCCGCTGTGCGACTTCCGCGTCACATCGGCACCGGCCTCGAGGATAACCCTGGCCGTGTCGATGTTGTTCTCCCAGATCGCGTCGTGCAGGGCGGTATAGCCGTTCTTCGGCCCCTGCTTGTTGATGTCGATGCCGTGCTGAATCAGCAGGGCCGCCGCTTCCGTCCGGCCAGCATACGCGGCCGCGTGCAGCGCGGTGGCCTTCATGCCGGGATCGACCGCGGTGACGTCAGCGCCCGCTTCGAGCAGCAACTTCACCACGGCGGCGTGACCGAGGTAGGCGGCCATTACCAGCGGCGCATCGCCGTTCGGATCGAGTTCGTCCACGTTGGCGCCGTCGGCAATCAGTGCCGCCACACGGACGGCGTCGTTGTTCTGGACGGCTTTCATCAGATTCGTCATGCGGCTCCCTGCGGTGCGCCGGCACGATTGCACCGTGCGCTAGTGCATTTTTGCATTACCGGCCCTGGTCCCGTCACGTTTACGATGGCGCTGAGGTGTCCACGATGCGCCGTCTGCTGCCGCTCGCCCTGCTCGTCGCGATGTCCACGGCCGAACCGGTCGTCGGCCAGGATTCCTCGCCTGCGAAACAGGCGCCCTCCGCACCACGTGTCGTCACCCTCAGCGGCTGCGTCGAGAAGAGCGTCACGCCCAACCAGTACACCATTCAGGATTCGATGAACGGCCGCTATGAAGTGAGTGGCACCGACATCAAGAAGTATCTGGGGCAGCGCGTGCAGGTGGCGGGCACGCCAGGGTCGACCCGCTTCCGCGTGAAGGGTGGCCTGTGGCCCAACCCGAACGTGGCGGCGCAGGGCGGAGCGATGGATCCGGCAAAGGCGGCGGTGGCGGCGATGCCGGGCGGTCCCTACGCCGGCACCGGCGACATCGCGTTGCCGACGTTCAAGGTCAAGGCGGTTCGGACGCTCGACGGCGGTTGCGAGTAGCGCCAACGACCGCCGACTAACGACCAACGACTACCCAAGTATCTCCTTCAACCGCTCGGCCGGCCGAGCGAGGATGGCGCGCTCACCACGTTCGACAATCGGACGCTGGATCAACTCCGGATGCTGCACCATCAGGTCGATGATCTGGTCCTCGCTCAGCTCGCTCGACGCGAGGTTCAGCTCCTGGTAAATCGGCTCGCGCGTTCGCAGCAGCCCCTTGGCGTCCATCCCCATCTTCCGCAGCAGCACCACCAGTCGTTCCCTGGGAATCGGCTCGACGAAGTAGTTCACGGCATCGAAGTCGACGCCGCTCTCCTTCAGCGCGTTGTAGACCTGACGGCAGGTGGTGCACGTCGGCTTCTGGTAGATGGTGATGTCGTGACTCATGGCACGCTCAGGCTACCATCGGGGCATGACGACCATGAAAATTCTGGTGCTCGGTGCCGGCGGGGTCGGCGGATATTTCGGCGGACGGCTCGCCCAGGCCGGAGCCAACGTCACCTTCCTCGTGCGTCCCGCACGTCGCGAGCAAATTGCGCGCGACGGTTTGCGCATCACCAGCGCGCTCGGCGATCTGACGCTGCCGGTGACGACGGTGGTGGCCAGCGAACTCGGGCCCGGATACGACCTGGTGCTGCTCACCTGCAAGGCGTACGACCTCGACTCGTCGATGGACGCCGTGGCGCCCGCGATGAGCGGCGCCTGCACGGTGCTGCCGGTCTTGAACGGCCTGGCGCACCTTGAGCGGCTCGACACTCGCTTCGGCCGCACGCAGGTGCTCGGTGGCAGTTGCGGCATCGACGTGATGCTGCTGCCCGACGGCACCATTCGCCACGCCGGCACCCTCCAGCGCATCGTCTTCGGCGAGCGGAACCGTCAGCCGTCGGCCCGGACGCTGGCGCTGGCCGACCTCTTCGCGAAGAGCACGATCGAGTGGGAGCATGCCGACGATGTGATGCTGCGGATGTGGGAGAAGCTGCTGATGCTCAGCGTGCTGGCCGCCACCACCTGCCTGTTCCGTGGCAACGTGCAGGAGATCATGTCGGCGCCGGGCGGCAGGCAGGCCGTCGAGCGCGCCCTCACGGCGAACATCGAGATCGTCACGCGCGAAGGCTACCCACCGAGCGCCGGCGCGCTGAAAGCGGCGCAGAGCCGACTTACCGATCCCACCGGTCAGTGGAGCGCGTCGATGATGCGCGACATGGAAGGGGGGCGCCAGGTGGAGGCCGACCATGTCATTGGCTTCATGCTCGACAAAGCCCGGAAGCACGGCGTCGATGACACGATCCTGTCACTCGCCTACACGCACCTGAAGACCTACGATCGCCGTCGGGCGGATGGGCGGCTCTGACTTCCAACCTCGTCACGGATTCCCTCGCGCCGCATCCCTGAATCAGGAGTGCGTTCATGCAGGACTTTCCTCATGTCTATCACGCCACCGCGGACGCCGTGTCCGAGGGCGACATTCAAGTGAGCGGCAACGGCTTGCCCGTGTTGCGCACCGCATCGCCGGCTGAGTTCGGCGGACCTGGCGACCGATGGTCGCCTGAGACGCTGCTGTCGGCCGCCGTGGCCGATTGCTTCATCCTGACGTTCAGGGCCGTGGCCCGGGCGTCGAAGCTGCCGTGGGAGGGGCTTCACGTCGACGTGACGGGGACGCTCGACCGGGTCGACCGGGTGACACAGTTCACCGGGTTCGAGTTGACGGCCCGCCTCGATGTGCCCGAAGGCGCAGATTCGGCCGCCGCCGAGAAGGCGCTGGAGCGAGCCGAGCGGAACTGCCTCATTTCGAACTCGCTGAAGGGGGCGGTGCACCTCCACACCCACGTGCACGTCGAGCCGCGCCAGCCGGCATTCGGCTGAGTTCGGGATCTCTGCGGGGTTCGCGACCGGTTGTGGGCGCAAGCGCGAGTTTCGCGCCGCCCGGCACGACCCCGCGAAGTTTCCTGCGCCATTTCAGGCGCGTCACGGTTACAGTATCCGGCACGCCAGCCGCCACAGCCGGCGGCGTGCGTCTACCTATGATTTCGAGGAGAATTCGATGAAAAAGGCCATTCTGACCATCCTGGGCATCGCCGTGATCGTTGCACCGGCGGCTGTCGGCTCCGCGCAGGGCAAAAAGCCCACCGCGGCGTACTACATCACCAAGGAAGAGGTCGACACCGTCAACAAGACCCCCGGTGTGGACCGCACCATCAAGGTGATGGACATCGGTGACCAGCACTTCTCGGTCGGGATTATCCACCGCGGGTCGACCACGGCTCCGGCCGCTGCGCCGGCCGCGCGTCCGGCAGGCGCCGCCGCGCCCGCTCCGGCCGCCGGCACCCAGTCCTGCGGCGAGACGGTAGCGGCAGCCAGCCTGCCGGCCGGCCTCTCGTCGGGCCTGTACCACAACAAGCAGACCGAGGGGTACTACATCGTCTCGGGTGAAGGCACGATCGTGACCGGTGGTCACATCATCAACGGCCGCACCTCGGCGCCGGACGCCGAAGTGACGACCACGCTGAACGGCCCGTCGTGCAGCGGCCGCATCGGTGGTAACGACGTCGTGAAGCGTCTCGTCAAGACCGGTGACATCGTCATCATCCCGGCGGGCGTGCCGCACGGCTGGGCGGAGATCAAGGAGCACGTCGACTACCTGAGCTTCCGTCCGTCGGCTGACATCCTCACCGTCGGCTACGAACATCCGTCGATCAAGAAGTAAGAACTCAGAACTCAGAACTCAGAAGTTGGAAGTCAGAGCCAGGAGCGCAGCAGGGAACTTCGGTACGAGCGAAGTTCCGAATTCTGAACTCTGACTTCTGACTTCTGACTTCGTCTCGATCCCCTCCGTGGAGTCCCTCTTCGCCGGCGTCCTCACGATCGTGCTGCTCGAAGTGGCCGCGCTGTATCCCATCGTGAATCCTGTCAGTACTGCGCCGATCTTCCTCAGCCTCACACGCGGCGCCTCGGCCGCCACACGCACATCAACGGTCAACGTGTTCCTGCGGTTGTCGTCGTTCCTGCTCCTGGGCATCGGCGTCCAGATTCTCGCGAACGGCGTAAAGGCGCTGAAGCTGTGGTGAGCGACAGCGGTCGACGCTTCGACCAGTCGTCGAAGGCGCGCCTGACGCCGCACGACCTCGGGCGCTTCGCGGGCACCACGCTGTTCGACAGGTTCGCCCGCACGCTGTGCGAGGCGGGTTGCCTGCCGCGCAAGGAACTGTACGAAGCGTGGGAAGTAGCGAAGCGCGTGCGGCGCCTGTTCCGCGGCGGTCGCGTGGTGGACATCGCCGGTGGCCATGGGCTTCTGGCCCACGCGCTGCTGCTGCTCGACGACTCGTCACCCGAGGGGCTGGTGGTGGACCGTGTGGTGCCCTCGTCGGCGACGACCGTGTCCGAGGCACTCACGCGGGTGTGGCCACGACTGGTCGGCCGGGTCCACTTCCAGGCCGGCGATCTGGGCAGCGTACCGCTGACAGCCGGCGACCTCGTGGTGTCGAGCCATGCGTGCGGCGCGCTCACCGACGCGGTGCTGCGGCTGGCGGCCGACGCCGGTGCGCGCGTGGCGGTACTGCCGTGCTGTCACGATGCCGCTGCGTGCGATACCGGCGCGCTCGGCGGCTGGCTCGACTCTGCGATGGCGATCGACGTGATGCGTGCGGTGGCACTCGAGCGCCGCGGCTACCGCGTCTGGACGCAGCAGATTCCGTCGGCCATCACGCCCAAGAACCGCCTGCTGCTGGCGCAGCCGCAGGCGCCGGTGGGTACACTGAAGGCATGACGAAGAAGTACTGGCTGATGAAGTGCGAGCCGGAGGCGTACACCATCGAGCGGCTGGCCCGCGACGGCAAGACCGGCTGGGAAGGCGTCCGCAACTACCAGGCGCGCAACTTCATGCGCGACGAGATGAAGCTCGGCGACGGTGTGCTGTTCTACGCGTCGAATGCCGATCCGTCGGGCGTGACCGGTTTGGCCGAAATCGTCACCGCTGGCTACCCCGATCCGTTCGCCTTCGAGAAGGGGCACGCCTACTTCGACGAGGCGAGCCGCAAGGATGCGCCCACGTGGTACTCGGTGGACGTCGGCTACGTCGAGACATTCCCGGGCATCGTGTCGCTGGAAACGCTGAAGTCCGCCACGGGGCTCGAGGCGATGATGGTGACGAAGAAGGGCAGCCGGCTCTCCATTCAGCCAGTGACAAAGGCCGAGTTCGCGATCGTGGTACGGCTCGGTCGCGCGCCACGCCGCTGAGCGCTCGCCATGAAACTCTCGGTGTCCGGAGAGACCGCTGCGGAACGGCTTGCCATCGCGCTCGGGCTGGCACCCGTGCCGCTCGTCGACACGCACATGGCCTTTCTGCGCGCGCGCGCCATCATGGTGGCGACCAGACTTGGCGTGTTCGATACGCTCGCCGCCGGTCCGCTGTCAGCGGACGTCGTCGCCGTCCGCTGCGACACATCGCCCGCGGCCACACCGAAACTGCTCAACGCGCTTGTGGCCTCCGGCTACCTGCGCGCCGCACGGGGCGAGTACGCGCTCACCTCGCGGGCCCGCACCTGGCTGCTGGCCGACTCGCCGCAGTCGGTGCGCGACAAAGTACTCTTCGAATTCTTCGAGTGGACGATCGTGGAGGGGACGGAGGCGTTCGTTCGGACCGGGCGTGCCCACGATCTGCACCTGTCGGACGATGAGGAACGGTGGGGTGCGTATCAGCGGGCGATGCGGGTGCTGTCGCGCCTGGCCGCTCCAGAGATCGTGCGCCGCACGCCACTGCCGGCCGGCGCAACGCGCATGCTCGACATCGGCGGCTCGCACGGCGTCATTCCGGCAGCGATGTGCCGGCGCCATCCGGCGCTCACAGCCGCCGTGCTCGATCTGCCGGCTGCCGTGCGGCACGCCGCGCCGCTGCTCGCCGCAGAGGGGCTTGGCGCACGCGTGGTGCACCGCGAAGGCGACGCACGCGTGGACGACCTTGGCACCGCCGAGTGGGACCTCGTCTACATTTCGCAACTGCTGCATCACTTCGATGAGACGACGAACCGCACGCTCATGCAGCGCGTAGCTCGCGCCCTCAAGCCCGGCGGCTACGTGGCGGTCGTCGAGCTGGTGCGTCCCGCCGCTCCGGGCGACTCGGGGCAGGTCGGTGCGTTGCTCGATTTGTACTTCGCGCTCACCAGCCAGTCGGGCACCTGGTCGAGTCCGGAGATCGCTGCCTGGCAGCGTGACGCCGGCCTCGAACCCAGGCGACCGATCACGCTGCGCACTGTTCCAGGCGCCGCGGAGCTCGTCGCGCGGAAGCGCGCATAGGGCGCCGACGCCCGAAGCCGAGGGCCCCATCGCCCATCGCCTTCCGCTAAGCTAACCGGAACCTCTGGAGACTCCATGAAGAACGTCATGCGCTGGTCCACCGTCGTCTGGGTGCTTGCTGCGGGTGCGTGGACGCTGTCCTCGTTGTCGGGTATGGCCCGCGTTGCGGAGCCGACCGTGGCCGCGCAAACGCAACCGGCTCCTCGGCCCGCCGACCTCGTGCTTACCAATGGCCGCATCGTCACGGTCGAAGAGCCGCAGCCAGACGTGCAGGCGATGGCGGTGAACGGCGACACGATCACGGCGCTCGGATCGAATGCCGAGATCCAGCGTTACGTCGGGCCAAACACGCGGGTCATCGACCTGAAGGGTGCGCTGGCGACGCCTGGCCTGATGGAAGCGCATGCGCATTTCACCGGTGTCGGCGATGCGGCGAGAAGCCTCAAACTGGCCACGGCGAACACCTGGGACGACATCGTCCGCATGGTGGGCGAGGCGGCGGCAAAGGCGCGACCCGGCGAGTGGATCATCGGGCGCGGCTGGCACCAGGAGAAGTGGGCGCGTGTCCCGTCGCCGAACGTCGAAGGGTTCCCGCTGCACGAGGCGCTGAGCCGCGTGTCGCCGAACAACCCGGTGTGGCTGACGCATGCGAGCGGCCACGCCGGCTTCGCGAACGCCAAGGCGATGGAACTGGCGAAGGTCACGCGCACGACCGCCGACCCGCCGGGCGGCACCATCCTGCGCGACAAGGCCGGCAACGCCACCGGGCTCTTCAACGAACGCGCGCAGGGACTGATCAGCGACGCGCTGTCGAAGTCGCGCGCCGGCCGGACACCCGCGGAGGTGGAGGCCGACCTGCGCGTGAGCATCGAGCTCGCATCGCGCGAAGCGCTGTCGAAGGGGCTCACCACGGTGACTGACGCCGGCTCGCCACCCCTGGTCATCGAGACGATGAAGAAGGTGGTGGACGACAAGAAGCTGCCGCTGCGCGTCTGGATGATGCTGCGCGAGACGCCGGAGAAGCTCGAGGTCGACATGCCGAAGTACCGGGTGGTGAACTACGGCGACAAGCGCTTCACCGTGCGCGCCGTGAAGCGCGCCCTCGACGGTGCACTCGGCTCGCGCGGCGCCTGGATGCTGGCGCCCTACGCCGACCTTGCCACCACCAGCGGCCTGAACGCCGATTCACCCGGCGATGTGCGCGAGACCGCGGCCCTCGCCGTGAAGTACGACTACCAGGTGGCGATTCACGCGATCGGCGACCGCGCGAACCGCGAGGTACTCGACATCTACGAAGAGACGTTCGAGCGGCTGCGCAAGGACGGCAAGGCGCTGCGGTGGCGGATCGAGCACGCGCAGCACCTGAGCGCCGCCGATATCCCGCGCTTCGGTCAGCTTGGCGTCATTGCGTCGATGCAGGGGATTCATGCCACGTCCGACGCCCCGTACGTGCTGGCGCGCCTGGGTCCGCAGCGAGCGGAAGAAGGCGCCTACGTGTGGCAGAAGCTGATGAAGAGCGGCGCCGTCATCGCCAACGGCACCGATGCGCCGGTGGAAGACATCGATCCGATCGCGTCGTACTACGCGTCGGTGTCGCGCCGCACGAAGGACGGCTCGGTCTTCTTCCCCGACCAGCGCATGAGCCGCATGGAAGCGCTCCGCTCGTACACGATCAACGTGGCGTTCGCCGAGTTCGACGAAACCATCAAGGGGTCGCTGAAGCCAGGCAAGCTTGCGGATGTCACCGTGTTCTCGAAGGACATCCTTGCGGTTCCCGAGCAGGAGATCCCCACGGCCAGGGTGCTCTACACGATCGTCGGTGGCCAGGTGGCGTACGAGGCGAAGTAGCGCGAAGGGCTCCGGGCCTGAGGCCGACGCGGCCTGAAGCCCGAAGCCTGAAGCCCAGAGCCGGACTATCGCGCTCAGGCGCGATAGTCCTTGAGCTTCCTGAATAGCGTCGCCGAGCCGATGCCGAGAATCGCAGCGGCTTTCGTGCGGTTGCCGTCAACCGAGTCGAGCACGCTGAGGATGTGGATGCGTTCGACGTCGGCCAGCGTGCGCGCAACCGGCGCGATGCCGGGTGCGCCGATGCCCGGCATGGCGTTCCGCACCTCATCGGGCAGATCCTCGAGCTCGATTCGCGGGCCTCGCGCCAGCACGAGCGCGCGCTCCACCACGTTCTGCAGTTCGCGGACGTTGCCGGGCCATCCCCAGCGCAGCAGCTGATCGGCGGCGGCCGGCGTGAAGGCCGTCACTGGCAGCTTCATGCGGGTCGCCGTTTCCGCCAGCACCTGCCGGGCAATCGCCAGGATGTCATCGCGCCGCTCGCGCAGCGGCGGAATGCGGATCTCGATGACGCGGAGGCGATAGTACAAATCCTGCCGGAAGCGGCCCGCCGCCACTTCGCCCGGCAGGTCGCGATGCGTCGCAGCCAGCAGGCGCACATCGACATGCCGGGTGCGGTTCTCGCCCACGCGGCGAAACTCGCGCTCCTGCAGCACGCGCAGCAGCTTCACCTGCACCGCCAGGGGCAGGTCGCCCACTTCGTCCAGCAGCAAGGTGCCGCCGTTCGCCGACTCGAAGAGACCGACGCGGTCCTGCGTGGCGCCGGTGAACGCGCCGCGCACATGCCCGAACAGTTCGCTCTCGATCAGCGCCTCGGGCACCGCCGCGCAGTTGATGGCGGTAAACGGGCGCACCGCTCGCGCCGACTCTTCGTGGATGAACCGCGCCACTGCTTCCTTGCCCGAGCCGCTCTCGCCGGTCACCAGCACCGATGAATCGACGCGTGCCACACGCCGCGCCTCGTCGATGACGCGCAGCATCCGCTCGCTTCTGGCAATGATGCCTGGCACCTGCTCTTCCACTTTCACGCGCGCCAGCTGGCGCGTGCGCGCCGCAAGCTGCTGTTCGGTGGCCTTCAAGCGTTCCGTGACGACGTTCAGCGCCTCGTCGAGACACATGCGATCGAAGAAGCGCCGATCGGAACTGGGGCAGTTCTCCCATTCCTCTTCAGGGCGACCCACCATCAGGCAGTAGGCGTCGCCCTTCGCCACGCACTTCTCCTCGAAGCAGAGGATGCGGCGTCCCGCCACACGACTGAGATAGCCGCTCGCGTAGCCCGCCAGCGTCCAGCACACCGGCTCGGTTGAAGGCCCGAGCTGCGCCAGGTGTTCCTGCGCTTCGTACGACTCGCGCCAGATCGCTTGCGCAAACGCCTTGGGCGGTTCGCCAGGCGTACGCGGCACCGGTTCGTAGAGCAGGAACCCCTGCAGTTGATGCACGCGTCCGCCTGCAAGCTGCCACTCGTGCTCCGAGTCCCATTCGAACTGCGTGCGCAGGGCTTCGGCCGTGCGCCAGCCGTGCGCGTAGCCGAAGCGCGTGAGGATGCCGCGCGCCGGCACCAGGCCGAGCGTCTCGACCAGTTCGCGCCGGAGCAGCCCGAGCGCCACGGTGTTGAAGAGCAGGGCCCGGTCGCCCGCGAAGCGGATGACGCCGCCTTTGGGGTCGAAGTCGAGCATTTCACGCAGGTCGAGGTCGCTGGCGCGCATGACCAAGTGTCTCTCAATATGATGTCAGTAACAATCATAGTGATTTCATCGAAACAGTCGTATGGCTGAGGCGATTGAACTCAGACCTATACGCTTCAACAACTTAGGTCGCATATCGCACTTGGCGTTGCCGTTGCCTCTAGGAGGGCTGAGAGGTTGGCGAACGGAGCCGGCCGGAAGGGCGAGGGAGAGGGTCATGGTCAGGATCAGGCGAGCAGACGAACGGGGGCGCACGAACTGGCAGTGGTTGGACAGCCGTCACAGCTTCTCGTTCGGCGAGTACGTCGACCCGTCGAACACGGGGCACCGCACGCTGCGCGTCATCAACGACGACCGCGTGGCGCCGGGCGCCGGCTTCGGTGCACATCCGCACAGGGACATGGAGATCCTGTCGTACGTGCTCGACGGCGCGCTGGAGCACAAGGACAGCCTCGGCAACGGCTCGATCATCCGCCCCGGCGAGATTCAGCACATGCGCGCCGGCTCAGGCGTCGTGCACAGCGAGTACAACCCGTCGGCCACCGAGGCGGCGCACTTCCTCCAGATCTGGGTCGTGCCTGGCCAGAGAGGCCTGACGCCGGCCTACGGCCAGCATCGCTTCGACCGTGAGAAGGCCACCACCGATTTCGTACTGTTGGCGTCGCGTGAGGGACGCGACCAGAGCGTGGCGCTGCAACAGGACCTCGACCTCTGGGTCACGCGTCTCGACGGCGCTGCCGCGCGCACCTTCGACCTGCGCCAGGGCCGCTCGGCCTGGGTGCATGTGGCCCGCGGCTCCGCGGTCGTCAACGGCCGCGTGCTCAGCGACGGGGACGCCGCCGAGGTGAGCAGCGAGATGCTCACCCTCACCAACGGCGACAAGGCCGAAATCCTGATCTTCGATATCGCCTGACGTTCACGTCCAAACTTTCACGATTGACGATTCAACTTTCACGATTCTTAGAGGTTTCATCATGAGCACTGCTACCGCCAACGCCATCCGCACCTTCAGCATCGACACGTCGCACTCCGAAGTCACCTTCCAGGTGCGTCACCTCATCACGAAGGTCCGCGGCCGCTTCTCGGACTTCAGCGGCACGATCGAGTTCGATGCGTCGAGCCCGGTGAACTCGAAAGTGAACTTCGCCATCCAGGCGGCCAGCATCGACACGAACGAGCCGAACCGCGACGCTCACCTGAAGGGTGACGACTTCTTCGCGGCCGACACGTATCCGATCCTGAGCTTCGCCAGCGTGTCGATCACCCCGAAGGGCGGCAACGACTACAACGTGGAAGGCGACCTCACCATCCGCGACGTCACCAGGCGCATCGTCCTGCCGGTGACCCATCTGGGCACAGCGAAGGATCCGTGGGGCAACGAGAAGCTCGCGTTCGAGACCGAGGCGACCATCAACCGCAAGGAGTACGGCCTCAACTGGAACGCCGCGCTCGAGACCGGCGGCTTCCTGGTGGGCGACGACGTAAAGATCAGCCTTCAGATTCAGGCGGCGTAAGCCGGACAACCGGCGGAGGGCGGAGGGAGGGTGGCGCGAAGCCATCCGTCTCCGCTCCCCCATCCCTACCGCGCTAGACTGAAGGCTCGATGCAGCCATCAGTTCCCGTCGCGATGATCCTCACGAAAGATGTGGCCTACGAGTGGCACGACGGCGTGGCGCTGGCAGCGCAGCTCGTGGCTCAGGTGCGCTCCGATATTCCGCACGCCGAGGGGCGCATTCCCGACCTCCGCGGCGTGACGCTCGAAGAGACCGGCGCACTCACGTTGTCGGCGCATCCCGAACACTCGATGCCGGCCATGCCTGGCGCGGCGCAGGTGCTGCAGCAGTTGCTGAGCGGCAAGGAACAACCGACGCAACTGCGCCTGTTCGCCATGCAGGCGGCGACGGCCGAACCACCGATGTCGCTCGGGCTGTTCGCCGAGGAGCTCGAGAAGTGGGAGCGTCCCAACCGCCTGGCGAAGCTCGGCGCGCTCTATCAGCGTGCGTTCGAACAGATCGGTCCGGCTGCGCTGACCGACGAAGCGAAGGTGCGCGAGGCACGGGCGCAGGCCGCAATGCGCGGCCCGGTGAACAGCGGCGTCGCCGCGCCAGCCGCGAAAGCGAAGCTGGCCGCTGCGAAGAAGCCGGCGAGGCAGGAGTCGAATGCAGGCGTCGTGACCGCCGCCATCATCGGCGTCGTCATGGTGGTTGCGGCCGGTGGCACGTGGTTCGTGCTGAACCGCGGCAGGTCCATTCCGCAGCAGGCGGCAGGCTCCAGTTCCAGCGAGACCGCACCCGGCAACAGGACGACGGCCACAGCGGGTGGCAAGGCCGGAGGGGCGACAGCGCGTCCCGCCCTTCGACCGGACGGGTCGGCAGCCAAACCGTCTGCCGTGGTTACAAGTGCGGAGGCCGAACTGTCGCGTGGCCGCGAACTGTTCGCGCGTCAGGACTACGCGGCGGCGGCGGCGGCGTTCGACCGCGTGCTGCTGCTTCTCGAGCGTGAGCCAGGACCGCAGCTCGAGGAACTACGCCAGGTGGCCCGCAGCATGGCCGAGGTGTCGCGCGCGGCGATCGCGGAACAGGTGGAAGCGGCAACGCGCGAGTACCGCGCCGGTGATGAGGGCGTGATCGCTCCGGTGGCGCTCGGGTTCCTGCCGCCGAAGCCCGATCCGGCGACACCGGCCGAACGCCTGCAGGTGCTCGAAGTGCACGTCAACACGTCGGGGACGGTCGACGCCGCGAAGTTCGTCATGAACCGTCCCAGCTTCCGCAACTCGTGGTGGACGTCGGCCGCCAAGGCGTGGCGTTTCAGCCCGGCTACGCGCAACGGTCAGCCCGTACGCTTCGTGATGCGGATCGTGATGGACGACTCGGGGGCGCGCTGACGCCCGTCGTCAGCGCGCGTGCAATAGCCCGTCGCGCGCCGACGTATCGTCTGGCCTGAGCCACAGCGCTTCCGCGAAGAAGTTCCGCGCGGAGGCCCGGTCGCCGGCGGCCAGTGCGAGCAGGCCGAGGTTGGTGTAGGCCGTGCTGTCGTGCGGGTCGAAGCGAAGCGACGTCTGGAAGGCTTGCGCCGCAAGTTCAGCCTGTCCGAGTCTGGTGTGCGCGGCTCCTGCCATGTCGTACGCCGCGGCGTACGACGCATCCACGGCAATCGCCTCCTGCGCTGCCGCCAGCGCGCTCTTTGCGTCCCCAGCGAGGAACGCGACCACCGCCGAGTAGTAGTGCGTCGGGGCGGCGTTCGGGGCGGACGCCTGCAGCAGTTGCACCACAGGCTCGAGCGGCGCGCGGTCGCCGGCGTCGGCATGAAGCGCCGCCAGTTGCTCGCACGCGCTGGCCGCCACCGGTCTGACGTCGCACGCCTTTCGTGCCGTGTCGAGCGCCTCAGGTCGGAGTGATGCCGCGGCCATCAGCTTCGACAGCGCCACTTGGCCCGCCATGCCCGGCGCGTCGCCGGCAACGGCCCTGATCCAGCCGATCGCGTCGGTGGCGCGGTTGGTGAGCATCGCCGTACGCGTGAATGCCTTCAAGGTCGCTTCGTCGTTCGGGTCGAGTTTCAGGGCGTTGGTGTAGTCGTCGTAGGCGATCGCGTACGCATTCGACTTGGCGAGCATGTCACCGCGTCCGCGCCACTGCGCCGCCGTGGCCTTCTCGCGCAGTGTGCGGATGATGTCGGGCGGTGTGCCGGCGGCCCCGGCGGCGGAGAGTGACGCGTCGTTGTCGCTGGCGCTGGCGTTGTGTAGTTCCCGAGGTGCCGAGAACTCGAGCCGCATGCGGTCGTCGTCCAGAATGTCGGCGCCGGCCGAGTAGGCGGCGAGTTCAGCCGGGCCGGCGGCGAAGAGCGACAACACCGCGAACGGCTCCATGGCGCCCACTTCGGCAAGGTTCGCTGCGGCCGCCCCGCGCGACCAGTTCTTCTCGATGTTCCCGAGCAGCGGCACGACGGAATCGACCGAGGCCACCATCAGCACGTCGTTGTCGTTCACCATCCACGCCGTGCCGTTCGGGAACACCGATGTGAACGTGGCAACGATCGACTTCAGGTCCTGTTCGCTGATCGTGTAGGTGTGCGCCCACTGGCAGATGAGGCCGCCAGGCGCGAGGCGCGCCTTCGCACCTTCGAAGAACTCCTTCGTGAACAACGCGGCGACGCCGGCGATCCATGGGTTCGACGGCTCGCTGATGATCACGTCGTACTGCTCGCGCGACAGCATCAGGTGCGAGCGGCCGTCGCCTACGATGAGCCTGGTGCGCGGGTCGTCGAGCGCCTTGTGGTTTTCGACGTCGAAGAAATGCGACGCCTCCACCACTTCCTGCGAGATCTCGACCACCTCGGCCCGATCCACCGGATGGCTGAGTGCAGCGCCAAGCGTAACGCCGCTGCCGAGGCCGACGATGGCGACGCGTTTCGGATTGGGGTGGAGCAGCAGCGGTAAGTGCGCCACCAGCTTCTGCGTCAGCATGTCGCTGCGGTTCGACGCATCGGTCTTGCCGTCGACGGCCAGCGTGGTGGTGCCGGTCAGCCGCTTCACTGATACCGTGGCGGGCGCGCCGTCCTTGTAGTAGAGCAGCGTGCCGGCCGTGAGCTGTGTTTCGAGGTCGAGCCCTTTCGGCACGAACGGCGCGTAGAGGTAGACGCCGCTGGCGAGCAGGGCGCGGTCCCACTGCGGTGCGGCGACGATGGCCAGCAGCGCCACGGCGCTGGCGGCGTAGCCGCTGTTCCTGAGCGTGACGTTGATGTCGGCGACGGCGATCACCGCAACAGATGCAACCACCAGCACGAAGGCCGCCACCGCCAGCGTCGTCGGCAGGCCGAGCCACGGGATAAGCACGAAGCCCGCGGCCAATGTGCCGGCCACCGAGCCGATGGTGTTGACGGCGTAGACGACACCGAAGCGGCGCGCCGGCGACTGGCCGGGGTCGCCGGCCATGGAGAGCGCCAGCGGAAACGCCGCGCCGAGACAGATGGCTGTGGGCACCACCAGCAGGGCGGTCAGCAGCATGCCGCGGCTGATGAGTGCGCTGAAGGAGTCTGGCGCAGCGGCCATCTCGCGGGCGATGGCACGAGGGACGTAGCCGCCGGCGAGTGACGAAGTGGCCACGATGGTGACCGCGCCGACGGCGAGGATGAGGGCGAGCCAGCCGGCGTGGGCGCCGGCCTTCACGCGACCGAACAGCCAGGTGCCGGTGCCCGAGCCGATGGCGACGCCGGCCACCACGGCGGCCAGCGTGGCAGCGAACGCGTAGGTGGTTGGGCCGAGGACGAGCGCCAGGATGCGCGTCCAGGCGATCTCGTGCACCAGCGACGCGAAGCCAGAGAGGCCGAGTACGACGATGGCGGCCACGGCTTCAGGCTTCCATGTCGCCGCTGTCGTAGTGTCCGGCTTTAGCCGGACCGTCGTGCCTGTAGTGTCCGGCTTCAGCCGGACCTCCTCCTCGCTCTCTCTCGTCCGCATGACGACGATGCTCACCAGTGCGGCTGCGACCCCACTGGCCAGCATGCCGACCTTCGTTGTGCCCGAGATGCCGATGGCGGGAATCAGCGTGAAGCCAGCGAGCAGCGAACCGATGGCGGCGCCCACTGTGTTCATGGCGTAGAGCGCGCTGCCGACGCGTGCCGGGTTGGTCGATCGATGTGCGAACCAGCGGACCGCCATCGGGAAGGTGGCGCCGAGGGCGGCGGCCGGCAGGAACACCAGTGCGAGCGAGGCGGCGAGGCGAACGACCGGGAACAGCGCGCCGGGTGCGCCGTCGGCGTAGGCCCAGCGCAGCAGCGGCGTCAGCGCGCGCAGTTCGTACGGCAGCAGGAGCGCGAACAGCGCCACCAGCAGTTCCAGCGCCACGTAGGCGCGCAGCGATTGCAACGGCTTCAGCCGCGCCGCCACCATGCCGCCGCCCGCGGCGCCCACCGCGAGCCCGCCGAGAAATGCGGCCACCACCGCGCTGGCCGCGGCCGTGGTGTGGCCGATGTAGAGCGTGAGGAGGCGGGTCCAGCTGACTTCGTAGATGAGACCGGCGAGCCCCGAGCAGGTGTAGGCGAGGAGGAACAAGAGGGACACGACAGGGCAGTTTACCTGAGGGCTGCAGGCGCTGGGCGCTGGGCGCTGGGTCCATGGGCGATGGGCTCTGGGCGCTAGGCTGCAGGCTTCTGGCTTCGGGAGAGTTTGCTCGAGGTAGACTCGGCGCGCATGCCGGAAGACGATCTCCCGTTTGGTCTCTACGAGCGGCTCATCACTGCGCGAGTCAAAGCGCGCTTGCTGCAGCTTGACCCGGCGACAACGCGCGTTGTGACCGAGGCGGTCCAGGCCGCCGATATTCACGCCACATTGGGGCGGCATATCCAGGGCGTCGTCGCATCGGCGCTGAGGGGCCTTCCGGCGGAAGAGCGTACGAGTCGTGCGACGGACGTGACGAACGCCCTTCTGAGGTTGCTGGCCGAGGACGCCAGTGACCCAGATCAGGCAGACGAAGTCGTCGTGCTGCCGCCCACCGAGTTACGTGAGATTCGTCCCGTCGGAGCCATCGGGCTTGCGGATCGTGACGTCCAGCGACCGCAGGTGCCGTTGTCCGCCACGGATCTGATGGTCAACGCTAGACGTGAACCGGCGTTGGCAGCTGCGCTGGCTGGTGAGATACCGTCCGCCGACTCAATCGACCTGCTCTGTGCCTTTGTCCGCTGGCACGGCCTCCGGGTGCTCGATGGGCCGCTGAGGGCCCACCTTGAGGCCGGTCGACCGCTCCGCGTCATCACGACCGTCTACACCGGCTCCACGGAAAGGCGGGCCCTCGACTGGCTCGTGCAACACGGGGCTGAAGTGAAGGTGTCGTACGACACGCAGTCGACGCGACTCCACGCAAAGGCGTGGCTGTTTCGGCGCAGCACCGGCTACTCAACGGCGTATGTCGGATCATCGAATCTCTCCAAGTCGGCGCTCATTGATGGCGTCGAGTGGAACGTGCGCCTCTCTGAGGTGACCTCGCCAGATGTTCTGAACAAGTTCGACGCGACGTTCGAAACCTACTGGGCCAGTCCAGAGTACGAACACTACGACCCCGTCAGGGATGCCGCGAGGTTTGACCGCGCCATCGCGCCGGAGCGCACGAGTGGCGACGGGTTTGACATCGCCTTCCTCGACGTGAGGCCCTGGCCGCACCAGGAGGAGATGTTGGAGAGGCTCGCGGTAGAGCGGGAGCGTCACCATCGATACCGAAACCTGGTGGTTGCCGCCACCGGCACCGGCAAGACGATCGTAGCCGCCCTCGATTTTAAGCGTCTGCGGACCAGCCTGGGGAATCCGCGGTTGCTGTTCGTGGCCCACCGGCAGGAGATTCTCAAGCAAAGCCTGGTGGCCTTTCGCCAGGTTCTGCGTGACGCGACCTTTGGTGAACTGTACGTTGATGGCCATCGACCGGACGAGTGGCGGCACGTCTTCGCGTCCATTCAGTCGCTGAGCCAATCGCAGTTGGACGCCGTTAGTGCCGACACGTTTGATGTCGTCATCATTGACGAATTCCATCGGGCCGGGGCGTCGACGTATCGCAGCCTGCTCAGCAAGTTGAAGCCGAAAGTGTTGCTCGGCCTGACGGCCACGCCTGAGCGGACAGATGGCGAGGATATCCTCGGGTTCTTCGATAACCGCGTTGCCGTGGAATTGCGTTTGTGGCACGCCATGGAGCGTGGTCTGCTGTGCCCATTCCACTACTTCGGCGTGCATGACAACACCGATCTGTCGAACGTCACCTGGTCGAGGCGTGGCTACGACCCGGGGGATCTGGACCGGGTCTATACCGGCAACGATGCGCGACTGAGGCTGGTCATCGATCAACTGGCCCAGAAGCACCGCGACATCTCAACGATGCGCGCGCTGGGCTTCTGCGTCAGCGTGGAGCACGCCAGGTTCATGGCACGCCGATTCAGTGAGGCGGGTCTGCCTTCGGAAGCGGTATGGGCCGACACGGAGTCTGACGCGCGAGCATCGGCCCTTAAGAGGCTTGCCGCTGGCAAGCTGCGAGCGCTGTTCTCTGTCGACGTGTTCAATGAAGGCGTCGACATTCCAGAAGTCGACACGATCTTGATGTTGCGGCCAACAGAAAGCGCGTTGGTGTTCCTGCAGCAACTCGGGCGAGGGCTGCGGCGGCACGACCGAAAAGACTGCGTCACCGTGCTCGACTTCATTGGAAACGCGCACCGCAAGTTCCGGTTTGATCTCCGCTACCGCTCGATCACTGGGGCTACACGGCCAGAGGTCGAGCAGCAAATTGCGGAGGGTTTTCCACTGCTTCCCGCTGGATGCTCGATGCAGCTGGACCGGGTGGCAACGCGAATCGTTCTGGATAACCTTCGAAGCGCCATTCCGTCCAGTCGGCCTGCCCGCATCCACGAGCTGATGGCCCTGTGGGACAGCGACGCGTGCCAGCGGTCGAGAGTGCCGACGCTTGCCGAGTACCTGGCCGCGTCTGGGCTTGAGCTCGAGGACATATTCGATGGCCGTAGTTGGTGGTCGTCGCTCAAGCGAGACGCCGGCCTCCCCTGCGCGGTGGCCGGACCGGAGGAGGAAAGGCTGGGCAAGGCCTTGTCGCGAATGCTGCACATTGATGATCCGTTGCGGCTGGCGGCGTACCGCCGATGGGTGGCGGGCGAAGTGCTGGCCGCAGACGAGCCGGTCGTAGCCGGTTGGATCGCGACAGTGTGGCAGGGCGATGGGCCAGGCTCGTTCGAAGCCGCCCAGCGTCTATTGCGTCAAAGCCCGGAAATCTGCCAGGAGTGGCTCGAGGTTATCTCTCTTCTCGAGGCGCGCGCCGGACACCTCACCTATGAGCTGGACGCCGAGATGCAGTGGCCGCACAGCGTTCCGTTGTCCATTCATGCGCGACATTCCCTCGCCGAAATCCTGGCGGCGTTTGGCAGGATCTCTCCAGGGCGCTTTTACCAGCATCGCGAAGGTCCATTCCGGCACCCGGACACCAACAGCGACCTGTTCTTCGTGACCCTCGAGAAGACCGAAAAGGACTACTCGCCGTCGACGCTCTATAACGACTACGCGATTTCGGCAGAGCGCTTCCACTGGCAGTCGCAATCGCGACTGCGCCAGCGCAACGAGACCGCGAAGCGCTACGTGGAGCACCGATCGCGTGGCGGCCACGTCTTCCTGTTTGTTCGTGAGCGCCGGAAGACCGATGGACGCACGATGCCCTACACGTTCCTGGGTCCGGCGGACTACGTGTCACACCACGGTGAGCGACCGATCAGTTTTGTGTGGCAGATGCGGCGACCCATGCCGGCCGATTTCTATCGTGCGTCCAAAGTCGCTGCGGGGTAATGACCATGGATGTTTACTTGCTGATTCGTGAAGACCGCAACCACTACGGCTACATCGACACGGCGGTCATCGGCGTCTACCAAGAACTCAAATCGGCCCGGCTCGAGCGCATGCGTGACCGGCGGCGTGCGATTGCAGAGGGGCTCGATGTGAACTACCGCAACCCGCGCGGCGATACGTGGGAGGCCTACTGGAAGATCGAGGCAACGGTGGTGAGCTAAGCGCCCATCGCTACTGCGAATCCCGCGGCGGCACGGTCCGCGCCAGGAACGCGGCGATGGTCTCGTAGATGCGCAGCGTCTCGCCGTCGCTGAACCCGCCGTGCTTGCCGTTCGGCACGGTCAGCAATTCGTTCACGACTCCGGCACGCGACAGCTGGGCGTGGAACGCCGCGGCGTACTCGTAGGGCGACGTCGGGTCCTGGTTGCCGTGAATGGTCAGCACCGGCGGCGACGAGGCGCGCACATACGACGAGGGCGACAGCTGCAGCGCCAGATCCTGCCGGTCGGCCCGCGCCCCAATCCAGTTGTTCACCGCGGTGTTCGCGGTGCCGCCAATCAGCACATCGAGCAGGTTCGGGAAACCGTACCAGTTGATGACCGCCGCCACCTTCAAGTCGGCCGGCCCCGGGCACTTCGTGTCGAGACCGGCGCTGAGCGGCGCCATCGCCGCCAGCAGCGACAGATGTCCGCCCGCCGAGTTCCCCGACACCACGACGCGCGTCGCGTCGATGTTGAACTCCTTCGCGTGTTCGTACACCCACCGCAGCGCACAGTGGCAATCCTCGGCCGCGGCCGGCGCCGGCGCCTGCTGCAGCAGCCGGTAGTCGACGTTCACGACGTTCCATCCCATCTGGAAGAACGGCAGCAGCGTCAGCAGGCTCGCGTCCTTGCTGCCGCCAATCCAGTTGCCGCCATGAATCCAGACCAGCGTCGGCGACGGCGTCGTCGCCGTGCGGTTCTGGTAGACGTCGAGCTTCGACTCGGACGCCCCGAGCTTCAAGTAGGTGATGTTCGACGTGCTCCGGTACGAACTGCCGATGGCCACCACGGGCGCAAGCGAGCCCACGTCCTGCGCGCCCGCGTACGACGCCGCGGCCAGCGTTCCAATCGCGACAACAGTTCTCATTACGTGGCGCATAGAGTGCTCATTCTGCCACGCCGCGCGCTTCCAGCACCTGCGCCGCACGTCCTGACTCCCACGAAAGTGGCACCACCTTGGTTGGCTACCCATCCGTACCCGGATGGAAATACATTTGAATTCCAAGGAGCGCAGGACATGGGTATCGAGAAGCGCGGATTCGCATCAATGGACCAGACGCGACTGAAGGAGTTGTCGGGGCACGGCGGCCGGAAAGCCCACGAGCTGGGCCGGGCGCACAAGTGGACGCGCGAGGAGGCGAGAGCCGCAGGCCTGCGAAGTGTCGCGCAGCGACGGGCGCGCAAGGCGGTGGCAGACGCCGCCAGCCATCAGGAGCCGGCGGCCTGACAGCCGACCTATTCCGCTTGCGCGGCTCGACGACCGCAGGCACACTGCCCTGGCGTCATGCGCCAGTGGCGCGTGCAGCAGCCTGTGCCCATGGTCATCAGCCAACTAGTCCGTACTCGAGTTTTTGCCGCTTTGTGCTCGGCTGTGGCCATGCCTGCCCTCCTGCTCGCCCAGGAGCGGCTGCATTCCACTTCCGGCGACATTGTCATCCGCCCGCTCGCTCACGCCAGCGTGCAGATCGAATTCGGCGGACGGACGATCTACGTCGACCCGTGGAGCGGCGCGAACCTGGCGGAGGCTCCCGCGTCCGATCTCATTCTCGTCACTGACGCCGACGCGGGCGCGCACCACCTCGATCCCGCCGCGCTGCAGCGCGTGCGACGTGCCGGCGGCACTGTCGTCATTCCGGAGTCCGGACGAATGAAGGTGCCAGACGGCGTCGTGCTCGAGAACGGCGCTACCCGCCGCTTCGGCAACGTCACGGTGGACGCGATCGCCGCCTACGATGTCACGCTAGGCGATCCGTTCCACGCGAAAGGAGTGGCCAACGGCTACGTGCTCACGCTCGGCGACCGTCGCGTGCTCGTTGCCGGCGTCACCGAATGCGTACCCGAGATCAAGGCGCTGAGCGACATCGACATCGCGTTCCTGCCGATGAATCTCCCCAACGGACGCATGACGCCGGCGGCGGTGGCCGACTGCGCGCGCAGCTTCTCGCCAAAGGTCGTGTATCCCTACCACTACGATCAGGGCTACATCGCCAGGCTTGCGGGCCGCGGCGACTCCGGCGGCGCAGCGACGGCTGCGGCATCCGTCCGCGCGCTGGCCGAGATCCTGAAAGGCGTGGCCGAGGTTCGCGACGCCAACTGGTACCCAGGGAGGTAGCGCAGCGACCTCGCTCAGTTGACCTTGCGCCTCCCTGCTCTACCGTCGCTGCGGAATCGGCGCCTCGTAGGCGTCGTCGAGGTTCCCCTCGGTGAGGAAGCGCTTCGTGTCCGCGGCGATGACGTTCGACAGCAGCAGCAGCGACACCAGGTTCGGAATCGCCATCAGCGCGTTCGCCACATCCGAGAAGTCCCACACGAAGTTGAGCGAGAAGACCGAGCCGGCGTACACCGCGATCACCCACAGGATGCGGTACGGGAGAATCGTCTTCTTGCCCCAGAGATACTCGGCGGCGCGCTCGCCGTAGTACGACCAGCCGAGGATCGTCGAGAAGACGAACGTCAGCAGGCCGAGGGTCAGCACGGCCGGCCCGAAGGTTGGCATGGTCTGGTGGAACGCGGCACTGGTCAGTTCCGCACCCTTCAGTGCGCCGAGGGTGTCCGGCGCCTGCATGATGCTGGTGACGATGACGAGGCCCGAGAGGGCACAGATGACGACGGTGTCCCAGAACGTGCCGGTGGCCGAAACCAGCGCCTGACGCACGGGGTTCCTCGATTGCGCCGCCGCGGCCACGATCGGCGCCGAGCCCAGACCCGATTCGTTCGAGAAGAGACCGCGGGCCACACCGTAGCGCGCCGCCATCGTCACCGAGGCGCCGATGAAGCCGCCGCCGGCAGCCGACGGCGAGAACGCGCTGCTCACAATCAGCTTCAACGCCGGCCAGAGGAACTCGGAGCTCGACACCAGGATGGTGACGCAGCCGGCAATGTAGGCGATGGCCATGAACGGCACGAGGATCTCGCACACCTTGGCGATCGATTGCAGGCCGCCGAGGATGACGGCCGCGGTGATGACCATCAGGACGACACCGGTGAGCTGTGTGCTGATGCCGAAGTTGCTCGCCGCCATCGTCGAGATCGAGTTGGCCTGCACCATGTTGCCGATGCCGAACGAGGCGATGACGGTGAACAGCGCGAACAGCATCCCCAGCCACTTCATGTTGAGGCCGTTCTCGAGCGCGTACATCGGTCCGCCGAGCATGGTGCCGTCGGCGGTGCGCACGCGGTAGCGCACCGCAAGCAGCGCCTCGCTGTACTTGGTCGCGGTGCCGAGCACGCCGGTCAGCCACATCCAGAGCACCGCGCCAGGGCCGCCAAGGCTCACGGCCGTTGCCACGCCGACGATGTTGCCGGTGCCGATGGTGGCGGCCAGCGCGGTGGTGAGCGCGGCGAACGGGCTGACGTCGCCTTCAGCCCCCTTCTCCTTCGTCACCGACAGCTTGAGCGCCGTCCACAGGTGCCGCTGCATGAAGCCGGTGCGGACGGTGAGGAAGATGTGCGTGCCGAACAACAGGAACAGGAGCGGCGGGCCCCAGAGAAAACCGTCGAGGGTGGTGATCCAGCCGTGAACGACGTCGATCATCGAATCTCCAAAGGCAGATGGACAACCGCGCGCAGGGGACGGTGCCGGGTGAACCCAGAGTCTGGCACAATCGGGCCATACGCATGCACACCACCTGTCCCCGATGCGGGGCCTCCCTGGACCGGGTTCCTCGATCGCTCGCGGGCCGAGCGCTGTTCCGCAGAATTCAACTGTGCAAGACGTGCGGGTTCCGGCAGCGGGAGTGGCGGGTGCCGTTCGAGGTGTCCCTCACCTTCATCCTGTCGCGCTATTCGCGCTGCATCCAGTGCGGGAGCTACAAGGTGCGACGGCTGAATGGGCGCGACCAGATCGACCGCGTCTCGGCGCATCCGCTGTCGATGCTGATCGGGTTGACGATGGCGCCGCTGTATCACTGCAACCCGTGCCGGTTGCAGTATCACGACTGGCGTCCGGTCCACCCGTCGGTGCGGACCGAACCCCGCGCGCAGACCTAGGCGCGGCCGGCGAACTCGCGCGTTTCGGTGTGTACCTTCACCTTTTCGCCTTCCTTGATGAAGAGCGGCACTCGAATCTGCAGGCCGGTCTCGAGCGTGGCACTCTTGGTGACGCTGCCGCTGGCGGTGTCGCCACGAACCCCGGGCTCGGTGTCGGTCACCGTCAACTCGACGTGCGGCGGGAACTGCAGGCCGATCGGATTCCCGTTGTACTTCAGCACCTGCACCATCACGTTGTCGACCAGCAGCAGGCGGTCGTCGCCAAGCGTCTCGCCGCGCAGCGTCAGCGTTTCGTACGACTCCTGATCCATGAAGTGATAGCCGTCGGCATCCGCATACAGGAACGAGGCGGTGACCTGCACCAGATCGGGCTCGGCGAACTTGTCGCCGGCCTTGAAGGTGCGGTCGAAGACGGCGCGGGTGATCAGGTTGCGCATCTTCAGGCGGACCAGCGTCTGTCCACCGCGAGCCGTCGGGCGCGACACCTCCACCTCGACGCAGTGGAACGGTGCGTCCTCGAACTCGAAGAACATCTTGCGCTTGATATCGATCGCTTCAATCAGAGAGGCCATGCTGGGAAAGCATTGTAGTCGTAAGTCATGAGTCACAGGTCGCCAGTCGCCCGGGCCGCAGGTCGTGCGCTATCCTGTAGGGATGCTCCAGCGTACCGACGACCTCCGGATTACCGAGACCCGGCCGCTCATTCCGCCGGCCATCCTGCTCGAAGAAATCCCGGTCAGTGAAACCGCCTCGAACGTCGTGTCCGACACCCGCCGCGCCGTGTCGCAGGTGATTGCCGGCGTCGACCCCCGCCTGGTCGTGATTGCCGGGCCCTGCTCGATTCACGACACCAAGGCCGCCCTCGAGTATGCGGAGAAGCTGAAGGCCCTCGCCGACCGCTACGCCGGCCATCTCATCGTGCTGATGCGCAGCTACTTCGAGAAGCCGCGCACCTCGGTCGGCTGGAAGGGCCTCATCAACGACCCCGATCTCGACGAGAGCTTCCACATCAACAAGGGGCTGCGCCTGGCGCGCACGCTGCTCCTCGACGTCAACGATATGGGGCTGCCCACCGCGTCGGAGTTCCTCGACGTCCAGATTCCGCAGCACATCGCCGACCTCACGTCGTGGGTCGCCATCGGCGCACGCACCACGGAGAGCCAGGTCCACCGCGAGCTGGCCTCGGGCCTGTCGATGCCGGTTGGCTTCAAGAACGGCACCGACGGCAATGTGCAGGTGGCGGTGGACGCGGTGCTGGCGGCCAAGTCGCCACACTGGTTCCCGTCAGTCACCAAGCAGGGCGTGTCGGCAATCTTCCACACGACGGGCAACGAGGCCTGCCACGTCATCCTGCGCGGCGGGTCGCGCACGGGCCCGAACTACGAACCGTCGCACGTCGCGGAAGCCTACTCGCGCCTGGCGAAGCATCAGCTGCCGCAGACGGTGATGATCGACTGCTCGCACGGCAACAGCCACAAGGACCACACGAAGCAGCAGGTCGCCGCCGCGTCGGTGTCCGACCAGGTGGCTGCCGGGTCGTGGCAGGTGTTCGGCGCGATGATCGAGAGCCATCTCGTCGAGGGGCGGCAGGACTTCGTGCCTGGCACGCCGTCGGTGTACGGGCAGAGCATCACCGATGCCTGCATCTCGATCGAGCAGACCGAGCCGATGCTCGAGGCGATGGCCGCGGCGCAGCAGAAGCGCGGCCCGCGGTAGATGACTGGCGCCGGAGCCCCGTCGAACGGCGGCGGTAACAGCGCCGGCTTCATGTGGCGGGCCTTCCGCTACCGCAACTACCGCCTCTTCTTCGGCGGCCAGGTGGTGTCGCTCGTCGGCAGCTGGATCACGATGACGGCCACGAGCTGGCTGGTCTACCGGCTCACCAACTCGGCACTCCTGCTCGGTGTGGTCGGCTTCGCGTCGCAGTTCCCGTCGTTCCTGCTCACCCCGTTCGCCGGCATCTACGTCGACCGCTGGAACCGGCACCGCCTGCTCGTCGGCACGCAGGTGGCGTCGATGCTCATCTCTTTCGTGCTGGCGGCGCTCACCCTGTCGGGCACCATCTCCATCCCCTGGCTGATCGTCGTCAGCGTCTGTTCGGGCATCGTGAACGCCTTCGACATGCCGGGACGCCAGGCGTTCGTTGTGCTCCTCATCGAGGACAAGCGCGACCTCGGCAATGCCATCGCCCTGAACTCATCGATGTTCAACGCGGCGCGTCTCGTCGGGCCGAGCGTAGCCGGCGCCATCATTGCCCTCACCAGCGAAGGCTGGTGCTACTTCATCGACGGGGTCAGTTACCTCGCGGTGATCGCGGCGCTGCTCGCGATGCGGATGCCGAAGGCTCAGCCGGCACCGGCATCGGCGCAGGTCAGCCCGCTGCAGCAGTTTCGCGACGGGTGGACCTACGCTTACGGCTCGCGCACCATCCGGTCGGTGATCGCGGTCATTGCGCTGGTGTGTCTGGTGGGCGTGCCTTACACGGTGCTGATGCCGGTGTTCGCGGCCGACATCCTCGGCGGCGGCGCGCACACGCTCGGCTTCCTGATGACCGCCACCGGCGGTGGTGCACTGCTCGGCGCGTTGTGGCTGGCGTCGCGGCGGAACATTGCCGGCCTCACCCGCAACATTGCCGTGGCCGGGTCGGTCTTCTCCGTCGGGTTGATGGCGTTCGCGCTGTCGTCCGCAATGTGGCTGTCGGTGCCGTTCCTCGTGGTCTCCGGCTTTGGCTTCATCGTGATGGTGGCGTCGAGCAACACGCT
The DNA here is from genome assembly GCA_043743165.1 of Acidobacteriota bacterium. GTDB lineage: Bacteria > Acidobacteriota > Vicinamibacteria > Vicinamibacterales > CAVVIG01 > CAVVIG01. Next base: position 48,422 of record JAYTXA010000053.1, read on the forward strand.
GCTGCAGACGATCGTGGAGGACAGCAAGCGGGGCCGCGTGCTGTCGTTCTTCCTGATGGCCTACTTCGGCACGACTCCGTTCGGCAGCCTGGCGGCCGGCGCCCTGTCCGAACGCATTGGTGCACCCTACACGCTCGTGGCGTGCGGTGCGCTCTGCCTGGTGGGCGTCGGCTGGTTCGCGACGCAGTTGCCTGCGCTCGACGACGACATGGCGCCGGCGATGGCGCGCCTCAGGGTCTGACGAGCAGCGCCCGCTCGTAGAGACGCACCATCTCCGCAGCGGCGGCTGTCCACCCGAACTGCGACGCGACCTGCCGCGCGGTGTCGCGCAGCGCGGGCCGCTCCGACACCTCCAGCCACACCTGCTGCAGGGCGCGCGCCCAGACGTCCACGCTCGCCCTCACCGGCACCATGCGGCCGACGCCGGCATCAGCGGCAGCCTGCGGCACCTCTGACGGTTCGCCCAGCACCGGCAGACCTGACGCGAGCGCCTCGAGCCATGCCGTCGGGAAGCCGTCCGTGCGCCCGGGTACGGCGAAGAGGTCGGCGGCGGCAAACGCCAGTTGGGCCTGGCGCCCGGTGAGATGCCCGGCCAGATGCACGGCCGCGTCGGCGCCAGCCGCGGTGATGCGCGCCCGCACCTCGGCGAGCGCGCCGTGGTCGGCCCCCACGACGAGCAGCTGCGCCGACGGCACCACGCGTCGCCACTCGATGAACGCGTCGATCAAGCCCCTGATTCCGCTCGCGGCCGCCAGCCTGCCAGCGAACAGCACCACCGGTCCGTTGTGCAGGGTGAAGCGTGCGCGGGCCTCGGCGCGGCTGGCCGTTCGCGTCGAGTCGGACACCTCGATGCCGTCGCGCACCACCGCCAGGCGCGCGGCCTCGAGCGGCAAGCCGCGGCTCGCGTAGATTGCCGCGATGCCCGCCGCATCCGCGTCGCTGGCAGCCACCACCAGCGTCGTGCGTGCGAGCAGGCCGTCGCCGCCACAGCAATGCCAGGCGCGGCGCACCCACGGCGGCGTAGCGCTTCGCACGGCGCCGTGAGGTGAGAGGACAATGCAGGCGGTGCCGTGCAGGACCGCCGCGAGACGCAGGTTCTCGACCGTGTGCAGTTCGTGCAGGTGGACGACGTCGGGGCGGCGCTCGTGCACGAGCGTGGCGGCCCGCCGCCCGATATTGATCGGCGTCGACAGGTTCAGCCAGTGTCGCAGTGCGCCGGTGAGGCTCGGTACCCGGAGGATGCGCACGCCGTCGACCGTGATTTCGCCGGGCCTGAGCCGTTCGTGCGGCGCCATCGCACCGGTCGTCAGCACTGTCACCGTCAGGCCCAGCGCACGCTGCGCACGCGCGAGGTCGAACACCCGTCGCGGAACCGGACCGAAGGCCCAGGCCGGAGCGAGATAGGGCGTGACGTGCAGTACGTGCATGGCGTCCGCGACTCGGCCAGCCGGCCTCAGGACACGCGCAGCCAGGCGACGCCGATCGCGACGAGGGCGATGGCCGCCAGCCGTGACGGCGAGTAGGCCTCATGCAGGACGGCGGCACTGAGCACCACCGCCACGATCGCCTCGACGCCGAGCACGAAGACGTACGACACGCCCATGTCGGCCCCCTTCATCCCGAGTGCCTGCAGCACCGAGCCGCCGGCGAACAGGCCGAGGAAGGCCAGCGTCGGCATCACCTGAGTGACACCGCTCGATTGCTTCATGAAGAGACCGCCGGCCGCGTAGGCGACCGAGGCGAGGACGAGCACGAGCAGCGTCATGCCCTCAGCGTAACCCGGGACTCAGCGCGCGTCGGCGCCGGTCGGCGAGATGCGCGTGCCGGCGTAGCCGCCGCGCGCCAGCGCATCCTGGGCGGCCACGGCTGCCTCGCGCGTGCCGAAGGGGCCGGCGAGGACGCGGAACCAGGTGCCGGTCGGATCAATGCGAACGGTGGCCGGCACCTTCAAGGCGGCGAGCGAATCGGCCACGCCCTGTGCGCGCGACTCGGTCTTGAACGCGGCCACGGCAATCTGGAACGCCCCGCCGGCGGCGGATGCCGCGGCCGGAGCGGGCGCCGCTGCCACCGGTGCAGTCGTGGCTGGCGCCTGCGCAGTGGGTGCAGG
>JAYTXA010000054.1:0-41630 GCA_043743165.1 Acidobacteriota bacterium
GTCGGTGCCGGTCCCGCCGGTCGGCACCGGCACCGACATCACATCGGACGGGGTCAGCATCTGCGGCACGACCAGGTCGACGCGGCCGTCGCCCTTCACGTCCGGTACCGTCACGATGTCCGGCGGCAGATCGTCCTGGCGAGGCTGTGACTTCTCGCCCGGCGCGGTGATGCCGGCGACCGGCATGTCAGACGGCAGCGCCGCAGGCGGCGACTGTGCACGCGTCGCCTGGCGCGCGGCGGGCCGCGCCGCGCCATGGCCGCTGCGGGCGGACGGCTCGGCATCGTCGGCGTAGTGGTCGACAAGGTCGCCGAATGGATCCGCCTCGGACGCCTGGCGTTCGCGCCTGGCGGCGGGCGGCGTGGATGATGGACCCTGGTAGCGCGTGGCCGCCGCCGGAGCGGCGCCCACATCAGCGGGAAGCATGATGTCAGCCTCGAATTAACGTTTCAGTGCCAGCGTGTCCTGCAGGACTTCATCGGCGACCGTAATGCTCTTCGAGTTCGCCTGATAGCCACGCTGCGCGAGAATCATCTGCGTGAACTCCTGAGCGATGTCGACGTTCGACTGCTCCAGGGTATTGCCGACCACCGAGCCGCGACCGCCGCTGTTGGCGCCGCCGATGTTGGCCTGTCCGGCCGCGTCGCTGGCACCGTAGCGGTTGGCGCCGAGCTTCACGAGTCCCTGGGCGTTGTTGAACGTGGCGAGCGCGAGCTGGCCGACCACGGCCGACTTGCCGGCGCCGAAGCTGGCCACCAGTTCACCATCGCTGTTGATGGAGACGGCGTTGACCGTGCCGGCGGTCGTGCCATTGGCGCTGACCGAACTCGTGGCCGAGGCGCTGTCGAAGCCGCTCAGCGTAGCGTTGCCATTGGCCAGCACCAGGTCCCAGGTGAACGCACCCGGGACGGCACCGTTCGCCCATGCCGGGCCGGTGACGACGACATCGGCAGGAGTGCCGGCGTTGACGCCGGTGAGGACACCGGAACCATCGAAGGTGAGCGTGCCGGGTGCCGCCAGCAGCGAAAACGGAGTACCGGCCGTTCCGCCAGTCACTTCCGCACCGGGGACCGTCACGTCGTACGACCACGCGCCGTTGCCGGTGTTGGTGTAGCTGATGGTGGCGACGTGCGTCGTGCCGAGCGAGTCGACGAGCTGCACCGACGACGTGAATGTGTCGCCGGCGACGGCGCTCGCGTCGAGATTCGACACTGTCTGGAACTGGGTCGTGGCGATCGGGTTCAACAGCGCGCCCGGCGGGATGACGATGCTGCCCAGCGCGCCGCCAGAGGCAATGCTGCCGGTCAACGGGTCGAGGGTCGTGTAGCCCTGCACCGGCAGGCCGTCAGCGGTGACCAGCATGCCGTTCGCGTCGAACGAGAAGTTGCCGGCGCGGGTGTACGACTGGTTGTTGCCCGAACCCACCACGAAAAAGCCGCTGCCCTGGATGGCGACGTTGGTTGCGATGCCGGTGTTGTCGAAGCCGCCTTGCGTGAACACCGGGGAGATCGCCCCTGTCGTCACGCCCAGGCCGACCTGCATCGGGTTCACACTCGAACCGCCGACCGACTGGCTGACCAGGTCGGAGAACTGCACCGCGCTGGTCTTGAAGCCGACGGTGTTGATGTTTGCCAGGTTGTTGCCGATGACGTTCAGCTTCTGCTGGCTGGCACTGAGCCCCGAGAGGCTGGCTGAGAAACCCATGTCTATGCCTTCCCTTCCGTCGTGATTGTGGAGCTGTCGGCCTTCGCCACTGAAGAAGCCGAGTCGATTGCCGAATAGAACTGTGAGATGGTTGCGAGCGACTGGTTCATCTGCTGCAGTTGCTCGAGCGAACTGAACTGTGCAAGCTGCGCGATGAACGCCGAGTTGTCCATCGGCTGCGTCGGATCCTGATGCTGCATCTGGGTCACGAGCAGATTGAGGAACGCGTCCTGGCCGAGCGAGTTCATGTCGTTCTTCTTGGTGCTGCTGGTGTTGCTTGCCGGTGCGGCGACTGCAGCGGCGCTGGTCGAATCAATCTGCACGGGTGCCTCCCTCTTCGGCGAGTTGCGCGACGAATCTGAGCGTCGCCAGTTCATTCATGTCGCGGACGTGCTGGTCGTGCTCGTCCTTCTGAAATCGGTGCCACGAGCGGTCGCGCAGTCGTTCGAGCACGCGCCGCTTCTTCATCGCCTCGCCGGCCACCGCCGCGGCTGCAACGGCATCACTGCTTCGCGCGCTGACGTCGCGGGCGCGCGCCGCCGCGTCGGACCGCTGACGTTCAATCCAGGCCCGGTGCCACTGCACGCGCCATGCCTCGGTTCCCTCCCGCTGCGCGTCCACGAGCTTGCGCCCCTCGTCGCTCACGCGCTCGGCGGCGTCGCGGGCGGTCTGCGTGGCGGCACTCAGCGCGTGTTCCGCCACTGCCAGCGCCACTCGCGCTGCGTCTTCCTGCGTGCGCCGCATGTCGAGCGCGGCGGCGGCCCTGAAGCGAAAGGTCATGCCTCACAGATTCCCGAGCGACGTCACCGCGTCACCAAACGGCGTCGCCATGTCGGACGGCTGACGCAGGAAGCCATCCAGCGCGTCGCGCTTGGTCAGCGCCTCGTCGATGCGCGGGTTCGAACCCGGCACGTAGGCGCCGACGCTCACGAGGTCCTCACTGTCGCGCAGGGTGGCCAGCCACTCGCGCACCTTGCCCGCCTTCGCACGGTGCGCCGGCTCGGTCACGTCCGGCATGGTTCGGCTCACGCTCTGCAGGATGTCGATCGCCGGATAGTGGTTCCGCGAGGCCAGGTCGCGCGACAGCACAACGTGCCCATCGAGGATGCCGCGTACGGCGTCGGCAATCGGCTCGTTGTTGTCGTCGCCTTCGACCAGCACGGAGTAGACGGCCGTGATGCTGCCGCCACTGCGCAGGTTGCCGGCGCGTTCCAGCAATCCGGGCAACAGCGCGAACACCGACGGCGGGTAACCCTTGGCAGTCGGCGGTTCGCCAGCCGCGAGGCCGACCTCGCGCTGCGCCATGGCAAAGCGGGTGACGGAGTCCATCATCAGCAGCACGTTGCGCCCGCTGGCGCGAAAGTGCTCGGCAATCGCCGTCGCACTGTACGCGGCGCGCAGCCGCAGCAGCGGCGGGCTGTCGGAGGTCGACACCACCACCACCGACCGTTCGAGCCCCTGCGGGCCGAGGTCGTGCTCGAGGAACGACCGCACTTCGCGGCCGCGTTCGCCGACCAGCGCGAGCACCACGACGTCGGCCTCGGTGCCGCGCGCCATCATGCCGAGCAGGGTGCTCTTGCCGACGCCGCTGCCGCCGAAGAGGCCAATGCGCTGGCCACGGCCGCAGGTCAGCAACCCGTCCATCGCGCGCACGCCGGTGCCGATCGCTTCGGAGATCGGACTGCGGGCGAGGGGGTTGAGTGCAGCGGGCTTGAGCGGTGCCGATTCATTGACTTGCAGGGGTCCGAGGCCGTCGATCGGCTGGCCGAGACCATCGATGACCCGCCCCATCAGCCGGAGACCCACCGGAATCGACAGCGTGCCACCGCGAGCCACGATGCGGTCGCCAGGGCGGATACCGGCGGTGTCGCCGAGCGGCACCGTCAGCAGCCGGCCATCGCGAAAGCCCACGACTTCGACCGGCAGCGGCGGCGCGTCGCCGCGTCCGCGCAGTTCGCACACCTCACCGACGCGCACGCGCGGCCCCAGCGACTCGACGAGCAGGCCGGTGACCCGAATCACTTCGCCCATGATCGGCGCGGGCTCGCACTGCTGCACGCGCTCGAGGTAGCGCTCGAGATTCAGGCCGCTGCTCATGCCGCTCCCTTGTTCAATTCCAGGCGTTGCGTGACCGCCACGCCGACGCCGAGCGCGGCCGCCATTTCGCCCAGTTGCGCATCGATGCCGGCGTCGATCAGGCCGAAGTCCGACTGCACCAGGCAACCACCCGAGTTGACGAGCGGATCGGCAACCACGCGAACCAGGCTGCTGTCGCCCACCTGCGTCTTGGCGCCGATGAACGCATAGTCGTCCGGGTTGAGCCGGATGGTGGCCGACGTGTTCTCGCCGAGCCGTTCGAGCGCGATGCGCGCCATCGCGATGAGGAGTTCGCGGTCGATCGATACCTCACGGCGAAGGACGCGGCCGGCAATCGCCAGCGCCAGTTCAACGACCTGGCGTTCGGTCTTGTGAATGAGTTCGGTGCGCAGGCCGGCAAGTTCCTCGACGGTCTGGGCGAGGCGGCGCAGCGTGGCGTCGCCGCGCTTGGCCGCGGCTTCCGCCCCGGCACGTTCGCCCTGGGCGTATCCCTTCATGAAGGCGTCGCGCTCGAGTTCGGCGAACGACGGACGGGCTTCGACCAGCTCCGTGGCCGAGGCCGAGGGTGGCGCGGGGGCGGGCCGGTGCTGCGGCGCATCGCCGTGCAGCACGAACACCGACCGCGAGTCGGGCGCCAGCGCCGTCACCGGCGCCTCGTCCCAGAAGCTCGCGATGCGCGCCGTGTCCGACACGCGCATCGCACTGGAGTTGGGGTCAGACCACATAGGCTTCTCCGGCACCGGCTCCGGTGGTGATGAGCCCTTCCTCTTCGAGCTTGCGGGCGATGGCGACGACTTCCTGCTGCGCCTTCTCGACTTCGCGCAACCGGACGGCGCCCATGATCTCCATCTCTTCCTTCAGGAGTTCGGCGGCGCGCTTCGACATGTTCTGGAAGAAGCGCGCCCGAATCTCCTCGGCGGCCCCCTTCAGCGCGATCGTCAGCGCACGCTTGTCGGCGCGGTTGATGATTTCGCGGATGCCCGATTCCTCGATGTTCTTGAGGTCGTCGAAGACGAACATCAGGTTGCGGATGGCCACCGCCATGTCCGGCGAGACGGCTTCGATCCGTTCCAGCGCCGGCTGACTGATGCTGCGATCGAGCCGGTTGAACAGTTCGGCGACTGCGCGCACGCCGCCGCGCTGCTCGCGCGACGGACCGCCGACGGTCTTGAGCCGCTGCTCGATGACGTGCGAGATGCGACCGATCACTTCGGGCGAGATTTCCTCGATGCTGGCCATGCGGAGCAGCACGTCGGCCCGCAGGTGCTCGGGCAGCTGCGATGCGAGCTGCGCCGCGGGAATGGGATTCAGGTGCGCCAGGATGAGCGCGATGGTCTGCGGGTGCTCGCCAAGGATGAGCTTCGACAGCTGCTGGGGATTCGTCTTTTCGAGCGCGAGGAACCCCTCGTTCTGCTTGAACGAGCGCATGACGCGGTCGAAGACCCGGCGCGAGACCTCTGGGCCGAGCGACTTGGCAAGCAGCCGGCGCGCCTGCTCGACGCCGCCCGACTGCATCAGTTCGGCGGCGCTCGCCAGGCTCTGGAACTCTTCGAGCACCTGCTCACCGACGTCCGCGGAGGTCTGCCCGAGCGCCGCGATCTCGCGCGCCACCTTCTCGATCTCATCTTCCTGCATGAAGCGGAAGACCCGTGACGAGCGTTCCTCGCCGATCGCCATCATGAGAATGGCAGCCTTGCGAGCGCCACTGAGCGCCTCGGGTGCGACGTGCACGCCGTCCTTATTCATTGTCCGTAATCCAGCTCCGCACCAGGCGGGCCACTGACTCAGGTTCTGCGTCGGCGAGACTCGAGACGTTGCGCGTCAGGACCGGCAGCTTGCGCTGATCGCGGGGCACATCGGTCTGTTGCTCGAGTTGGGCAATGGTGGGATGCGGGGCACCGCTGGTGCCGCCGGGCAACGTCATCGCCGCCACTCCCGCCGGCATTGCCGGCAACGACATCATCTGGCTCGCGGGCACCAGCGCCCGGTTCATCACCGGCTTCAGGAAGAGCAGGAACGCGAGGCCAGCCAGCAGGATCACGCCCAGCGTGCGACCAAGACCCTGGAGCTGGTCGGACGTCACCACCGTCGTGACACGTTCCATCATGGTGGTCGGCGCCTCCGGCACGGCCGGCATGTTGTCATCGAAGGAAATGTTCTCGACCGTCAGCGTGTCACCGCGCTCCTCGTCGACGCCCACAGCGCCAGCGGCGAGGTCGCGAATCTTCTTCATCTGTTCCGCGCTGCGCGCCGCCGGGGCGCCAGCCTGTCCATCCTTCGGCGCCTCGGTGGTCCGGTCGTCGTCGACCAGCACCGACACGGACAGACGCGCCACCTGCCCGCTCGGCGAGATCGTGCGCACGATGCGATGCGGGATCTCGTATGACGCCGACTCGGTGGTGCGCTGGGTCGGCGAGCCGCTCGGCACGGACGTGATGGTGGTGGCCGGGACAGCCGCGACCGGGGGCGGCGTGTTCGCGCGGGCGCCGGCGATGCCGGCACCGCCGTTCGGCACCCCGGACGGGCTGCCGGAAGGGCTGGCACCGATGTCCGACGACGTCTGCCTGGTGCGCAGGACCGACGCCGGGTCCCAGGTTTCCTCGGTCTCTTCCGAGGAGCTGGCGTTGAGCCGCGCCGCGATATTCACGCGCACTCGCCCTTCGCCGACCACCGGTTCGAGCATCGCCACCAGCTTGGTGGTGAGGTCGCGCTCGAGCCGCTGCTGCTTGTCCAGGTTCAAACCCGGGCTGGCGTTCTCGTCCTCGGTGCGCGGCGTCAGCGACCGACCGAAGGTGTCGAGCACCACGACCGACTCGGGCCGCAGGTCTTCGACGCTCGACGCCACCAGTCCGGTGATGCCGGCGATCGTCTGCGCGGCCAGCGGCCGGTTACCTCGCAGCTTCAGGACCACCGACGCCTTCGCCTGCTGCGTGTCGGCCGCGAACAGCGAGTCCTTCGCCATGGCGATGTGGACGCGTGCGCTGGCCACTTCGCTGATCGTGGAGATCGTGCGGGCCAGTTCGCCCTCGAGCGCCCGGCGATAGTTCACGTGCTCGAGAAACTCGGTCGTACCGAAGGCGGTGCGGTCGAAGATCTCGAAACCGATGCGGCCGCTCGACGGCATCCCCTGCGACGAGAAGTCGAGCCGCAACTCGTCGATGCGCGAATTCGGGACCCGCACGGTCCGCCCCCCGGCATCGAGCTGGTAATCCACTTTGGCCGCCTTCAGCTTCGTGATGACACTTGACGCCGACTCGGAGTCCATATCCGAGAACAGGACGGCGTAGGTCGGCGTGTTGATGTAGTACGCCGAGCCGACGAGGATGCCGACAACAGCCACGAACACCGCCGCCAGCGAGGCAAGCTGCGTCGCCGACAGGGTCGACGTCAGGCGCTTGAAGTGCGCGAGTAGTTGATCGGGATTCACGGAAGTTGGCCTCGGTCAGCGTTGAGCCGCCACCTACATGGGCATGCGCATGACGTCCTGATAGGCCTGCATCAGCTTGTTGCGGACCTGGACGGTGAGTTCGAGCATCGTCTCCGAGCGCTGGAGCGCCAGCATGGCGTGATGCACATCGCCGCTGCCGGTCACCATGTCGTTGACCGCGCTGTTCGCGGTGCTCGCCGAGTCGTTGACCGAGTCGATCAGGTGTGTCAGCGAGTCGGTGAAGCTGGTGGCCGAACTCTGCGCGGCGGCGTCGGAGGACGTTGCGGCGCCAGGCTTCTGGACAGCGGAGGTGATCGCGCGTGCGGAGATGGGGTCGATGGCCATGGTTTACTTTCCGAGTTCGAGCGACCGCTGAACGGTGTCGCGAATGACGTTGATGGCGGTGATGTTGGCCTGATAGGCGCGCGCCGCGCCGACCATGTCCACCATCTCTTCAGGGACGTCGACATTCGGTACGGAGACGAAGCCTTCGCCGTCGGCATCCGGATGCGAAGGTTCGTAGCGTTTCCGGAAGGCCGTCTGGTCCTCGACGATGTTGTTCACCTGCACGCCGATGGCGCCGGCCCGACCGAGGGCGGCGTCGAACGCCTCCATCGTCTGCGGCGAGAGAACGACGTCGCGGCGGCGATACGGGAGTCCGTCCGGGCCACGCGTCGACTCGGCATTCGCGATGTTCGAGACGGCCACTTCCAGACGGGCGCGCTCGGCGTCGAGTGCGGAGGCGCTGGCCTTGATGGCGGCGGCAAGTGACATGGTCAGCGTCCTTCGTTGATGGCGTAGCGCACGAGACGGAACTTCGCGGCCAGCGCGGTCTGCGCGGCGCTGAAGTCGCCCGAGGCGCGGGTGAGATTCAGGAGTTCACGGTCCATCTGCACGGTATTGCCGTCGCGGCGGGCCGCGAGCCCTTCCGCCTCGGTCACGACCGGTGCGTCAGGCCCGGTGGTCTGCAGCGACGCATCGAGCGTGTCCGCAAACTGGACGTCCCGGGCTCGGAAGCCGGGGGTATCGAGGTTGGCGATGTTGCTGGCGGCGACCTGCTGGCGCGCAACGGCGCGATTCAGTTGGCGGCCGAGAGCAGCGACGATGGCGGAATCGGAGATGGTGTTGTCCACAGTGAGCGTCCGCCAGAGGACTGAGCAAGGGCGGTGCCCCAGCCGTTCAGGCGTGCCACGTGTGGTTTTATCGAGGAAATGCGGAACGACCCTGTCGGCTGGCCGACAGGGCACGTCGGGGAGACGTCTATTTGTCGCGCATGAGTGCGCGTTCGATCCGCAGCAGGCTCTGTTCGATGGCGCCCAGCCGCACGTTGAACTGCGCCGCCGCGCTCTCGTTACGTTCGGGGAAATCGGCACCGGTCGGCCCCGGCTTGAATCGCCTGCTCGATTCCTGCAGTTTGATGCGGTCCTGTATACGGTCGAGAATGATTTCGAGCTGGCTCAAGGAGAAGGGCTTGGTGAGGTAATCGTAGGCGCCGACCCGAACCGCGCGTATGGCCGAGTCAAGTGACGCGTAGCCCGTCACGATAACGACATAGCAGGCGGAATTGGACTGGCGCGCCGCCTGCAGTACAGCGAAGCCATCCGCCCCTGGCAGGCTCAGATCGGTCACGACGAGGCCATAGCTTCCGTTCGAACGCTGGAGAGAAGAGATGGCCGCACGGCCGTCCTGTGCACCGGTGACCGTGAAGCCGCGCGACTGGAAGAACTCCAGCAGCAGTTCCCTGGCGGCCGGTTCGTCATCGACGACCAGGACTTCGAACGCGTTTGCGAGGTTATCGGTAATCATGTTGACCGCTACTGCATCGCCAAAATCGCACGTTGCCGCTTTCGACCGCTTCTGTGCTGAGAAGCCGGCCAACATGATCAATACTACTAATCGTCACTGCCGAAAATCTCTTGAGCACGAGGGCGGGCCGAATTCCCCGCAGGTACGTGGTGCGACTCACCTGACGATTCTCAGCCCTGTTATGTCCACCCGTCCCACGGTGCTCGTCGTCGATGACGAAGCCGAACTTCGCCAGCTGGTTGCCGACGCACTCGAGGCGCGTGGGTTCTCGGTGGCGCAGTCCGGCGATGCCACCGACGCGTTGTCCCGCCTGGAGGGCTTCGCCTACGACGGCCTCGTGCTCGACCTGGCGCTGCCCGACGGCAACGGGATGGACATTCTCTACGCCGCGCTCGACCGTTACCCTGACATCCGCACCGTCATCATGACCGGCTCGGGCGGCGTGCCCGAAGCCGTGGCGGCCATCAGGCGCGGCGCCATCGACTTCCTCACCAAGCCATTCTCGCTGGCCGACCTCACCGCCCGGCTCTGGAACGCCATCAACACGCGCGAAGCGGAAGCCGATGCCGCCCTCGAGGCTAACGCCTCGGCGTTCCGGTTCGACTCCGTGGTCGGTGCCGGACCGGCCATGAAGCACGTGCTGCAGCGGCTGGAACTCGTGTCGGCCATGAACAGCACCGTGCTCATCATCGGCGAGACCGGCACAGGCAAGGAACTTATCGCACGCACCATTCACGACAACAGCCCGCGTCGCGACTACCCCTTCATCGGCTTCAACGCAGCCGCGATCCCGGAAGGGCTCGTCGAAGCGGAGCTGTTCGGTCACGTCAAGGGTGCGTTTACCGGCGCGGTGAATGCCCGCATCGGCCGGTTCGAAACCGCCCACCGCGGCACGCTGTTCATCGACGAAGTCGCGTCCATGCCGATGGCGGTGCAGGCCAAGTTACTGCGGGCGCTTCAGGAGCGCGAGGTGGAGCGCGTCGGCGACTCGAAGCCGGTGAAGTTCGATGTGCGGGTCATCGCCGCCACCAACCGCGACCTGCGCAAGATGGTGCGCGAAGGCACCTTCCGCGAAGACCTCTTCTATCGCCTGAACGTCGTGCCGATTCCGCTGCCGCCGCTGCGCGCCCGCCGCGAGGACATCCCGCTGCTCGCCCAGCACTTCGTCAAGAAGTCGTGCAAGAGCAACGGCGTCGCGCCGCGCACCATGCCGCAATCGACCGTGCGCGCCCTGATGTCGTACGACTGGCCGGGCAACATCCGCGAACTCGAGAACGCGGTTGAGCATGCCGTGGCACTCAGCGGCCGCTCGTCCGAGATCACGCCCGAGATGCTGCCGGAAGACATGACCAGTCCGACCCGCACCGAGGTGATGTCGACGGTGACCATCCCCGATGAAGGCCTGAACTTCACGTCGGTGGTGTCGCAGCTCGAACGCGAGCTCATCCTGCGTTCGCTCGAGAAGACCGGCGGCAACAAGCGGCGCGCCGCCCGGCTGCTGAACCTGAGTCGGACGACGCTCATCGACAAGCTGCAGCGCCTCGAAGGCGCCAACAAGCCGACGCCCGACACCGCGCTCGACTAGGCGGCCGGCAGCCTGACTACTGCGGTGGTGCCGTCGGCACCGGTCCGCAGTTCGAACGAGCCACCCTGGCGTTCCGCCAGCCGGCGTACCACCAGCAGCCCGAGGCCGAGCAGCGGCGACGCATCCGGCCGCTCCTGCAGCGTCCACGGCAGCGGCAGCGGCTCCGGCAGCCCGACGCCGTTGTCGGCCACCGACAGTGCCACCTCATCTCCCTCATGCCGCGCTCGCACGGCAATCGTCGCACCGGCACGCCCGTGCAGCGCACGCTCGGCGTTCAGCAACAGGTTCAGCACGATCTGCATGAGCGGTCGCCAGCTGGCGCGCGCCAGCGGCGGCCGAGCGCCGGCGTCGATGGTGACCGCAATCTGTCCGCGGTTGAGTGCATGCCGGCGCAGGTCGAGGGCCGAGGTGACGACCGTCACCACGTTCGTGGACTCGGCTGGCCGGATCGGTCCAACCTTCGACAGGTCGCGCAACGAGCCGATGAGGGCAGAGACGCGCTGCGCGTGCTCGGAAATGATGTCGGTGCGCTTCAGCACGCTGGCAGGCAACCCGCCGTGCATCTGAATCATCTCGGCGGAGCCGCTGATGACCTGCAGCATGTTGTTGGCTTCGTGCACGGCGCTGGACAGGGTGTGTGCCACAGTGGCGAGGCAGTTGGCGGCCTCCACCCATTCGTCACTCGGCGAACGCTCGGGCATGAATTCAACCGTAGCACGGTTCGGCCGATTACGACGGCGTCAGTGACATCAACTTGGAGCAGCCATGAAAATTCTGGTTGTCGACGACTCGAGCACGATGCGTCGCATCATCATCAACACGCTGAACAAGATCGGCTACAGCGACTACGCGGAAGCGGCGAACGGCCGTGAGGGCGTGGAGAAGCTGGCGGCCGTGCCGATCGACATGATCATCACCGACTGGAACATGCCCGAGATGAGCGGAGTCGAATTCATCCGCGCCGTCCGGGCGAACGACCAGACCAAGCACCTGCCCGTCATCATGGTTACCACCAACGCAGCGCAGGAGGACATCGTCCAGGCCCTCGACGCCGGCGTCAACAACTACGTCGTCAAGCCGTTCACGCCGGACACGATCAAGGAACGGATCCAGGCCGCCATCGCGGCGCGGTCATAAGCGCCATACGCTTGAGGAGCAGACGCGATGGATATGCCTCCCCTTCTCACTGACCACCTCGTATCAGCGGTCAGCGAAGTCTTCGACATGATGATCGGACACACGGTCGAGAAGCAGCCGTTCGAGCCGGGGCCGCCGCAGACGAGTTGGCCGTCGCACGTCGCCGCAGCCGTGTCGTTCGCGGGATATCGAACCGGCCTGGTGTGCATCCACACCTCCGTCGACACCGCGAACATGATTGCCGCGGCCATGCTCGGCATGGAACCGGGCGAGGTGAACGGCGACATGCCCGACGCGATGGGCGAAGTGGCCAATCTGGTAGCCGGTTCGTTCAGGACGAAGCTGGCGACGCATGAACCCGCGTCCGCCATCGCCATCCCGAGCGTCACCGTCGGCTCGGACTTCGCGACGCGCTACGGCGCCGACACCATGCGTGCGATCTGCCCGTTCAAGGTGAACGGCGACGACATCTATCTCGAATTGCTCGTGATGGACCGCTGAGCGGCGGTATGCCGTCGACGACACCCCGGCAGCCCGCCGTCGAGGCGGCCCCCGGTCCGACAGCGGCGGCGGCCTCGCAGCCCTCGAACACCCACGAAGGCACTCCAGCGACACCCACCGGACGGCGTGCCATTTGCGGCATGATTCCGTCAGATGCTCCGAGATCTTTCGGCGGGCCGCCTTCGCTCGCGGCTCGTTCTGCTCGTGTTGGTGGCCCTCCTGCCGGTCGTGGCGGCATCGACCGTCGCGAACCTGCAACAGCGGAGCGCTGCACTCGAACGCTTTGTCGATGATGCGCGACAGACCACAGCAGCGGTTGCCGCCGACCTGAACCGCCTCGTCGACAGCGTCCATCAACTGCTCACCGTCCTGCAGGACATCCCGGCCATCCGCGCCGGCGGTCCGCTCTGCGACCAGACCCTCGCGGGCCTGCTGACCGTTCACCCCTATCTCACCAATATCGGCGTCGTCGATCTGGCCGGACGGCCGATCTGCTCGGCGCGCCCAGAGGCGAACGGGCTGCGCGGGTCGGCGTGGTTCGCACGCGTCCTGGCCGAGCGGGAACTCGTCGTGGCGAGCGGCGGGCCACAGGCCGGAACCGCCCAGCAGGACCTCGTGCTGGCCCACCCGATGATGGTCAACGGTGTTGTGAGCGGCGTGCTCTACGCCCGCTTCACCCTGGTCTGGCTCGATCGGCTACTCGGTGCCGCGCCGGTCGCCAACGCGGCAATCAGCAGCGTCATGGATCGCGAGGGCGTCGTCCTTTACCGCTCGCAGCTGCCAGAGCTGTTCGTCGGCACGCGCATGTCACCGGAGGCCATGCAGCGCATCCGCGAGTCTGACCGCATCGGCAGAGACACTTCTGGCGTGGACGGCGTCGTGCTTCGCTACGTCACGGCAACCTGGGGCGGTGTCCCGAAGAACACCATGCTTCTTGCCGTCGGCTATCCGACAACGGTGGCGCTCCGTCCTTTCAACCGTACGCTGCTGATGCAGTCGATGTTCCTCGGACTCGGCCTGCTGGTGGCCCTGCTGGCGGTGAACCGGGCGGCCCGACGGCTGGTGCTCGGGCCGGTCGAGGCGCTGGTCAGCGCCATTACGCGGGTGCGCGCGGGCGACCTGACGGTGCGCGTCGCGCCTGCCGGAGGGGCCGAGTTGAAGGAACTGTCCGAAACCTTCAACCTCGCGGTCGAGGGGTTCGAACGAAGTCACGCCCTCGAGGAGCAGTTGCGCCATGCCCAGCGCCTTCAGGCCATCGGGCACCTCGCGGGCGGAGTGGCGCATGAGTTCAACAACATGCTCACGGTCATCCTCGGACACACCGACGGGCTGCTCGAGGACGAACCGGACCGCCCCGAATTCAAGGCCATCCGCGACGCGGCGGAGCGGTCGCGCGGGCTGACCCACCAGTTGCTCGCCTTCAGCCGCCGCCAGTTGCTGCAGCCCAGGCGGGCCAGGCTCGGCGAGCTCGTCCGCACCAGCATCGGCGCGCTGCCGACGATATTCGGACCTCGCATCACCGTCGATCTGCACTTCGCCACTCCCGATCCGGAGGTCATCGTCGACCGCGTGCAGATCGACCACGTCATCCTGAACCTGCTCTTGAATGCGCGCGACGCGATGCCCGAAGGCGGCATCATCACCGTGCAGACAGCGGTGGTGACGGTGGTCAACGCCAACGTGCCGGGGCTGTCCGATGGCCTCTACGCCGAACTGGTCATCGCGGACACCGGCCACGGCATGGACGCCGACACCCTCGGCCGGGCGCTGGAACCGTTCTTCACAACCAAGCCGTTCGGCCAGGGTTCCGGGCTCGGACTGTCGACCGCCTACGGCATCATCAGGCAGAGCGGCGGGCAGCTGACGCTCTCCAGCGCCCCCGGCGCCGGCACCTCCGCTTACGTCTACCTGCCCGTCCCCAACTGACCGCCCGCAAAGAAGCTTGACGCCCTGTTTCCCTCGCCGGGATAATCGGCCACCGGAGGATCTTGTTTGAAGAGACTTGCTGCACTGGTCGTTCTGCTGCTGACAAGCGGAATTGCGCTTGCCGCCGCCGACCGCATCTTCACGAACCCGAAGCCCGAGGGGCACTTCAAGAAACTCTTCCCGAACGCCGTGGCGTTCTCGACTCTTGGCGGCAACCCGTTGCACTGGACGGCCTACGGCGCTGACCCGGCAAAGACGCCGAATGCGCCGGTCATCGGCTACATCTTCTGGACCACCGACCTGGTGCCGCAGGAGCACGGCTACCACGGTGCCATCCACATCCTGGTGGGGCTGAACACCAACGGCACCATCAACAACGTGGTCGTCGACTACGACTCCGAACCGTATGGCTACTTCTCGGTCGAACCGCAGGAGTTCGCGGACCAGTTCAAGGGCAAGAGCATCTTCGACAAGTTCCAACCCGGCGCCGACATCGACTTCGTCTCGCGCGCCTCGCTCAGCATCGGCAGCGCCACCCGCGCCATTCGCGACTCGACCCGCAGCGTCGCCCGCGCCCTGCTCGCCCCGAACGCGGTGAAGCGTTGAACCGGGCGGCCTCCACGCTGCTTCCCATCGCCCTGCTGGTGCTGCTGAGTGGACCGGTCGCCGTGCGCGCGCAGGAACCGACCGTGGCTCCACCCGCTGGCGCCGCGGCACAGCCAGCCAGCGACGCCGACCCATGGGGGTTCGACAATGAGGTGAAGACCGAGACCTGGGCCGACATCCTGCGGCCTCAGGCGACAGACCTGGCGTTGATGTCGCTGTTCTTCGCCTTCGCGATGGTCAGCTTCTTCCGCCGGAGCCAGCCGCTCAAGTACGCGGCGCTGGCGATGTCGGTGGCCTACCTCGGCGTGACCAAGAGCACGCTCATCTCGGTGACCGACATCTTCCGCTTCGTGCACTGGGATTTTCCCGAGTTCAAGTACAGCATTGCCTGGTACCTGATCGGCACCTTCACCGTGGTGACGACACTGCTGTGGGGTCGGCTGTATTGCGGCCGCATCTGCGCCTTCGGCGCCCTCACGCAACTACTTGATGCCGTGGTCCCGAAAAAGCTGCGCTGGGAACCGTCGGCCCGGGTCGAGCGCTACGCCGGCTACGTCAAGTACGTGCTGCTGGTGGCGGTCGTCGGCTACTACGCCGCGACCGACCACTTCACGGTGTATCGCTACGTCGAACCGTTCTGGATGTTCACGCGTGAGGGCTCGGTCCTGCTATGGACGATGCTCGGCACGCTGCTGGTGGCGAGCCTGGTGGTGCGGAACCTCTACTGCCGCTTCCTCTGCCCGGTTGGCGCGATGCTCGGCCTCATGTCGCAGGTCACCACGCTGTTCCGCATCAAGCGCTGGTCCGAATGCAAGACCTGCAAGATCTGCGAACGCACCTGCGAATGGGGCGCCATTCGCGGGCCGCAGATCATCCGCTCCGAGTGCGTCCGCTGCGACGACTGCGAGCGGCTCTACGCCGACGAGAAGAAGTGCGTGCACTGGATCGTCGTGCACCGCAAGGCGAAGAACCTGCGGGTTGGCGAGAAGGTGGGCGTCTAGGTTCCCGGCGTCGGTTCGTGGATGATCTCGAGTTTCCCCTGCAGGCCGCTCGACACGTGCACCTGGTTGTCGGCGCCGACAATCACCCCTTCCACATCTGGTAGCTGCTCGATGAGCGCCATCCCCTTCTCGGGTCCGAGCAGGAAGACGCCGGTGCTCAGGCCGTCGGCGAGAATCGCGCGCTTCGAGAGGATGGTGACGCTGCGGCTCAGGCGCGACGGCTGCCCGGTGGCCGGGTCCAGGATGTGGTGGTAGCGCACACCGTCCTTGATGAAAAAGCGCTCGTAGTCGCCCGACGTGCTGAAGGTGCTGTCCGCCAGTTCGACACGTGCGAACACGGCGCCGTCCGGCGCGCGCGGGTCGGCAATGCCAAGCCGCCATGCGCGGTCGCCGTGCTTCCCCGCCACGTAGAGATCGCCGCCGGCCTGAATCGAGAAATCCTTCAGCCCCGCTCCGCGCAGCAGCGCCACCGCACGGTCCACCGCCAGCCCCTTCCCGATGCCGCCGAGGTGCGCCCGCATCCCCTTCTGCTCGAGGAATGCGGTGCCCACCTGCGCGTCGAGCCGCAGCTTGCGGTAGTCGATCAACCCGACCCGCGCCGCAATGGCTGCCGCGGACGGCACCGAGTCGTCCTGGTCCTGATCGAACTTCCAGATGTCGGACAGCGCCCCGAATGTGACGTCGAACTTGCCACCGGTCCACTCACTCACCTGCCGCGCGGTGGTCAACGCCTCGAGCGTGTCCGGGCTGACCGGCACCGGATGCTGCCCGGCGGCGGCATTGAGCCGCAGGACGTCGCTGCCGGCCTTCCACACGCTCATCAGGGCGTCGAGCCGGTTGAACTCGGTGAACACCGCGTCGAACGCGCGGTTAGCCGGGTCATCGTCTGCCGTCCACGCCATGAGCGTCAGCGACGAGCCCATGGCCAGCCCGCTCCGCGCCACCATGTGCGCCGCGCTCGCAGGCGCGCGGGTCTCGACCGGTGCCGGCGCCTCCTTCTGGCACGCGGCCGTGGCTACGAGCAGCAACACCGCACTGACCGCCACCGCATGTCGTGTCATTCGCGCACTCCGGCCATCGCGGCCTTGAGGTCGTCCACGGTTGCGTCCGTGGCAACGAAGAGGTCGTCGGGATACGTGCGGTAGTCGAGCATCTCGCGATAGATCTCGTCGCCGCTGTGTTCGTTCAATCCGAGACCCGCCAGATACTGCAGCCGGAGGTCGAGATCGCGGTTCACCTGCGCGTCGGCGAGCCACCCTCTCAGGTCGCGGGCACGGCCGGCATAGTTGCCGAACAGATCGGCGGCGCCGTAGATGCCTGCCTGAATGAGCGAGCTGTCGACCGCCGCGAACGACGGATGGCGCAGCATGCCCTCGATTTCGTCCACCCAGATCGCCGGCTTCCGCGCCTGCCCCACCAGCACGGTGTCGATGGCGTGCCCCTCGAACACGTTGCCGAAGACCAGCGCTTCCGGGAACGCCTCGAAGAAGGTCGCCACTTCGGACTTCACCGCCGCCGGGCTGCTCTCGAACAGCTGCACGTAGAGCGTCATCACGCCGCCCGGGTTCAGGTGCTGACGTGCGACGTCGAAGAACTCTTTCGTGTAGAGCGTCGCCGCGCCCTTCACCCATGGGTCGAGCGGGTCCGACGTAATGGCGTCGAACGTCTCGGTGGTGGTCAGCAGGAAATGCCGCGCATCGTCGGCGACGACACGCACCTTCGGGTTCTTCAGCACGTCGTGGTTCACCGAGCCGAGGTAGGCACGTGTCACCTGCGGCACCAGCGGCTCGATGTCGACGATGGTGACCTGTTCCACCGCGGGGTTGACACTCACTGCTCCGGCGGTGACGCCAGCGCCGCAACCGATCACCAGCACCTTGCGCGGCTTCTCGGGAATGAGTGTGGTGAGATGGCCCAGCATGCGCTGCAGCCGCATGTCGGCCGGCTGGCTCGACGCCTGCACCTTGCCGGCGTTGTGATAGTTCAGCACGCCGTCCTCGGTCCGCGATACCGCGATCGACGCATGCATCCCTTCGCCGACGTAGATGATCTCGTGCGCGTGGCCGACCCAGTTGGCCGCGTGCCGGCCGTAGGCGACGAGCACGCCTGGCAGTGGCGCTACGGCAAGCGCCAGCAGCAGCGTCGTCAGCACGGCCGCGGTGCGTATCACCAGCGCCGGCCGCTTGCCGCCGCTGGTCCACAGCAACAACGCGCCACCGCACGACGCGACCACTGTCATCACCTGCTGCGCATGCTGCGAACCGAACCATCGCACCAGCACAAGGCTGGTGACGAGCGCACCGGCAATCGCCCCGATCGTGTTGGCCGCGTACAGGCGTCCGACGGTGTCGCCCTGGTCGGCAGTGTCGTCACCGGAAGCAGCCAGAGCCAGCGAGAAGCTGGCGCCCCAGAGGATCGGCGCCGGCAGGATGGCAAAGACGGCACGCAGGAAGTCGACGCGGAACACCGCCCAGATGGAGACCGCCCCGGCATCGCTGGGAGGCCAGTACGGCAGCACGTTGGCGAGCGCGTGGGCCGACCATACCATGGCCACCACCGACCCGAGCTGCACCCAGCCGAGCCACAGCGCCGGCCGGACCAGCCGGCGGCCCAGTGACGCCGCCGTGGTGCTGCCGATACCGAGACCGATGAGGAACACCGCAAGGACGATGGAGAACGTGTAGACCGTCGCGCCGAACAGCAGCCCCAGCATGCGGGTCCAGACCACTTCCGCCGCCAGCGCACAGAAGCCCGACCCCGCCATCACCAGATACAGCCGGTGCCTCGCGGCCGCCGCTTCTGTTGAGGGGCGCGCCGGCCCCTGGGCCACCGCAATGGTGAGCCCTGGCATCGACGCCGTGCCTCGACTTGCCCGCCACGCCAGCGCCGCCACCACAAGGTTGATCGCCACAGCCACATACGTGGCGATGGCCATGTCGAACACTCGTAGCAGGTAGAAGCCGGCGAGCAGGCACCCGAACACGGCGCCTGCGAGGTTGCCGGCGTAGAAGAATCCGAGGCGAGCCCTGCCGTCAGGTGTGCCGTCGACCGAGCGCGCCATGACCGGCAGCGTGGCACCCATCGCAAAGGTTGGCGGTACCAGGCAGATGCCGGCCACCAGCGCCCGCATCAACACGCCGCCAGCGCCGAGGCCCCCTACGCTGACATACAGACGGGTCACCAGCGGCATGCCCCAGAGCAGGAGCAGACCCATTGCCCCGATCGCGACCTCGAGGCCGGCGTAGACCGCCAGGGGGTGCCTGGCGCGCGGCACCAGGCGCGGCGCCAACAGGCTGCCCAGACACATGCCGCCCATGTAGGTGCCCAGCAGCACGCCGAGTGAGACCGTGGACGACCCAATCACCAATTGGAGGAGCTGCTGCCAGACCACCTCGTAGATGAGGGCGGCAGTACCGCTGCCGACGAACAGCAGGACGAGCGCGAGCGATGAGGTCATCAGGATCGTTGCACCGGCTGAAAGGAGAGGATAACGTGCGCTCGTCGATGCCACCCACACGCCGCGCCTTTCTGGGCGCCACGGCCGGACTCGTCCTGACCGCGGCCGGCAGACGCCCCGCCGCCGCGACTCTCGGTCCGGGCACGCATCCGCTGGATCTCGACCACGAGCGTGACGGGCTTCTCTTCCTGCCCGCCAGCTACTCGGCCGGCACCCCGATGCCGTTGCTCGTGCTGTTCCACGGCGCCGGCGGCACCGCTCAATCGGTGTTCTACGCGTTCCGGATGGCTGATGCGCACGGCGTCATTATCCTCGCGCCGGACTCGCGCGACCAGCGCACATGGGATCTCGTCCTCGGCGGCTACGGTCCGGACGCCGACTTCCTCTCCACCGCGCTGGCGCAGACGTTCGGCCGATGTTCGGTGGACAGGGCGCGAATGGCAGTGGGCGGGCACTCCGACGGCGCCTCCTATGCGCTGTCGTTCGGCATCGGCGCCGGCCACCTGTTCGGCCGCATCCTGGCCTTCTCGCCGGGTGTACTCGCGCCGGTGGCCGTGCAGGGCAAGCCGCGCATCTTCATCTCGCACGGCACCGGCGACGCCGTGATGCCGATCGACGACACCAGCCGCCGCTTCGTACCGCGGCTGCGCGGGCTCGGCTACGACGTGACCTACCAGGAATATGACGGCCGGCACGGCGTCCCGGACACCGTCGTGGCCGAGGGGTTCGCGTGGGCCTACGGTGCGCCAGCCGCCCCGGTGCCCTGAGCGCGTGGCCTCGCACGGAACCGGCGCCTGGCCGCTTTGAATAGAAACGAGCCAGCGGCCACGATGCCGGCCAGCAGCACGACGGTCACGCCGGCTGCCAGCATCGGGTGCTGCGTCGCGAACCACGTCAGCGCCACGACGAACAGGTCTTCGGCGAGGCTCAGCGTCCAGTTGCTGAACGGCTCCGGCGATGTATTCGCGACCGCGCGCGTGCCGGCCTTCGTCAGGTGCGTCGTCAGCGCCACCGACCCACCAACCAGCGCGGCGATCGCCTGCGTTCCCTGGCCCGCATCGCCCAAGGCCACCACTGCCACCATCGCACCCCCCAGCGGGCGGATAACGGTGTGCACGGCGTCCCATGCCGTATCGACCCACGGCACCTTGTCCGCGATGAACTCCACCAGATACATGGTCAGGGCGATGGCGATCACGGCGCCGTGGCTGAAGATGCGGAACTGATCCGGAAGCGTCACCAGGCCGAGGCGTGCGCAGAGGCCAGCCACCGCAATGGTCGCGTAGAGATTCACGCCCGAGGCGAACGCGAATGGCAGCATGCGGCCGAGCGCGGTCAACACATCCACGACGCGATTGTACGCGCGGCTTCATCATCAACGCTTGAGTTCACGGCCCGTAACGCATGAGTTCACTCACACTTACGACGCCGTTTCAGATCGACGGTGCGCCGACACGTGTCGACTTCGCCCGTAAGGAGACCACCTGCCATCGCGTGATTCCCTCAGACATTTGCGCTCGAGTTGACCGGCCATCTGTCGGCAACCCGCTTGCTCGACTCCATGGCAACGCACGCCCGCGAGCAGTGGGCAACCGGCCGCTTCAGGAGAGCGCGGACCATGGCAGACAACGAAGAACTGGTCACAGAGTTTCTGATCGAGAGCAACGAGAACCTCGATCGCCTCGATCGCGATCTTGTAGAACTCGAGAAAGACCCGACCAACCGCGAGCGGCTCAGCAGCATCTTCCGGACAATTCACACGATCAAAGGGACCTGCGGCTTCCTCGGCTTCACCAAGCTCGAAGCTGTCTCGCACATCGGCGAGAACCTTCTCAGTCACATGCGTGATGGCAAGCTGGTGCTCAACGAGGAGATGACCACCGGGCTGCTGACGATGGTTGATGCGATTCGTCGCATTTTGACCAGCGTCGAACGGACCGGCCTGGAGCCCGAGGAAGATCATTCGGCGCTGATCGCGGAGCTGACGCGGCTGAACCAGCCGGCGTCTCAGGCCCAGGCGCAGCCCCTGCCTGTCGCCGCCGCGCCGCCACCGGCGCCCGCCGGGGAACCGGCACCCACGCCGCCCACGCCACCGCAGCCCGTGGCCAGTGCCGCGGCTGCCGTCTCGCCGATCCCGATCGCGGAGGCCCCTGTCGCCGGCGTCCACGACGACGAGCACCGCGACCGGCACCATGTCTCCGACTCGTCGCTGCGCGTCGATGTGGTGCTGCTCGACAAGCTGATGAACCTGGTCGGCGAACTGGTGCTCGCACGCAACCAGATCCTCCAGTTCACCGCCACCCAGACCGACTCGTCGTTTGCCGGCGCAACCGGCCGCCTCAATCTCGTCACCTCCGAGCTGCAGGAGGGCGTGATGAAGACGCGCATGCAGCCAATCGGGAACATCTGGAGCAAATTCCCGCGCGTGGTGCGCGACCTCGCGACCGCGTGCCGCAAGCAGGTGCGGATCGAGATGGAGGGGAAGGAGACCGATCTCGACAAGACGATCATCGAGGCGATCAAGGACCCGCTCACTCACGTCATCCGCAACTCGGTCGACCACGGCATCGAGACGCCGGCCGAACGGCTCGCGAACGGCAAGCCGGCCGAAGGCTGCCTGCAACTGCGGGCATTCCACGAGGGCGGCCAGATCAACATCGAGATCTCCGACGACGGCGCCGGCATCGACCCGGTGAAGATCCGCGCCAAGGCCCTGCAGCGCGCCCTCATCACCGTCGAGCAGGCGCAGACGATGAGCGACCACGAGGCGATCAACCTCGTCTTCCTGCCCGGCTTCTCCACCGCCGAGACGATCACCAACGTATCCGGCCGCGGCGTCGGCATGGACGTCGTCAAGACCAACATCGAGAAGATTGGCGGACAGGTCGACATCCAGAGCGCCGTCGGACGCGGCACGACGCTGAAGATCAAGATCCCGCTCACCCTCGCCATCATCCCGGCACTGATGGTGTCGGCCGGCGGCGAACGCTACGCCATACCCCAGGTGAGCCTGCTCGAACTCGTGCGGCTCGAGGGCGACCAGGCGACGCGCGGCATCGAGCGGATCCAGGACGCGCTGTTCTATCGGCTGCGCGGCAACCTGCTGCCGATTGTCTACCTGCACTCGGAGCTCGGGCTCGAGCCGGCCGCCAACCAGTCGCAGCTGATCGTCAACATCGTCGTGCTCAAGGCCGACGGCCGCCAGTTCGGGCTGATCGTCGAGGAGATCCACGACACCGAGGAGATCGTCGTCAAGCCGCTCAGCAAGCAGCTGAAGGGGATTGCGGTGTTCGCCGGCGCCACCATCATGGGTGACGGCCGCGTCGCGCTCATCCTCGATGTTCTCGGCATCGCACAGCGCGCCAACGTCGTCACCGGCGACAGGCGGGCGGCCTCGCACGAGAAGCAGGCGCACGCCGAGGTGTCGGAGCACCTCCAGACACTGCTGCTCTTCCAGGTTGGCGAGCGCGACCGGATGGCGATTCCGCTCCACCTCGTCGCCCGCCTCGAGGAGTTCCCGGCGGCGAACGTCGAGCGCTCAGGCGATCAGGAAGTGGTGCAGTACCGCGACGACATCCTGCCGCTCATCAGCCTCACGAAGTTCTTCAACGGCGTCCAGCCACCGGCGGCAGAGATGCGACAGGTTGTGGTCTTCGCCGAGAGCGGCCACAGCGTCGGACTCGAGGTGGAACAGATCCTCGACATCGTGTCCGAAGAGGTCGCTGTGCTCCGCCGCTGCACGCGGCCTGGCGTGCTTGGCACGGCGGTCATCCAGCACCGCGTCACCGACCTCCTCGACGTCCACGCCATCCTGCGCGTCGTCGAACCGACGTTCTTCGAAACCGCCCCAGCGGCATAGCGAGCTGTCATGACGAGCCACGCACATCACGACACGGCACGGCACGAGGCGGGCGCCGCCTCGCGGCAGTACTCCACGTTCTATCTCGACGGCCTCTATCTGGGGGTCGAGGTGCTGAAGGTGCAGGAGTTGATTCGCTACCAGGAGATGACGCGGGTGCCGCTGGCCTCGAGCGTCATCCGCGGCCTGATCAACCTGCGCGGCCAGATCGTCACCGCCATCGAGCTGCGACGACGCTTCGACATGCCCGACCGCGCGGCGGACGAAAGGCCGATGAACGTCGTCGTCCGCATCGACGACGTCGCGGTGAGCCTGCTGGTGGACGAGATCGGTGACGTCATCGAAGTGAACGACGAGCAATTCGAACCCGCACCGGAAACCATTCGCGGCCGTGCGAACGACCTGGTGACCGGGGTCTACAAGACAGCCGAGCGCCTACTGCTGGTGCTCGACGTCGAGCGTGCAATTGCGGTGGACCGGCCAGTGTCCGGACGGCCCGCAGCGTAGCAGTCGAGGGTGCCCCGGGCGGCACAGTGACAGGGAGCGCCGCGGTAATTCCGCCGGCACAACAGATCATCGAGACATCAGGAGACGACAATGGCGAACGGACGACTGAAAGCGGTGCCGCGACTCAAGGACTACGCTGGCGCGACGGACGCCCCGGCGCGGGCGTTCGAGGCAGAGACCCAGGACCTCAAGGCACAGCTCGCGGCCATTGACCGCGTGCAGGCGGTCATCGAGTTCGACGTCGATGGACAGGTGCTGAACGCCAACGCGAACTTCCTCGCGACCCTTGGCTATACGCTGGATGAGATCAAGGGCAAGCATCACTCGATGTTCGTCGAGCCGGCCTACAAGGCCAGCTTCGAGTACCGCGAGTTCTGGGCGGCGCTGCATCGCGGCGAGTACAAGGCGGCCGAATACAAGCGCATCGGCAAGAACGGCAAGGAGGTCTGGATTCAGGCCTCCTACAACCCGATCTTCGGCCTGGATGGCAAGCCCTCCAAGGTGATCAAGTTCGCCACGGACGTCACGCAGCAGAAGCTGGTGACCGCCGACTCCCAGGGACAGCTCGACGCCATCAGCAAGTCGCAGGCGGTCATCTCGTTCAACATGGACGGGACGATCATCCACGCCAACGACAACTTCCTGAAGACGCTCGGCTACACCCTCGACGAGGTCAAGGGCAAGCACCACTCGATGTTCGTCGAGCCGGCCTACAAGGCGAGCGGCGACTACAGGGAGTTCTGGGCGGCGTTGAATCGCGGCGAGTATCAGGCGGCTGAATACAAGCGCCTCGGCAAGAACGGCAAGGAAGTCTGGATTCAGGCCTCCTACAACCCGATCCTCGACCTCAACGGCAGGCCGTTCAAGGTGGTGAAATACGCCACCGATACGACGGCAAAGAAGCTCGAGAACGCCGACTACCAGGGACAGCTCGATGCCATCGGCAAATCGCAGGCGGTCATCTCGTTCAACATGGACGGGACAATCATCCACGCCAACGACAACTTCCTGAAGACGCTCGGCTACACCCTCGACGAGATCAAGGGCAAGCACCACTCGATGTTCGTCGAGCCGGCCTACAAGAGCAGCTCGGACTACCGCGAGTTCTGGGCGGCGCTGAACCGCGGCGAGTATCAGTCGGCTGAATACAAGCGCTTCGGCAAGAACGGCAAGGAAGTCTGGATCCAGGCCTCCTACAACCCGATCCTCGACCTCAACGGCAGGCCGTTCAAGGTGGTGAAATACGCCACCGACACCACCGACGCGGTGAACGCGAAGATCGAGCTGCAGCAGAAGGTGGCGCAGATGCTGGACGTGGTCAGCGCCGCTGGACGCGGCGACCTGACGCGCGACATCACCGTGAGTGGCGCCGACGCCGCCGGACAGATGGGCGAAGGCCTCAAGGCGTTCTTCGGCGACCTGCGGAAGAGCATCGCGGCGATCGCCCAGAACGCCCAGGCCCCGGCAAGTTCGTCCGAGGAACTGGGCGCTGTCAGCACGCAGATGGGCGCCAACGCCGAGGAAACGTCCACCCAGGCCAATGTCGTCTCGGCCGCGTCGGAGCAGGTCAGCAAGAACGTCCAGACGGTCGCCACCGGCACCGAGGAGATGTCGGCCAGCATCAAGGAAATCGCCAAGAACGCCAACGAGGCGGCGAAGATCGCGATGGCGGCGGTCAAGGTGGCCGACTCCACCAATGCGACGGTCGGCAAGCTCGGTGAGAGCAGCATCCAGATCGGCAAGGTGATCAAGGTCATTACCTCCATCGCGCAGCAGACCAACCTGCTGGCCCTGAACGCCACCATCGAGGCGGCGCGCGCCGGTGAAGCCGGCAAGGGGTTCGCGGTCGTCGCGAACGAAGTGAAGGAACTCGCCAAGGAGACGGCCAAGGCCACCGAGGACATCGGCCAGAAGATCGATGCGATTCAGGCCGATACCAAGGGTGCGGTCGACGCCATCGCCCAGATCAGCCAGATCATCGGGCAGGTCAACGATATCTCGAACACCATCGCCAGCGCGGTCGAGGAGCAGACCGCGACGACCAACGAAATCGGCCGCAACGTCGCCGAGGCGGCGAAAGGAAGCAACGAGATCGCTCAGAACATTTCAGGGGTGGCGCAGGCCGCCCGCAGCACCAGCGACGGCGCCAGCGACACACAGAAGTCGGCGCACCAGCTGTCGAAGATGGCCGCGGAACTCCAAGGACTGGTCAACCGCTTCCAGTACTGACCCCGACGCACGTCCGGGTGAGACGGGGCGGCACGCTGCCCTGGTCTCACCCGTTCGCGCAGACATCCGTGATTGGCTAGTCCCTTCAGACGGTGATCTTCATGAACGCTCTCATCGTGGACGACTCCCGCGCCATGCGCCTGGTGCTGCGACAGATGCTGACCGGCCTCGGCTTCGGCATCGCCGAAGCCCGTCACGGGCGTGAAGCCCTCACCTACCTCCAGACGAATCCCGACACGCAGGTGGCGCTCGTTGACTGGAACATGCCGGAAATGAACGGACTCGAACTGGTGACCGCCATCCGCTGCGACCCGGAGCTCGCTGGCGTGAAGCTGATGATGGTGACGACCGAGACGGAACTGGCGCACGTGCAGCGCGCGCTCGACGCGGGCGCCGACGAGTATGTGATGAAGCCGTTTTCACGAGAGATCATTGCCGACAAGCTGCGGCTGCTCGGCTTCCCCGAAGGGGGCGCGCATGCTGGCTAGACCCGCACGCGTCCTGGTCGTCGACGATGCCGTCGTCATCCGCAAGATCGTCACCGACCTGCTCAAGGAGGATCCTGACATCGAGGTGGTCGGCACCGCGGCGAACGGCCGCATCGCCCTGCAGAAAATTACCCAGGTGAACCCGGACATCCTGACGCTGGACGTCGAGATGCCGGAACTCGACGGCCTCGACACGCTGCGAGAACTGCGCAAGACCCACCCGAAGCTGCCGGTCATCATGTTCAGCACGCTGACCGAGCGTGGTGCCAGCGCCACGCTCGAGGCGCTGGCGCTGGGCGCGTCGGATTACGTCACCAAGCCGGCCAACATCGGCAAGGTGACGGAGGCGCTGCAGCGCATCCGCGAACAGCTGATCCCCAAAATCAAGGCGTTGTGCGGCGTAGCGCCTGGCGCGCCGGCGCCGCGCCCGGACTCGGCACTGACGCGCTCGTCGCTGTCACCGTCGTCTCCGCTCGAGCGAGCGGCGGTGCCGACGACGGGGCGGCTGCCAGAAGTGCTGGCGATTGGCGTCTCGACCGGAGGTCCGAACGCCCTGGCGGCCATCATCCCGCTGTTCCCTGCCGACCTGCCGGTGCCGGTGGTGCTGGTGCAGCACATGCCCCCGATGTTCACCCGACTGCTTGCCGAGCGGCTCAACCAGCAGTCGAAGGTGCACGTGCGGGAAGCGGCCGGCGGCGAGGTGCTGGAACCGGGCGTCGTCTACATCGCTCCGGGCGACTTTCATCTCACCGTGCGGCGTCAGGGGACCCGCATCGTGACGGCCCTCAACCAGGAGCCGCACGAGAACTCCTGCCGCCCTGCGGTTGACGTGCTCTTCCGCTCGGTTGCGGAGGTGTACGGGGCTGCCACGTTCGGAGTCGTGCTCACCGGCATGGGCCACGACGGGCTGCGCGGATCGGAAGACATCCGCCGCGCCGGCGGTTTCGTCTTTGCCCAGGACGAGGCGACCAGCATCGTCTGGGGCATGCCTGGCTTCGTGGCCAAGGCGGGCCTCGCCGAACGCATCGTGCCGCTTCCGTTGATGGCGGCCGAGATCGTGCGTCGCCTCACACGCGTCGCGGCGGCGGCACGGCCGTCGGCCCTGACACTGGCGAGGCCCTGACCATGAGCATCTCTGCGAAGGACTTCGACTTCGTCCGACACCTGGTCTACGCTCAGGCCGGCATCGTGGTCGAGCCGGGCAAGGAATACCTGGTGGAGTCGCGGCTCGGGCCCCTGTGTCGCCGCGAAAACCTCGACTCCATCGAGACGCTGGTCGGACGGCTCCGCAGCACCACATTCCAGCCGCTGACCAAGAAGCTCGTCGACGCCATGACGACGAACGAGACGATGTTCTTCAGGGATATCGAGCCGTTCGAGGCACTGCGCAAACATGTGCTGCCCGAACTCATCGCCGCCAGGCGCAGCGTGCGACGGCTGAACATCTGGTACGCCGCGAGTTCGACCGGGCAGGAGCCCTACTCGGTGTCGATGATCATCCGCTCCGAGTTCCCGGAACTGGCCGGCTGGGACGTCTCGCAACTGGCCACCGACATCTCGCCAACCGTCCTCGAGCGCGCCCGCGAGGGCCGCTACAGCCAGCTCGAGGTCAACCGCGGGCTGCCGGCGAAGTATCTGGTCAACTACTTCACGAAGCAAGGCAACGACTGGCAGTTGAAGGACGACATTCGCCGCATGGTGAAGTTCGAAGAGCTGAACCTGACCAAACCCTGGCCGGTGATGCCACCGCTCGACGTCGTCATGCTGCGCAACGTGATGATCTACTTCGACACCGATGCCAAGCGCCAGATTCTGCAGAAGGTGCGCACCATGCTGCGGCCCGACGGTTTCCTGTTCCTCGGCGGGGCGGAGAGTCCGATGAACCTCGACGACAGCTTCGACCGCCAGCAGTTCGAGCGCGCCGGCTGCTATCGACTGAAACGCACCTAGACGGTTCAGGAGCCGCGCATGATTCCCTCCGAACGTGACATCTACGACCTCGTCGCGATGATCTGGTCGACGACCCTCGGCATGGACGTGTCGGCGTTGCCGCCCGAGGGCGACACGCCCTGGATGGAGCCGTCGGTTGAAGCCGAGATCCACATCACCGGCAGCTGGCGCGGCGTGGTGGTGCTGCATGCCTCGCGGCTGATTGCGGCGCGTGCCGCCCATCAGATGCTGAGCCTCGGCCGCCGCAGTCCAACGCTGGAGGACATCCAGGACGTCTTCGGCGAGATTGCGAACATGACCGGCGGCAATATCAAGGGGCTGCTCTGCGACGCCGACGCGCGGCTCTCGCTGCCGTCGGTGGTGCTGGGCCTCGGTTACAGGGTGCGCGTCCCACACACGAGACAACTGCGCCGGGTGACGCTGTCGTGCGAGGGGGAACCGCTCGTCGTCACCCTGCTCGAAGCGGCGTAGCCCACGTCCGGATCCGTCTCCGGTAAGATGGCGCGCATGCCGCGTCTGACCCGCAAGCAATTCCTCCGACTCGCGCTGGCCGCCGCACCGATGGCGGCACTGCCGCGCCTCGCGTTCGGCCAGACCGCCGGCGACGACCCGGTGCGCCGCGAACGCATCGCCGACGTCTTCCGCATGTTTCACCTGCTCGGGTCGCACCGTACGGCGACTGAACAGGACAACGACACGGCAGAGTGGCTGGCCGGCGACGTGTCGAAGCGTGGCGGCGAGTGCACCCCGCGCCAGTTCGCGCTCGACCGCGTCGTCCTGCACGCCGCCTTTCTCGAAGGCGGTGAAGCGCGGCGCGAGGCGCTTCCCTTCTTCGACGCCGGCTTCACCACAGCCGACGGGCTGCGCGGCCGCCTCGGCCTCCCGGGTTCGGGTGCGCCCATCGTGCTGGTGACGCTCGACCAGGCGGCTATCGGCAGCGAAGGGCGCTCGCTCGCCGCGCTGCGCCGCAACCCTGCGGTCCAAGGCATTGTTGCCGTCACCGACGGCGGCATGCCCGGTCTGTGCCCATCGAACGCGGTCGACTTCCTGACCCCGTACGGCGTGCCGGTGCTGCAGTTGTCGTCCACGGCGAAAGAGTGGCTGACCGGGCTGGCCGCGGCGGGCAGCGACGTCCGCCTGGTCGCGCACGCCGATCGAACGACGGCACAGGCGACGAACATTCTTGCCACGGTGCGCGGCCGGCGGCCGGAACTGCCGCCAGTGGTCGTGATGACGCCGCGCAGCGGCTGGTACCAGTCGGTGGCAGAGCGCGGCGGCGGACTCGCCTGCTGGCTCGAGACGCTGCAGGCGGTAGCCGAGGCGAAGCCAGACCGGACCGTTCGCTTCGTGGCATCGAGCGGACACGAACTCGGGCACCTCGGGCTCGACATGTTCCTGCACGACGAGCCGGCGCTCATTACATCCGCCGCGGCCTGGGTGCACCTGGGTGCGAACATCGGCGCAAGCGACGGACGGACGCGACTGCAGTCGTCGGCTGACACCATCGAGTCGGTTGCACTGACCGCGATGCAGGCGGCAGGAGCCCGCGTCGACACCCGCGTGCCGCGAGGTACGGTGCCGAGCGGCGAAGCGCGGAACATTCACGTGGGCGGAGGGCGGTACGTCTCGCTGCTGGGAAGCAGCCCGTACTTCCACAACCCGTTCGACCTCTGGCCCCAGGCCGTCGATCTAGAGGCTGTGGTGAAGTACGCCGCCGCGATCACCCAACTGACACTCGTGCTCGCCAGGGCCTAGCGACGGCGCGCCTGAAGGTGCGTGGCTACGACAGTTCGACGTCGCCGCCACGCGCGCGGAAGGCGGTGATCGCCGCCTCGAACCGCTCCGCGCCGTGCACGCTCGCCATCCATGCGGGCTCGCGCAACCGCAGCACCTGCGCCTCCCGCAGGTCGAGCTGGAACGACTCGACCAGATCGTCGAGCGAGGGGCGTTCGAACACCGCCGGTGGCTCGCCCATGCCCGGCTCCCATGCGAGGTCAGCAGGAATCGGTACGGATGCGTCCGCACACCGCATGAACAGGGTGTGACACGACACCTCCAGCACCTTGCCGCGCTCGGTCGGCCGCAGCCGAAGGAAGTCCCTCCGGCTGACGCGGCTATCCACCGTCAGCCGCGCGCCTCGAGGATGGCGCGGCGCACGACGCCCCTGGTGAGCGGCAATTTGTAGGCGTTCTTCGAGAGCGCACGCGCACCGGCGATCGACGCGGCGCCGGCACGCAGAGCCAGATCGTCGGTGATGCGCTGGCCCGTCAACAGCGCTTCCACGTCGGGCAGCCGCCACGGAATCGGCGCGACACCGCCAAGCACGACGCGCGCCGATCGGCAGACGTCGCCCTCCATCTTCAGCACCACCGCCGCACTCACCACCGCATGCGTCCACGCCTCGCGGTCGAGCACCTTGTGATAGCGACCTCGTGCCCCGGCCAGCGCTGCCGGCAGTTGGATCGACACCAGCACATCATCGGCGCCAAGCACGTTCTCCTGCGCCGCGTTCTGGCGCGGCAGCACGAAGAAGTCCTTTGCACTCACCGTGCGCGCACCCGACGGCCCCACAATCCGGAATGTGGCGTCGAGCGCCATCAGCGCCGGCGCGGTGTCAGACGGATGGACGATGTAGCTCGGGCCACCGCCGAAGATGGCGTGGAACTGGTTCTCGCCGGCGAACGAGAAGCACTGGTTGCCACCATTCTTGTAGCAGGGGAATCCGTTGCGGTAGTACCAGCACCACGGACGCTGCGCGACGTTGCCGCCGATAGTGCCGACGTTACGGATCTGCGGCGTGGCCACGCTGCCTGCCGCCTCGGCCAGCGCCGGGAACTGCGTCCGAATCGTCTCGTGCCGGCTCAAGGCGTCGAGCGTGACGCCGGCGCCGATCGTCACTGTAGCGCCGGACGACGACACCTGGTTCGCGTCCCGCATCCCGCGCAGGTTGATCAGCACGTCGGGCTGAACGATGCGCTCCTTGACCAGTGCCAGCAGATCGCTGCCACCGGCCACGAATGATGCGGCCTTCCCCGCTGCGTGTGCATCGCGCGACAGCGTTGCGGCCTGCTGCGGATCGCGTGCGTTGCTGTTGCTGAAGGTCTTCATGCCAGCGCTCCCAGAATTTTGTCGCGCGTAATCGGCAGGTCCTTCAACCGCTTGCCGATGGCGTTGAAGATGGCGTTGTTGATGGCGCCAGGCGACAGGATGATCCCCGACTCGCCGATGGCCTTGGCTCCGTATGGTCCGTAGCCATCGTCGTTCTCCACGAACGACACCTCGACGGTGGGCGCGTCCATGTGGGTCGGGATACGGTCGTAGTAGAAACCTGCCGTCAGCGGCTGCCCCGAGCGCGCGTCGTAGACCAGATTCTCGTGCAACGCCATGCCGACGCCCATGATCGCCGCGCCGAGGATCTGGCTCGTGGCCGTGAGCGGGTTCATGATGCGTCCGCAGTCATGCACCGCCACATACTTCGTGATGCGCGCCGTGCCGAGTTCGGTGTCGACCTCGGCCTCGACGAAGTGCGCGCCGAAGGCGTTGCGGACCTTCCCTTCCAGCCGTGGGTTCGGCGTGGCGTTCGCCACGAGCGTCTGCGCCCCGGACGGCATCCCCTTCTCGGCAATCTGCTGCTTGAGGTTCTTTGCCGCTTCCACCACCGCCTGCCCGGTCATGATCGTGGTGCGGCTACCCGACTCACCCACCGAGTACGGACAGCGGTCGGTATCGCCCCAGACGACGGTCACCTGCGACAGCGGCACACCGAGCGCTTCGGCGGCAATCAAGCCCATGGTCGTCTTCGCTCCGGCACCGACGTCGGTGACCCCCACGAACAACGTGTACTGTCCGGCACCGTCGACCTGCACCACCGCGCTGCTCTGGCCGAGTCCGGACCGGAACATCATGTAGGTGAAGCCGGCGCCGCGCTTGATCGGCCCCGGGTCGGAGCCGGGCTGCGGCCGCCAGCGCGCCTTCCAGTCGAACGTCGCCGCCCCGCGGCGGATGCACTCCTCGAGTGAAAAGTTCGTGAACGGGATCTCGTCGCGGAACATCCGCGACATGTTCCGGACACCGAACTCCACCGGGTCCATCTTCAGCGCGTAGGCGACGTCGTCCATCATCGACTGGATGCCGAAGAAGCCCTGCGGATACTCCGGGCCGCGGAAGTTCGCCGACACGGTCCGATTGGTGTACGCCGGCGTGATGACGCTGTCGGTGTTCGGACACTTGTAGAGTTCGATGCCGGCCTGCGCGCCGGTGTTCTTCCGGTAGGGCCCCATGCCGCTGAAGCCACGCAGTTGAATGGCCTGCAGGTGCCCCTCGGCGTCAACAGCCACCTTGTAGTACTGCACCGTCGGCCACCGGCCATGCACCCCAATGAAGTCTTCCTTGCGCGACAGCTCCAGCTTCACCGGCGCGCCCGCGTCCTTGGCCAGCAGCGCGGTGATGAGGTCGGCATCCTGATTCTGGTTCTTGTTGCCGAAGTTGCCGCCCATGTACTGGCAGACGACGCGCACTTTGTCGTCGGGGATGCCGAGGTCGCGCGCCATGTCGTGCCGGCAGTTGGCGATGCCGCCGGTCGGCGTGTACACCGTGAGCTTATCGGCCTCCCAGTGCGCCACGCACGAGCGCGGTTCCATCTGCGCGTTGTGCACGAACGACGTCGAGTAGCGTGCCTCGAAGACGTGCGCCGCCGTGGCAAACGCCGCGTTGACGTCGCCGCGGCGCGACACCTGCGGCTGCTGTTCGTTGCGGGCGTTGGGCGAGAGGTTTCCCTCCGGCCAGATCTTCGGGGCGTCGGGCTGTAGCGCCGCCTCGGGTTCGAGCACGAACGGC
The DNA here is from genome assembly GCA_043743165.1 of Acidobacteriota bacterium. GTDB lineage: Bacteria > Acidobacteriota > Vicinamibacteria > Vicinamibacterales > CAVVIG01 > CAVVIG01. Next base: position 33,117 of record JAYTXA010000054.1, read on the forward strand.
AGCACCTCGTATTCGACCGTGATCAGCCGCAGCGCCTCTTCAGCCACGTGCCGGTTGCTCGCGGCCACGGCCGCCACCGGCTCACCGACGAAACGGACCGGGTTGTTGAAGGCATAGCGACGATGGGTGGTGATCTTCTTCACCTCGTCGTTGTACTGCTGGCCGCCGGCGATCGAGCCAGAACCCCAGACCACCTTCGACGTTTCGTGCGTCAGCACCGCCTTCACGCCCGGCAGCGCCTTCGCCTTCGACACGTCGATGCGGGTGATGCGCGCGTGCGGATGCGGGCTGCGCAGCACTTTCGCGTAGAGCATCCCGGGCAACTGGACGTCGTTCGTGTACTTCGCACGTCCGCTCACGCGCTCGGCCGCGTCGATGCGCGGCGTCGAGTGCCCAACGGTGTTCAGCGCGGTCATCGTGGGCGCGGTGACGGGCAACTGCTGACTCACTGGTCACCTCCTGCGCTGGCGCGCACACCGCTGCCTGCCGCCACGACCGACTCGACGTAGCGGTTGTAGTTGCCGCAGCGACACAGGTTGCCGGCCAGCGCCGACTTCACGTCCGCAGCCGACGGCCGCGGGTTGCGCGCCAACAGCGCCGTGGCACTCATCAACTGGCCCGAGGTGCAGAAGCCGCACTGCGCGGCGTCGTGGGCAACGAAGGCCTGTTGCAACGGCGAGAGCGGCCCGCCCTTCGACAACCCTTCAACCGTGGTGACATGGCGGCCGTCCATCCACGCCGCGAGGTTGCTGCACGAGTACACCGGCTGGTCGTCCACCAGCACCGTACAGGCGCCGCATTCGCCGCGGTCGCAGCCGATCTTGGTGCCGGTCAGGCCGAGCCGATCGCGCAGCAGTTCCGCGAGTGTCCAGCGGTCCTCGATCTCCACCTCGCGGGCCACCCCGTTCACGGTCAGGCGGATCGTCGCGTGCGGCACGGCTGGGTCGACCGCAATGGCCGGAGCCGCACCAGCCGTCTGCGCCTCGAGGCTGCCGGCCGCTGCGGCCACAACCAGCGCCGCACTGGTACCGGCCAGGAACTCGCGTCGGGTCCAGTCGGGACTGTCGGGAAGCTTTTCATTCATCAGAGCACCAGCATGGCGTACGGGACCAACGACCAATGACCAACGACTAACCGGCCGGATTCTACGCCTTTCGAAGACGACTCGGCATACCTACTTTGGGCTGAAGGCGAGCAGGACGTTCCCGGGCAGTCCAGTGCCGAGGTAGGCATAGCCCGACGTGGAGAACAGCATGCCGCCGGCAATCACCGGACCAGGCCCGTTCAACGAACCGCCCTTGCCGGGCACGCCGTTCACCGTGTCGAAGTCACGCGCGGTATTGAATTCCCACAACACGTGTCCGTCGCTCGTCGCATGGGCGCGCAGCATTCCGGTCGTGGTGCCGGCGAAGACCGCGCCTGGAATGACGCTGATCGCCGCCGAGTTCGCTTCGACACAGTTGCGCTGTGCCGGCTGGCAGTCGTTCTTCGGACGCCACGTCCACACCTCTTCGCCCGTGGCCAGTTTCACCGCGTGCAGCCCGCCGGCCATCGCCGGCCCGTGCTGCGCATCGGCGATCGGGAAATAGGCGAGCTGGTCGTCGGCCGCCGAGCCCCACTCCATCCCGCCGAGGGCGCTCCCCTGCCCCAGCCGCTTTTGCCACACCACCCTGCCGTCGCGGTCGGGGTCCATGCCCCACGCCACACCGGACTTCTGTCCCAGCGTGATGATGCTCTTCCCATTCGGCAGGGTCTTGAGGATGGGCGAGTTCCCGAAGTCGAAGTCGGGCCCCTCATCGTCCGGACAGTTCTCGCGCGTCCGCGCGTTCGCGCCGCACCCAACGATGTAGGCGTCGTTGGGGGTGACCTGCTTCGACCAGCGTAGGCTGCCGGTCTTCAGGTTGTAGGCCACTACAGCGTCGCTGGTTTCGGCGGCCGGGTCGTTGTAGCCGTTGCCCGTCGCCACGTACAACAACCCACGCTTCGCATCGACCGTCGGCGCCGACCAGATGGCCCCGCCGGCCGGCCCCCAAAGCTGCGTGCCCGAGGCGTTCTTCCTGATCCGCTTGGGCGGGACCGTCACGGTATAGGTGCGCCACAACTGAGCGCCCGTCCGTGCGTCGTAGGCCACGACGCCGCCGCGGAAGGTGCAGCACTCGTAGTTCGGATTCGCGCCCGCCCCTTCCTCGAGCGACGACAACGGCACGTAGAGCCGGCCGTCGGCCAGCGTCGGCGCGCCGGTGATGCGGGTGAGCGGATGCGGGTCGGCCCGCTTCGTCCACACCGCGGCGCCGGTCTCGGCATTCACGGCATAGACGTTCCCTTTGAGGTCGCCGAAGTAGAGCGCTGCCGGCCCGATGCTGATCGCCGTCCGCACGCCAGCCTGCGCCTGGAACGACCAGTAGACGCAGCCGGTCTGTGCGTTCAGGGCGTAGACGAAGCCGTTGTCCGACCCGACATAGACGCGACCGTCGGCAACTGCGGGCTGTCCGAACGCCGACGAGCCGTTGGGGAAGGCGAAGGCCCACGCCAGTGCCAGCGTCGGCACGTCCGCGGCTGCGAGTCCGCCGTTTGGTTGATAGCGGGAGTTGCCGGCATCGGCGCCCCAGCCGCTCCAGCGGCTGTTCGTTGCCGGTAGCGGAGCGCCGACCGTGCAGACATTCTTCATCGCCGACGCCGCGCCCGACGCCGACGACCCGAGCGGGCGCAGCGCAATCTGCTCGGCGATGATGCGCCGCTGCGCGTCGGTCAGTGCCTGGGCGTTGACGCGCATCGAGCCGGTGGTGATCGCCTCGAGAATCGCCTCCGGTGTCCGCTGGCTCAGCGCGATCCGGTCCGGCGCCCGGCTGCTGCCGGCCGGTGCCGAGTGGCAGCTGCCACAGTGCTGCTCGAACAACGCCAGCCCCGTCAGCACCTGCGCGCCGGCCAGTGCGGGGGTCACCAACAGGGCGATCACCGCGCCCGCTGCCAGTCTGCTCATCGAATACCTCGCGTTCGCGCCTGCGCCGCGCAGCCGCATTCAACGCCCGACTATACCCGAGCGATTCCATTGCGGTCATTGGCGATGGGCGTTGGGGGATGGGCGATTCCAGATTCGCGATTCGACTTTCCAGATTGCCGATTCGAGAATGCCCTACAATCTCCAGCATCGTGGACCCCGGTTTCCTCCAGACGCTGGCCGATGCCCTCCCGTCGGGCTCGGTCGTGCGCGACGCCTCCGAACTGCTCGTGTACGAGTCGGACGCCCTGGTGCACCTGCGCAGTACGCCAGGCGCGGTGGTGCTGCCGCAGACCGCGGCGGAGGTGCAGACGGTCGTACGGCTGTGCCACCAACACGGTGTGCCGTTCGTGGCGCGCGGGCACGGCACCGGCCTGTCCGGGGGTGCGCTGCCGCATCCCGAGGGCGTCCTCATCGTGCTGTCGCGCCTCAATCGCATCGTCGAGGTCGACGCCGCGAACCAGCGCGTCGTCGTCGAACCGGGCGTCACCAACCTCGAAATCACGAAGCGCGTGGCGCCGCTCGGGCTCTACTACGCCCCCGACCCCTCCAGCCAGAGCGTCTGCTCCATCGGCGGCAATATCGCCGAGAACTCCGGCGGCGCGCACTGCCTGAAGTACGGCTTCACCGTGCATCACGTGCTCGGCGTCGAGGTGGTGCTGCCGAGCGGCGACCTCGTCACCATCGGCAGCTCGACGCTCGATACGCCTGGCCTCGACCTGCTCGGGGTGTTCATCGGGTCGGAAGGGACGCTCGGCGTCGTCACGAAGGCAACGCTGCGGTTGTTGCCAAAGCCAGACGCGGTGCTCACCCTGCTGGCGGCGTTCGACTCGGTCGATCAGGCCGGCGGCGCAGTGTCGGCGATCATCGCGCACGGCATCGTGCCCGCGGCGGTCGAGATGATGGACCGCCTCACCATCCAGGCGGCGGAAGCCGCGGTGCACCCGAACTTCCCCGAGTGCGAAGCGGTACTGATCGTCGAACTCGACGGTCCAGCGATCGAGGTGCACGAGCTGTTCGAGGTGGTCGAACGTGTCTGTCGGGAATGCGGCGCCGTGTCGGTCGAGATCGCCCGCGACCAGGGGCAGCGCGATCGCATCTGGAAGGGGCGCAAGGCGGCGTTTGCGGCCATGGGACGCATCTCACCGAACTACTACGTTCAGGACGGCGTGGTGCCGCGCACCAAGCTGCCCGAGGTGCTCGGACGCATCCGCGATCTCTCGGTTCGCTCGGGGCTGCGGATCGGCAACGTGTTCCATGCCGGCGACGGCAACCTGCACCCGCTCATCTGCTACGACGGCACGGTGCCTGGCCAGGCGGCGCACGCCGAGAAGGTGGCGTCCGAAATCCTGCACTACTGCATCGAGGCCGGCGGCGCCATCACCGGCGAACACGGTGTCGGTGCCGACAAGAAGCAGTACATGTCCGAGATGTTCGCGCCGGTCGATCTCGACACGATGCAACTGGTGCGCTGCGCGTTCGACCCGCAGAACATCTGCAACCCCGGCAAGGTCTTCCCGACGCCGCGCCTCTGTGGTGAGGTGCCCGGTCCGTATCGCGCGCACCCGGTTGAAACGCTCGGCCTCGCGGAGCGCATGTAATGCCCAGCGCCTTCTTCGAACCGGCCACCGCAGCCGAAGCCGCCACCCTTCTGGCGCAGGCCAGCACCGCGCGCACGCCGGTGGTGGTGCACGGTCGTCGCACGAAGCTCTCGGGCCGCGCCGAGGCCGCGGGCGCACGCACCATGTCCTCGCGCCTGCTCACCTCAGGGCTCCAGCACTACGCGGGCGACCTCGTGGCCACCGTGCCAGCCGGCATGACACTGCACGCCGTGAACGCCGCTCTTGCCACCGAGCGCCAGTGGATTCCGATCGATCCGCCCTTCGCCGACGATGCCACCATCGGCGGCATCGTCGCCACGAACGAGAGCGGGCCGCGGCGGCATCACTTCGGCAGTCCGCGCGATCTCGTCATCGGCATGCAGGTGGCGCTGGCCAACGGCAGCGTTGCCCACTCAGGCGGACGGGTGGTGAAGAACGTGGCCGGCTACGACCTCGGCCGGCTGTTCTGCGGCTCGCACGGCAGCCTCGGGCTCATTGCCGCCGTGACGTTCAAGCTGGCGCCGCTGGCGGCGGCGTCGCGCACGGTGGAAGCCACCTTTCGTGACGTCGCGTCCGCCGTCATCGCCGCACAGGCGCTGGCACGGCGAGCCTCGCACGCCCCAACGTCGGTGGAAGTCCTCGGCCCCGACCCGCGCGTGCTGGTTCGCTACGAAACAACTGAGCAGTCGGCGGTGCAGTTCGCCGCGGCGCTCACCGAGGCGCTGCGCGACAGCGCGCGCGAAGTACAGGTGCTCGCGGGCGCCGACGAAGCGGCGGTCTGGGCCGCGCATCAACAGCGCGAGTCGGCCCGCGACGGTCTGGTGTGTCAGGTGGCGCTGCTCCCCGCCCAGTGCGCGGCGTTCCTCGATGCTGCGGCACAGATGGTGGCGACGAACGGCCTGACATGGGCGTTCACCGGACGTCCGGCGCTCGGCGTGCTCCGGCTGCACGTGACCGGAGCGGTGGAGGCCATTGCCCGGATTGCACCGACGCTGCGGCAGCAGACCACGGCGCAGGGTGGACACGTGCAGTTCGTCCGTGGCAGCACGTTGTTGCCGGCCGGAGTCGATGCGATGCCGTCAACCGGCACCGCTGCGGCCATCGGCCTTGCGGTGAAGCAGCGTTTCGATCCCAACGGCATTCTGCCCTATCCGTGGACGCGTGGCTGACGTGGCCGAGAACGCCTTCGCGTCGCTCGCGCCGCTGACGCCGCTGATGGACAAGTGCGTCCACTGCGGGTTCTGCCTGCCTGCCTGCCCGAGCTACCTGCTCACCGGCAAGGAAACCGACTCGCCTCGCGGCCGCATCTACGCAATGCGAGCCGGACTCGACGGCCGCACCGACATGACGCCGACCGTCGTCGAGCACTTCGACACCTGCCTTGGCTGCATGGCGTGCGAGACGGCCTGCCCGTCGGGCGTGAAGTACGCGCCGCTCATCGAGCAGACGCGCGCCGCCGTCGAACGTCACCATGCGCGCACGGGCGGCGAGCGCTGGCTCCGGCTGCTGCTGTTCAACACGCTGCCCTATCCGAAGCGCATGTGGTGGCTCGCCTGGCCGCTGGTCCTGCTCGGACCGCTGCGCCACTCGCCCACGCTGCTGCGACTGATTCCCGAGCGGTTCCGTCCGCTGCTCGACCTCGCGCCAGACGTCACGGCACAGTCGCTCGCCGCCCGTACGCCGGAACGGACGCCAGCCACCGGTGAGACCCGCATGCGCGTGGGTCTGGTGACAGGCTGCGTGCAGCGCACATTCTTTGGCAGCGTGAACGAGGCCACGGCGCGCGTGCTGGCGGCCGAGGGGTGCGAAGTGATTGCACCGCCCACGCAGGGGTGCTGCGGCGCGCTCGGACTGCATGCGGGCGAGGCCGACCAGGCCCGCGCCTTCGCACGAAAGCTGATCGACACCTTCGAACGCGCACAGGTCGACGTCATCGCCATCAATGCCGCCGGCTGCGGCTCGGCGATGAAGGAGTACGGCCACCTGCTGCGGAACGACCCCGAGTGGGCGGCGCGGGCCGACGCCTTCTCCCGCAAGGTGCGCGACGTCAGCGAACTCCTGGCGCAGCTCGGCCCCGCCAGGGCACCGCGCCACCGCATCGAGGCACGCGTCGCCTACCACGACGCCTGCCACCTCGGTCACGCCCAGGGCGTGCGGCAGCAGCCGCGAACGGTCCTGGCCGAGATTCCCGGGCTCACGCTTGTACCCGTGGCCGACGGCGATGTGTGCTGCGGCAGCGCGGGCATCTTCAATTTGACGCAGCCGGCCATGGCCGCCGAACTCGGACGCCGAAAGGCGACACACTTGTCCGACGCGACGCCGGACCTGGTGGTGACCTCGAACCCTGGCTGCATCCTGCAGATCCAGTCCGCCGCCCGCGAGGCGGGCCACCCCTACCGCGTCCTGCACATCGTCGAACTGCTCGACGCCTCGATTTCCGGCCGCGCGCTCCTCTAGCCGTTTTGCACATTGGTGGAGCTGCCGACCTTCAGGTCGGCCCTGCCGTTGCGGCTCTGAAGGTCCGCGGCGACACCAGACCGAACACACTCCCATTTTCCGGCAGTCATTCGTACAATTGGCTGAAAGAGGCATCTCCGTGATCGAAATCTACGATACGACCCTTCGCGACGGCACCCAGGGCGAGGGCGTCACATTCTCCGTGACCGACAAGTTGCGCGTCGCCGAGAAGCTCGACGCCTTCGGCGTCCACTTCATCGAAGGCGGCTGGCCCGGCTCGAACCCGCGCGACATCGAGTTCTTCGAACAGGCGAAAAGTCGTACCTTCAACACGGCTCGGCTCGCCGCCTTCGGCTCGACGCGCCGCAAGGACATCGCTGTCACCGCCGACGACCAGGTGCGCCTGCTGCTCGACGCGGAAACCCCGGTCGTCACCATCTTCGGCAAAACCTGGATGCTCCATGTGCTCGAAGTGCTCCAGACGACGCCCGAGGAGAACCTGGCGATGATCGCCGACACCGTTCGGTACCTCAAGGCGCACGGCAAGTTCGTTGTCTACGATGCCGAGCACGCGTTCGACGGCTACAAGGACAACCCCGAATACGCCCTTGCCACCTGGAGAACCGCCGAACAGGCCGGTGCCGACTGCATCACGCTGTGCGACACCAACGGCGGCTCGCTGCCGGCGGAGATCGCCGCAATCATGCGAACCGCCCGGGCCACGCTCACCGTGCAGCTCGGCATCCACACCCACGACGACATCGGCCTCGGCACCGCCAACGCCCTCGCCGGGCTCGAAGCCGGCGCGACGCAGGTGCAGGGCACCATCAACGGCTACGGCGAACGCACGGGCAACTGCAACATCACCAGCGTCATGCCGATCCTGCAGTTCAAGCTGAAGCAGGAGAACGTGCGGGCGTCGGCGTTCCCGCAGTTGAAGGAACTGTCGCAGTTCCTCGACGAAACCGCGAACATCCGCCCGAACCCGCGGCTGCCCTGGGTGGGCAGCGGCGCGTTCTCGCACAAGGGCGGCGCCCACGTCAACGCCGTGCAGAAGGTCATCCGCAGCTACGAACACATCGACCCGTCCCTCATCGGCAACACACGCCACATCCTGGTCAGCGACCTGGCCGGCCGCAGCAACATCGTGATGAAGGCGCGCGAGCTCGGGTTCGAGGTCAGCAACAGCACACCGCAGTTGCGGACGATGCTGACGCACATCAAGGAACTGGAGCATCAGGGCTTCGAGTTCGAGTCGGCCGACGGCTCGCTGGCGCTCGTCATCCGCCAGTCGCTGGCCGACGTCACGCCGCCATTCGTGGTGGACGCCTATACCGTCTCGGTTCGCCGCGACGGCGGCGTCTCGACGTGTGAAGCCATTGTGAAGGTGCGGGTCGGCGAGCAGTCGGAACACCGTGTGGCTGAGGGCGACGGTCCGGTGAACGCACTGGACGCCGC
>JAYTXA010000055.1:0-83944 GCA_043743165.1 Acidobacteriota bacterium
GGAAGTGGCGATCGTCGCGCACGTCGAGCGGCACGCCCAGCGCCTGTGCGGCCGCAATCAACGCCTCTCGGGTTCGCCAGTCGCCGGGTTCCGTCACGATGATCCGTTCAGGCCGCAGCGCGGTCACCGATCGCCGCAGCTCGCCCTCGAGCGTCTGGGTGTTGTCGTCCGCTTCGAGTTCTGTGTAGCGCACGGTCTGACCGCGACTCCGCAACGCGTCGCGGAAATGCCGCATCGCGGCGAGAAAAAGTGCCGTGCGTGTTTTCGTCGACCACACGTGCTCGGATTCGGCCGCGACCTCGGCCATCGCCACGACATCGCGCTCCGGATCACAGCCGTCGAAAGCCGCAGCATCGGCGTTGAGCTGGTCTCCGAGAACAACGATCAGATGGCGCGTGGAACGTCTCACGTATTCACCTCTCAATGACGCCCGCACCCCGAATGCTCTTGAACGCGGCCAAGGCCTCCGCCCGAGCGGTCGCATGGTCGACGATGGGCTGTGGATAGGTCTCACCCAGCCGCACCCCCGCCGCTTCCAGCACCGCGAGCGGCGCATCCCACGGCGCGTGCAGATGCTCGGCCGGGAGTCGCGCGAGCTCGGGCACCCATCGGCGCACGTAGTCTCCCGCCGGATCGAACCTCTGTCCCTGGAGAACCGGGGCAAACACCCGGAAATAGGGGGCCGCGTCCGCGCCGCAACCGGCCGTCCACTGCCACCCGAGCGTATTGCTCGCCAGGTCGGCATCAACGAGGGTGTCCCAAAACCACTCCGCGCCCGCATTCCAAGGCAGTCGGAGATGCTTCACGAGAAAGGACCCTGCAACCATGCGCACCCGATTGTGCATCCAGCCTGTGCGCCACAACTGCCGCATGCCAGCGTCGACAATCGGATAACCGGTGCGACCCCGCTGCCAGGCGTGCAGCATCTCGCCCGTCGGATCGGGCCGCCACGGAAAGGCCGCGAAGTCCTCACGCAGCGGCTTCTCCGGCGTGTGGTTGAAGTGAAACAACAAATGATGAGCAAACTCCCGCCAACCGATTTCGCTCAGGAACGTCGCCGCGCCTTTCGACCGTGGAACAGCGCCGCTGTCGCCCGAAACCGCTCGCACCGCAGCCCAGATCTGCCGCGGACTGACCTCGCCGAAGTGCAGATGCGGCGACAGCATCGACGTGCCGTGAACGCCGGGTATGTTGCGCTGCTCGGCGTACGCCGCCATGGCGCCGTCGGCGAACGCCCTCAGCCGCGCCGCCGCACCCGCTTCCCCGGGAGTCCACGCGTCGAAGAATTCCGTGTCCCACGGAATCCGTGGCCGGAGTTCGAGCGCATCGAGGGCCAGCGACGCCGGCCAGGCAGCCGGCGCCGGGAGCTTTCCTGCCGGAACTGTCACAGGCTCCGCCACCGGCAGCGTGAGGCAATGACGCCAGTAGGGCGTAAACACCTGAAATGGCCGGCCCTGCTTGTTGACGATGGCGTCCGGCTCGTGGAGCAGCGCGCCATTGAAACTCTTCGCGTCCACCCCCGCAGCGGCCCACCCACGTTCGAGCGTCGCGTCGCGCGACACCAACGCAGGCTCGTAGCGGCGATTCCAATAGACGGCATCGGCCCCGGTCTGCTTCAGCAGGGCTGCCAGCACCGACGCCGACTCACCACGGGCCACGATCAGGCGCAACCCGCGTGCTCGCAGCGAGGCGTCGAGCGCGCTGAGCGACTGGTGCAGCCACCAGCGAGAGGCCCCACCCGGCGCCCATTGCCCCTCGCCCTCGTCGTCGGCGACGTAGACGGGAATCACCGCGCCGCCGCGTGCGATGGCGGCGTGGAGCGCCGGATTGTCCTGCAGCCGAAGATCGAGGCGGAACCAGACGAGACACGGCTTCATTGATCTGACCTGTGGTAATTGAAGACTATTGAGATAATTACTTGCCCAACAGTAAAATACAATCTAGCTATGGCCGTAACGCCCCTCAACGACGAACTGCGCCGCTATGAAATTGGCGAGAAGCTGCGCGCCCTCCGGCTCAGGAAGAAACTGGGACTCGTCGAGTTGGGCCGCCACACCGGGCTGTCGCCGGCGCTGCTCTCGAAGCTCGAGCGCGGAAAGATGTTTCCGACGCTGCAGACGCTCCTGCGCATCTCGATGGTCTTCAGCCTCGATCTCGACTACTTCTTTTCCGACCACCGCAAGCGCCGCGCGCTCGCCATTGTGCGTCAGGCCGAGCGCCAGCGTTTTCCGGATTCGCCCGGGAGCCGGGATCCCGCCTATTACTTCGAGAGCCTCAACTTCCCCGTGCCTCAGCCAAAGTGCCAGGCGTACCTGGCCACATTTCCTCCAGCTGCGCACGGCAAGGCACCGGCGCATGAACACCCCGGCGTAGAGATGATCTACGTGATGTCTGGCGAACTCGCCATCAGCGTGGAAGACATCGAGTACGTCCTCGCCGCCGGCGATGCGATGTACTTCGAAGCCTCGGTCCCCCACAGTTATCGGCGGAAGGGCCGGCACACGTGCTCGGCCCTGGTCTTTTCGGTCCCGCAATGACCCCATCCGCGGACGGAATACCGCAGGCGACTACCAGATCCGGCTCGAGATTTGGTAACTGAGGTACGCGACCGACCCGCTCAGCACCGTTCCCCACGCCATGTCGACGACGGTGACGATGGCGGGCCAGTCGCGCATGGTGGCGTGATTGGTCAGGTCGTAGGTGGCGTAGGTGAAGAACCCGAAGAGACCGCCGTAGACCAGAGCGCGGCTCGCACTGTTGCCATCGAGTGCCGGCCTGACCGCAAAGAACACAATGCCTGCGATAAACAGGAGATAGAAGGCGATGCCGGCGCCCCAGTTGATCTGGGCTGCCATCAGGTGTCCGAGGTGCTGACGGTAGAAGGTCTTCGCCACCACCCCCAGCCAGACGAGGTCGATGGCGAAGAAGACCGGCAGCGTCACGGCGTAGACGGACATGAAGCGTGTGAAGGACATATGCCACCTAAGACACCGGAACCCCGCTCCAGGGTGCCCCGCCGTGTGCCACCATGGCTCTCGTGAGCGCTCTTCCCAGGCCGGCCACGCGCACGGTGCTTCTGACCGGCGCAACGGGCTTCGTCGGACGCGCGGCATTCACCGCCCTGGAGCGTGCCGGGTGGCGGGTTCGCTGCGCGACGCGGGATGCCACACGGGCGGCAGCACGCTGGCCCGGGCGCGAGTGGATCCCCCTCGACGTCGCCGATGCCGAGTCGACAGCACGCGCGCTCGACGGGTGCGAGGCGGCGCTGTATCTCGTGCACGGGATGTCGTCGCAGGGCGACGATTACCGCAGCGCTGAGCGACGCCAGGCCGAGACCTTTGCGAGGGCAGCCGAGCAGGTACCGCTTCGACGCATTGTCTATCTCGGCGGTGTCGCCGCGCCTGACGCGGAGGCGTCCGAGCACCTGCGCAGCCGGCAGGACGTGGGCGAAGCGCTACGCGCCGGACGGGTCCCGGCGGTTGAACTGCGGGCCAGCATGATCATCGGCCACGGCAGCCTGAGCTGGCTCATCGTCCGCGATCTGGCAGCCCGCCTGCCGGTGATGGTGTTGCCGCGCTGGCTGGAGTCGCGCACGCAGCCGGTGGCCATCGCGGACGTGACGACCGCGCTTGTCCGGTCGCTCGATCTCGCCATCGACGGCAGCGAGTGGTTCGATGTGCCCGGCCCCGAGACCCTCTCAGGGCGCGAGATTCTCGTGCGGACGGCGGCCGCGCTCGAGGTGCGACACCCGATCATGATCGAGGTGCCGTTCCTGTCGCCGCGGCTGTCGTCGCACTGGGTCCGCTTCGTGACCCGTGCCGAGTGGTCGGTCGCCCGCGAGGTGGTGGTGGGGCTGAAGACCGACCTGCTCGCGCACGACAATCGCTTCTGGGGACTGATCAAGCACGGGCCGCTGCTGACCTTCGACGAGGCGGCGCGCCTGGCCATCGAGGACGAGCGACGGAGCGGTCCGGTCCCCGGGGCCTGGGGCGTCATCGAACGCCTGCTCGCCGGCGCGCGCCGAAGGGGCAGGTCGTGACGACGGCAACCAGGCCTCTGGCGTTGTCTCCCGCCAGGCAGGACCTGACGGCGCTGGCGGTGGCGATCCTGTGGGGGTGGGGTGCATGGGAATCGCACGTCTACGGGATCTGGGGTGCGCTTGGCGTAAGCGCCCTGGTCCTGTCGGCGGTGGTGCTGGCACTGGAAGGACGTGCGGTCGTCGGGAACGGACGACATGCGCGGATGTCGCCGCTCGGCGTCGCCGCCGGCCTTGTCATGGCGGGTGGCACCGTGGCCCTGTTCGCACCTGTTACCACCGCGTTCCCGGCGCTGTTCGGCGATGTCGCCCGGCTGTATGAGGCGTTCGGTGACCCAGGGTCGATCGCTACCATGGTGCTGCTGCCGGTGATCGTGATTGGTGAGGAAATCGTGTGGCGCGGCGCGGTGCAGGGCGCCCTTGCACGCCGCATGCGGTGGCTGCCGGCGGCGATCGCCGGCGCGCTGGTCTATGCGCTCGCCCACACCCCGGTCGGATCACCGGCGCTTGTGCTGGCCTGCCTGGGCGCGGGCTTCTGCTGGAGCGCGCTGCGCGGACTCACCGACAGCCTTCCCGCCACCATCGTGGCGCATCTCGTGTGGGACTTCGTGGTGCTCGTCGTGCACCAGCTGACGCCGACGGCCTGAGCGGCGAAGGTGCTGATTCTTCATGCCCGGCGATTTCCAGATGTGCGTAGCTGCCGACCTTCAGGTCGGCCCGCGGTTCAGCGCACCTGAAGGTGCGCGGCTACGCCACACCGAAACGGACCGCCTCTAGCCCTTCAAGAAGCTTCGGAGCATCCAGAGCGACTTCTGGTGCAGTGTGATGCGCTCGATCATCAGGTCCTGACTCTCGGCATCGTGTGCCGTGCTGGCGAGGTCGCGTGCGGTGGCGGCATCCGCCACGACCTTCTCGTTGGCGGCGATGAGCGTGCGCACATAGTCTTCCTGAGACCGTGGCGCCGCAATCTCGGGCAATCCAGCCGTGCGGGCCAGCGTGCCCAAACCGCCGATGGCGTAGGCATCGAGCGAGCGGAGGCGCTCGGCGATGGTGTCGACGGCGAGGAACAGTTCCTCGTACTGCGTCTGGAATGCCGTGTGGAGCGCGAAGAAGCCGGAGCCTTCGACATTCCAGTGCGCGAGGTGCGTGAGTGCCATCAGGCCGTAGGAATCGGCGAGCACCTGGTTCAGGCTGGGGGCGAGGGCGGCCTGAGCCGCTGACGTCGTGGAGTTCGTGGTCATGAATACATGCGCTCTCGTGAAGATGTGGGTCGGTTCGACGCCTCGTTCGCTCGCCGGGGCGGGCATCGGCGTCATCGGCTGGACGAGGTCCGGCTACGCCGAGGGGATGCATGGCAATCGAGGCGTTCAGCGACACCTCACTCGACGTGATCGCCCGGCTCATCGGGGTGTCGATCAGCCCGGGCGCCACGGCGTTCACGCGAATGCCAGAGGAGGCATAGGTCGCGGCGGCCGAACGCATCAGGCCGATGACGCCGGCCTTGGCCGCGGCGATGGCCTCATGGTTGGGCAGGCCGATCGTGGCGGCGGCCGAACTCATCAGAACGATGGAACCGCCGTCCTTCCGCATCACCGCCGCTGCCGCGCGCACCGTCGCAAAGGCGGAGATCAGGTTGGTCGCAAGGACATCGTTCAATTCTTCGGCTGATGTCAGGTGCGCGGGTTTCAGCAGTATCGAGCCCGCGCAGTTGACCACGCCATCGAGTCGCGTCGTCAAGGCCAGGGCTTCGTCCACCGCGCGCGCCACGTCCTCGAACCGCGTGGCATCCGCCTCGACCACCCGCCCGCCGGTGGACGCTGCCAACGGTTCGAGCCTCGACCGATCACGTCCGGCGAGCACGACACGGGCCCCTTCGGCGGCGAGTGTCCTCGCCACGCATGACCCGACCGCGCTTCCGGCGCCGATGATGAGATACGTCGACGCTCTCACGGCGGGCATCAGCGCATCGAGCCGAGGCAGATACCGATGCTGAGCACCAGCATGACGAGCGCCGGCACCGACTTGGTCAGGCCATCGCCAATCTTCAGGTGCATGGCGAGAGCGCCCAGCATCAGCAGTACCACCAGCGATGCGGCGGGCAGCACCAGGCCGGGAAGCCACAGGCCCGCAATCAGGCAGACTGCCGACCCCACCTTCAAGGTTCCGATCACATAACGGGACCAGTCGGGAAGTCCGTAGGCGGCGAATTCCTCCTGCATCGAGCGAGCGTTCCCGCCGCGGTAGGACGTGCGTCGCTGCGCTCGAAGCAGCCAGACGTTCAGGAGACCGAGAGCCACGACAATCTGGAGAGCGGCAGTCACAATATTCATGGATGTTCCCGTAAGTCCCGACGGCAATTATCGCCCCGCGTCACTGCCCGGCGGATTCAGTCGCCGGAACTCGACGAAGGTGAAGATCACGCCGGCAAGCACCAGGCAGACGATGCCGAACCCGATAGTGAAGATGAGATTGTCCACGGGTCAGCCCCTTCCCCTTCCAGCTCTCAACTGGAGATAGACCCCGGTCGCGAGAATCGACGGAACCCATATCCCCACGAAAATACCGGCCTCGTGGTCTGGCGAGCCGATGACGCCGAACCAGAGCGAGACAGAAAACAGGAACGACAAAAAGGCGGCGCCCAGAAGGAAGAAGTCTTGACGTTTCAACATGCAGTGACCTCGAATCGACGGCGTCAGTAGCGAACGCCGACGATCGTCAGACTATAGAGATAACTAATTGATTGATAGTCAAATCCAGGCTGGCGGGAGAATCGTGTGACCGTGGAGAGAAGATCTCGCGGCCATTTGATTCACACGCAAAGCACGTGTCGCAGGGGCCCTGAAGCCTGACCCGGTGCCGCACGTAGAATGTCGCCATGCCTGTCGAGATCATCGATGACGATGGAGGTACGCGCGCCCCCGGTCCGCGTCCGGTGCCGCGGCGTCCGCTCCATTCGACGCCAGCCGTACGCGGCATCTGCCTGATGGTTGTTCTTGTGCTGCTCGCCCTCGCCGCTGGTGTAACTGTGGCTCGCGCCCAGCGCACGGGCGTCCCGGTCGTGCTGCTCTCCATCGACGGATTGAAGCCCGATTACGTGCTCGAAGCCGATCGACACGGATTGAAGGTGCCGAACCTGCGCAAGCTGGTCACCGATGGCGCCTCCGCCACGGGTGTGCGAGGTGTCACACCGACGGTGACCTATCCGAGTCACACGACGCTCGTCACCGGAGTCTCACCGGCCACCCACGGCATCCTGAACAACTCGCCCTTCGACCCGATGAACACCAATGCCAGCGGCTGGTACTGGTACGCCGAAGACATCAAGGTGCCGACGCTGTGGGACGCGGCCGGCGACGCCGGGCTGGTCACCGCTAACGTCGACTGGCCGGTCACCGTCGGTGCGAAGATCCGCTACAGCATCATCCAGTTCTGGCGCGCGCCGGTCGCGGTGCCACCTGGCGGCGATGAAGATCACAAGCTGCTGCGGGCGCTCTCGACGCCGGGCTTGCTCGACGACGCCGAGCGCACGCTTGGCGCCTACCCGGCTGGCTATCGCTACATGCCGGCCGACGACGGGAAGCGCGCGAACTTCATGCAGTGGATGATCGAGACCAAGCGTCCGGACCTGCTGACCGGATACCTGGCGTCACTCGACGAGGCACAGCACGAGCACGGACCTTACGATCCAGCGACGCTCGACACGCTGGAGCGTCTCGATGGTCTTGTGGGGCAGGTGCGCGCAGCGGCCGAGCGGACCTGGGGCCGGCGCTACGTGCTGGCGGTGGTCTCCGACCACGGCCACATCCAGACCGAGCGCGCGGTGCACCTCAATGCGGCGCTGCGTCAGGCTGGTCTGATCGACGTCGACGGCAAGGGCGCCGTCTCGGCGTGGCGTGCCTATGCGTGGGCCGCTGGTGGCTCCGCGGCTATCGTGCTCCGCAACCCGTCGGACCAGGAGACACTGGGCCGCGCCCGAGCTGCCGTGCGCGCACTTGCGGCCGATCCGGCCAGCCCTATCGAGCGCATCATCGAGTCGGCTGACGTGGCCGCTAGCGGCGGCTTTCCAGGTGCGGCGCTCATCGTCGGGCTGAAACCGGGCTTCAGGACCGGCGGCGCGCTGTCAGGCGGACTCGTCACCGCGGTCGCCTCGCCAGGCGGCACGCACGGCTTCCTGCCCGGACCACCGGACATGGACGCATCGTTCTTCGTCATCGGTCAGGGTGTGAGCGCGGGGACCAGCCTGGGTGCCATCGACATGCGCGATGTCGCACCGACTCTGGCCGCACAGCTTGGCGTCGCCCTGCCGCGTGCACAGGGGCGCAATCGGCTTCCCGTTCGCTGACGTCCAACCGGAGGAACGCGTCCCTCGTTGACCAAGACTTACCGCGCGGGCCAGCGTTTGGCGTTCAGCGCGCTGTCACGCTCGCCATGTTCGAGTACACCGAGTTCCCTGCGGCGTTCGCGGCCGGGAGCGGCGTCATCACGGCCACAGGCGGCGCGTTGGGGACGCCAATAACGATGATGCCGGCGGTGTTGGAATACGGTGACAACCTGGCATCGGCTGGCCGACTGCCGAGCACCGCGAAACTCGTGCAACCGGTCCCTGTGCACCGCTCGACGCTGAACGGCGTCTCGTTCGTCGAGTTGTCCTGTCAGGCCAGCACAATCGACCCGGCGGAGAGATTCGCGGTCAGCGTCGAGGGCGGAGCGGGCGGCGACGTGCTGCCCTCGGTACTCGGCTTCGACACCCGAATGAGTCCCTCGATGGGCCCTTCCCGACATGGCTGCGGGTGACCCCTCTGGAAGAGTGTATGTGCGCGAACGGCGCCCGAACAAGCAACAGGCCTCCGCTTCGTCGGGCGACTGTGCGAAGATCCGCCCGCACCACTGTGCCTCCGACGACTCCACACACGCGCGCACAGAAAGAGCCAACATGCTGAGCAGACAGGTCATCGTTCTCATTGCCAGCGTTACGGCGCTGGTCGCAGCAACGACTGCCGCCATCACTTCCGCTCAGCGCCCGGCCCCCTCTTCCGTCGCAGCCACCGAGTGGCGCCACTACGGCGGCGACGCGGCCAGCTCCAAATACTCCGCCGTCGATCAGATCTCCAGGGCGAACGTCAGCCGGCTCGAGGTGGCGTGGCGCTGGAGCACGCCCGACAACGACATCGTCAAGACGAACCCCGCCCGCCCCTACGGCTATCAGGACACACCGCTGCTGGTGAACGGCGTGCTCTACACGACGACGCCGCTGGGCGTGATTGCCGCCATCGACCCGGGCACCGGACGCACCATCTGGACCTACGACGCGGAAACCTGGAAGCTCGGTCGGCCGACGAACCTGGGCTTCACGCACCGCGGCTCGGCCTACTGGACCGACGGCACGCGGAAACGGATTATCACCGGCACGCACGACGCACACCTCATCTCGATCGATGCCGAGACCGGTAAGCCCGATCCGGACTTCGGTGTGGCGGGCCACGTGAGCGTCACCGACGGCATGGCCCACGTCGAACCGGTGAAGAACTACGCGATGAACTCGTCGCCAGTGGTGGTAAAGAACGTCATCATCGCCGGCGCCAACATCATCGATCGCCCGATGATGAAAGAGCAGCCTCGCGGTGACATCTCCGGCTTCGACGCGCGCACGGGCAAGAAGCTATGGACGTTCCACTCCATCCCGATGAAGGGCGAGTTCGGCTACGACACGTGGGACGACGGCTCGGCGGAGTACACCGGGAACACGAACGTCTGGTCGCTCATCACGGTGGAAGAAGAGACCGGCTACGTCTATCTGCCGTTCGGCACTCCGACGAACGACTTCTACGGCGGTCATCGCCCGGGCCACAACCTCTTCGCCGAAAGCCTGGTCTGTCTCGATGCCACGACCGGCAGGCGCGTCTGGCACTTCCAGGCGGTGCATCACGGCCTGTGGGACTACGACTTCCCCGCCGCACCGAACCTGATCGATCTCACCGTGAACGGCCGCCGCATCAAGGCGGTGGCGCAGGTCAGCAAGCAGGGGTTCGTCTACGTCTTCGACCGCGCCACGGGCGAACCGCTCTGGCCAATCGAGGAGCGTCCGGTGCCGGCCTCCTCAGTGCCCGGTGAGCGGGCAGCAACGACGCAGCCGTTCCCGACCCGGCCGCCGGCGTTCGATCGACAGGGACTGCTCGACGCCGACGTGGTCGACTTCACGCCGGAACTGCGGACGCAGGCGCTCGAGGTGCTGAAGGCCTGGGACCGCGGGCCGCTCTTCACGCCGCCAACCGAGCGCGGCACCATTCAGATGCCGGGCGACGTGGGCGGAGCCGACTGGGGCGGTGCCGGTGTCGACCCGCGCACCGGCGTCCTCTACGTCACTTCGGTCACCTCGCCCACCATCGTCGGGCTCGACAAGGGCGACACCAACGACAGCGGCAACTTGCGGTTCCGCCGCAGCGCCGCTGCGGCACTGCCGACGCTGGACAGCCTCCCGCTCTACAAGCCGCCCTACAGCCGCGTGACGGCGTACGACCTCAACACCGGCACCATCGCCTGGCAGGTTCCGCTCGGTGACGGTCCGCGCAATCATCCGCTGCTGAAGGAACTGCAGCTCGGACCGCTCGGCAACGGCCGGCGCGCCAGCGTCCTGGTGACGCCGTCGCTGCTGTTCGTCAGCCAGTTTGCCGGTGGGCTCGGGCGCGGCACGGCCATCAAGGTTGGCGGACGCGAGTTGACGACGCTGGCGCCGGAGCCGCAGATGTTTCGCGCCTTCGACAAGGGGACTGGCACGCTGGTGTGGGAGAAAGAGCTACCGCTCGGACCGGCCGGCCCGCCAATGACCTACCTGGTTGGCGGCCGTCAATACGTGGTTGTTGCAGTGGGCAGCGGCGTCACCACCGAACTCGTCGCTTACGCGCTGCCGCGCCCGTAAGGCGCATCATTCCAACGCCGACGACGCGTGCCCCGCCATCGACGGCCTCGGGAACGAGCCTTTTATCTGCTCCGTTATGGCGTAGCCTGCAGCGAACGACCCGAGCACTGCGGCCACGGCGATAGCCGCCCATCTGACTCGTGGCGATGCACCTGCGCCATCGACGAGCGGCGCAGGCGCCGAGAGGGGCGCTGACGCCTGCCGCATCTCGAACAGCCGTTCATCAGCCTTCCGAAGCTCGCGCCGCAGATCCGACGCGTTGGCTTTGGTCCGGCGGTCCACGCGAGGCGCATCAACGGGCGAATGCACCGCAGACACCTGCGCGCTGCGCTCGAACAGCTCGCGCACAACCTGCTCGCGTCTGCCGCATTCGAAACGCTCGAGCGACGCTGCCAGGGCCGCTCGCGACGCGAACGGTGGCGCGTCGGCGCCGCCGCAGGCGCGGGCAATCGTGAAGCGCAGTGCACCAGGAACGCGGAGTCCGTTGCCGAACGGCAGCAAGGTGTCGAGCAGACAACCGACCGCATCGACCGACGGCACACCGGCACCACAGCTGGCGACACCGTCCGCGTCCAGCATCACGCCGTCAGGTGCGGCAACAGTCTCGCCCGCCTCCTCGTCACGCGCGGCAAGGAGTTGCTGGGCGATGGCGACGGCCTCGTGAGGCGCGATGCGTGCTCCGGTGTCGAGCAGCTCCTGCAGCGATGCGGTGTGAACCATGGTGCCGGCACGCATTGCGAGCGCCGGGCCAACCGCATGACACGAAAACGACCGCCATTTGCAGTCGAGGTAACGGCGGAGGTGTCGTCATGCGGGGACGGATCGGGTCGATCGAAGACACTGGCGTCGGCACGGCCGAGCCGTCCGCTGACGGACCACTGACACCGTGTCGGTGACGATGGCGGCTATGGGCGCGACGTCTCCGACGGAGAGGACTCCAGCGCCCGAAGGCGAACTCGAGCGCGTCGCACCGGCTGGTCTGCATCTTGGATTATCGCCGACGAGCGATTGGACACATTATGGACACGGTTTGCTACGCGGTGGACTCGCACGATCGCGTGATTTCGATTGGTGGAAAATGGGCGACCTTCGCGCGCGTGAATGACGCACCGCATCTGGCCGAGGGCGTGCTCGGTCGCTCGCTGTGGGAGTTCATCGACGGCGGGGTCACCCGGCAGGTCTATCGAGATTTGCTGGTTCGCGTCCGTCAGGGCGTTGTGGTCCGCTTTCCGTTCCGATGCGATAGCCCGACAGAAACACGCGACCTGACGATGACCATGCAACCCGCAGGTGGCGGTGATGTCGAATTCACGACCCACACGGCTGCGGTCGCCGCACGTGTGAGTCACCCGGGTGGACCGGTTCCCGACCTGATCCGGGTGTGCAGCTGGTGCAAGCGCGTATGGGGCGATGGCGCATGGTGCCAGCCCGAGTACGTTATCGAGCGCCTCGAGTTGTTCAGCCATCCTGAGGCGCGATTGACCCACGGAATCTGCGACCGCTGCGAGGAGATGCTTGGGGTGCCTTCCCCCCGCCCGCAGCACCACTCCTGACCGGAAACCCGGCATGGCGAGCGATGCTGTCGCCGAAAGCGGCGCGACGCTCCCCAGACGCGGCATCTGCACCCTGCAACCGCAGTGACAGCGCCCGTTCCGGCGCGGTATTGTCGGAGGGGCGAATGAGACGTGAAACTTACTGACCTGCGCGGCATCCTCCAGTACGTCCCCCAGTTCCGCGAGAAGACGTTCGTCCTCGCGGTCGACGCCGGCATCGTCGGCAACGAAAACTTCCCGACGCTGCTGCTCGACGTCTCGCTGCTGCGGTCGCTCAACATCCGCGTCGTGCTGGTGCACGGTGCGGCCGAGGGGATCCGCACCCTGGCCCGCGCGCAGCAGGTTGAAGCGTCGGACCTCGAGGGTACCGGCGTCACCGATGCGCGCACCCTCGAACTGGCCCTCACCGCCGCCAACCGCCTGACGCACGAGATCCTCGAAGGGCTGTCGGCCAACGACCTGAGGGCCGCCTGCCCGAACGTCGTCACCTCGCACCCGGTCGGCATCATCCAGGGTGTGGACCACCTGTTCACCGGCCGCGTCGAGCGGATCGACATCGAGTTCCTGCAGTCGCTGCTCACCCTCGGGGTCGTGCCCATCCTGCCGCCGCTCGGCTTCGACGGCGACGGCAAGACCTACCGCGTCAACTCGGACGATGTGGCGGTGGCGGTGGCGGCGCAGTTGAAGGCGGTGAAGCTGATCTTCATCACCTCGCAGAAAGGGCTGATCTATCGCGACCAGCCCATTCGCCAGATGCAGGTCGGCGACCTGCTCCACCGGCTGCAGCACGACAGCGCCGGCTTCACGCCCGAGATGCTGTCGCGGGCGCAGCACGCCGTGCAGGCGTGCACGGCCGGAGTGCCGCGCGTGCATGTCATCGACGGCGGCCTCGAGGAAGGGCTGCTGGCCGAGGTCTTCGATAATCACGGGCTCGGCACGCTCATCCACGCGAACCAGTACGAGTCGGTGCGGCCGGCGAGGAAGAAGGACGTCCGCGCCATCCTGATGCTGACGCGGCAGGCCGTTGCCTCGGCGGAACTGGTGCGGCGGACCGGCGCGTCGATCGAGAAGCTGATCGACGATTACTTCATCTTCGAAATCGACGGTAACCCGGTGGCATGTGTCGCGTTGCACGTCTTCCCGGACCAGCGGACTGGCGAACTGGCGAGCCTCTTCGTCAGCCCGGCGCACGAGAACCAGGGGATTGGGCGGAAGCTGACGCAGTTCGTCGAAGACCGGGCACGCGCGTACGGCGTGACGACGTTACTGGCGCTGTCAACGCAGGCGTTCACCTGGTTCCAGTCGAAGGCCGGCTTCATCGAAGGCACGCCCGACGACTTGCCGCCAGCGAGACGCGAGCGCTACGAACAGAGTGGGCGGAAGTCGAAGGTGCTGGTCAAGCGTCTGAGCTCCAGCGGAACAGGGCCGACCTGAAAGTCGGCAGCTACGTACGTGCCCTGCCCGAGCCGCCTGGCCCCCTTCACCCTAAGAACAACCGATACGCCGGGTTGTCTGTCTCAATCGCGTGCGCGTATCCCAGCCGGTCGAGGAACGCCTCGAACGCCTCGAGCTGATCGTCCTGCACCTCGAGTCCGGCGAGGACGCGGCCGAAGTCGGCGCCGTGGTTCCGGTAGTGGAACAGGCTGATGTTCCAGCGTCCAGCCAGCGCCTCGAGGAAGTCGGCGAGCGCGCCCGGACGTTCCGGGAATTCGAAACGAACGAGTCGCTCGTTGGCCACATCCGGCGCGTGGCCGCCCACCATGTGGCGCACGTGCAGCTTGGCCATCTCGTTGTGGGTGAGGTCGACCGCGTCGTAGCCTTGGCTGTGCAACTGCGCCACGAGCGCTTCGGCGTCCTGACGTGAATGCGTGGCGAAGCCAACGAAGATATGCGCCTGCTGCCGGCCGGACAGGCGGTAGTTGAACTCGGTGACGACGCGGCGGCCGAGTGCGCCGCAGAACTCGCGAAACGCCCCTTTACGCTCGGGAATCGTCACGGCGACCAGCGCCTCACGCGACTCACCCACTTCGGCCCGCTCGGCCACGAACCGCAGCCGATCGAAGTTCATGTTGGCGCCGCTCAGGATCGCAACAAGCGTCTGCTCGCGTGCACCGTCGCGCGCCGCCCAGCGTTTCAGTCCGGCCACGGCCAGCGCACCGGCCGGCTCCATGATGGTGCGTGTGTCGTCGAAGATGTCCTTGATCGCCGCGCACACTTCGTCGTTGCTGACCCGGATGACCTCGTCGACGGTCTGGCGCGCAATCTCGAACGGCAAGGCCCCCACCTCGCGCACCGCCACGCCGTCGGCGAAGATGCCGACCTGGTCGAGCCGCACACGCCGCCCTTCGGCCAGCGACTGGTACATCGCATCCGCTTCGAACGGTTCGACGCCGATCACCCGCACATCGGGACGCAGCACCTTGATGTAGCCGGCAACGCCCGCGATCAGCCCGCCGCCGCCAACCGGGACGAAGACCGCCGACAGGTCTTCCTGGCTGTGACGAAGGATCTCGGCGCCAACGGTCCCCTGCCCGGCGATCACCAGCGGATCGTCGAACGGGTGCACGAACGTCATCCCGGTGTCGGCGACGAGACGATTGCAGTGCACCTGCGCGTCGCTGTAGCTGTCGCCGTGCAGCACCACCTCGGCGCCCAGCGCCCGCACCGCGTCCACCTTGATCCGCGGCGTGGTCTGCGGCATCACGATCACAGCGCGAAGGCCAAGTGTGCGCGCCGAATAGGCCACGCCCTGGGCGTGGTTGCCGGCACTGGCCGCGATGATGCCGCACGCCCGTTCCTCGGCGGTGAGGCTGGCGATCTTGTTGTAGGCGCCGCGCAGCTTGAAGCTGAACACCGGCTGCAGATCTTCACGCTTGAGCAGCACGCGGTGGCCCAGCCGATGCGTCAGGCCGGCGGCCAGGTCGAGCGGTGTCTCGCGCGCGACGTCGTAGACGCGGCTGGTGAGGATGTCGTGCAGGAGCGTGGTGAGGCTGGTGCTCATCACCGCCACCCCAGTTCCGGCGCCACGTACTTGAGGATGCTCTCGATGACGTGCGCGTTGTAGGCGACGCCCAGGGTGTTCGGCACCGTCAGCAGCAGCGTGTCGGCGGCGGCGATCGCCTCGTCGTCGGCGAGCCGTTTCACCAGTTCTGCGGGTTCGGCGGCATACGAACGGCCGAAGATGGCACGCGTGTTCCCGTCGATGTAGCCGATCTGATCGTGCTCGCGCCCTTCGCGGCCGAAATAGAGACGGTCGTGATCATTCACCAGCGCGAAGATGCTGCGGCTTACCGAGACGCGCGGTTCACGCGTGTGCCCCGCCGCCTTCCACGCCTCGCGGTAGACCTCGATCTGCTTGCGTTGCTGCACGTGCAGCGGCTCGCCGCCTTCGTCGAACTTCAGCGTCGAACTTTGCAGGTTCATGCCCAGCGTCGCCGCCCACTCGGCGGTGGCGTTCGAAGCCGACCCCCACCAGATGCGCTCGCGCAGCCCTGCCGAGTACGGTTCGATACGCAACGGACCCGGCGGGTTGGGAAACATCGGCCGGGGGTTGGGCTCGGCGAAGCCGTGCCCTTCGAGCGTGTCGAGGAAGACGTTCGCATGCCGCCGCGCCAGCGCCGCATCGTCTTCACCGTCAGCGGGCGCGTAGCCGAAGTGACGCCAGCCGTCGATCACCTGCTCTGGTGACCCACGACTGATACCGAGCTGCAGGCGACCGGTCGCGATGAGGTCGGCCGCACCGGCGTCCTCGGCCATGTACAGCGGGTTCTCGTAGCGCATGTCGATGACCGCCGTGCCGATCTCGATCCGCGTCGTGCGCGCACCGACCGCGGCCAGCAGCGGGAACGGCGACCCGAGCTGACGCGCGAAGTGGTGGACGCGGAAGTAGGCGCCGTCGGCGCCAAGCTCCTCGGCGGCCACCGCCAGATCGATCGACTGCAGCAGCGCATCGGACGCGCTCCGCACCGCCGAGCCCGGCGTCTCTCCCCAATGACCAAACGACAGGAACCCGATCCGTTTCATCTCAGTCTCCCTCGAATGGACGCTCGATGCTCCGCGACGGCGGCGTCAGCAATTCGGCACCGTCGGCGGTGATGAGCATGTCGTCCTCGAGCCGCACGCCGAATTCGCCCGGAATGTAGATGCCCGGTTCGTTGCTGAACACCATGCCCGGCTGCAACACCGGCGACTCCCAGCCGTACATGTTGTGATCCACCAGGTACGGCCACTCGTGCATGTCCATGCCGAGGCCATGGCCGAGGCGATGCGTGAAGTAGGTGAAGCCCGGTCCGAAGCCGGCGTCCACAACCACCTTGCGCGCCGCGGAATCGACCGACGCCAGGCTGCCGCCCGGGCGCGCTGCCGCCAGCGCCGCTCGCTGCGCTGCGGCAACGATATCGAACACGCGCCGCATCTTGTCCGTGGCTTTGCCCAGCACGAAGGTGCGCGTCAGGTCCGACTGATACCCCTCGGCCACGCACCCGTCGTCCACCATGACGATCGAGTTCTGGCGAAGTGTCTGCGGTTGATCGGAACCGTGCGGAAGCGCCGTGTAGCTGTCGGTCTGCACGCTGACGCTGCCGCGGAAGCCAAGACGGGAATAGCCGGCAGCAACGAGTGCGCGCGCGGTCGCCTCGGTCATCCCAGGCTGCAGCGCCTTGAACAGCGCACCGTAACAGGCCAGCGTCGCGCGCGACGCCACACGCAGCAGTTCCACTTCGTGCGCATCCTTGATCATGCGGCAGCCGGCGGTGACCGGTGTGGCGCTGGCGAGGGTGAGCGACGGGCTCGCCGCCGCAATGCCATTCGCGAAGACATAGCGCACCGTCTCCTCGATGCCGAGGCGTCCGCTCGCAATGCCGCGATCGCGGAGCGTGGTGGCCACAAGCTGGTACGGGCTCTCGGTCTCCTGCCACGCACGGATGTCCACCCGCTGCAGCGGCGACTGGTGAAGCTGCTCGTTCAGCCGGTCCACTTCGAAGGCCGGGCAGACCACGAACGGCTCCCCTTTCGCGGGCAGCACGAGGGCCATGAGACGTTCGCTGGTCCCGAAGCGGAGGCCGGTGAAGTAGGTGAGCGAGGTGCCGCCGGTCAACAGGATGGCATCGAGCTTCGACGCTCCCATCAGCCGTCGCGCCTTGTCGAGGCGCCCGAGGCGCTCGGCGTTGGTGATGGGGCGGGCCTGGGCGCTCATCGACGGCAGGGCGGCAATGGACGGCGGCAGTGGCTCGGCTGGCGCACTCTGCGCATCTGCAGTCCCCGAATCCGCGAGGCCGGCGAGGGCGAGCAGCCCGCCGGATTGCAGCAGTTGTCGTCGGGTGACCATGCGTCGAGTATACGGGCGCGAAGCAGCACGCCGTGCGGCGGCCATTCGCGCCTACAATCGCGCATGGCATGGGTCCGGCGCGGCCTGACGCTCCTGGCGCTGACGATGGGCCTTGTGGGGCTCGTCCACAGTCAGGCGCCGCCGTCGCGCCGTGCAGTGCTGATTGCCGAATTCGATGGCATCATCCACCCGATCGCTGCCGAGTACCTGACCGCGGTCATCGACGAGGCCGACACCTCCGACGCGGCGCTCGTCGTCATCGTGCTGCGTACGCCAGGCGGACTGCTCGACTCGACCCGCACCATCGTCTCGCGCATGATCACGTCGCGCGCACCGGTGGTGGTCTTTGTCGGACCGTCCGGTGCCCGTGCCGCGTCGGCCGGCTTCGTGCTGACCATCGCCGCCGACGTCGCCGCCATGGCGCCGGCCACGCACATCGGTGCCGCCCACCCGGTGTCGGGCAACGGCCAGTCGACCGACGACACGATGGCGAAGAAGATCGCGTCGGACACCGCCGCCTACGTCCGCTCGCTGGCCGAGGCGCGCCACCGCAACATCGCGCTCGCCGAACAGGCCGTCCTCGAAAGCCGCTCCTTCACCGACTCCGAAGCGGCGCAGGCCACGCCGCCGCTCGTCGACCTCATCGCACCCGACGTGAACGACCTGATTCGTCAACTCGACGGTCGCACCATCACACGGTTCGATGGCCGCTCGGCCACCCTTCACACCCGCGATACGGAACGACGGTCCATTCCCATGTCGCGCCGGCAGCGGTTCCTCGGCACCATCGCCAACCCGCAGATCGCCTACCTGCTGCTCACCCTCGGGACGCTCGGCCTGACCATCGAAATGTGGAGCCCTGGCGCCGTCCTGCCGGGCGTAGCAGGCGGCGTGAGCCTGCTGCTCGCGTTCTTCGCGTTTCAGATCGTGCCGGTGAACACCACCGGGCTCCTGCTGATTCTGCTCGGCCTCGGGCTCGTCGTCCTCGAACTCAAGGTGCCCAGCTTCGGCACCCTCGGCATCGGCGGCACCGTGAGCCTGCTCATCGGCTCGCTCATGGTGACCCGTGAGGTGCCAGGAGTGCAGGTGGGCCTCTGGCTGATCGTGCCGGTGGTGCTCGTGCTCTCGGCCGGCATGCTGCTGCTTGGTCGCCTGGCGCTGGCGGCGAAGCGGCAGGCGCCGGTTACCGGCATCGGCACGATGGTCGGCCAGCAGGTCGTCGTCCGCGCCGCCACTGCGCCGACAACGCCCGGCATGGTGGACGTGCACGGCGAGCTGTGGCGCGCCCTGAGCGCGGAGCGTGTCGAGCCCGGCCGGTTGGTTCGCATTACCGAGGTGAACGGGCTTACGCTCACCGTCGTGCCAGTCACACCGTCGGTTCCCGAAGGAGACCCCGCATGGAAGGCCTGACTATCTCGCCCGCGCTGATCATCGCCGCGCTCGTCGTCTTCTACATCGTCAGCTCCATCCAGATCCTTGCGGAGTATGAACGGGGCGTCATTTTCCGCCTCGGCAAGCTGCTGCCGCAGCCGAAGGGACCTGGTGTGGTGCTCGTCTTCAGGCCGATCGACCGCATCGTCCGGATCAGCCTCCGCACCGTGGTGCACGACGTGCCGCCGCAGGACATCATCACGCGCGACAACGTCTCGGTGAAGGTGAACGCCGTCGTGTTCTTCCGAGTCACCGAGCCGAGGAAGGCGGTCGTCGAAGTCGAGAACTTCGTCTACGCCACGTCACAGCTTGCCCAGACGACGCTCAGGAGTGTCCTGGGGCAGGCCACGCTCGACGATCTGCTGGCCGAGCGTGATCGCCTGAACCAGGAACTGCAGCGGATCCTCGACCACCAGACCGACCCGTGGGGCATCAAGGTGTCGTCAGTGGAAGTGAAGCACGTCGATCTGCCCGAGAACATGCAGCGGGCGATGGGGCGTCAGGCAGAAGCCGAGCGCGAGAAGCGCGCGAAGATCATTCACGCTGAAGGCGAGCTGATCGCGTCGGACAAGCTAGCGCAGGCAGCGGCGGTCATCGACCGCGAGCCGTCGGCCATCATCCTGCGCTACCTGCAGACGCTGACCGAGATCGGCGCCGAGAAGAACACGACGGTGGTGTTCCCGCTGCCGATGGAACTGCTGCGGATGATTCCTGGCCCGAGGGCGGCGGCGCCGAAGGAGTAGCGATGTGCGCAGCTACGACGTCATCCAGGTCATCGCTTCGGCGGCAACGGCCGGCGGCAGTTCGTGAATGCCGTCGAACTCGCGATAGGTGACGTCGTAGCGCATCGACTGCAGACGCGGGACGATGACGCGGCTGCAGCGGTCGATCGGTAGCACCTGATCCGAGCGGCCGTGCGAGATGAAGACGCGCGGCCGCCCCTGCGCCGGCGCCTGCACGATGAACCCTGGTGAGCAGCCAATCACCTGCGGGAAGAGCTCGCCGTTGGCGAGGCCGATCGAGAGCGCGTAGGTGGCGCCGTCCGAGAAGCCGCCGATGGTGATGCGCGCTGGGTCCACCGCCACGCGCGCGAACACATGCGTCAGCACCCGGTTCAGGAACTCGACGTCGTCGCCGAAGTCGTCGCGGATGGCGTCCCAGGTGCGGCCCCGCGAGTCGGGCGCCACCACCACCACGCCGGCGGCGTCCGCGGCCGGACCGATGCGGCGCAGCGAACCGGCCCCGCTCTGGCCGGCTCCATGGAGCCACAGCAGCAACGGCGCGGCAACCGCTCGCCGCGTCGCCGGCATCTGCACCACGCCGTCGCGATCGCCCGTGCCGAGACCAAGCGGTCCGCTGGTGAGCGTGCCGGTGACCCCAGCACCTGGCCGCGCCGAGAGCCGGGCGCGGCTCTCCGTGGCCGACTGTGCGGAGGTGACGCGGCGGCAGCCGAGCGCGGCGAGGAGCGCACCACTTGCGGTGGTGATGAAGCCGCGGCGTGTCGGACGGGAGTCGTCGGATGGTTTCATGCGGTCGAATCACTCATGGCGGTCACGCACAAGCACTACCGTTCGCGCTGAGGCTGGGGCGCCGGTTCAGTCTTCTCCCGCACGCGACGCCACGCCTCGATGTCGGCACGCACCCGCTCGGCCTGGCGCACCTTCTCCGTCCACGACTGCTGCCGACGCTCCGCCTGCCAATTCGCCGCTCGTTCCAGATCGCGAATCGCGTCACTCATCCGGAAACCTCTGCTCGAAACGGGTCCACCTGTCCGTGAGGTTATACCTCGAGGCCAGAGCGGCGACTTGCCCACGTGCGACGCTGCCGGCCTGAAGGAGGGACAGCACGCGCAGCAGGTTTCGTTCGACGCGCACAGCGAAGAGCCGGCGTATGACCGGACCTGACACCCCCGGGTTCTACCATCCGGTTCATGACAGATCGATCGCTATCAGCGGCCAACCCGCACGGGTTTCGCACCCTGCTGGACACGGCGGAGGAGGTCTACTTCCGCTACACCCTCGAGCCGACGCGCGGTTTTTCCTACGTCAGTCCGTCGGTGGCTCTTCTGACCGGGCATGCAGCGGAGGCGTTCTACGCCGACCCGGCGATCTGCGTGTCGCTCGTGGCCAGGGAAGACCGCCGGTTGGTTGGCCAGGTACTGCGCGCCCGGCGCACCCTGACGTTGACCATTCGTCTCGAGCGAGGCGAGTACCAGGTGGCGCTCGAGGTCAGGACCGTGCCGGTGGTACGAGAGCGTCGTGTGGTAGCCGTCGAGGGCGTCGCGCGTGTGGCGGCCCAGGCACCACCCGCCACGCAGGCAGGGGCGACCGCCTCCGAGCCGACGCAGGCTCGCCTGGCAGCGCTGATGTACGAAGTGCATGAACTGCTGCACCGCGTGCTGCCACCGGCCCAGCGCAAGGGGGAACCCGAGCGGAACGCCGTCACCATCGGCCGTCTCAGCTTCGACCTCCATCGGCTCGTGGTCACCGAGGACGGCCGTGCGGTGGCGTTGACCAGTCGCGAACTGATGGTACTCCGGTATCTCCTGCTGCACCTTGGCCGTGTCGTCACCCGCGAACAGCTGCTTCTGGACGTCTGGGGACACGTCTACACCGGCGACGATCGGACCGTCGATGTGCATATCTCGCGTCTGCGGCGGAAGCTGCCGTCACTGGCCGGTCGTCTGGTGGCGATCAAACATCTCGGGTATCGCATCGAGGCCGACGAAGACTGCGCCGCATGATCAGGCGGAGTCCTTGGCGACCCTGCTGAGCATTGCGAAGAGTTCGTCTCACCGCAATCCCAGCGCAATGTCCGGTTCGTAGAGTGAGTGCGCGCGGTTCGGTGGCCGTGCCATTCCCGGAGACCATTCGATGAACAGACATCTGCTGTATGCGGTGGCGTTGGTAGTTGCGAGCGCCTCGACAGGGTTCGCGCAGGATTACAACAAGGGCTGAGTGGACGTGAACGTCGGGGTCGCGACCGCGGCCGAAGACTCGTTCAGCTCGACGCGCGTCCTCACCATCGCGCAGGAACGTGGCGGTGGCTCGGTGGCGTACGGCGTGCCGCGCGGCGGCTCGTTCGACGTTGGCGGCGGTTACATGTTCAGTCGACGCGTCGGGCTTGGTGTCAGCCTGGCCGGGACGGCACACGAAGACATTGCCGGCCTTGCCGTGTCGGTGCCACACCCCCTTGTCTTCAATGCGTCGGCGACCGATGCCACCGTCACCGACAGCGCGCTGACCAGGACCGAGGGCGCCTGGCACATCCAGGCCATGGCCGTCGCCGTTGACACCCCGCGTGTGCGCGTTCGTGTGTTTGGCGGGCCGTCGTACATCCGTGCCGAACAGCAGGTCATCGACGGCATCAAGTACGACCAGGCGTTCCAGGTCTTCGGGCGCGGCAACGTCGTCGACATCACGTCTTACACCTCGACGAAGTCGGTCGGTACCGCGTGGGGCTTCCACGCCGGCGGCGATGTCTCGGTCTTCTTCAATCGCGTCGTCGGCGTCGGCGGCTTTGCGCGTCTGAGCCGCGCGACGACTGAAATCGACGACTACGGCGGGGCGCACGACATCAAGCTGGGCGGGCTGCAGGCCGGCGCGGGCTTGCGTCTCCGGTTCTGAGGAAGAGCTATGACTGCGAGAACGTTCGTTTCGTCGTTGCTGCTCATGCTGGCGCTGCTGGCTGGCGCCGTGGGCGCGCAGGCGCCGCGTCCAACACTGTTCATCACGCCGTCCGGCGACAACTTCGACACCTATCTGGCGGCCGCGATGACGAAGAAGAAGGTGCCGATCACGCTGGTGACGCGTGAGGAGGGTGCCGACCTTGTGCTGAAGACGACGGCTGTCGAGATCCAGCAGCAGTCGACCGGTTCGAAGATTGCGCGCTGCCTGTTTGCCTACTGTGCGGGCATGGAGGACCGCGGGCTCACCAGCGTGCAGGTGCTGCAGGGCGAGGTGATTGCCTGGTCGTACTCCGTCAACAAGGGGCGCGGCCAGAAGAACCGGCAGTCACTGGCTGAGGCGATTGCCAAGCACCTGAAGAGCGACTACTTTCACGTGCGCTGACCGGCGGCGGTCACGCCGTCGGCAGGCGCAGCAGCGCGAACGGCAGCGCCGGCTGAAGGCTTGGATCGACCGGCCGCGTCGCCGCAGGTGGCAGCCGGTGCGCGCCCGATGCTCCGGTCAGGCCGGACCGCGCCGTCGGTCCCAGAGCGAGTGTTCCCAGCCGCGAATCACGCCGTTTACGCCGCACATGGGACAGTGCCAGGCGATCTCCGGCGAGCCCTGCCGCAGGTCCGCGACCAGTTCGCCGCGGCAGCGCTTGCCACCCGCACGACGCCAACACCACACGTTCGTGGGCCAGACACTTTCGGGCTCATGGTCCGTCGCCCATGCGACGACGGACGTCAAGACCATCGCCAGATTGAGCGCCGGCCCAGGCAGGTCCGCGAGGTCTTCGCTGTCATCCAGGTAGTGACGCAGATCCGTGACGTACGTGTTGGCCATGAGTATTTGCGCGGTCGGGCGGAACGCGCCCGACCCACCGTCGGTTGCATGCCGTTCCGCAGCCCGTCAGGCCGGCACCGTCTCGAGGTCCACATGCAGGGAGTCTGATTGCGGGATCGAGAAGTTCAGCTTCTCGAAACCCAGGACTCGACCTGACGCGTCCTTCATCAGGACGACCTCGTCGCCTGTTTCCTCGCAGATGTACTCTCGCGAACGCTCCGTGAACCAGACGGTCAGCGTCTTACCTTCGCGGTCGTAGAACACTTTTACTTCGGCCATATCTGCACTCTTCCCCGCCATTCTACCCGTCACGCCGTCGGCAGGCGCAGCAGCGCGAACGGCAGCGCCGGCTGCAGGTTCGGGTCGACCGGCCGTCGCTCGCCGTCCGGATACAGTCGCCGGCTCGACTCGAGTTCATCCATCGCCCACTGCACCAGGGACGCCGGCGCCAGCACGCGAACGCCGCTGCCGAAGCTCAGAATCCAGCTGCGGAGGGCGTAGTCGTCGCTGACATTCAGGGTCATGTCCGTCGCGCCGTCGGGCCGGTCGCGGAACTGCTGCGACGGGCGTCTCCCGTGGGGCGCGTTACGAACGTCGCCGATGTTCCGCTCCGTGGGGAAAGAAACCGTGCAACCGCTTTCTGACGGCCGAAGCGCAGGTGTATATTCGGAGCCATGGCGAATCGGCTTCCAATCCCGCCGCCCGGCTTCGATGAGCTTCCGGTCGAAGACCAGATCGAATACGTCCAGAGCCTGTGGGACCGTATCGCCGCGTCGGTCAACCAGGTTCCACTCCACGAGTGGCAACGGCGGTTGCTGGAAGAGCGTCTGGCCGAGCACCGGGCGAACCCTGACGACACGGAGTCGTGGGAGGAATCGCTCGTCGCGCTGAATGAGGAACGCCGCGCGCGGTAGATGTCTCGGCTCCGACTCCGCCGCGCTGCCAGGCGCGACATCGCATCGGCCATCAAGTGGTACGACTCCGAACGCCCCGGGCTTGGTGCAGAGTTCCTGACCGACGTCGACACGACGCTTCGACGCATCCGCGAGTCGCCCCTGATGTTCCCGGAAGTCGTGCCCCAGACCCGCCGGGCACTCCTGGCACGGTTTCCCTACGGCGTGTTTTTCATGCTCGGGGCCGAAGACCTCGTCGTCCTGACCGTGAGCCATCTGCACAGGAATCCTGAGAGCTGGCGTTCGCGCAAGTGGGCTCTTTGAGCATCGCCTACGCCGTCGGCAGCCGCAGCAGCGCGAACGGCAGCACCGGCTGCAGGCTCGGGTCCACCGGCCGGCGCTCGCCGTCCGGATAGAGCCGACGGCTCGACTCGAGCTCGTCCATCGCCCACTGCACCAGCGACGCCGGCGCCAGCACGCGAACACCGCTGCCGAAGCTCAGAATCCAGCTGCGCAGGGCGTAGTCGTCGCTGACGTTCAGGGTCATGTCCGTCGCGCCGTCGGGCCGGTCGCGGAACTGCTGCGACGGGTGCCAGGTGCGTTCCTTCAGGCGGTCTGCGAGAGCAGGTGCGAAGCGCAGGCGGACACGCACTGCCGGTCCGCGGTAGATGCCGAGCGAGTTGGCGTACGGGTCGGTCTCGAGTTCATCGAGCATCTCGAAGGTGAGCTTGTCGGCCGCTGCCTGGCGAATTCTTTCAACCGCAAACGTTCGCAGCTCCTTGTGTTCGGGCACCCAGGCCAGCAGGTAGAGGCCGCTCTGCGCATGGACGATGCGGTAGGGGTGGACGACACACCACACGGGTGTCCATGATCGCCTCGACCAGGCGGATGGTGATGGCGTGGGTCTGTTCCGTCTGCTTCTTGGCTTGCGGCGACCTCGCGCTGATCGCCTTCGGCATCAGTTCGAGGAAGCGGCGCATGCTGGGCGACAGTGCGGCGTCCATCTTGTCGAAGGCGCCTTGCAGGTCTTTCAGGAGGGCGCTCTCGGCGAAGCACTCGAACAGCGCGCGGCTCATATGCAGCGTGGCCAGTTCGGCGATGGTGAACCCGTCTCTCTCCAGTCTGGCCAGCGCGCGCGGCGGCAACGACCAGTACTTGCCGTGTTCGTCCTGGTCTTCCTCGAGCGGAAAGCCGGCGGCCTCGAGGGCTTTCAGGTCCCTCCGCACCGTGCGCTCGGTCTTCCCTGTTTCCTCTGCCAGATGCGCGATGGTGGTGCGGCGGTTGCTGGCCAGGATTCGGAGTATCGACCACTGGCGAATGAGTTCGCTGTTGCGTCCGGGCAAGCGGGCTCCTGTGTGGGGCGGTGCTGGTGATTCTAGGCGTCGCGCGGCTGCCAGTCGTATCCCGGCTCGGTAGTCAGGCGAGTGTCGTCAACCGCCTGGCCAACGGTGAAGTGATAGAGGCTCTGGAACGCATGACCCGTCAAACCGAGAAGGTCGTGCACGCCATCGTCGAAGAAGCAGCCGATGCCGGTGGCGCGGGCACCGGCAGCTTCGGCGTCCAGGTAGAGCCTCTGTCCCACCATGCCCGTCTCCCAGAACAGCTGCCGGTAGAACGAGGAACCGTACTCCTGCAGGCTCTCGCTGAAGTCGGCGAGCATGCCCAGGCTGAAGTAGCCGTCGGAGGCGATGGCCTGGCCGCAGCTCAGGCGAGCTGCCATGGCGCGCGCGTCCTGGCGCGACAGCCGCCACAGCGGCAACGAGTCGTCTGCCTGGTCCCATACGAGTTCAGGCCCGCAGGCTGCACGCAGCCGGTCGAGCACCTGCGCGTCACGCACCAGCACGTACACGCCAGGCTCGACAGCGTCCACGCGGTGCACGAACAGCACGAGGTGCACGCGCGGTGTCCACCACGCGCTGTCCCATGGAGGCCCCGCCTGTGGCAGCACACTCGAGAGCATGTCGAGGAAGGTCGACCGGTCGAGCATGGCTCCGCCGTCGAAGGCGACGGCGCTGCGACGCTGCAGCACGAGGGCGCGCGCGTCGATCGCGGGGGTGCGGGATGCGTCGCGATGGCGCGGTGCGAGCCGCGCCACGATGACGTCGCTCCTTGCCGGCTGCTCCGACGCCTTCGCCACTTCGTCGATGAATGACCAGGTGACGTGGTCTTCGCTCAACTGGCTCGCGTGTCCCGACCACCGACCGTTGGCCACCGCGTGCACGAGCGACAATGCGGTGTCCTCGGACAGCTGCGGCGGGTCGCCGGCAGTCAGCGCGATCACGCAGCCGGGTTCCTCGCGCTCGGCATCGATGAAGTCCTGGTCGCGATCGATACCCGCCAGGGCGGCCATCGCCCCGTGCGAAAAGACCGGCAGCAGCGTGGCGTGCCAGCCCACCAGTGCCACGCCGAACGAGAGCGCGGCCACGGCATGACCGAGGTCGTGCTGGCAATAGCGGAATGCTCGCTCGCCGTACTTCCACGCCTCGCGCCAGTGAATGGAGGTGAGCACCACGAACAGCAGGTCCGGCTGTCCGCTCAGGGCATCGTTCCACGCCTCGACATCGACAGAACATCGTTGCTCGAGCAGGTGCCGGTCCGGTGCGTAGTGGTACACGCCTGGCACCACGGCGACCGGCGGCAACGGACCGCAGACGACGTAGGCCTCGGTCGGGTGCAGGTTACCGCTGGACGGGTTCACCCGCAGCGGCCAGCGCGCCGCGCCCGCCTGCTTCCAGGCGGAGAGCCCCAGGGAGTGCCGCAGCACGTCACCGACCAGAGCCGCGGAGAGCGGCTCGGCCACTGCAGGCCGCTGCCGCAGCGCGGCGAAGGATGCCGGCGGTGGCGAGTATTCGCCGGCATCCACGTCGGGCGACGGATACAGCGGGATCGTTGCCGCCCCGACGTAGGCGCGAAACGGCGCTGGCTGGGACGCCCAGTCCAGGTAACCGAGCGAGCGCGCGAACCGATGAACGTGGTGCTTGGTACCGTCGTGATAGCGGTAGATCGTGTCGAGCGACGCGGCGTTGCCGAGGGCGTGCTCGCTACACATACAGGCGCCGTAGCATCTCGGCCGCTGAATCGTCCAGCAGTTCGGCCCGGCGCATCCGCTCGCCGTCCCGGTAGCCACGCCAGGCGAGCGCGTCGATCGGGCCCCGGATGTAGAGGATGGAATGGAAGTGGGGCGACACGGCTCAGCCGACAGTCATCTTCAGCGTTTCAGTTCCCCAGAGCAACCATGAAATGCATCCGTTATGAGGGAAGCGCCGCGCACTATCTGCTGTGCGCTCGGGGCGAGTCGTATTTCATCGACACCACGCGGGTGTCCATGATCGCCTCGATCAGGCGGATGGTGATGGCGTGGGTCTGTTCCGTCTGCTTCTTGGCTTGCGGCGACCTGGCGCTGATCGCCTTCGGCATCAGCGCGAGGAAGCGGCGCATGCTGGGCGACAGGGCGGCGTCCATCTTGTCGAAGGCGCCTTGCAGGCCTTTCAGGAGGGCGCTCTCGGCGAAGCACTCGAACAGGGCGCGGCTCATATGCAGCGCTGCCAGTTCGGCGATGGTGAAGCCGTCTCTCTCCAATCTGGCCAGCGCCCGCGGCGGCAGCGACCAGTACTTGCCCGCTTCGTCCTGATCTTCCTCGAGCGGAAAGCCGGCGGCCTCGAGGGCTTTCAGGTCGCGCCGCACCGTGCGCTCGGTCTTGCCTGTTTCATCCGCAAGCTGCGCGATGGTGGTGCGACGGTTGCTGGCCAGGGTTCTGTCAGTAATCGTGTGAAAGTCCCCCCAGTGTCTATCAGGTGAAAGTCCCCCCTCCCTTCCGAGGGAGAGGACGATGGACGATCAGACGAAGGACGTAGGCTCGACACCGGTGCCCGGAGCGCCGGTGGAGGGCTGGATGCTGGGAGAAGACGTCGTGCGCGAGGTGCTGGCCCGGTTGGCCCGCGGCGAGCACATCAAAGCGATCGCGCGCGAGCTGGGGGTCGACAAGAAGACGATCAAGCGGTGGCGGCAGCGCGGCGCCTGGCGGCCGCGCACGCCGCGGGTCTATCCGAAAGCGATCGACGCGCATCGGGACTTTCTGGAGCGACGCGGGCCGACGCGATGCGCAAGTTCGAGTCGATGCCGGAGGTGCGTGAGCTGTTCTGCGCCGGCGGGGTCGTCGAGGCCGACTACGACAGCATTCGCACTGCGGTGGTGCATCACTGCCTGCTCGAGGAACTCGACGGGTCGCATCCGTACTGGCGCCTGACGTCGCTGCTGAAGGATGCCGATGGCCTCGACCGGGTGCGCCTGCGCGACCTCGACCCTCTGTTCCTGCGTTACGACGTGTCGCGAACGATGGTGAGCTTCGCTCAGGCACTCTTCGATGCGACCCGCGGCCGGATCCCGGCCGGCGACGGACACTTCGGGGAACTGTGGGCCAGCGTCCCGGCTGCCCTTGTGGGTCCCCCCTGAAACCCATACAGTACGAAGCCGATATGCCCTCTCCCTCATCCTCGACGGCGGCTGCCTCGTTCCAGGCCACCCTCGACCTGTTCCAGACCGGAATGGACCTGATGCGGCGGAACCTTCGGCGCCGCTTTCCGGACGCCAGCGATGAGGCCATCGAGCAGCGGCTCGGCCAGTGGCTTCGTGATCGGCCGGGTGACGCCGCCTCCAGCGACCGCTCGGGATCTCAGACCCGCCGCGAGCCGTCCTCGCTGTGACCGCGCTCGAATCCGCACTGCGGCAGATGCTGGCGCACCCAGTCGACGCAGCCGCGTCAGCCCGCTAAGGCGTTTTCCAGTATGTGCGTAGCTGCCGACCTTCAGGTCGGCCGCGGTCCAGCGCACCTGACCAGCCTCCGCCAAGGCTACGGCGGTCCGCCGAAGCAGTGCGAAGGCGGAAGGTGCGCGGCTACGCCACGCCGAAATCGCTCCAGGGCACTGGCGGCCAGCCCTCAGAGGCCTTCGATATCGCCGAGGTCTTTCGTACGACCGGTGGCACGCTTGTTCCGGATGAACGCGTCGCGACCGATGAACGCAACAGCCACGTCGCCCAATGCGCCAGGCTCACGCGTCGCCCACGCCTGCTCGAACTGGATGCCGGTCAACTCGGTGAGGACGTCGATGCGGCCAGGCGGCACGCCCATCTGGAAGACGACGCCGGGACGAGCAAAGTCGTCCTGTGCCACTTGGTCGAGCGGCGCGCCGAAGGCGGCCAACGCCCGCATCACCCTCGGCGCATTTTCGGCTGTCGCCTCCACCCAGACATCGAGGTCGCCAGTAGCGCGCGGCCGGCCGTGGTGCGCGAGTGCATAGGCACCAACCACCAGGAAGCGGACGTCAGCCGCGGAGAAGGCGCGCAACAGATCGACAAAGTCCGGGTTCATCAGGCTTCCGTCCGAGAAGTTCCCACTGCTCGACCGACAACCGCCATGCAAACCGGACACGTTCGTCGGGCGCGATGCTGCGCCAGTACGCGGCATCGTGACGGTCGGCCTCAGCGTTCGACGCGAACCGCTGAACCGTCATGTTGGCGCGAGTCACAGGGGGCACGAGGGGAGTATAGCGGGACGCGCACCCGGCCGCGGATTCATCGCTCGCAGTCGACCCGGGTACGCTCGAGACGTGCCATCAACTCCGGCTCGTCCTTCAACTCCGCCAGCGGTGCAAGCTGCGTGCGGACATACGCCCAATCCAGCACACCAGGCTGCCGGATAATGACGCCCTCGATATCCATCCAGTCCTTCGGACGGCCGGCGAACGCCTTGAGCACAATCAGGTCCTCCGCCGAGCAGGTGCGAAGGGGTAGGTCGCCCGGATAGGTGAACACCGTCGAACGCTCGACGGCGCGCTCCTCGAACGGCAGGCCTCCGAGCGCGATATCGAGTCCAACGCCGGACGCGGTGCGCAACAACAGCACGCGGTTCACCAGCGCGAATGCCGCCGCATCGTCGATACGCGGCTCGAAGGCCGCCGCGAGGACCGTCACGAAGTCGGCTTCCTGACCGAAGCCTGTGATCAGGGTGAGATCGACGTCGACCGTTTCGCGCGGGTCGCCCCACCGCAGCACAGCAAGCCCGCCGATGAAGCAGAAGCGCCAGCGATGCGCGTCGCAGACCGCCTGCAGATCCGCCGCGGCACGAATCAGCGCGTTCACGCGCGGCGTAACCGCGAAAACAGCCGCTGCTGCTCGATCAGGCCGGACGTCGGCCTGGGTGCACGCGGTGGTTGGTGGTAGTCGGCTGGACCGCACAGCCGGGCGATCGCGGCGAAGGTGTCGAGTTCGCGCAACTCGCGTCGGCGAATGGCTTCGAGACGCGGCGCCGCATGACGCCAGCGCTCCACCATGGCGCGCCCCTCGGCTACCTGTTCCGGCGTCCAGTCGGCGAGTGGCGAGCGGGGCGGCTCCATGCGTCGATTCTACCCATGTGACCGGGTCTATTGGAACTCCTGAGCCAGCCTCCGCCGACTACGGCATGTCCCGACGGCAGCTACGTCGTACTCAATCGCAGCGGCGACTCGTCGAGCCGGGCGAGCAGGTCCGACGGTCCGTCGTAGATCGCGATCGCACCCTTCAGATCGGCGTCCGCCCACCCGCCGCAGCGGAACGCGATGATGTCCGGATCCGGCTTCGAATGCCTGGCATCGTCACTCGACGTTGTCTCGTCCATCAGGTGCTCGGCCTCCGCCACCTGCAGCAGCGGCTTCAACTCGTCCCGCTTGGCTGAACTCGCGGCGACAACCGTGAAGCCCTGCTCCTTGAGGACGGCGACGAGTCGGCCGGCATCCGGAAAGGGCTTCAGCGTCGGCAGGAACTGGTTGGCGAAGATGCGGGACCGCCGCGCCGAGATGGCGGCCCCGAGTTCCGATTCCAGTTCCACGCCGGTGAGTGCCGGCAGCAGCTTGTCGCCACCCATGCCGATGCAACGCCGCACCGCCGCGAAGCCGACGCTGATGCCGTGCTCGGCCAACGCCGCCACCCATGCGTTGGCGTGCGCGTCGTTGCTGTCCACGAGTGTCCCGTCGACATCGAACAATACTGCGGTGGGTATGGACATGCGCGTATGCGTCTTCAGTGCCACCTATCAGGCCCGCGCCAGGCCTCCACGCCCGTGAAACGTCCCCACCAGCGCGTCGCGCACCATCGCTTTCACCTCGTCCGAAAAGTCCTTGCGCAGGATCCACTCGAGGAAGCCGCGATCGGCGGCGGCCAGATCCTGCAGCGAGCGTCCCGCCTGCGCGCCAAAGCCGATGCAGGCCACGCCGTCCACCCATACCAGCTTGCCGTCGGCATCGATACGGTTCGGGTTGCTCGGCACCAGCCACTCGTAGATGGCGTTCACGGTGTTGGGAAGGTCGCTGTACCCCTTCACCTGTGCGGTGAGCACGGCGAGTGCGGCCTCGACGTCACTGGCGGCTTCGTGGGCGCGACGGTCGGTCACCTGCTCCTCGACGCCGTAGAACCGCAGTGCCGCATCGAGGCTGCGCGGTTCGCGCCGCGCGAAGATGAGATACGCGTCGACCGTGCAGGCGCCGACGGTGGGATCGGGCAGATTGATGCGACGGAACTCGGCGCCCAGCAACCGACGGTCGAACCGCTCGACGTTGTAGCCGGCAAGGTCGCTGCCCAGCAGCAGCGCCATGAGGGTGGGCGCCACCTGCGCAAAGGTCGG
Organism: Acidobacteriota bacterium; assembly: GCA_043743165.1. GTDB lineage: Bacteria > Acidobacteriota > Vicinamibacteria > Vicinamibacterales > CAVVIG01 > CAVVIG01. The sequence continues at coordinate 32,321 of JAYTXA010000055.1, forward strand.
CGCCGACGCCACCATCGCGTCGGTGATGCCGTGCACCGCGGTGGTCTCGGCCGGAATGGACATCTCGGGGTTGACGAGCGTCTGCCAGGTGGTGACCGCGCCGTTCGGCAGGACGGTGGCCGTGGCGATCTGCACGATGCGGTCGCGGCCCAGCATGACGCCGGTCGCTTCGAGGTCGATACAGACGAGCGGGCGCGTGAGGACGAGATGCGACGCCAGTTCCTGCGCCACGCGTTCGATCATGAGGATGGGCTCGCGCAGTTCGCGCCGACACCAATAGCCTCGAGTCGTGGCCCCGCGTTGCACCAGCGCTCTACCCAGGCGCGTCCCTGGGCCACCTGTTCGGGCGTCCAATCGTCGAGCGGCGAGCGGGCGGATTCCATGTCGGAATCTTACCTCTGGACAGCGCTGTTCCCTCTGGCCACAGCGTGTCACGCTAGCGCTAATATTCAGGCTCTTGACGTTACATATCGCTGTAGCAAGCCAACTGCTGCTCCCCATGCCTGAACTTCCCGAAGTTGAACGCGAACGCCGCCGCCTGGCACCAGCCCTGACCGGCGCGCGTTTCGTGCGCATCCGCCTCAATCGCCCCGACCTGCGCGTCCCGTTCTCCGACCGCTTCGCCGAACGCCTGCGCGGCCGCACCGTGACCGCGCTCACGCGTCGCGGCAAGTACCTGCTTGCCACTCTCGACTCGGGCGAGACACTGGTGATGCACCTCGGGATGTCGGGATCGTTCCGCATCGAGCCGACCAGCACGCGCCGCGCCGCCGACGACGACCGCGATACGCGCCACGACCACGTGGTGTTCGTGATGTCGTCCGGACAGACGGTGACCTTCAACGACCCGCGGCGCTTCGGGCTGATGCAGTTGCTGGCGGCCGGCGACGCCAGCACCAACGGCGCCGCCGCGCTCGGTCCGGAACCGCTGTCGCGCGCCTTCACCGCCAGCACCCTCGCGACGCGCGCCGCCGGACGTCGCACCCCGCTGAAATCGTTCCTCCTCGATCAGCACGTCGTTGCCGGCCTGGGCAACATCTACGTCAGCGAAGCGCTGCACCTGGCGAAGCTGTCGCCACTGCGCGCAGCCGGCACCCTTGCCACCGACACGGGGCGGCGGCACGCCTCGGCGCGCACGCTCACCGCCGCCATCAAGGCGGTGCTGCGCACGGCGATCGGTTCACGCGGCACCAGTGCGTATCGCCAGGCACGCTTCCGTGTCTACGGCCATGAAGGCGAGCCGTGCGTAACGCCGCGCTGCACAGGCACGGTGCAGCGCATGGTCCAGGCGGGCCGCTCGACGTTCTACTGTGAGGAATGTCAGCGCTAGATTGAATGGAAAGCGCGACGTGTGAAATGCGAAGTGCGAGGGAGACTCGGAACATGCGCGGCCGCAACCGCACTGAGTCCTACGACTCCAGCCAAACACAGGTGAGCAGTCATTCGGCTTTTCATGCATCCCTCCAGTTGTCCGTCAACAGCGAGCACTGCACGCAAGGTGTCCTGTTGCCGTCAAGCTCTGTCACAATCACAGCAATGCCTGACGCTGCCGCTGCCCCCTCGCCTCTCCAGACCCTCTTCAACGACCTCCTCGACCGTCGCCCGTTCGGCGACCCGTGGATGGCCGCCCTCTGGCAGGCGGCCGCCCGCACCAGGCCCGGCGCGGCATCGAAGCAACCGGCGGAGATCGGCAGTCTGCTCGCGGACGACGCGCCTGGCGAGCGCGAGGCACGACAAGGCAAAGTGTTCGATCGCGCCCTTGCTCCCTCGTCGGCGTTCCTGCGCTGGCTGATCGAACACCCGGAAGAGATGACGGTGGACGACCGCGAGACCTTCGGCGCCAAGAGCGACGACGTCCGGACGTGGCGCCGCCGGTTGTTCTCCGACGACGTGGACGAGATGAGCATGGCGAAGTCGGAGGGGCTGCGGCAGCTCTCGAGCCGACTCGCGCAACGCGGACGCAACAAGTGGTGGCTGTTCGAGGGCTTCGCGCGAGTGGACGCCTGCTTCGTCACCGATACCACGGTCCTGGTGGTGGAACAATGGCGCGACAGCCTGACGACCGCGTCGAGCCGCTGGTACCCGGAGCGTATCCAGTTGTGGCGCGACGTCGACGCCCTGCGTGAGTTCGCCGCCAGCCGGAAGTTCGGCGTCATCCTCGCGGTAGACGACGAGGCGCAAGGTGCAGCCGCGCTCGCGGCCGCCGCCGAGTCGATGTCGGTCAGCTTCCCGCACCTGGTGTTCGAGGAGCAGGACAAGCTGGAACGCCACCTGCTCGGGTTCGTCACGCTGTCCGCGCTGTCCGACGCCGCACATGCCTGACTCGACGCCTCCCGCCGCGTCGCAGGTCACCCAGTTACTGCGCGAGTGGCAACAGGGCAACTCGTCGGCGGCCGGCGATCTGGCCACGCTCATCTACGGCGAACTGCGCCGGCTGGCGGCGCAGCGCCTGCGCGGCGAACGCAAGGAACACACACTGCAACCGACCGCGCTCGTCCATGAAGCCTGGCTGCGACTGGGCGACATGCGTGCCGACTGGCAGAACCGCGGCCACTTCCTGGCGATGGCCGCCGTGGCGATGCGTCGCATCCTTGTCGACCACGCCCGGCAGCGCGACGCCGCGAAGCGCGGGCTGGGAGCGCAGCACGTTTCCTTCGACGATGCGCTGCACGACGTGCCGGGGCCGATGCCCGACCACCGCCTGCTGGCGCTCGACGCCGCACTCACCCGCCTCGACACACTCGACCGGCGCCAGGCGCAGGTGGTGGAGCTGCGCTACTTCGCCGGTCTCTCGATCGAGGAAACCGCCGACGCCATCGGCACCTCCACCGGCACGGTGAAGCGCGAGTGGGCCGCGGCGCGGGCCTGGCTCTACGACGCGATGGAAGGCCAGGCCGGTGTCTGACGCGCTCGACGCCGCCGCCTACGCCGACGTGAAGACGGCGCTGCTCGAGGCGCTCGATCTCCCGGCCACCCGCCTGACCGACTGGCTCGACGCGCTCGACCGCGAGCGGCCGGCCACTGCGCAGCGTGTGCGGCGCCTGCTCGACGCGCACCGCGACGCCGGCACGTTCCTCGCTGTGCCGGACGAAGGGCTGTTTCCACCCGAACCCGCTCCCGCCGTCGTCGTCCCGGGCCAGCGCATCGGCGCGTTCACGATCGAGCGCGAACTCGGGCACGGCGGCATGGGCACGGTGCTGCTCGGCACACGCACCGAAGGCGGATTCGTGCAGCGGGTGGCCATCAAGGTGCTGCGTGGCGCCGGCTTCGGGCCGCGCGCGGCAGAGCGGCTGAAGGACGAGCGCCGCATCGTGGCGGGGCTGAACCATCCGCTCATCGCCCACTTCGTCGACGGCGGTGCCACCGACGACGGCCAGCCGTATCTGGCGATGGAGTACGTGGAGGGTGTGCCCATCACGCGGTACGTCGAGGCAGAGCACCTCGGAGTGCGCGAGCGGGTGCAGCTCTTCATGCAGGTGTGCGCCGCCGTGCGCTTCGCGCACACGCGCCTGGTGGTGCATCGCGACATCAAGCCCTCGAACATCCTCGTCACCGCCGACGGCACACCGAAGCTGCTCGACTTCGGCATTGCGAAGCTGCTCGATCCGCTCCAGGAACCGGACGCGCCAACCTTCGGCGTGCTGACGCCGCACTACGCCAGCCCAGAGCAGGCTTCCGGTGCACCGGTCACCACCGCCACCGACGTCTACTCGCTGGGCGTGCTGCTCTACGAGCTGCTGACTGGCACCGGACCCTACCGCAGCGTGTCGCAGGACTCGCCACTTGGTGCCGTGCTCGATGCCATCCGGCACGAAGACCCGGAAGCGCCGGCAGTCGCCGCACGGCGGGTCGGGCGCGAGATCGGCGAGGACCTCGACGCCATCCTGCTGAAGGCGCTGCGCAAGGACGAGAACGACCGCTATGCCTCGGTCGATCACCTGCGCGACGACCTCTCGCGGGCGCTCGACGGACGCCCGGTGCTGGCGCACGACGGGTCGCGTGCTTACCGAATCCGCCGCTTCGTCGTGCGCAACCGGACCGCGGTGGCCGCCGCGAGCATCGCGCTGGTCAGCCTGCTGCTGGCGGCCGGCGTGTCCACCTGGCAGGCGCGGGTGGCCCGCCACGAACGTGCCCGTGCTGATGCCCGCTTCAACGACGTCCGCTCGCTCGCCAACGCTGTCGTCGGGCCGCTGTACGACGCCATTGCGAAGGTGCCTGGCTCGACCGAAGCGAAGCAGATCCTGGTGAAGGAGGCGCTGGCGTATCTCGACCGGCTCGCCAGTCAGGATACCGGCGACCTGGCGCTGCAGACGGAACTGGCCGCGGCCTACCAGAAGATTGGCGACGTGCAGGGCAACATGTTCGACGCCAACCTTGGCGACGTGCCCGGCGCCAAAGCGAGCTACGCGCGGCTGCTGCAACTGCGCCAGACCGTGTTCGACGCGCGGCCGTCCGACCCGGCGGCGCGGCGCGAACTGGCACGAGCGCACGCCAGCATGGCGGACCTTGCTCTCGGCGAGACCCGCTTCGACGACGCGCTGGCGGGATACCGGCGTGGGCTCGCCGTGCTGGACGGACCGGCACCGCCCGACGACAGCGAGCCGACGCTGCTGCTGCGCGCCTCGGCACTGCAGCACCAGGGCGTGGCGCTGAACTGGAGCGGCAAGCACGATGACGCGGTGCTGAGCTTCGAGCAGGCGATTGCGCTGGTCGAGGCGAAGGCCAAGGCGCCGTCCGCATCCGAGGCGGTGCGGCGATCGCTGATGGGTGGTCGCGGCAACCTTGGCGACGTCTTCTACTACCGCGAGCAATATGCCGAGGCGCTCGTGCACTACAGGGCCGCACGTGAAGCGGCACTGCTGATTGCGGCGACGTCCACCGACGCGGCGACCGCGCAGCGCAACGTCTACCTCACCACCGGCCGCGTTGCCGCGGCGCTGGTGGAAGTGGGCGACATGGACGAAGCGGCCATTCGCCGCGCCGAGGCGCTGGCGATTCAAACGGAAGCGGCCGCGCGCGATCCGCGCAACATCGTGGTGCAGTTCGACCTGTCGAACGACCTCCAGTCGCTCGGGGTCATCCACTACACCACCGGCCACTACGCCGAGGCGCGCGCCGCGCTGCTGCGCGCACGCGACATCGCGGACGCGGCGCTGAAAGTGAGCCCGGGCCAGCGCTCGCACCTCTACGACTACGCCGGCATCCTCGCCTGGCTGGGCAAGACGGAGGTGACACTCGGCCGGCTGCAGAGCGGCGTCGACCTTCTCCGGCAGGCCGTGGCCATCACATCGGGCAAGGACGTCGACACGCGCAAGCCGGCGGACCGCCACGAATACCAGCAGGCACTCGGCGACGCCCTGGCGCAGGTGGCGGACCGTACCGGGTCGGCCGAGGCCAGGCGCGAGGCGCGCGAGGCGTGGCAGGCCGGTCTCGACGGCTTTCGCCGTCTGCAGGCAGCGGGCGAACTGCCGGCCTCCTATGTGTTCCGGATGACCCTGCTCGAACAATCGCTCAGCCACTGACGCGCCGCGCCCGCCGTCCTGTCGGCGGACGACACCAGCGACGCCCTGCGGTTCTGCCGCAAGCATGCCGGACCGGTGGAGGGTGGGACCTAGTTCGGGTCGCGGCGCGGCGGGTTCGGCCGCAAGGGCAACTCGAAGAGGCCGGCTTCGTTGAACCACTTGCCGCAGCGCAGGCAGGCACCTATCTTGGTCGGCACCGACCGGCCGTCGTCGAGGTGCTTCTGGATCGTCATCACGTCAACGGCGCCACCGCACACGTTGCACGATCGGGGTTCCTCGAGCATCGCCACCCCCAACCTCTGAACCTCCCGTCTCCTACCGCAGCGCTGCGGCTCGAGCCTTCAGCAGGGCGGCCAGCGCTCTCACGCGCGCCTTGTCCGCCGCAACGGCGGGCGAGTCGGAGTCGAGTTGCGACCCGAGCGCGTCGAGCTGCGACGCCGCTTCCGTTCCGCGCGCCGACTCTGGCGTCACGGTGTCGGCCCGGTCCAGCGCGGAACGAACCGCGTTGGCACGGGCTGCCGGCACGGCGTTCGACCGTGCGAGCTGGTCCAGATACGCACGCCCGACGACAGCGGTGGCGGGCCAGCTCGTTCGCGTCTGCTGCTGCGGGTTGAAGGTGTCCAGGTGCGCGAGCGTCGCCGCGGTGATCTCGTTCTGTGACAGGAACTCGCTCGGCTTCAGCTTGAGGATGTCGAGCCCGCGCGCAATCTCGCTGGCGTAGATCTGGCCGTTGAACCAGTACGCCGACCAGTAGCCGCCAAGGAACAGCTGCTTGGCGTCGAGCGGACCGCGGTCGAAGAACGCAATCTCCACCGGCTTCGCCGCATCGGTGAAGTCGAACACCGAGATGCCGCCCTGGTACCACGCCTGCACCATGATGTCGCGGCCAGGCACCGGGATTAGCGAGCCGTTGTGCGCGACGCAGTTCTCCTGGTCGCTCTGCACCGCGGGCATCTTGTAGTAGCCGGCGAACTTCAGCTTCCTGTCGACGATATCGAAGATGGCATCGGCGCCCCAGGTGATCGGGTCGATCGCGCGGCAGCGCGGGCGGGAGCCGCCACCCCACTCGTCAGTGAAAATCACCTTCGAACCGTCGTTGTTGAACGTGGCCGAGTGCCAGTAGGCGAAGTTCGTGTCGAGCACCTGGTCGAGGCGCGACGGGTGTTCCGGGTCGGACACGTCGAGCAGGATGCCGTTGCCCGAGCAGGCGCCGGCGGCAATCCCGAGTTGCGGGAAGACGGTGATGTCGTGGCACTGGTTGGTCATGCTCGTCTTCTGCGTGCCCTCCCCGTGCGTGCCGCCCATCCACAGGCCGGCGATGCTGCCCGAGTTCGGGTCGGCGAAGATGCGCGGACGGTTCACGATCTTCGCGTCCTCCGGCCTGGCCAGCGGCACCTTGATGACGTCGATGCTGAACAGCGCCGTGTTCTGGTCGTCCTGCGGCTCCTTGTCCGAGCAGCCGGCGAGTTCGTCGCCCGAGCGCACCGGACCGGTGCCGGATCCGTAGACGTAGATGTTGGATGGATCCTTTGCGTCGGGCACCAGCGTGTGCGTGTGCGAGCCGCGGCAGCTCTGGACGGCCGCCACCTGGCGCGGCTTCCTGATGTCGGTGATGTCGAAGATGCGGACGCCGCGGAAGCGCTCGTTCGACACGGCGCTCTCGTGCCCCTGCGAGCCGCAATCGAGCCGGCCGCGCACCTGCTCGACCGACATGAACAGCAGGTTCTTGTAGACCGACACGTCGCCCTGGCCGCCGGGGCAGACGACCGAGGCGATCACCTTCGGGTCTTTCGACTCCTCGATGTCGTAGACGTTGAAGCCATGGTAGTTACCCATGAACATGCGATGACCGTCGAACGCCAGGTCGGTATTGTTGAAGTCGAGACGGTTGGCCGTCTTCGGATCGTAGACGGGCTGGGCCGGAGCCTCGGCCAGCTGACCGGCAGCCGCAGGCGTTTCGGACCTCTCGGGTTGGATGACGTTGCCGAGCGGTGTCTCCGGATTGAAGAACCCGGCCGGTTTGCCCAGCGACGACACCAGTTCCAGGTTGCGAATTGCCTGTCCGGCGTCGCGGACGCCGGCCTTCAGCCCGACGCGCGGATCCGCCTTTCCGGTTGTCGCGCGCCGGTCCTGTGCACCCATCACCACGAGTCCGCACGACAGCAGCGCCGCCGCAGTCAGCCCGTACTTCAGTCCGTTGACGCTCATCTGGTGAACTCCCGCAGCATGGCGCTCATGCGCTCGATTTCCGCCGACTGATCGGCCACGACGTCCGCCACGAAGCTGTAGATGTCGGACTCCTGCGCGGCGCCCGGCTTCTTCATCAACGCATCGACCATGGTGATGGCGCCCTGGTGGTGCGCAATCATCCCTTCGAGGAACAAGCGATCGAACTCCGGGCCGCGCGCGGCGGCCAGTTGCTGCATCTGCTCGGGCATGAGCATGCCGGGCATCATCGTGTGCTCGCCGTGATGCGCGTGCTGCTCGGGCGCGGCCTGTCCGCGCCGCGTCAACCATTGCTGCATCATCGCGATCTCGTCCACCTGCGACAGCTCGATACGCTGCCCGAGCCCGCGCATCTCCGGACGCGCGGCGCGCGTCTTCAGGAGTTCGACCATCTCCACGGCCTGCGCGTGATGCCCGATCATGCCTTGCATGAACTCGACGTCAGCCGAGGTGAAGCCGACCTTCGAGAGGTCGACGGCGCTGACCGCGTCGATGTTCTGGCTGGGTTGTCCCGGTGCACCGGGCTGGACGATGGGCGCGGCCTGCGGCGCGGGTACGGCGCTCTGGCAGGCGGAGAAGACGAGGCAGGTGGCTGAAGCTGCTGCACAGGCTGTAAGGCCAACGATACGCATTGCGGTACCCTGCCCAAGCTTACCGCGAGAGTCCCTTCCCTTCGGTGACGACGTACGCCGTGCCGGTTCCGACATTCTTGAACTCTTCGGTGCGACCATTGGGCCACGTCACCACTACCCGCTCGACGACGTCGCGGGTGCCGACGCCGAAGGTGACCGGCAGCTCGGACTGCGACAGGTAGCTCGAGCCGCTGCGGACCATGCGCGTCTGCGTGACGCCGCCGTGCATGACACGGACGGTCGCTCCGATCGCATCACGGTTCGACACCACGCCGCGCAGCGTGAACCGCAGACTCCGGTTCGCAGACGTGCGATCGTTGCGAAACAGCACAGCCGCGCCGTTGTTCGTCGTCATCAGCAGATCGAGATCGCCGTCGTTGTCGAAGTCGCCGACGGCCAGGCCGCGGCCGACGCGAGCCTGCTCGAAGCCGCCGCCCGCCAGCGAGGCGACATCGCGGAACGCGCCGCGGTCGTTCAGAAACAGGTGTGGTGGTTGTGCGAAGCCCACATTACCGGGAATGCTGCGGACGGTGTCGTCGATGTGACCATTCACAACGATGAGGTCCTGGTCGCCGTCGAGATCGAGGTCGGCAAAGAGACAGCCGAAACCGAGGCGGTTCTTCGACGGCAGGCCGACCCCGACGCGCGTCGCCACATCGCGGAAATGCCCCGGCTGATCGGCGCGGTACAGGCCGAGCATCTCGCCTTCGAAGTTGGTGACCGCCACGCTCGTGCGACCGCTGTTGTCGAAGTCGGCGGCATCCACCCCCATGCCGGCGCGTGCCTTGCCGTCCTCGCTCAGCGCCACGCCGGCGGCAAGCCCGACGTCCTTGAACGTGCCGTTGCGCTGGTTGCGATACAGCTTGTTCGGTTCGGTGTCGTTCGCCACGAACAGGTCTGGCCAGCCGTCGCCGTCATCGTCGAGCAGCGCAACCCCGAGCGCCTTGGAGCCCGAGTCGAAGATGCCGCAGCTGGCGGTAATGTCCTCGAACGTGCCGTTGCCGCGATTGCGGAACAGCCAGCAGGTTTCGCCTCGATACGCTTCGGGCGTGCAGTACGACTTCTGCCGGCCGTCGAGGCTGCAGAAGACGTCGCGTTCCGGCGACCAGCGGACGTAGTTGCAGACGAACAGGTCGAGGTGCCCGTCGCGATCGATGTCCACCCACATCGCCGACGTGCTGAAGGCCGACCGTCCGCCGAGGCCGGCCGCCCGCGTGACGTCGACGAACGTGCCCTTGCCAGTGTTGCGGAACAGGCGGCTCTGCCCGACGCAGGTGATGAAGAGATCCGGAAAACCGTCGTTGTCGAAGTCGCCGACGGCCACGCCCATCCCGTACATCTCGACATCGAGCCCGGCGGCTTTCGTCACGTCGGTGAACGTGCCGTTGCGGTTGTTGTGGAAGAGGGCCAGCGTCGAGCGCTGACGCCGGTGCCCCGGCCAGTCCATGCCGTTCACCAGCAGGATGTCCTGCCAGCCGTCGGCGTCGTAGTCGAGGAACGCGCAGCCGGAGCCGAGGGTTTCCGGGAGGAACGTGCCGCCGTAGGCGCCGTTGTTGTGACGGAAGTTCAGCCCCGCGCTCTTCGTGACGTCGACCAGCCGGAAGCCGGGGCCGGCCTGCGCGGCGAGCAACTCGCCGAGCGTGACCGTGGCCGCCGCGCCAAGCGCCGACCGGCGAAGGAACTCGCGGCGCGTCACCGCGCGGTGATTCACGGCAGCATGCGTCACAGCGGGTTGATGAGACCGTTCTGCATGGCGTACATGACGAGTTCCGCGGTCTTGTGCACGCCGAGCGCGTTCATGATGCGGGCGCGGTGCACCGCCACGGTGTTGGCGCTGAGCCCGAGGCGCGCGGCGATCTCCTTGTTCGACAGGCCGTCGCAAATCAGCTGCAGCACCTCGAGTTCGCGCGGTGTCAGGCGGGTGCGTTCCGCACCGTGAGCCGGTGTCCGCACGATGGCCGGATCGACCACCAGTTCGCCGGCATCCACCTGCTTGATGGCCGACGCGAGATCGAGGTCGAGCGCGCTCTTCAGCACGTAGCCGCGGGCGCCGGCGGCGAGCGCCTGCCGCACCAGCGTCTCCTCGGAGTGCATGCTGAGCATGAGGATGCGCGCGTCGGGCCGTGATTCGCGGATGGTACGGATGGCGGCCAGGCCGCCCATGCCGGGCATGGCCGAGTCCATGACGATGACGCGCGGGTCGAGTTCGGCGACGCGCTGGACCGCCTCTTCTCCGGTGCTCGCCTCACCGACCACCAACAGCGCCGGGTCGTCTTCGAGGAGGCGGCGGAAACCGCGCCGCACCAGAGCGTGGTCGTCGACCAGCAGCACGGTGATGGGTGTGTGTGTCATGCAGGAGGCTGCGGGCGGATCGGCACGCGCAGGTGCACGAGTGTACCGCCAGAGGGGCCTGGAGCAAGCCCCAGCGTGCCACCCACCAGTCCCGCCCGCTCGCGCATCGTCACCAGACCGAGCCCCTGCCGCGGGTGCGGGCCACCGAGCCCCGCGCCATGATCCTCGACTTGCAGGTCGATCTCGTGGCCGTTGCAGCGCAGGCGGACCCAAGCTTCCTGAACACCCGCATGCTTGGCCACGTTCGTCAGCGCTTCCTGCAGCACCCGGTAGACATGAATGGCCGTGGTGTCGTCAACGCGCGGAAACGCCTGGTCGCGCTCGTAGTGCACCGTCAGCCCGAGCTGTTTCTCGACGGTCGTCATGTACCAGTCGACCGTGCTGCCGAGGCCCAGCTCTTCGAGAATCGAGGGGTGCAGCGACTGCGAGAGGCCGCGCACGTTGTCGAGGGCGTCCTGCGCCACCTCGGCGATTTCGCGCAGGTCGCCCCGGAGCGGCGACGCCTCGGGGGCATGACGGCCCGCACGCCCGAGCATCGAGCCGATGGCGGTGAGAACCTGGCCGAACTCGTCGTGCAGTTCGCGCGCGATCTCGCGGAGCGTCGTTTCCCGGGCGTCGATGAGCTGCTGGGTCAGTTCGCGCCGCTGGTCGGACAGCGCCGCCAGTTGCTGGAACAGGCGCTGGTTCGACCGGATCAGGAAGACGCTGGTGGCGGCGATGGCAGCAAGCGACGCGATCAGGAACCAGCGCACCTGCCGCTGCACCGTGGCGTAGATCTCCTGCACCTGGCGCGCGGTCTCGGCTTCGCTCTCGTTGTTCAGCACGAGGAAGCGCGCCACCGTGGTGCTGATGGCTGCCTGCCGCGGCTGCAGCGACAGCCTCACCTGGCTGCGCGCTTCCATTTCGTTTCCCTGCGCCGCCAGCGCGAACATGCGCGACGCCGCATCCCAGAACTGCGTGATGGAGGTGGCCAGGTAGCGCGACTGCTCGGGTGTCCGGCGCGAGACGGCGACGGTCTCCTGCTGCTTCAGCGCGTCGTCGAGGTCGGTGCGGATCCGCTCGAACTGCGACGACCAGGCCGCCACCTGGTACGCCTCGTCCGGATCGAGCATGTCGCGCATGGCCAGCGCGAGCTGGTTCAGGTCGCCCTGAATGCGCAGCAGTTGCAGGGAATCGCGACGGTTGCGATCGGTGAGGTCGGTCTGCAGCTGGCGCAGCCCGGTGATCTGACGCGAAATGTACACCGAGTACGCCAGCACCACGGCCAGCGTCACGACGAGACCGAGCAGCAAGGTGGCCGTGGGGGCACGGCTGGAGACACGCGAAGCCATCAGGGCAGACGGGGCTCAGCTTACATCGCCGCCGGCGGTGGGCGGTAGGCGATGGGCGAGGGGATGGGACCTCGCACCGGTCAGCACGCCCACACGCACAGCACGTCAGATGCGTGCAATCAGGAGCAGCCGGTCTTCAGGTTGTGCGTGTGGTTCCATTCCGGCAGGCTGCCGCCAGGCAGGTTGATGGTTTCGGTCTCACCGCACACGCTGTTCCAGTTGGCCACCTCGAAGGTGAACGACGTATCCTGCGCCGGCAACACGAAGGTCACCGAGCCGCGCGCGCTCACAATCAGGGTCTGCTCTGCCGTCGAGGCGGACCACACAACCACCGGCATACCAACCGGGCGCCTGCCAACTTGCAGGCCGTTGACCAGGAAGTACAGCGTGATCGTGTGTGTGGTGCTGGCGGGATTCGGCTTGTGGTCCTGCTCAGTCAGGACGGCCGCGGTTCCCGTGTCGAGCGACGGCGATGTCGGTGTTGCACTGCAGCCGATCGCCAGGGCTGCTATGAGGGCCAGTCCGATGGCTTTCATGATGGACCTCCTCGTTCCCTTCGCTGCTCGTTGGTACTACAAGTTGCAGACCACAGCGGTACAGGAAAAAGGCCGGGCTTTTCGCCCGGCCGTGACAGCGAGTCCGACAGAGCTACCGGAAGTCCGGAGGTCGCCCGGAATCCGCCACCGGTAGCACGGCACACGCTCGTTCCCGGCGGCGTAGCTGCCGACCTTCAGGTCGGCCGTCCTCCACCCGTCACAGCTCGCGCAGCGCCGACGGGATCGGCAACCGTGCAGCGCGCAGGGCCGGCAGCAACCCGCCGATGGCCCCCATCGTCAGCGCGTAGAAGAGGCCGAGCCCGAGCAGGTCCGGTGTCACGCGGAACGCGAACGCCACCTGGCTGAAGGTCTGGAAGTTGATCGTCGACGCCTGATAGCCGTTGAAGCCCAGATAGGCGGCGCCGCCGCCGATCACGCCGCCGAGCAGTCCCAACGCCATCGACTCCACAAGCACCGACACGACCACGGAGCTGGTGTCGAACCCGAGCGCGCGCAGCGTGGCGATCTCGCGCGAGCGCGTGGCGACAGCGGTGTACATGGTGAGGATCGCCCCGAAGATGGCGCCGATGCCCATCAGCCCGGCAATCGCGAAACCCACTGTCTGAATGAGCCGCGTCAGCGTCTGCGACTGACCCGCGTAGTACTCGTTCTCGCGCCGGATGGAGACGTTCAGTTGCGGGTTCGCCGTGAGCCAGTCGCGGAAGGTGTCGAAGGTGTCGGGCGACTCGAGCTGCGCCAGGAGCGACTGATAGGAGTTGCCGCGGCGATAGGCGCCCTGCAGCGCCCGCGCGTCGCACCAGACTTCGGTTTCCGACACGCCGCCGTCGGCCTCGAACAGCCCGACCACCTCCCAGCGGTTCTGTCCCGACACCACGACGTCGCCGACCGCGAGGTTCATGAACTGTCCGTTCGCGCCGCGGCCGGCGATGACCTCGTTGGTGCCGAAGCGGAACATCCGCCCCTCGACAATCGAGACCTCCGAACGCAGCGTCATGCCGGGCGGCTCGATGCCGCGCATCGGCACGTTGGCCGACGACCCGGGCGACGACTTCTTCGGCAGATCGATGATGACGTAGAGTTCGGCCGAGGCCAGCGCCACCTGGCCGTCGCGCGCCAGCCCCGGCGCCTGCCGGACGATATCCACTTCCGCGCCCGAGAGTCCGCTGGTCAGTTCGCTGTCGGCGCCGCTGCGCATGACCAGCGCGCGCCCTCGCGACCCGGATCCCTGCATGGCCGCAGAAAAGCCTGCGGCGATCGACAGCACGGAGACAAACACCACCACAACGCCGGCGATGCCGACAATGGCGACGAAGGAAGAGCTCAACCGGGAGGGAATCGTCCGCAGGTTCAGCAGCATGATCGCGAACGTCTGCCGGAGCCAGAACATGTCAGTTCCTCCGCAGCGCGTCGGTGATCTTCAGCCGCATGGCCGCGACCGCCGGCATGACACCGGCCAGCACGCCCATGGCCAGCATCAGGCCCCCGCCCAGCCACAGGTCGCGGGGGGGCAACGTGAAGACGGCCAGGAGACCGCCGGTCGGGTCGCCCTGCTGGGCGATGATCCACGCGAGGCCGAGTCCGAGCCCGCCGCCGAGGCAGGCGATGAACAGCGACTCGGCAAGCACGAGCACCAGGATGACCGGGCCGGTGAAGCCCAGCGTCTTCAGCACCGCAAGTTCGGCTGTGCGCTCGCGCACCGACTGCGCCATGGTGCTGGCGGCCACCAGCCCGAACATCACCAGCACGACGGACGACACGGCGATCATGATCGAGCCGATGTCGCCGATCTGCTTGGCGAAGCTCTCGACGAAGCCCTTCTCGGTGGTGGTCTTGGTCTCGGCGGACGAGTTCTCGAACATGGCATCGAACGCGCGGCTCATCTCCACGGCCTTCGAGCCGTCGGCAATCTTCACGATGTACCAGCCGACATCGCCGACGCCTAGCGTGCGGTTCTCCTCGAGGTAGTCGTAGCGGAAGAAGAACTGCGTCTTGTCGATGCCGTCGGCAGCGTCGTAGATGCCGCTGATGTTGAACTCCCACACGTCGCCGGTCTTCGGGCGATAGATGGTGCCCTGCAGCGGCACGCGGTCGCCCACCTTCCAGCCGAAGCGGTCGGCGAGGTCGCGCCCGACGATCGCCCCCTGCCGGTCGTCGAGCCACGCCTGCATCTGCTCGGGTGGCAGTACGAACTCCGGGTAGAGCGTCATGTACGGTTCAGGGTCGACGGCGATGTTGGCAAAGAAGTTGGCCGGGTCCTGGTAGATGCCGTTGAACCAGGTGTTGTGCGTCACCATCTCCACGCCTGGCGCCGCCTCGAGGCGCGCCTTGTAGGCGAACGGCAGCGGCATGATGAGGCTCACCTTGTTGATGAGCACGAGGCGGTCCAGCCCCGCAATCTCCACGCCGAGCGCGAACGAGTTCCGGATCGTCATCAGGATCCCGAAGAGCAGGAACGCGATGAAGATGGACAGCAGCGTAAAGGTGGTGCGGAACTTCCGCCGCCAGATGTTCTTCCAGACCAGCGGCAGGAACTTCATGCGGTGGCGCTCTCCACCAGCACGCCCTTGTCGAGATGCAGGGTATGACTGGCGCGCTCGGCGGCGCGCGGATCGTGCGTGACCATCACGATGGTCTTGCCGTATTCGCGGTTCAGCGTCTGCAGCAACTCGAGGATTTCGTCGCCGGCCTTGCGGTCGAGATCGCCGGTCGGTTCGTCGCACAGCAGCAGCGTCGGGTCGGTGACGATCGCCCTGGCGATGCCGACGCGCTGCTCCTGTCCGCCCGAGAGCTGGCGCGGATAGTGGCCGGCGCGCTCAGCCAGCCCCACCACCTTCAGTGCGAGGTTCGCGCGCGACCGTCGCTCCGAGCGCGACAGGCTGGTGAGCAGCAACGGCAGTTCCACGTTGCGCTCGGCAGAGAGCGCCGGCAGCAGGTTGTACAGCTGGAACACAAAGCCGACGTGCGCGGCGCGCCAGCGCGACAGGCCGCTGCCGGACAAGCTGCCGATGGAGACGCCGCCGACCTCGATCAACCCCTGCGTCGGCGAGTCGATGCCGCCCAACATGTTCAGCAGCGTCGTCTTGCCTGAGCCGGACGGCCCCATGAGCGCGAGGAAGTCGCCGCCGGGAATATCGAGGCTGACCCCCTTCAGGACATCGATGCGTTCGGCGCCACGCGTATAGAACTTGTGGACGTCGCGAATGCGAACCAGCGGCGTATCACTCACGTCGGATCTCCTACTTCGTCACCACGGTCATGCCGGACACCAGCGTCGAGGGTGGCGACAGGATGACGCGCTCGCCCGAGGACAAGCCGGCGATGACCTCGAGCTTGTCGGCGTCGGCACCGCCCGTGCGCACGGCGCGGCGATCGACGACTCCGGCGTTCACGACGAACGCGTAGCTCTGGTTGTTCTCGGTGCGGATGGCGCGCTTCGGCACGAGCATGACCGGCCGCGCCGACGCGTCGGCCTCCGCCGTTGCCTGCTTCATGAAGGTGACCTTCACGCCCATGTCCGGCAGGATGCGCGGGTCGAGCGCCGCGAAGCCGATGCGCACCAGCACGGTCGCCTTCTGGCGGTCGGCTTTCGGGATCGTGGTGATGACCCTGGCCGCAATTTGCCAATCGGGATAAGCATTGAGCACGGCGGTGACCGGCTGCCCGTTCTCGACCCGGTTGATGTAGTTCTCGTTGACGTCGACCTCGATTTCGAGCGAGGCCATGTCGACCAGCGTGCAGATGCCGGTGCGGGTGAAGCCGCCGCCCGCGGAATTGGGCGACACCATCTCACCCGGCTGCGCGTCTTTCGAGACGGCGACGCCGGTGAACGGCGCGCGGATCACCGTGTTGTCGAGGTTCGTGCGCTCGACGTCGATCTGGCGTTCGGTCACGCGCACCTGCTCGCGCGCCGCGTCGATGCGCGCCACCAGCGAGTCGACCGCGGCACGAGCGGTGTCGAGGTCGGCCGCGGTGTTCAACCGATCGGCAGCCAGACGCTGCGCCCGGTCGAGCGCCAGCTGCGCCTCGACCAGCCGCACCTCGCTCTCACGGACGTTGCGGCGCGCCGCCTCGGCCTGCGCCATCGCCAGCGCCAGCGACGCTCGGAACTGCGCGTCGTCGAGCCGCGCGAGCACCTGCCCCGCCGTGATGGCCATACCCTCTTCGACGTTCACTTCCACGACCTTGCCGGTGATTTTCGACGAGACCGTGGCGCGGCGCCGCGCCGTGACGTATCCGGAGGCGTTCAGCACCGAGGCCTGCACGCCGGCAGCCCGCTGGCCCACCGCGGCGGTCTCAACCTCGCCCGGCTGTGGCCGGTTCAGGAAACGGAACGCGCCTCCGCCCACGACGCCGAGCAGCAGCAATGCCACCACCCATTTCACCCAGGGGCGCGGCGGGGCTGCGGCAGGACGTTCGATCTTCAGGGCAGCGAGTTCGTCTTTGAGTGCCATTCGGGTCAGAACATAGGACGGCCAAACCGCGGACGGCGTTCCGCGCATCGAGAGGGTAATCGAAGAACGGGAGGGCTGATCGACGGCACGGCGCACCTGACCAGCCTCCGCCAAGGCTACGGCGGTCCGCCGAAGCATCGCGAAGGCGGAAGGTGCGCGGCTACGGCGGCAGGCGGGTCAACAGGCCAGCGAATCGCTCTCGGCAAGCACGCAGCGGTCGCGGCCCTGGCCCTTGGCGGCATACAGCGCGCGGTCGACACCGACGAAGAGGCCATGCAGCGTCGAGAACTGGTCGACCACGGCCGCGCCGAAGCTGGCGGTCACGCGGATCCCACCGAACGGCGCGCGCGCCATCAGCGTGCGCAGGCGTTCGGCCACTTCCATGACGCGCGGCGCATGCGCAGTATCGACCACCGCGAGGAACTCCTCGCCGCCGTAGCGGCCGAACACGTCGTTCGTGCGCAGGCCGCGCGCCATGCGACGCGCCGCTTCCGCCAGCACCCGGTCCCCCACGACATGACCATACGAGTCGTTCACGGACTTGAAACGATCGATGTCGCACATGATGACGCTGAACGTGGCCTGGCCACTCGCGTATCGCCGCCACGCGCGCGCCAGCGCCTGATCGAGACCGCGCCGGTTGAGGACGCCGGTCAACGGGTCGGTGGTGACAGCCTGCTGCAGCCGGCGCCGCTCGGCCAGGAGCCGGCGACCGTGAGTCAGCCCGCGCCCATAGGTTCGCGTCTTCTGCACCACCACAGACACCTGGCGAGCCAGCCGCTGGAACGCCGTGACGTGACCGGGCTGATAGACGCCCTGTTCCCGGCTCGTAAACAGCAGGAAGCCGAGCGGCTGTCCATCGGCGACGAGCCGGCAGGTCAGGCTGGAGCGGGCACCGTCCGATTCCAGACGTTGCAGCAGGTCGCTGCCGGGCCTGGCGGCCATGCGCGCCACGAGATCATCGACGATTTGGGGCTGATCGCCGACCGCCGCCTCGTAAAGGCCGCTGTCGACGATGGGCGAGGTGTGGCCGACGGGGATGCCGATGGTGCTGTCGTGCGAGCGCATCCAGTAGACCACGGCGGTCTTGCCCTCATCACCGAGGAACGAGCAGATCACCTGGTCGAAGGGGATGAAGCCGGCGAACCCCTCGAACAGGCGGTTCAGTACCGCGTCGAGCAGCTGGTTCCGCTCGGTGGAGATCTGCTTCACCAGCAGGTTCAGCTGCTCCTCACGCCGGGTCACGTCCGAGGAAAACGCATCGAGGGCACTGCCCAGGCGCTCGACCGGATCGAGCAGGTCGGAGGCGCGTGCGCGGTCGAACGCGGTCGGCAGGGTCAGCGTGGCGACGGAGCGGCGGGCGGCGACGGGGGAAGGCATGCCTGATCAGGTAGCATCGGCGCTGCCGGACGGCCGAGTCGCCTGCATTCACACGAATTCGCGATTTTGCCCAATCTGCAGGTGTCGGTCCGCCGACACATTGACGGCCTCAAGTCCAGCGCGGACGTGCCGATTACCGGTTCCTAGGGAATCGTGATGTCGCGGACGTAGTACGGAACGGCCGTCACACCGAGCAGCACCTGCGACCCATCGAACAGCGGCGCCAGCGCCGGACCGGTGGCACTGAAGGACAACTGCCTCACCCGATCGGAGGCGTTCGCGCTCCGCACGACATCGGTGGCCTGATCGATGTGATAGGTGCGCTGGAACTCGGGTCGGCGCCCCGAACGCACCACGCTGTCCGCGTGGCTTCTCGTCGCGGCTCCGCGCGCGTAGGTCACTCGCAGTTCCACCCGCTCCCCCGTCGTCGCCACGAACGTCCAGGCTTCGCGCACCTCGGCCGGCGTCTCGGCCTCGCCGCTCGTCGTGCGTTCGAGGGTGGCGGTCGCCGCCGTGAGATAGACGCCGTAGGCGCCGGCGCCTTCGGGCGAGAGACCGCTGATGATGAGCGTGTTGGCCTGGCCGGTCTCCGCGTTGCGCGCCGGAGCCCCCAGCACCATGTAGCGCGATGTGCCGGTGCGCAGCGGCTTTCCCTGCGGGTCCAGCACGACCTGCCGTTCCATCATGGTCACGTTCAGATTCGCTCCGGGGGTGGCCGGACTCGTGGACGGCGCCGACACCCATCCGGCCGGCAGCATCCGCTGCAGGGCGTCGGGGTTCACCGTGAACGCCAGGATAATGCGCTGCTCGCTGCTCCACTCCGTCACGCCCTGGGCAGATGCCGAGGACGGGACACAAGCCGCCAGCGCGGCGAGCAGCAACGCAACGACAGCGTATCGGGTCACTGGGCGCATACGGCGCGCATGCTATCAGGAACGCCGTGCCACTGCGTCGGCCAGTTGCTCGAAGTCGGCCAGCTCGTTGTACACCTGCGCCGAGACCCGCAGGTGGACACGGCCCCGCCAGGCATGCACTTTCACCTCGATGTGCTCGTCGAGCAGCAACCGGTCGCGCAGCACGGAGGCGTCTGCCGCGGTGCTCCCGGCGTGGGCGGGGGCCATCACCGTCACCATGGCGCCGAGCAGTTCGCGCGGCGTGTCGAGCGGGGTGCCCCAGCGCCTGGCGAGCAGGCTCGCGCCGTTCCATGCCAGTTCGTGCATGTAGGCGTGCATGGCGGGCAAGCCACCGAGCGCCTCGATGAACGCGAATGCCGCAGGAGCGGCGAGGTGCGCCGACGGATCGCGCGTGCCGACGAGGTCGAACTCGGTGGTGTAACCCTGGTCGAGCCCCCACGAGATGACCGGCGCGTGCGTCATCGCCTGCCGTTCCGGTGACGTCCACAGGAAGCCGCTGCTGCGCGGCACCAACGCCCACTTGTGCAGGTTTGCGGTGTACCAATCGCAGCCGAGCGACGGCACGTCGAGCGCGATCGACCCTGGCGCGTGCGCGCCGTCAGCAAGCACCGCGACGCCCAGGCGACGCAACCGCGCCGCGATATCCGCCAGTGGCAGCACCAGCGCCGAGTCGGCCGTGATGTGGTCGACGACCGCAAGCCTGGTGCGCGGTCCGACCGCCCGCTCGAACGCCTCGGCAAGGGTGCCGGCGCGAAACGGTGGCTCGAGCACGACGGTGCGTACGACCGCGCCCCGTTCACGCGCGGCATATACCGCGGCGTTCGTCACGCCGCCGTAGCCGAGATCGCTGACCAGCAGTTCGTCGCCAGGCTCGAACAGGAACGAGCGCAGCACCGCATTGGCGCCAGTGGTGGCGTTGTCCACGAAGGCGACATCGTTGCCGTCAGCGTGCACGAAGGCGCCGACGGCATCCGCCGCGACGCGCATGCGCGGCCGGCCGCCGCCCGGATAGCCGGCTGAAATGGCGGCGAGCTCGCGCAGCAGGAATCGGCTCGGCTGACGCTCGACGTCGTCCTGTATGGCGCGCTGCGCCTCGAGGACGCGACGGGGGGTCGCGCCGACCGTGCCGTGATTCAGATAGGTGATGGCGGGGTCGAGCAGCCACTCGCCCCGAAGCGTGCGACCGAAGGTCATCGGGCCAGGGCGCTGACCTGGATGACGATATCGAGGTTGTTCCGCTCATCGACGCGGCGGTAGTCGACACTCTTCGCCAGCGTCTTCATGATGTGCACGCCCAGTCCACCGATGCGGCGCTGCTCGATCGGCAGGTCGAAGCGTGGCACAGGCGCATCGAGCGGGTTGTACGCCACACCGTCATCGTCGATATGAATGGCCAGCAGGTCGCCGTCCAGCGCGAGCGCGACATTGATTGCGTGGTCCCGGGTGTCCTCGTAGCCGTGGACGATGACGTTGATCACCGCCTCGTCGAGCACCAGCCGGACGTTGAACATGTCCTCTTCCGAGATGCCGTGCAACTGGCAGAATCCCTCGAGAAGCGTGAACATGCGGGCAATTTCACTGCGCTGATTGCGCAGCGTGAAGTGCAGTGCGGACGGACTCATGCGCTGGGGTCACCCTGGCGTGTACCCGCACCGTGCGGGACACAACCGCAGGAATCTTCCGCTGTGGCACTCCGGGTGTCAACAGGCTGGGCTTGGTCCCCCCTCGCGCGGCATGCCCGGCCGTCCCTCCTGCCACCCGGCGACGACCGTGTCGCCAGCCCGAGCCGATGTGGTTGAATGGAGTGTTCGACGACTCATGCCTGCCAGCAGCACCCCCCTTCGGCTCGCGTTCCTCGGTTGCGGGTTCATCACCCGTGTCCACAGCGGACACCTGCGTGCGCTGCGTCCGCTCATTCGGCCGAGCTTCGCGAGCCGCCATCTGGCCAGGGCCGAGGACTACCGGCGGCGGTTCGGCGGCGACCGCGCGTTCGCCAGTTACGATGCGGCCATCGCCGATCCGGCCATCGACGCCGTGGTGGTGGCGGTGCCGCCGAAGTATCACCTCGAATTGACTCTGCGCGCGCTCGACGCCGGCAAGCACGTGCTGGTCGAGAAGCCGGCCTTCCCGACCATGGCCGACTTCGAGACCGTGCGCGCGGCGCAGCAGCGCACCGGCCGCGTCATCGTGGTCGGTGAGAACGACCACTACAAGCCGTTGGCGGTCACGCTGCGGCGACTGCTGGCCGACGATGCCATCGGCGAGATGGTGTTCCTGCAGTTGACGACCGTCGCCCACAGGCTGAAGAACGCCGACGACTGGCGCAACGACGAGTCGATGGCCGGCGGCGACGCATTCTTCGAGGAAGGGATCCACTGGCTGCACATCGCCGGCAGCCTCGGACCGACGATCACGTCGATCCAGGGCTACCGTCCTTCCATCTCGCGCACCGGACCGGACCGGCGCAACAAGAGCATGATGGTAGCCTTCAGGTACGACAACGACGCGGTCGGCACCATCTACTACTCGCGCGAGATCCCGTCGCTGTTCCGTGGGCTGCGGGTCTCGACAATCATGGGACGTGCGGGCTCGATTGCATTCGAATCGAACGGCCTGTTCGTCTTCGTTCACGGCAAACGGCACTCGTTCGAAGTGCCCGGACTGCTGCGCGATCTCCGCGGCTACCAGGCGATGTATCGCGACTTCGCCACCGCCATCACCACCGGCGCCACGCCCGGCATGAGCCTCGAGCGTGCCATCGACGACCAGCGGCTCATGGATCGGATCTATGCCAGCCTCGGGTAAGCCGCGTTCGCCCCGGTTCGACGCCTACGACATCATCGTCATCGGCAGCGGCGCAGGGGGCGGCACGCTGACACGCGCGCTCGCCGACACCGGTGCGCGCATCCTCCTCCTCGAACGGGGCGACTTCGTGCCGTCCGAGCCCGAGAACTGGGATCCGGAGCAGGTGTGGAAGTTCCTGCGCTACCGCGCGGTCGACCGCTGGCTGGACGAGAACGGCGAGACATTCCGGCCCTACACGCATTACAACGTCGGCGGCAACACGAAGTTCTGGGGCAGCGTCCTCTACCGCCTGCGGCGCCACGACTTCGGCCAGGTGCAGCACGCTGAAGGCGTCTCGCCGGCGTGGCCGATCACCTACGACACGCTCGAGCCGTACTACGAGCGCGCCGAGCAGATGTATCAGGTGCACGGCGAGGTCGGGCACGATCCGACCGAAGGCACGCGTGGACCGTATCCGCAGCAGCCAATCCCGCACGCGGCCGGCATGTCGGCGCTGGTCGAGCGCATGCGCGGCATGGGCCTGCACCCGTCGCCGCTGCCGCTCGGGCTGATCGAACCCGGCAACGAGGGCGGCTGCGTTCTGTGCAACACCTGCAACTCGTTCCCCTGCCGTCTGCGCAAGAAGAGCGACGCCGAGATGTGCGCCGTGCGGCCGGCTACGGCGTTCGACAACGTCGAACTGCTGACGAACGCCTACGCACGACGCCTGCTCACCGACGCCAGCGGACGCCGCGTCGAAGCGGTGGAGGTGGAGCACGCCGGCGAGGTCAAGACCCTGCGCGCCCCGCTCATCGTCTCGTCGTGTGGCGCCGTTCACTCGGCGGCGCTGTTGCTGCGCTCGAAAACCGACGTGCACCCGAACGGGCTGGCGAACTCGTCCGACCTGGTGGGCCGCCGTTACATGGCGCACCTGGCGACGATGATGCAGGGGTTCCATCCGCTGCGGACGAACCACGACGTCTTCCAGAAGACCGTTGCCATCAACGACTTCTACTTTGCCGGGCCGAACACGCCCTTTCCGCTCGGCCAGATCCAGTCGCAGGGGCGGACGCACGGTGTGATGGCGCAGATCGTCGTGCCGCGGATTCCGCTGTGGGCCTACAAGGCGTGGGTGGCGCGGGGCGTCGACTGGCTGGTCATGTCCGAAGACCTGCCGAGCCCGGACAACCGCGTGACGGTGGAACGCGACGGGCGCATCCGCCTGGCGTACGCGCCGAACAACGAACCGGCGCACGACGAACTGGTGCGCCGCTTCACCAGGATCCTGCGCGAGCTCGGCTTCTGGAAAGTGATGGCCTATTCGCACCGGAAACAAAACACCACGCATCAGTGCGGGACACTGGTCTTCGGCAACGATCCGAAGACGTCGGTGCTCGATCCGTTCTGCCGCACGCACGACATCGACAACCTCTTCGTCGTCGATGCATCATTCTTCCCGTCGTCGGCAGCGGTGAACCCCGGGCTGACGATCGTGGCGCAGGCGCTGCGGGTGGCGGACCATATACGCGGCGCTTACTTTCGATGACGCCGCGGCTTCAGGCTCTGGGCTCTGGGCTCTGAGCTCTGGGCTCTGGGACCAGTCGATGTCGGGCCAGAAGCTGACGCCGCCTGGAGCCAGGAGCCCGAAGCCGGGAGCCTGAACCGGCGTTCACGACTCACGATGCGAGGTATCCAGTGAAAGCACGTTCTTTGAGCCACATCGGCATCACCGTCTCCGACTTCAACACCGCGGTGAAGTTCTACGCCGACGTGTTCGGCTGTCCGCTGGTGGGCGTCTCGGACGCACCGCCCGACCGCGTGCGCAGCTTCTTCGGCGTCGACGGCCCGGCACCGGCCTGCAAGATCGGCTGGGTGCGCACGCCGGGCGGCGGCATCCTCGAGATTTTTGCATTCGAGCCGAAGCTGCCGCGCGAGACGACGATTCCGTGGAATCGGACCGGCATCACGCACTACTCGTTCAACGTGCGCAATTGCCAGAAGTGGTACGACCACCTGCAGAGCAAGGGGGTTGAGTGCGTGTCGAAGCCGGAGCAGTCGCCGCGCGGTCACTGGTTCTTCTTCGCGAAGGACATGGACGGCAACCTGATCGAGATGATCGATCTGAAGGGGATGCACTGGATCCTGCAGTGGGGCGGGGCGCTCGGCGGCTTCCTGTTCCGGCGCGGGCGGTATAAGCAGTATTACGAGTAGGGCAGGGAGGGCGGGTGAGGCAGGTGGGACTAGGGTCCGGCTGAAGCCGGACACTACGCGACGGGCTCCCGACCTGCCCGACCTGCCCTTCCCGCCCTCCCCGTCACCGTCTCAACGTGAAGCCGGTGAGCATGCTGACGCGCATCCCCTGCTTCGAAGGGACCACGGCGAAGTTCATCGGGATATTCAGGACACCGGCCCGGAACGTGACACCCGCGGCCATCGCCAGCGCGACGCCGGCGGGCGAGATGTTCGGCCCGATGCCGAACTCGGCGCCGTCGCGAGTGCGCAAGCCCACCAGCCAGTTCAGGCTGGGCAGCAGCAACCCCTGGTCGAGCCCACCCGCCAGCAGCACCCACTCGTTCAGCACCGACGGTCCGCTTTCCTTGCTGTAGAACTGTTTCTCGAACTGCCAGCCGAACTGCGAAATCCCGTTCTTCACCTCGATGTTCTCGTCTCTGAGCCTGGCGACAACCCCGTCGCTGAGGAAGGTGAAGCCGAACCGAGGCCCGGCCAGGCTGACGGTCCTGGCCAGGGGCGGCGCCACCTGGGTGTTCGAGGATGTGACCGGTTGCGCACAGAGCGGCGCGGCGGCGAGAGCGAGCATGCACGTGAGAAACAGGGACTTCATAGCAACCTCCTGCCTTCACGGTAGGACGCCGAGGTGTGGCGAGTCCTTCGAGCGCGGCTGAAAAAGCCTGAAGCCGCGTTCAGGCCGCCCGCATCGACAGGCGACCGAGTGCCGGCGCCCAGCGCGGCGAACCGTCGACCCGCAGGAGCGGCTCGAGCGGCAACAGCCACAGTGCGCTGCCGTCGCCTGCCGATGCCAGGGCGTCGTCCACGATTCGGCCGGCGTCGTCCGGCCGCCCGGCAAGCGAGGCGACGATCGCCCGTGCCATGGCGAGTTCGGGCACCGGGAGACGTGCCGCCGCCGGCGCAGCGAGCAGCGCGCCCCGATCCGTCACTGTCGCGCCGCGGAGGGCAGCCGAGGCGGCGTGGGCCGAGGGATGGAGCGGTACGCGCGCAATGGTTTCGTCGAACGCGGCCAGCGCCCCGTCCAGGTCGCCCTGCCGCACCCGCACCGCCCCGACGGCGTACCACGCGTTCGCGCAGCACTCACGGGCGTAGAGCTGTCCGCCCTGCTCACCGGCCAGTTCGCGCGCGAAGTCGGACAGCGCCCCGGCCTCGTCGCCGCGCGCCAGGAGGATGAGGCCGCGCAGCCAGTGGAGCGCCACGCCGCCGAACCGCGCACGGTCCGCGTGATTCGCCTCGGCGGCAATGCCCGCCGTCAGTTCGCGCTCGGCGTCATCGAAGGCCTGACGAGCCACGTGCACCGTGGCCGCCAGCCAGTGTGCCAGCGGGAAACCCGGAAGCAGCGCGAGGGTGCGCCGCGCCTCGCGCAGCCGTTCCTCGCCCCAGCTGACGTAGCCCAGGCGCAGATGATGGCGCCAGTTGTCGGGTTCGAGCGCGACGGCCATGCGCGAGGCCGCCAGCGCATCGGCGCGGTGCCCCGTGCGGTCGAGTACGAAACCGAGCGTCGCCCAGGCCTCGCCGTAGCGAGGGTCGAGGCGGCACGCCTCTCGTGCGTGATCGGCGGCAAGCGCCAGCGCTGCAGTGTCCGGCGCCAGCTCGGACCGCGTCATCTCGAACTGCATCACCCCGGCGTTGGCCAGACCGACATGGGCCGACGCCTGGTCGGGCACCTGCCGCAACACACGTTCGAACACGTGACGTGCGTGCACGATCTGCGAGCGCTCGAGCGTCTCGAGCGCGGCGCGTCCTTCGATCCAGGCGCGGTGCGGCGCCAGCAGGGCATCGAGCGCCTCGAGCGGCTCACGCCGTTCGGCGCGGCGCACCTCGGCGGTAAACCGGTAGCCTCGCCTGGCCTGCGTCTCGATGTAGGCTGCACCATCAGGCTGGCCAAGCATCCGTCGAAGCGAGGAGATGGCCTGCTCGAGGCTGTTGTCCGTTACCGCGATGCCTTGCCACGCGGCGTCGATGAGCGCATCCTTCGACAGCAACTGGCCGGCGTGCGTCGCCAGCAGGACCAGCAGGTCGAACTGGCGCGCTGTGACGGCCACCGGGGCGCCGTCCCGGGTCAGCCGACGCGAGGCAACATCGAGCTGGTAGGCTCCGAACAGCAGCAGGTCGGCAGGCACGTTACTGCGTCACCGCCCTGCCGTCGATGATCTCGTAGATGCGCCGCACCGCCGCCAGCGACGGCGTCACCCCTTGCCCGTAGGCGGCGGCGAACGCGTTCAGATCGAGCCGCTTGAGCGCATCGTCCGGAGACACGCCCTGCTGCTTCGCCGCAGACACCTGGCGCCACTCCTCGCGCAGATAGCCCTGCATGCTGGTGATGGCTGTTTCCACCGCCGGGCGCCCCTGGATGTGGTCGCCGTGCCCCGGCAGCACCAGCTCGATGTCGAGCTGCTTCAAGGCGTCGAGCGTGGCGGGATGGTCGTTCGGGAACGCGTCGCCCTGCCAGCCGACCGTGGCCTTGAACAGGATGTCGCCAGTCGCCGCAGCCTTTTCTGAGGGCACGTAGACGATGACGTCGCCGGCCGTGTGGGCGCGGCCGATCCACATGATGCGGAACTCCTTGCTGCCCGACCAGACCGACATGGTGCCGGACACCGTCAGCCCAGGGGCCCGCAGCGGGAAGTTGCCGGTGTAGACGGCGAGCGACGCTTCGGCGGCGGCCAGTTGCTGTTGCAGCGTCGCCTTCTTCGTGGCGTCGGCTTCAGCGGCCACCTGCGTCTTCAGGGCGGCAATGCGGCCTGGCATCGGGTCGGTGAAATTTTTGAACGTCACCCCCTGGCGCGCCTCGGGGCTGAGCAGCATCTTCCGCGTGAAGTCGCTGCCGATCACCTGCACGCTGGGCGGCAGTGCCGCGTTGCCGTACGCGTGATCGATGTGGAAATGGGTGTCGACGAGGTAGGTCACCGGCTTGTCGGTGATCGACTTCACCCCTTCCAGCAGTGAGCGCGCCGACGCCGGCGACCCTTCCGAGTCGGTGACCAGCACGTCGGTGTCGTTCACGAAGACCCAGCTTGTGGAGTTGATGCCAGGCGTGCCAGGGGCGTCAGCCCGGTAGATGCTGTCCGTGATCTTCGTCATCCGGTGACGCACCGTCGCGCCCTGCGCTGACGCCGGCTGGCCCGGCACGAACCACACCGCCATGCCGCCGCCCGCGATCAGCGCGGCGAGCACGCCCAGGCGCACGCGCCCCTTGTCTGCCGTCATCGTCATGTCCACTCCTCCTGTGAAGCCGACACGGTAGCACGGGCGCGGTAGGCACCCACCGCGCGAAGCACCGACATGCGTTCCAGGCGCACGGTCCTATCTTACGGAAGTTGCCGGGAGTTCCCGAGCCACACGTATCATGGGGCGCGTGCCCATCCCCAGAATTCGCCGCGTGCCTGCCGCGCTCCTCGCCACCGTGATGGCCGCAGCGCTTGCGGCGGTTGTGTCCAACCGCCTCGCGGCCGCCGGCCTGGCCTTCACCTACACCGACGTCACGGCTCGCGCCGGCATTGCCTTCACCCACGAGAACGGTGCGGCCGGCTCGTTCTGGTATCCCGAACTGTTCGGCGGCGGTGTAGCGGTGCTCGACATCGACGGCGACGCAGCGCCGGACCTGCTGTTCGTGAACGGACGTTCGTGGAAGCCCGGCGCGACGAAGCCTGCGCATGCGTTGTACCGCAACAATCGTAACGGCACCTTTACCGACATCACACGGGGCAGCGGGTTCGACACGCTCGACGCCTACGCGCTCGGCGCAACGGTCGGCGATTTCGACAACGATGGCCGCGACGATGTGTTCGTCACGACGACGGAGGGCGGGCGCCTGCTGCGCAATGCGGGTGCAAACCGCTTCATCGACGTCACCGGGCGCGCAGGCATCAGGAACAGCACGTTCGCCGTGAGCGCGGCGTGGCTCGACTACGACAAGGACGGTCGACTCGACCTCTTCGTCGGCAACTACGTGCAGTGGTCGCCCGCAGCGGAAGCGGGTGTGCGCTGCACACAGAACGGCGTCCGCGGCTATTGCGGGCCTGACGCGTACACGCCGGTGGCGCCGAAGCTCTATCGCAACCTCGGCGATGGCCGCTTCGAGGATGTGTCGGTGCGCGCCGGGCTTGGGGACCCGAGCGACAAGGTGATGGGTGTGGCCGTGCTCGACTACAACGGCGACGGCTGGCCCGACCTGTTCGTCGGCAGCGACCGCGTGCCGGCGAAGCTCTATCGCAACGACGGCAAGGGACGCTTCGTCGATGACGCCGTACGGGCAGGCGTGGCCCTCAGCGAGAACGGCGTTGCCCGCGCGAACATGGGCGCTGACGCCGCCGACTACGATCGGTCCGGCCGCCCGCACCTCGTCGTCGGCAACTTCGTCAACGAGATGCTCGGGCTGTACCACAACGAGAACGGCACGCTGTTCAGGGACGTGGCGCCGCGCTCCGAGGTGGGACGTGCGAGCCTGCTGGCGGTTACGTGGGCCACGTTCTTTTTCGATGCCGACCTCGATGGCTGGCTCGATATCTTCGCCGCCAATGGCGGCACCGACGAGTCGCAGGGGCGCGACGCGCGGGCGCGGATCAGCCAGGCGCCGCTGCTGCTGCGCAACCGCGGCACCGGCAGCTTCGAGAACATCACGTCCACGCTCAGCCCTGGCTTCACGAAGCCGGTGATGGGACGCGGCGCGGCGTATGTCGATTTCGATGCTGACGGCGATCTGGACCTGGTGATGACGACGCTCGATGGGCCGGCGGTGCTGTTGCGGAACGACGGCGCCAACGCCAACCGGTGGCTGCGCGTCCGGGTGTCGGGCAGCACGTCGAACCGCAGCGGCATCGGCGCGGTGGTGAAGGTCACCAGCGCGTCAGGCACACAGACGCAGGTGGTGCGCAGCGGCTCGAGCTACGCGTCGCAGAGCGAGCTGGTGCTGACGTTCGGGCTCGGCAACGACGCGCAGGTGGCGAAGGTCGAGGTTACCTGGCCGTCTGGCAAGACGAAGACGGTGAGCACCATCGCCGCGAACCAGGTGCTGTCGATCGCCGAGCCGTAGGGCGGCGTGCGGCCAACGTCCACCTACCTCGCGGCGCGCGCCTGGCGCGCCAGTTCCTCTTCAACCAACCGCTTGAAGTACTCGAACGGCGGCAGGAACGACGGCAGCTCCGGTGCCAGGCGGCCGTTCACCAGCAGGCTGCCTGGCGCGGGAATGTCATAACGGCGCGTTTCCTCGAGCGCTTGGCCAAGCCGCTCGCGCGTCTGCTCGCCGTCGAGGCAGGCGTCGAACGCCGTCCGGTCGATTCCCACGTCGGTCGCCACGCGCTTGAAGCGGGCCGCATCAAGCGCGCCGGCCGCACCCAGCAGCGTGTCGTGGAACGGCCAGAACTTCCCCTGCAGGTTCGCGCACGCCGCGGCTTCAGCCGCCTGGATGGAGGCAGGATTGTTCGCCGGAAAGTGCTTGAACACGAAGCGGACGCGCGCACCGAAGAGATCGCGCACGCGCGGCATCGTCAGCGCGAAGCGCGCGTACGTCGGGTTCTGGAAGTCGCCGAACATCACCACTTCGACCGGTGCCGACGCGGGCCCAAACGCCGGGTCGTCAGCGGCATGCTCCACCGTGACGCTCGGCGCATCGAGCAGGACGTCGGCACGGGTCGATACCTTGGTGAGTTCCTCGACGTAGCTCATCTTCGCGAGTTCGGGCTCCACCTTGCGCGCCAGCCACTCGCGCAGCGCGGGACGCAACTGGTCGATGGTGGCGCCGCGCGCACGATCGCCAAGGCTCTGGTAGAGGCTCGTCACGGCCGTGTCGGGCAACGGCACCGTGCGCTTCGGCAGTTCCTCGGCCAGCAGCGCGTCGACGGTCAGCTGCCGTGACGCCGCTTCGCGCGTGAGCAACTCCGCGTGCACCATGTCGTTGACGATGCGTCGGCGAGCGTCGAACAGTTGCCGGCTCGCGACAAGGTAGCCCACCGGATCGATGCGCTGCCATTCACGATCGACGTCGGCCAGCGTGATGCTGCGGTCGCCAACGCGCGCGGCAGCGTCGCCGGCAGACGGCATCGACGCGGCCGACCTCGGTGCGGGCATCGCCGCGGAGCGGGCGTCACCAACCGCCTGCGGGGCAGGCGCCGCCGTCGCGGGACCGGCAGGTGCCGAAGCAACGGACCCGAGCTGAACCTGCACCGATGCCGTGTCGCCCGGCTGCGTTCCACGCGTGATCGTCAGCAGGTAGGTTCCCGGCGGCATCATGCCGAGCGGCGCAACCGCGATCACCCGCTGGTCCATCGCCAACTGAATGTTGAGCGGCACCAGATCGAGCGTGACGAACGGACGCTGACCGAAGCCGCTGCCGGCGACGGTCAGCGTGCCGGCGGGCGCGTCGGCTACGGCGCTCTGGATGGTGAGCGGGGCGAGTTGGGCGAAGCCCCAGGAAGGCGTCAGCGCAGCCAGGGCACACAGCACGGTCGACCGCAACGCGGACGTCATGGCATCTCCTCATCGGTCCACGGTGTACGGCACGGCTCGGCTCTGTCGTAGAGAGCGAGCCGCGACGTGAGCCGGGCCTTCACAGCCGGCAACTGCGCGCGCTCCGCAGCGGCGATCAGGTCGCGCTGCAGCGCCTGCGCCTCCTGGTACTGCCCGAGTTCGGCCAGCGTCATCGCGTAGGTCTCGCCGAGTTCGAGCGTCCGGCCCCGCTGCAACATCTGCTGCACCAGTTCCATCGCACGACGGCCGTCGCGTACGGCGGCGTCAGGAGCGGAGACCAGCAGCCGCGCCAGCGCGTGGGTGACGCTGGGGTTGCCGGTGGTGGCACCCTCGGTGAGCGTCTGCTTCGCGTCGCGATAGCGGCGCAGCCTGGTCAGCACCATGGCCTGGCCGAGGCGCGCCTCCGCGTTGTCCGGCGCACTGGCGATGGCGAGCTGATAGCTGTCCAGCGCATCGTTCAACTTCCCCGAGCGTCGAAGGCTCGAGGCCAGCCGCAGCCGTGCCTCGGTATAGGTGGGGCGTACCTGCAGGGCGGCCGTGAAGCGTTCGATGGCCTCGGCCTGCCGCCCGTCGGCCTGCGCCATCACGCCGAGGCTGAACAGCGCCGGGAAGTACTCGGGCTGGGTCCGCACGGCGACCTCGAACTCACGTCGTGCACCGGCCGCATCGTCCTGCATGCTGAGCGCCGTGCCAAGGCGATGATGCAGCGCGGCGCTCTCCGGTGCGAGCGTCAGCCCCTTGCGGAACTGCTCCGCGGCACCGGCCCAGTCTTCCGCATCGAGCTTGCGCAGACCGGCGGTCTCGAACGACTGCGGACTCTGGAGCAGCGACTCCAGCTCCACCATCAACGTGTCGCGAGGCGCAATCTTGCTGTCGCGTCGCAGGCGCAGGTGCTCGGCCGACTTCACCGTGTCGCCGAGCGCGGCGTAGGCCTGGGACAGCGGGTAGTGAGCGGCGGTCGCCTTGGGGTTCAAGCGCAAGACGTCTTCC
The DNA here is from genome assembly GCA_043743165.1 of Acidobacteriota bacterium. Classification (GTDB taxonomy): domain Bacteria; phylum Acidobacteriota; class Vicinamibacteria; order Vicinamibacterales; family CAVVIG01; genus CAVVIG01. Next base: position 64,175 of record JAYTXA010000055.1, read on the forward strand.
AGGAACTTCACCGCCTTGGGGTGATCGCCTCTCGCGAGTGCCGTGCGGCCGGCGCCGAACTTCGCCGACACGGAGTTCGGATCGATCTGCAGCGCATGCGCGAACGCCGGTTCCGCCACCTCGGGCTTGCCGGCGGAGAGGCTGACATCGCCGAGCCACACCAGCGCGTCGATATCGTCTGGCCGCAGCTGCAGCACGTGCTGGAACAGCTGCGCGGCTTTCGGCAGGTCGCCTTTCGACCGCGCGAGGTGCGCGAGGTAGTACGGCCACCGGTAGTCGGAACCATCGAGCGACTGGGCCGCGAGGAACTCGGTCTCGGCGGCATCCGGGAGTTGCGCCGCCATGAATAGCCTCGCCAGCTCGCCGTGCGCGTTCGCCCGGTCGAGGAGGGTGGCGTCGCCCCTGGCCAGCGTCTTCACCAGCCAGTCGCGCTGGTCAGTGATCTGCTTCTGGACCGACGGCACGAGCTTCGAGATGTCCGGCACCGGCGCCGCAGTGGCGGACGCTTGCGGCTGTCCGCCCGCAAACGCGCCTGGTGCGCCTGGCGACGAGCAGGCGCCTGCAGCGACGCCGAGGGCGAGCAGTAGCGCACACACAGAACCGGCGCGCGTCACTTCCCCTCGCCCTGTTTCAACGTGGTCCAGCGATCGACCGGCACCGTGCTCCACTTCTCGCGGCTGCCATCGGGCCAGCGCACCTCGGCGTGCAGCGCGCCAGTGGCGGTGCCGAGGCCGACAAGCACGCGCGGGTCGTTGGCCGACGCATAGCTGCCGTCGGCGCGAGCCCGGCGCCACCGCGTCTTGCCGTCGCCACCCGTCACGCCAACACGAGCCCCCAGCATGTTGCGCCCGCCGGGGGTGCCGACCAGCTGCAGGCCGACCCAGTGCTGCTGGTTGCCGACGTTGTTGAGCAGCAACCGGGCACGGCCCGCGTCGTTGCCGACGAGGATGTCGACGTCGCCGTCGTTGTCGACGTCGCCGAAGGCGGCCCCTCGCCCCGACTCCGACATCGCGAACGTCGCGCCGGCTTTCGACGTGACGTCTTCGAAGCGGCCATTCCCGAGGTTCCTGAACAGCAACCGGTGCTGGTCGTACGGGAACGACACGGACTGGTGTCCTTCGAGGGTGATGATGGTGCCGTTGGCACTGAAGGTGTCGAGCCAGCCGTCATTGTCGTAGTCGAACAGTGCAGTGCCCCAGCCGGTGAACGGCGTGCTGGCGGGACCCAGACCGGACACGGCGCCCTGATCGCGAAAGCGCGCCTCGCCGTCGTTCACATACAGATTGAACCCCTGGCTGGTGAGCTCGGTCATCATCAGGTCGTCGTCGCCATCGTTGTCGATGTCGCCCGCGTCAACGCCCATGCTGGCTTCGGCCTTGCCCTCGGCGGTGATCGCCGCGCCGCTCTGCAGCGCGACGTCCGTGAAGGTGCCGTTCTTCTGGTTCAACCAGAGGAGGTTGTCCTCGCCGTCGTTGGCGACGTAGATGTCCAGCCAGCCGTCGCCGTTGAAATCGGCGGTGGTGACGCCAAGTGCAGGGCGTGGCCTCAGGCCAGGCAGCGCCTTCGCGGACACGTCGGTGAACACGCCCGTGCCATCGTTGTGAAGCAGGCGGTCCGGCAAGCCGCCGTAGATCTGCGGCGGGCAGTAGTCTGGCGCCCCGGCCGGATTCGGGCAGATCTTCTCCTTGTCAAGACCGCGATAGTTCACGTTGTTGCCGATGTAGAGATCGAGCGCGCCGTCGCGGTCGTAGTCGACAAACGCTGCCGACACCGCGAAACCGGGCTGGTTCGCCGTGCCGCTCGATTTCGTCACGTCGGTGAACCTGCCGTTGCCCTGGTTGCGATAGAGCGTGTTGCCACCGAAGCTGGTGAGGTAGAGGTCGGTGAAGCCGTCGTTGTCGACGTCGCCGGTGGCCACGCCGAAGCCGAAGCCGCGCGCCTCGATCCCGCTCTGGGCCGTCACGTCGGTGAAGCGTAGCGACCGGGTGCCGTCTGGCAGAACGGCGAGGTCGTTGCGATACAACCGGCCGCGCAGGTCGGGGTTGGTATTCGGGGCGCCGAGCGGATAGCCCTGCACCAGGTAGACGTCGAGGTCGCCGTCGTTGTCCATGTCGAACAGCGCGACGCCGGGCGGCAGAATCTCGGGATAGTAGAACTTTCCGGTCGCGCCGTTCACGTGCGTGAAGTCGATGCCCGAGGCCTGTGCAGCATCAGTGAACCACTCCACCGCGGGCGGCGCGCTGCTGGCGGCTGGCGGCGCCGTCGACTGCGGTGTCGAGTTGCAGGCGCTGAGCGTGAGGACAGCGAGCATCAGCGCGTGTCGCGCGTAGTGTCCGGCTTTAGCCGGACTGACACGGTCCGCCTGAAGGCGGACACTACGGCTACTCGCCACGACCGCTCCTCTGGTCGAACGCGCGCTTGGCGTCGGCGATGCGGGCGTTGTTCTCGTCGTATGACAGCGGCGCGGCCGCGTCGACGCGCGGCTGATAGCCGCCCTCACGGTAGACCGGATACGCCTCGGTCCGCAGGTGCGACAGCATGTGGTGCCCGACGCGCGAGGCGCGCTCGTGGCGCAGCGCCGAAATGTCCACCGGCGCGACGACGATGCGCTCGCCGGGGCCGGGGGAGGCCTCGGCGAGGAGGCGGCCGTCGAAATCGACGACCTGCGACCCGCCTGGCCACGAGTAGGGTGGGTAGTGCTTCAGGCTGGCGCCCTGGTTCGCCGCCACGACGTACGCCATGTTCTCGATCGCACGGGTGCGGTTGATGAGCGTCCACCAGTTCATCGGTTCGGTGGCCCCCCACGGGTCCATGTAGGCCGACACCCGGATGAGCACCTCGGCGCCGTTCGCCGCGAGCTGGCGGATGGCTTCCGGAAACAGCCAGTCGTAGCAGATGGCACATCCGAGCCGGCCGATCGGTGTGTCGGCCACCGGGAAGAGCGGCTCGTCGTAGCCCGGAATGTCGTGCGGACTGCTGTGGACCTCGAACGGGATCCACGGGTTCACCTTGCGGTACTTGTAGAGCATCCCCTCTGGCCCGATGAGACACGTGGTGTTGAACACCACGCCCGGATACTTCGGGTCTTCCTCCAGCATCGAGCCGCTCTGGATGTAGATGTCGTGTTCGCGAGCCTTGGCCTGCAGCCGGTCGGTGTGTTCGTTTGGAATCTGCACCGTCAGGTGCGTCAGCAACTCGCCGACCGTGGCGTAGACCGGTGCCGCGTGCGCGAACTCCGGGAAGACGACCAAGCGCACCGGCAGGAACGGCACGGCGCCGCCAACCGCGGCGTCGATCATGGCGACCATGCGATCGGTGCTCGCGCGCATGCCGGCGCGCGTGGCCGGATTCTGCAGGTCGGTCTGGCAGGCAGCAACGGCGTAACGAAGGTGTGTCATGGCAGGGGGACGGACCGCACGACGCGGCGCGTGTTCCAGGTCTCGCGATAGCGGTTGTGATCCGGCGTGTCCGGATAGCGTTCGGTGGCTGGGTACGGGTAGCCCGACATGCCGTGAAACGGCAGCGGCTCGACCGTGTCCGGGCTGGCGGAGTTCACATCCATCTCCTTGCTGTAGCCGTCGCCGTGCAGCAGGTAGGTGCGGCTCCAGCCGGGGGCGAGCACGTCGGTCGCGGCGTCGAACTCGAGCGCCACTTCATCGCCCGGCTTGCCGATGACGAAGTGATCGTCGGCCGTGGTCACGAGCGGCAGCACGTCGCCGACGCGGGTGTAGCTGCCGGCGAAGGTCTTCCACGGCGACTGCGACGACACGCGCGTGTAGTCGTAGCCGGGTGGGTTTTCGCCGTCCGGCCGCACCTCGGCGGAGAATCCTCGCTCGCGCAGCGTGGCGACGCGCGGGTCGGCCACCTGCTGTGCAAAGCCGTCGGTGGCGACCGTGGCGCCGACCTGGATCTGGTCCCAGTAGATGCGCATGTTCGTGGTCAGCCGCAGCTCGTGCTCGCCGGCGCGCAGCACACCGGTGAGGTCGATCGGAATGGTCTGCGGACGTCCGACGGGAATGCCGATGCCGACGGCGAGCGGGCGCCAGCGTCCGGCCGCGTCATGCACCTCGAGCCTCGGCTCGGCGGCGACCAGGCCAGCCTGGTAGGCCGCCACGTTGTCGCTCGAGAAGGCGTAGTCGGTCCACGCCGTGAGCAACAGCGTCTGTGGCGCGGCGGTGGCGCCGATGTCGATGAGCAGCGCATGCGGCTCGGCGTAGCCGCGAATGCGCTTCAACGGGAAGTCGTCGGGCCAGGTCCGATCGCGCTGCGCGATGCGGGCGGTCACGTCGTGCCCGTGGTCGTCGGTGACGCGCAGCGGCGTGTGCGGAGTGCGGACACCGTGCAGCCGGAACGGCTTGGCCTCAACGGTCATCCCCTCGTTCGGGAAGACCTGGACGTCAGTCGGGTGCGTCACCGTCATCAACCGCAGGCGGTCCAGGAACAGCACCTCTTCGAGTTCGTTGGTGACGCGGAGTTGCAGCCGCCCGTTCACCGGCTGCAACTGCTCGCCGCGGATGCGGACGTACTCGACCGGATCGGGATGGTTCCAGGCGCCGGGACCTTCCCAGTAGCCCATCTCGCCGCCGCCGAGGAAGTCGGTGACGAACTCGAAACGCTCGCCGTTCCAGACGAACAGGAACGGGCACGACGACGGCTTGCGGTCGAGTTCTTCGACGAGGAACGGCGACGCCAACGGCACCGGTTCCTGGCTCGCTGCGGTCGCGCCGGTCTCAGCCTGGAGAATGCCCGACGGCCACAGCACGCGGGCGACGTCGGCACCTGGCCTGGCACCGAGGCCGAACAGCGGCTCGGTGGCGCCGACGGCCGGTGTGCTCGCCGTGGTTTCGAAGCGGGCGCTGAGGCTGCCGGCGCGAATCTGCACCTTGGCGCCGACGCCGCTGCGGTTCGTCACGCGTCCGCGCAGTTGCAACCGCAACGACCGGTTGCGTCGGTCGCCGCTGTTCAGCCAGGCCCACGTCTGTTCGCCTGCCGTCAACACCAGATCGGGGTCGCCGTCGCGATCGAGGTCGGCCGACGCGATCGAGCGGACCGCGGTCTGGACGCCCGGTGCCGCCGCCGCCACGGCGGTTGCGGTGACGTCGGTCCAGCTCGGACCGACGTTGCGCGCAACGGTGAGCCCGTTCGGTCCGGCAGCGACGAGGTCGAGCAGGCCGTCGTTGTCGTAGTCGACGAACTGGGCGGCGGTCACGCCGCGCAGGGTCTCCGGCGCATCCGAGACGATGAATCGTCCGCGGCCGTCGCTGAGCGCCAGCACGCTGGTGCCGCTGCGGCCGAAGAACAGGTCGGGCCAGTCGTCCTTGTTGACGTCGCCGATCGCGACCGCAGTGATCGACTCGCCCGGCTTCATCACGGCGCCGAGGCCGACCTCACCCGCCACATCACGGAACGAGCCGTCGCGCTGGTTGGCGTAGAGACGCGGTGCGGTGTCGGTGCTGACGATGAGCAGGTCGAGGTCGCGATGGTTGTCGAAGTCGGTCGGCACGATGGCGATCACGTGCCCGCGCGCGTCGAGCTTCGCGCTCTTCGTGATGTCGGTGAACGTGCCGTTGCCATTGTTGCGGAGCAACTGTAGCGGCGCGGCCGCGAAGCCGTCCGGGAAGACCCACGGCCCTCCGGTCTGCCGGCGCGTCGTGTTCAGTTCGGCCAGTCCGGCCAGCAGCAGATCGACGTCACCGTCGTGATCGACGTCGACGAACGCCGCCGCGCCTGGCAAGCCCGGGAACGCCGGCAGTTTCGCGGTGCGAGTCGAATCGGTGAAGTGCCCTTTGCCGTCGTTGCGAAACAGGCTGCTGCCGGACGCGCGCAGCACGAACAGGTCGGGTGCACCGTCGTTGTCGTAGTCGGCGGCCACGACGCCGACGCCGGCGCCGGCGCGCGCATCCGGGGTGAGGCCGGATGCCTCGCTGTCGTCGAACCAGCGGGGACCGTCGCGGCGATAGAGCCGCAGTCCTGACGCCGAGGCCACCACGAGTTCGAGCGAACCGTCGCCGTCGGTATCGACCAGCGCCTGTCCCCCGCCGAGACCGGCCGTCAGTTCTCTGGCTCGCGCCCCACCGAGATCGGCGGCGCTGAAGCGACGGCCGAACGGACTGCCGGGGCCGGACGCTGCGGCCGAGTCAACGACCGCTGTGGGCGTGAACTTCGCCGGCGGCGGCGTCTGGTCGACCAGTTCGGGTTCGGCGCCGGTTGACGCAATCGCTTCGGCGTATCGCCCCTGTTCGAGGTAGCCGGTGCCGAACGTGACCGCGTAGTTGGCACGGCGGAGGTCCTGCGCCCGTTGCAGCAGGATCTGGCCCTCGTCGGCTTTGCCACCGCGCGTCAGCGCGAGGCCGAGCACGTAGGAGGCCGTGACGTGGTACGGCTCCTTCGCCACGATCGGCTGCAGCGCCGCGATCGCCTCGTCGTACCGGCGATCCTCGAGGTTGATCTGCGCCAGGTTCACGTTCGCGCCGACGTCGTGCGCATCGAGCCGCCGCACCTTCTCGAACTGCTCGCGCGCCGCCTCGTTCCGGTTCTGCGCGCGGGCGATGAGGCCGAGGACATAGGCCGGCTGCGGCGCAGACGGCATGAGGCGAGCGGCCTCCTCCGACTCCTTCGCGGCAGCGTCGAGCTCCTGCTCGTAGAGGAGGGCGAGGCTCAGGTTCAGGTGGCCGATGGCGAGCGTGGAATCGATGCCGAGCGCGCCGCGGAACGCGGTGGCCGCTTCGGGATACTTCAGCTGCTCGAGCAGGGCGACACCGACATTGTTCGCGCGGTAGGCCCGCTCACGGGTTTCGCGGGTCGGGGCCGTCTGCGTCGGAGGGGGCGGCGGCCCGCAGGCAGCGGCGGCGAGGGCGAGGCAGACGCACGCGCGCAGCGTCCAGAGGCGGGTGCAAACGGAAAAGGGCACAGAACAGCTTAAAGAAAAAGCCCCACCTGACGCCAGCGCGCCGGGTGGGGCTCCTGCAATTCCTTGACGTTCGCTCTAGGCGCCGACCTAAAGGCCGGCAGCTACACACGTCAAGATCGGCAGCTGCACACGTCCGGACAGCGCTCTAGTCCTGGCGGGTGCCGAGGCTCGACGGCGTGACGTCCAGCACGTTCTTGTCGATGGTCATGATGCCGCCGACCGCCACGGCTGCGAGGCCGATGTAGAGCAGGGCCTTCTTACCCTTCGACATGCCGCTGCGCGACAAGTTGCCGCCCTGGCTCTGATACGCCGCGGGCTGCGTGCCCTTCGACGGCTCGGCCGGCGCGCTCACCGCAATCTGCTGCACGTGGCGTGTACCCGCGCTCAGCAGCGATTCTCCCGCAAAGGCCGCCGACGCATTGCCAATCGACGCCACCAGTGCGAATACGAGCAACCGGTTCATTCGAAATCTCCTGACAGAGGTCGTGAAAGGTGCTGGCAGACGCCCAGGAGCCCGGGGGCTTCAGGCGTCTGCCAACGCTGGACTAGAACTGGATTGCCGCTGTCACGCGCGCGATCCGGGGATCCAGGAACGTCGTCGGACGCAGCCAGCGCGTGCCATAGGTCGTCTGGACGTTCTGAATCGAATTGTTGTTCAAGGCATTGTAGAGGTCGAACGCGACACGGAGCTTGGCCCAGCCAATGTCCAGGTTCTTGTTGATGGCGAGATCGAGCTGATTGAAGCGCGGCCCATATACCGAGTTTGGCGTGACCAGGTTCACGGCTTGTGGGGTGGTCAGCGTCGATGCCGCGCGGCCGTTCTTGAACGTGATGTTGGCGGCCGACGCGGTCAGCACCGCATTCTGAAGCGCACCACGGGTGTTGCGGTAGATGAAGCTGCCGTTGAAGCCGCCCTTGATCGGGACGCTGCCGTTGAAGCGGAAGTCCATGGTGTTCTTCCAGGCAATCACGGCCCGACACGCTCCATCACCGCTGGAGTTGTAGCCGGTGAACGTGGTCCCGCCGAGCGAGCCAGTGACGTCGATCGGCTGATTGGGGACGTCGACCGTGAAGCAGTGGTCATCGACGTTTCGGCCCATGTCGATGCCCCCACCAACCTTGACGTTTCCGGGCAGCCGGCCGTCGAGGCTGACCCAGGCGCCGTCCCAGTACCTCTGCGGCAGTTTGGTATTGCCGTTCTTGTCGACGAAGTCCTTGGCGTTGGTCACGCGCAGCGTGCCCTGACCGAAGAGCGACGGCTTCACATCGTAGAAGCCGCACCGGGTCTGACCGGAGGTGGACAAGCGCGCGTCGGTCGGAACGGTAATGCAGAACTCGTCGTAGTCACTCGGTCCGAGGAGGGTGTTCTCGGTAACGGTGAAGTTGCCGTCCCAGTTGTGGTTGTAGCCAACGGAGAGCGAGAGACCGTGGAGGACTTCGTGTTGCAGGTCGACGTTGACGTCCCACAGGAAGTCCCGGTTGTTGAGCAATACCGAGTCGGAGAAGGTGACGGCGGCGGCGTTGAACTGCCCGAAGAACGCGCTGCTCATCGGACCGCAGATGTCCCCCCCGCTGGCGCTGAGGTCCTGGGCCGTCAGATTTCGGATGTCGCAGTCCGGAGTGTAATTGCCGTTCACGTCCGTCCAGCTGCGGAACGCATTGTTGACCGATGAGTTGATCGGGTTGACCCGCCCGGTCAGGTCGGATCGGCTCAGCTGATTGTAGCGGCCCATCGACACCTTCAGCGCCGTCCGGCCGTTGCCGAAAATGTCGATCGCGGTGCCAACGCGTGGGTTGATGTCGTTCCAGAGAGGCACGCTCGAACGCTCGGCTGCCTTACGAGCCGGCACATAGGGACCAGCAGCGAGGTTGGCTTCGAGATAGCCGATGTTGATGCGGTCGTACCGAAGGCCGAGATTGAGCGTCATGCGCCCGAGCTTCCACGCGTCCTGCGCGAAGACACCGAGCTCCATACTCTGGCGGGTCTGGATGAACCACGGCTGGGCGAAGTACTGGAGTCTGATCGGCTTGCCGTTGAGGAAATCGTAGTTCAGGCCGTCCACCTGATTGTTGCGATCACGCGACTCGTCGTTGAATCCCTGCTCGTTGGTCACACCAACCTTGACGTTGTGCGTGCCGGTGACATAAGAGACGGTGAAGCGCTCGGCGCTGCGACCGGTCCGGGCCTTCGGTGCGGTCAGCCGCGCTGGCGCGCCATAGCGATAGCCCGTCGCACCTTCGAGAATCGAGCGATCGTTCTGGGTCACTCCATCCTGCGCGAAATTCACCCAGTTAGCCGTCTGCCACGACGCGCCTGCCTCGAGCAGCAGACGACTCGTGATGGGAGCCGTCCATGTGCCCTGCACCACACCCGACGGAAACCAGTCCCAGCCGGTCTCGTTCTCGATCGCGTTGGCGCCGGTGAAGGGGCCCGTGGTGCACCGGCAGTCTTTCTGAATGTCCCCGTACACGTTGATGCGGTTCTTGGGCGTGACCTGGGCGGTGATGCGGCCCGCGTGCGTGCGGTACCAGTCGAAGCTGTTAGCCGGCCGCACGGTGCCCAGGTTGGGATCGCCCAGCGCCGAACTGGCGTACGGGCTACCGGGCTGACCCGGGTAGAAGAGCGTCGGCGTGACGCCGGCGAAACCCTTGGCGAGGCCGAACGTTGGATTGCCGGCCTGAGCCTTGCCCTGCAGCGGATTGTAGAACGCGCTCGGCTGCTGAACAGTGGAGCCCCACCGTCCAATGGCGGCGAAGAACCAGATCTTGTCCTGCTTGATCGGCCCGCCGAACTGGATGCCCATGCGATAGATCCGCTGAACTTCCGCTGCGGAGTTGACGCCCTGACTGGCGGCGAGCGCCGCGTTGCCAAGCGTCCAGTCGTTCAGGTTGCTGCGGACGTTGGCGCCCTGCATGGCACCGTTCGAGAAGTAGCCGTCGAGGCCACCAGCGAACGTATTGCTGCCGCTCTTCGGAATCGCGTTGAGCGACGTGCTGCCCGAACCCGCTTCCGCGCCCATGCCGCTCGTTTCGATCTGCAGCTCCTGGATGTTGCCCTGGTCGGTGATGTAGCCGACGCCAGACGCCGCATCAACGAAGTACTGGTTACGGAAGCCGTCGAAGTTGGCGCGCGTGCCGGTCTTGCCGTGGAACAGCGTGTAGTTGCCCTGCGCCGACCAGGTGTCGCGCGTGCCGCCGACGTCCGCCTGCGTCGCGGCGAAGCCGGGGGTGACATACGCCAGCGTTTGGAGGCCAACATTTCCGCTCGGCAGCGATTCGAGTTCGCTGGCGTTCAGCGTCTCCTGCTTGCGCATGCTGGTCGTGTCGACGACCGGCGCCGCGCCGCTGACCGTGATGGTCTCTTCGAGCGACCCCACCTGCATCGCGATGTTCACCGTGGCCGTGAAGCCGGTACCCAGCGTGATGCCGTCGCGCTTGACGGTTGAAAAGCCGGTGAGGCTGAACGTCACCGCATACGTGCCGGGGCGGAGGTCGACGACGCTGAAGCGTCCCTCGCCGTCGGTCGTCACAGTGCGCACCTTTTCGATGAGCGCCGGACTTGCCGCCTCAACCGTCACGCCCGGCATCGCCAGGCCCGACGTATCGCGCACAACACCCGCGATACCGCTGGCCTGCTGCGCCCACGCGGGTGCATTCAGCGCCAGGAATCCGATTGCAACGAGACCGAAGGCTACCGCCCTCGTCTGAACCCTGATCCACTGTGTCACTAAGCCCTCCGGGAATTTTCGGCTGCCATCTCGAGGAACTGAGTTCTGTAAGCCGGGCCGTTTTGTAACACGTTTGTATTAGTGACGCCTGTCGCAAATTGTCGCAGACGATCGTCGCAGTTGTCGGAAATGAAAAAGCCCACCAGCGGATCCAATCCGCTGGTGGGCGTGACTTGCCGCGAAGCGTCGTGGCCGGACGGTTCAGTCCTGACGGGTGCCGAGGCTCGAGGGGGTGACGTCGAGCACGTTCTTGTCGATGGTCATGATGCCGCCGACCGCCACGGCCGCGAGGCCGATGTAGATCAGCGCCTTCTTGCCTTTAGACATGCCGCTGCGCGACAAGTTGCCGCCCTGGCCCTGATACGCGGCTGCCGGCTGGTTCGCCTTGCCGGCTGGCGTGGTCGTCGTTGTGGTGTCGACCGGCATGGTGGCCAACTGCTGGACATGGCGCGCGCCCGACGCAAGGAGCCCTTCACCAGCGAATGCCGAGGTGGGCGCGAGCGAGGCGAGCAGCGCAATTGCACAGAAACGCTTCATTTGACGGAATCTCCTGACTCTCTCGAAATCGGCCGGGACGCCCAGGGCGCCCCGGCTCACCAACCACCCTTAGAACGAAATCCCTGCGGTGACGCGCGCCAGGCGCGGGTCGAGGAACGTCGCCGGCCGCAGCCAGCGGGTGCCGTAGGTCGTCGTCACGTTCTGGATCGAGTTGGAGTTCAGCGCGTTGTAGACGTCGAACGCCAGGCGGAGCTTGCCCCAGCCGATGTCCAGCGTCTTGTTGACCGCGAGATCGAGCTGATTGAACCGCGGCCCGAACACCGAGTTCGCGGTTCGGATGGCAATCGACTGCGCCGTCGTCAACGTCGACGCCGCACGGCCGTTCTTGAACGCCACGCTCGCGGCGCTCACCGTCAGGTTCGCATTCTGGTTTGCGCCCGGGGTGTTGCGGTAGATGAAGCTGCCGTTGAAGCCGCCCTTGATTGGGATGCTGCCGTGGAGGCGGAAGTCCATCGTATCGGCCCACTTGGTCTCGACCCGGCACATGCCGGTCCCGGACATTGCGAAGCCGTTCCACGTGAGCGCGCCACCGGAACCGGTGATGTCGCGCGGCTGGTTCGGAGCGTCGACGGTGAAGCAGTGGTCGTCCACCTGCCGGCCGAGGTCGATACCGCCGCCGATCGAGATGTTCTTCGGCAGCTTGCCGTCCAGGCCGAACCAGAACCCGTCCCAGTAACGCTGGGGAAGCTTCGTGTTGCCGTTCTTATCCGCGAACTCCTTGGCGTTGGTGACGCGAAGGGTGCCCCTTCCGAAGAACTGGGGCTGGAGGTCGTAGTAGCCACACTGCTGGGTGCCGGCACCGGCGCCAAGGCGCTGGTCGTTGGGCAGGGTGATGCAGAACTCGTCAAAAGCCTCCGGGCCATAGAGCGTGTTTTCGGTCACCGTGAAGCTGCCGTCCCAGTTGTGGTTGTAGCCGGCGTTCAGCGACAGCCCGTGGGTGATCTCATGCTGGATATCGAGGTTGATATCCCACAGGAAGTCGCGGTTGTTGCTCAGCACCGACTCGTCGAACAACGTCGCGGTCGGGATGAACTTGCCGAAGTTGACGTTGCTGATGGCGCCGCACACGTCGCCGCCACTCCCGCTCAGGTCCTGCGCCGAGAAATTCTGGACGTCGCAGTCCGGGATGTAGTTGCCGTTGGTGTCGGTCCAGTTACGGAACGCCGAGTTGATGGACGAGCTGAACGGATGGAAACGCCGTGTCAGGTCCGAGCGGCTCAGCTGATTGTAGCGGCCGAACGACGCCTTGACGGCGGTGCGACCATTGCCGAACACATCGAACGCCGCGCCGATGCGCGGGTTGATGTCGTTCCAGAGCGGCACGCCCTTCAACTCGGTCACTTCGCGGGCTGGCACGAACAGGCCAGCGGGCAGGCTGGCCGCCGGATAGCCCATGCTGACACGGTCCCAGCGCAGGCCGACATTCAGCGTCACGCGCCTAATCTTCCAGGCATCTTGCGCGAACACGCCAAGTTCCATGTTCTGGCGTTCCTGCTGCAGGAACGGCAGACCGTAGTACTGGATGCGCAGCGGCTTGCCGTTGAGGAAGTCGTAATTCAGGCCGTCGACGACGTTGTTGCGGCTGCGCGACTCGTCGTTGAACGCCTGTTCGTTGGTCACGCCGATCTTCACGTTGTGCGTGCCGGTGACGTAGGACACGGTGAAGCGTTCGGCGCTGCGACCGGTCCGAGCCTTCGGAGCGGTGAGTAGCGACGTCGCACCGTAGATATAACCGGTCCCCGTTTCGTTAATCGACCGGTCGTTCTGCGTCACGCCGTCTTCAGCGAAATTCACCCAGTTGGCGGTCTGCCACGAGGCGCCGGCTTCGAGCAGCAGTCGGCTGCTGACCGGCCGGGTCCACGTGCCCTGCACGACGCCCGACGGGTACCAGTCCCAGCCGCGCTCCGACTCGATCGCATTCGCGCCGGTGAAGGGGCCGGTGGTGCAGCGGCAGGACTTCTGAAGGTCGGCGTAGAGGTTGACGCGGTCCTTCGAGGTTACCTGCGCGGTGATGCGACCGGCGTGGTTGCGATACCAGTCGAAGCTGGACGCCGCCCGTGGCTCGCCGAAGTCGGAGTACTTGGCGTTTGCGTAAGGCGTGCCAGGCTGGCCCGGGTAGAACAGCGTACCGGTCGGACCGACGACGCCCTTCCCGGGAACGTTGGCTTTGCCCTGCAGCGGGTTATAGAAGGCGCTCGGCTGACCGACGGTCGAGCCCCAGCGGGCGACCGCGGCAAAGAACCAGATCTTGTCCTGCTTGATCGGGCCACCGAGTTGACCGCCGAGGCGGTAGATGCGGCTGACCTTGGACGCGGCGTTGATGCCCTGGCTGGCGGCGAGGGCGGCATTGCCCAGCGTCCACTCGTTCAAGTTGTCGCGCACATTCGCGCTCTGCATCGCCCCGTTCGAGAAGTAACCGTCGAGGCCGCCAGCGAAGGTGTTGCTGCCGCTCTTTGGAATGGCATTCAGCGAAGTGCTGCCCGAGCCGGACTCGGCGCCCATGCCGCTGGTTTCGAGCTGCAGCTCCGCGATGTTGCCCTGGTCGGTGATGTAGCCGACGCCCGAGGCAGCACCGATGAAGTACTGGTTGCGGAAGCCGTCGAAGGACGCACGCGTGCCGGTCTTGCCGTGGAACAGGGTGTAGTTGCCCTGCGCCGACCAGGTGTCGCGCGTGCCGCCGACGTCCGCCTGCGTCGCCGCGAAGCCCGGCGTGACGTAGGCCAGGGTCTGCAAGCCGATGTTGCCGCTCGGTAGCGACTCGAGTTCGCTGGTGTTCAGCGTCTCCTGCTTGCGCATGCTGGTCGTGTCGACGACCGGCGCCGCGCCGCTGACGGTGATGGTCTCTTCGAGCGAGCCCACCTGCATCGCGACGTTCACGGTTGCCGTGAATCCGGTGCCCAGGGTGATGCCGTCGCGCTTGACGGTCGAAAACCCAGTGAGGCTGAACGTCACCGCGTAGGTGCCCGGGCGGAGGTCGACGATGTTGTATCGCCCCTCACCGTCGGACGTGACGGTCCGAACCTTCTCGATCAGCGCCGGGCTGGCCGCTTCGACCGTCACGCCCGGCATGGCCAGGCCCGATGTATCACGGACCACACCAGCGATACCGCTGGCCTGCTGCGCCCACGCAGGCGCCCCGAGTGACAGATACCCCAACACGGCGAGGCCACAGGCCACAGCCCTGGACCAACGCGTCGTCGAATGATTCACAGACCCCTCCACCGAACAGGTTCGGCTCTTCCCGGACACCCGGATTCGAAGTAGCACCATCACACGCGGACCGCACGAACGCGGCGATTTTACAGGCACGGTCCGAAGTGTGTTGGATTTTGTAACATGTTTGCACTAGCCCAACTTGTCGCAAGTTGTCTCACCGCGGAACTTTTGGTGAGCCAGCTACGTCGGCTATCCAGCAATCTGGAGAACGAAAGAGGCACGGCCCTGGGAAGGCGGCGCGCGAAGGGGATCTCAAAGAAAAAGGCTGTCCGGTGGACGCGCCACCGGACAGCCCTCTTGTGCGTCGATGCTCCAGGGTTCGTTCGAACCCGCGGTGCTTACTTCGTGACGGTGACCGTCACTTCGTCATAGCCGGTCAAGGCGCCGTCGTCGGCCAGCCCGCGGAGCACGTAGGTGCCCGGCTCCGAGAACGTCATTTTGACCGGGACCTTGCCGTCAGGCGACATCGCCGGCGGCGCCCAGATGGGGGCCCACGGTGAGTTGGCGCCGGCGCGGGTGTCTTCCCACGGCTTCACCTGGTTCGGCTCATACGTGACCTGCGCGCCAGAAGGCGTACGGTAGGCCAGCCAGGACAGATGCAGGCCGACGTTCTTGCCGACGGTGACACGGGTGGGCGGCAGCGTTGCGGCGTTGCGGAAGGGGCTTGCCGGCGGGGTGGCCGGGGCTCCCGCAGCCGGGGCCGCAGCCGTGGCAGGAGCAGCGGGCGCCGGGGCGCCTGCACCGGCGCCAGCGGCGCCGCTGGCCGGATTCGCGCGGGTGACCGAGGCTCCCGACAGGCCGCCGATGCGACGCTTCGGAATGCCGTCATCGGTGACGGTCGCGGTGATGGAGAGCGGCTGTCCCACCTTCGCAGTGAGCCGCTTGCTGCCCTCGACCTTCACGACCGGCGGCTTGTTGGAGCGGATCTCCGGGCTGCTCGAACCGGCGCCAAGCGCGCCCGTTTCCGACGCCTTCACCACGTCGTCGACCTTGTAGTCCTCACGCAGGGACGCGTACGCCTTCTCGGTGACGCCGTTGGTGGTGAGCGTCCAGATCAGTTCGTCCTTGGCAGTGAAGCTGGCGGGGACTTTCACCCGGAACACGAATCGATTGCGGCGCGGCAGAAAACGGGTGGGCTGCCCCAGGTCGGCCGCGACGGTGCCGGGGCCGGTGAAGCCGTTCGCCGGTCCAACCGGCACATCGAGTTCTTCTTCCCAGTTGCGGTTCATGTAGCCGAACAGGAAATATTTCGTTCCGTCCGCCTCTTCCTCCCAACCTTCATAGCCAGGAGCCACGTTCTGTCCGCTGTTGTAGCTGAGCGACTGGGCGCCAACAATGGCTGGCGCGACGACGAGCGCGAGCACGGTGGCCAGCGCACGAAGCTGATTCTTCATGTGAGTGCGATCCGATTCTGTGGTGGAGTGGTCAAAAAAAACGCCACCCTCGAGGGCGCTTGACCGCAAAGAGCAGACTCTCTGCGGCTCCCTCCCTCGAGGGTGGCGGACGCTGTCGCGAACCCTACTGCTGGTTCTGGTTCTGCGTCGGACGCGGCGCGTTCTGCTGCAGCGCGACGACACCGCACAGCGGGCAGCCAAGGATGATGTCCTTGCCTGGGTTCGCTGCAACGCGGGCCTTCATCTCAGCCTGGAACTGCTCGTCGGTCAGCGCAACGCGGTTGCCGAGGTCGATGAACATGTTCGCAATCGAGCGGTTGCCCGACCCCTGCCAGTTGCGCGGGTCAGGGACGTTCTTGTTCGACGGCGAGTTGTTCATGTAACCGGTGATGTGAAGGATGGTGCCCTTGGGCAGCAGCGGCGCGACGTCATCCGCGTAGCTGTAGCCACGCACCCAGTTGTGGTCGTAGCCGACGCACGACAGCGTCTGGATGTTGTAGCCCCAGATCGCTTCCAGGCACATGCGCGTGCCGGGCGCGTGCAGGTGCGGTTCGAACGACACGAGCTTGGTCGGTTCCTGCAGCACCGTGTAGGCGTGCAGCTGCTGGTCGGTGGTCATCGCCTTGATGTCGATGTCCACGCCGTTGCCAAGGCCGATGAGCGCGCGGCGGAACTCCGGCTTGTAGCCTTTGGGCGCGAACTTGTAGCCGAATTCGAGGTGCGACTTCGTATCGTGACCATTCGAGTGCAAGTGCACCGAGTCGGACACGATGACGGAGCCCTTCTTCAAGAGGACGGCGGCCTTGGGGTCGAAGTAGTCGGGGTTGCGACCCACTTCGTG
The DNA here is from genome assembly GCA_043743165.1 of Acidobacteriota bacterium. GTDB lineage: Bacteria > Acidobacteriota > Vicinamibacteria > Vicinamibacterales > CAVVIG01 > CAVVIG01. Next base: position 80,822 of record JAYTXA010000055.1, read on the forward strand.
CACCGGCCAGTTCACGACGTTCTCGCTGCCGGCGATGAGCTCGAGGTCCGATGGCGCGGCTGTGCCAACCTGCGTGCGGTAGATCAAGTGGTGGAAGACGTAGCGGCCGCCGACCGTCTGGCGGTCCTTGTTGTGGGTGTCGACGTCGTTGACTTCCTTCACTTCGACGGCGAGGATGTAGCGGTCCTCATCCATCGGGATCGGAACCGACTCGATTTCCCCCCACCAGTCGGGCGCATCGCCCTTTACCGTGATGTCCTTCATCTTGACGATGAGGTCGGGGGTGCCGATGCGCCACACCGAATCGTCAACGTACTGCTTGGCGGGTGGCGCGTCGGCCGGGTTGCCACGCACGGCGCCGGTATCGGCCCACTTGGCCACCTTCGCCACTTCCAGGTCGCTCAGGGACGGATCGTCCTTGTACTTCTGGATGCCGATGTTCTTCTCCATGTACCACGGCGGCATCACGCCGGCGTGCGGACCAACTCCAGTGCGGGCCTTGATCGCACGCGCCCACGGACGCACTTCCTCGTAGGTGGTCAGCGACATCGGGCCCGCCCCGTTCGGGCGGTGGCAGTTCTCGCAGCTGCGCTGCAGAATCGGCGCGATGTCCTTCGTGTAGGTGACTTCGTCAGGCACCGTAACCGGCGCCGCGCGCAGCACCAGGGGCGACGACGCGCCAACGGCCAGCGCTCCGACGACCGCGGCTCCGAGGGTGATCTGCCACCCGATATTCCGTCCAAACTTCATGAGCTTCTACTCCTTCTGATCGGCAACCGCTCCGCGCCCAGGCAACAGGGGGTGGATGGCCCGGCCAGATGTCCGCATACGTGGCGCGCAAAGATGTGGCGCCAGTTCGAATTTGTACCACCTTTATCGGCCGGCCAGTGTCGTAATTTGTCGCAAATTCGGCACACTACGGTATTCCGGCACACGGCTGAGACGCTGTCCTGTGGACCAGAGTTCCGCCGACCGAGGCAGTTACGCAAAAAAAGGCCGGCCGGGCATGACGCCCGACCGACCCTGGTGCTGTTTCCTGTCGATCGCTGTCGGCTACTTCGTCACGGTGACCGTGACGTCTTCGAACCCGGTCAGCGCCCCGTCGTCGGCCAGACCGCGGATGACGTAGGTGCCCGGTTCGGCGAACACCACCTTGGCCGGGATGATTCCGTCCTTCGGCATGACCGGCGGGGTCCAGAGCGGCGCCCACGGCGAGTTGGCTCCCGTGCGGGTGTCCTCCCAGGGCTTGATCTGGATGGGGTCGAACGTGACCGAGGCACCGGTCGGCGACCGGAACACCAACCAAGAGATGTGGAGCCCGACGTTCTTGCCCACTGTGGCCCTGGCCGGCGGCTGCATGGCACGGTTTGCCCGCGGGGCGGCGTCGGTGTTTGCCACGGCGGTGTCGCTGCGGCTGCCGCGGTTCGACACGGCCGCGCCAGCGAGGCCGGCGCCCCGGAACTTCGGCACACCGTCATCGGTCACCAGCGCCGCAATCGACAGCGGTTGGCCCACCTTGGCGGTGAGCGTCTTGCTGCCCTGGACTTTCACGACCGGCGGCTTGTTCGCGCGGATCTCGGGGCTGCTCGAACCGGCGCCGAGCGCGCCCGTTTCCGACGCCTTCACCACGTCGTCCACCTTGTAGTCGACGCGCAGCGAGGCCCATGCCTTCTCGGTCTTGCCGTTCGGTGAGGTCAGGGTCCAGATCAGTTCTTCCTTTTCCGTCCAGCCGGCAGGCACCTTCACGCGGAACACGAAGCGGTTCCGGCGCGGCAGGAACCTGGTCGGCTGGCCCTGGTCAACCGCGATGGTGCCGGGCCCGCTGAACCCGTTGGCAGGGCCGGCCGGAATGTCGAGTTCTTCTTCCCAATTCCGGTTCATGTAGCCGAACAGGAAGTACTTTGTCCCGTCAGCGTCCTCCTCCCAGCCTTCATAGCCAGGGGCGACGTTCTGTCCGCTGTTGTAGCTGAGCGACTGGGCGCCGGCGCCCTGCGGCGTTAGCAGCCAGAGAGCCGCACCCAGCACGGCGGCGAGCTTGAGCTTCATCATCCGAGATACCCGATTCCGAAAAAACGCCACCGCAGAAGCACCGGCGACCGGGAGGGCGCCGAGGCGCGTCCCGCTCGCCGCGTCCTCCGCGGTGGCGAATGTGAAGTCTGTTTACTGCTGCTGTTGGTTCTGCGTCTGCGTCGCGGTCTTCTGCTGCTGCGCCACGACACCGCACAGCGGGCAACCGAGCAGGATGTCCTTGCCTGGGTTCGCCGCCACACGGGCCTTCATCTCTTCCTGGAACTGCTCGTCGGTCATGAACACACGGTTACCGAGGTCGATGAACATGTTCGCAATCGAGCGGTTGCCCGAGCCCTGCCAGTTGCGGGGATCCGGAACGTTCTTGTTCGACGGCGAATTGTCCATGTATCCGACGATGTGCAGGATGGTGCCCTTCGGCAGCAGCGGCGCCACGTCGTCCGAATAGCTGTAGCCGCGCACCCAGTTGTGGTCGTAGCCGACACACGACAACGTCTGGATGTTGTAGCCCCAGATTGCCTCGAGGCACATGCGCGTGCCCGGCGCGTGCAGGTGCGGCTCGAACGAGATGATCTTCGTCGGTTCGTTCAGCACCGCGTAGGCGTGCAGTTGCTGCCCCTTCTCCATCCCGGCGATGTCGATGTCCACACCGTTGCCGAGCGAGTAGGTGGCGCGCTTGTAGAGCGGCTTGTAGCCCTTCGGCGCCAGCTTGTAGCCGAACTCCAGGTGCGAGGTGACGTCCTTGCCGCTCGAATGCGTGTGCAGCGAGTCCGAGACGATGTACGAACCCTTCTTCAGCAGGCGCGCCGCCTTCGGGTCGAAGTAGTCGGCGTTGCGACCCACCTCGTGCACCGGCCAGCTCACCACGTTGTCGCTGGTGCTCGAGTCGAGTTCCGCGGTGTCGACGCTCATGTCCAGGCCCACCTGGGTGCGATAGATCAGGTGGTGCCACACGAAGAGGCCGCCGACCGTGTCGCGCCCGCCGTTGTGCAGCGTGGCGTCGTTCACTTCCTTGATCTCGACCGCCAGCACGTAGCGATCTTCCTCGAGCGGAATCGCCACCGGCTCGATCTCACCCCACCAGTCGGGCGAGTT
>JAYTXA010000056.1:0-22032 GCA_043743165.1 Acidobacteriota bacterium
CGAGTACACTCCCGTCCGGCGCGGTCAGGTCGACCGCGTTCACACACGTAGCGGGTCGCGTTCATGCGCATCTACCAGAGTGTCAATCGCGTGCCGGGCGGGCTGATGGTGGTGCCGCTCTTCATCGGCATGGCGCTCAACACCTTCGCGCCGAACCTCATGAAGATCGGCGGCTTCACCCAGGCGCTCACCGGTGTGGGCTACCCCACGCTGCTCGGCATGTACCTCTTCACCGTCGGCACGAAAATGACGTTGCGGGCCGCGCCCCGGATGATGATGCGCGGCTTCGGCTTGCTGCTCGCAAAGGTGGGCACGGCCACGGTGTGCGCGCTGGCTGTTGAGAAGGTCTTTGGTGGCGAACTGCTTGGCGTGAGTACGCTGGCGGTCATGGTCGCGATGAGCGACACCAACGGCGGCATGTTCCTGGCGCTCACCAGCGTGATGGGCAGCAAGGACGATGCGGGCACCTACGTACCGCAGAGCATCGAGACCGGTCCGTTCCTGACGATGCTCATCTTCGTCGGCGCTGGCCTTGCGGTGATTCCGTGGCTGACCATGGTGTCGGTGATCGCCCCCATCGTCGTCGGCGCCATTCTCGGCAACCTCGATGACGACCTCCGCCAGTTCTTCGGCTCGCACGAGCCGATCATCGTGCCGTTCATGGCCTTCACGCTGGGCCAGACCATCAACCTCACGTCAGTGCTGACGGCCGGCCTACCGGGTCTTGCGCTCGGCCTCACGGTCATCTCCGTCACGGGCCTTGTCTGCGTTGCCGTCGACCGACTGCTTGGTGGCAGCGGCGTGGCCGGAGCGGCCGCGTCGAGTACGGCCGGCAACTCGGCGGCCGTGCCCCAGGCCGTGGCACTGGCCGACCCGGCCTACGTGGCCATTGCCGCCGCCGCCACGGTGCAGGTGACCGCGTCGGTCATCGTCACGGCCATCCTGACACCGCTACTGACGTCGTGGATGTACCGGCGGGCACGCACTGGCAACGGGCCGACTTGAACGTCGGCAGCTACAGGCAGCGCGAGAGCGTCTACGCCTGCGCCAACCGGCGATGGTATGACGTGGATGCGTGCGGCACCGTTCGCCTGCGAACCGGCGCCAGTCAGGCGCGAGCCGGCTTGCCGGACCCAATCGGCGGCGACTCGGCATGCAGCACGACGTCGGGGTTGTTGCGCTGGAAGTAGTTCAGCTCCCATTCCGACTCGAAGAGAATGACCGGTCGATCGCGCCGATCGACGGCGACGACACTCGACCCGCCCGGACGCGCGCTGACGCCCCCGCCAATCCAGCGCGCCGCCACGTAGTTCAGCGGCTCGACGTCGGCGGCCACGCCGTATTCGCTGCGCAGCCGGCTCGCGATGACGTCGTACTGCAGCGAGCCGACCACGCCGATGATCGGCTCGCGCTTGCCGGCCGACATGTAGAACACCTGCATCAGCCCCTCTTCCTCGAGCTGCTGCAACCCTTCATCGAACTGCTTGTAGCGCGTGTCCTTCAGGCGCACTCGACCGAAGTGCTCGGCGGGAAAACGCGGCAGCTCCGGAAAGCGGAGCGGCGGGCCGGCGTGCACGGTGTCGCCGATACCGAGTTGTCCCGGGTTCACGAGGCCGATGATGTCGCCGGCATAGGCGACGTCAATCGTCTCGCGGTCGCGCCCGAAGAAGCGATAGGCACGCGAGGCACGCAGCGCCTTGCCCAGCCGGCTGTTGGACAGCACCATGTCCTTCTCGAAGCGGCCCGAGCAGACGCGGACGAACGCGATGCGGTCGCGGTGCCGCGGATCCATGTTTGCCTGGATCTTGAAGACGAACCCGGTGAAGCGATCGTCGGTCGGATTCACCGTGCCGACGTCGCTCGCATGCGGCTGCGGCGGCGGCGCGAAATCGACCAGCGCCTGCAGAAACGGCTCGAGCCCGAAGTTGGTGAGCGCGCTGCCGAAGAACACCGGCGTCTGCAGCCCGGCCCGGTACTCCTCGAGGTCGAAGGGCGTGCCGACTTCGCGAATCACCTGGAGCGATTCGCGAAACTGCGCGTAGAGGTCGTCGCCGATGAGCTCCCTGGCGGCGGGATCGTCGATCGATGACACGTCCACCGGCGCGCGGTACTGCCCCTGCGCCTCGCGCTCGTAGCGCAGCAGCGTGCTGGTTCGCAGGTCGTAGACACCGCGGAAACGCTGGGCGTCGCCGATCGGCCAGTTCGCCGGCGCCGCGGCAATGCCGAGCGTGCTTTCGATGTCGTCGACGAGTTCGAGCGGATCTTTCGCCGGCCGGTCGAACTTGTTCACGAAGGTCAGGATCGGCAGGCGGTGGCGACGGCAGACCTCGAACAGCTTGCGCGTTTGCGGCTCGACGCCGTTGGCCGCATCGATCACCATCACTACGCCGTCGGCGGCGATGAGCGCGCGGTAGGTGTCCTCGCTGAAGTCGTTGTGGCCAGGCGTGTCGATGATCGACAGCCGCTTGCCCTGCAGTTCGAACTCGAGGGCAGCAGAGGTAATGGAAATCCCGCGCTGCTGCTCCATCTCCATCCAGTCCGAGGTGGCGGAGCGCCGGCCCGCACGCGCGCGAACGGCACCAGCCAGCTCGATGGCTCCGGCGTACAGCAGCAACTTCTCGGTGAGCGTCGTCTTGCCCGCGTCGGGATGGGAGATGATCGCAAAGGTTCGGCGGCGCGCCACCTCGCGTTCTATTTCGGCGTTCAGCGGCGCTGCAGTCGAACGGGCAGCTTCAGAACTCGGCTCAGATACGGGATCCACGCTCTAACTGTACCCGGTCGCGTTCGTACAGTGAAACGGCGCCCTGTCAGGGCGCCAGGGCCGACCTGAAGGTCGGCAGCAACACCCGCCCGGAACACGCTAGCGGGTGGCGCCGACCGACGACTCGCTGCGCGCCCATTCCAGCGTGCGCCGCAGCCCTTCTTCAAGCGAGATAAGCGGCGTGTACCCGAGCCGCGTGCGGGCCTTGGTGATGTCTGCCTGCGAATCGCGCACATCACCCTGGCGTCCCTCTGCGTAGAGCGGCGACAGCGCCGTGCCGACCAGCCCGTTCATGGTGTGCAGCAACTCGTTCAACGAGATGCGCCCGCCTGTGGCGACATTAATCACCTCGCCCGCCACATCCGGCGCGTGGCAGGCGCGGAGCACCCCATCGACTACGTTGGCGACGTAGGTGAAGTCGCGCGTCTGGCCACCATCGCCGTAAATCGTGGGCTGACGACCTTCGAGCACTGCCGTCGAGAAGAGCGAGATGACGCCCGAGTACGGCGACCCCGGGTCCTGCCGCGGACCGAACACGTTGAAGTAGCGGATGGTGACCGTCTCGAGACCGTACAACTTGGTGAACAACTGGCAGTACTGCTCGGCCACCAGCTTCTGCAGGGCGTACGGCGACAGCGGACGCGTCGGCATGTCCTCATGCTTGGGGAGCGTCGGCGTGTCGCCGTAGGCCGAGGACGAGCCGGCGTAGACCAGGCGCGTGACGCCGGCGTCGCGTGCCGCCACCAGGATGTTGAGTGAGCCGTCGATATTCGCGCGGTTCGACGTCACCGGATCCTTCACCGAGCGCGGCACGGACGGGATAGCTGCCTGATGCAGGACGTACTCGATCCCCTCCGTGGCCCGCGCGCAGGCGGCGGGGTCGGCGAGGTCGCCTTCCTGGAATTCCACTCCCGGAATGTGGGCGAGGTTGCGCAGCTTGCCGGTGCTCAGGTTGTCGAGCACGCGGACCTGTTCGCCGCGCCGGATCAGTTCTTCGACCAGGTGCGACCCGATGAACCCGGCGCCGCCGGTGACGAGGTAGTGACTCATGCTGCGCGTCTACTGCAAATTGTGAACCCGGCCGTTAGTTGGCCGGGAAGCCGGTGCGCGGCAGGTTGGGCGTGATGCGCAGCGCATTGGCGTAGTAGATCTTCTTCAGCACGGCATCGGGCAAGCCGATGCCGTACATCTTCCAGAAGGCGTGGTAATCGCGGTAATAGTCGAAGTATTCGTCGTTCGTCTCGAACACCCGCCAGTAGTACGGATATTCGTCGGGCTGGTAGCTGTCTTTCCCGAAAATGATCCGGTCCTGGTACTTCACGAAGAAGTCGTGCGCGAAGCGAGGCTGGCGGCCGACGTCGTACAGCACCGCCCCGAGCTCACCGTAGAGATTGGGGTTGGCATCGAACATCTTGCCCAGCCGCGCCAGATCCTGCGCGTGCCAGCCCATGTGGGCCAGCACCCAGGTGACGTTCGGATGGCGCGCGATGAGGTGGTCGCGCTCGGCCATCAGTGCCTCGAAGCTCGGGAAACGCGAGCGGTCCTGATAGCGGCGGTCCGGATAGAGCGCCAGCTCGAGCCAGCGCTCGTTATTGAAGTCGAGCGGCTGGAAGAACTCGGCCGGGTCGGCCGTGTGCATGAAGACCGGGATCTTCAGGCGCGCCGCCGTCTGCCACACCGGATCGAGTTCGGGGTCGTCGATCTTCAGGCGGGTCCCGTCGGCCTTCTTGATGGTGAGGCCGAAGCTCTTCATGATTTCGCCGACGCCGAGGGCGCCCGCCTTCACGTCGGCCTCGAGCTGCGCGGCGATTTTCTGCCCGGACCCTGGCCCAACGCTGCGCAGGTCGAGTCCGGTGAACATCACCATCTTGCCCTTGTAGCGGCTCGCCGCAATCGCGTCCATCGCCGGCCTGAGACGCGCGCTCGGGGTGGAGTTCGCGTTGATCATCAACCCCAGGTTCAGCCCCGCCATCGCGTCGCCCACCCGATTCACATCGTCCACCGTCATCGACTGCGGCGGATGGTGATGAAAATCGATGACCGGGAACTTCGCCTTCGGCACGGGGTGCTCGGGTACGACCAGCGTCGAGCGCGGATGGTACTCGCGGATCTTCGGCTGCGGGAACTCCGGTTCGCGCCCTTCGGCCGGACGCGGGCGAATCTGGCCGGGCGGGAGCTGTTGCGCACCGACGACCCCGAGCAGCAGGATACCAAGCGCGAGCAGCGTGGGGAGGAGTCGCTTCATGAAAGTGTTCGCAGTGAGCCGGTAAGCCGAATTCTGTCCGCCTACGCCGAGCTTACGCCCGGCTACGACGAGACAAGTTCAAATGTTGAGCCTGCCTCACCGAAGCGACAAGTCGCGAAGGCGGGACGATCATTCCTCTAGCTCCGCCATCACTGGCGGAGTCAAGCAACCTACCCGGAAGCTCGGACGGGCCGTCCGGTCCGGCTTTCGCCGGGCGCTTCCCTATTTGGTCTTGCTCCGTGCGGGGTTTTGCCTGCCACCGGTGTTGCCACCGGCGCGGTGCGCTCTTACCGCACCTTTTCAACCTTGCTTGCCCGCCTTGCGGCGGACGTCAGCGGTATGTTTTCTGTGCCACTTTCCTTCAGGTTGCCCTGACCGGGCGTTACCCGGCGCACTGCCCTACGGAGTTCGGACTTTCCTCTCTCGACCTTTCCACCCGGCTTGCGCCCGACGGTCCGGCTGACAGCGATCGTCTGGCTCACTGCGAACGCCCGATTGTACTCCGGCGCCTTAGCCGTCGGACTCCTGCGAAATCTGATACTGCTCGAGCTTCTTGTACAGGTTGCTGCGCGGGGTGTCGATCACCTCCGCGGTCTTCGAGATGTTCCAGGCGCTCTCGCGCAGTTTTGCCACAAGGAACGCGCGCTCGGCGTTGTCCTTGAATTCGCGCAACGTCCCCACCTTCGTCTCGCTCGAGCCTTCGCCGGCGGTCTTCGGCGCGGATGCCGCCGGCACCGACGCCGGCGTGAACATCGTGCGGCCGGCCGCGCTGACCTGAGCGCCAGGGCTACGCACGGTCCCGGGCAGGTCGGCGAGGTCGATGACATCGGCCGACGTCATGATCATCATCCGCTCGACGGTGTTGCGCAGCTCGCGGATGTTGCCCTTCCAACGGTAGCGCTGCAGCGCCTCGAGCGCCGCCTGCGTGATGCGCCGCGGCCGCGCATTGTTCTCCCGGCTGAAGTAGTCCATGTAGTGACGCACCAGTTGCGCGATGTCCTCCGGACGCTCGCGCAGCGGCGGCACATGAATCGGAATAACGGCGAGACGGAAGTAGAGGTCCTCGCGGAAGCCGCCCTTCTCGATCTCCTCCTCGAGGTTCTTGTTCGTCGCGGCGATGACGCGCACGTCCACCTTGATGGTGCGCGACGACCCGAGCCGCTCCACTTCGCCTTCCTGCAGCACGCGCAGCACCTTGGCCTGCGTCTTCGCGCTCATGTCGCCCACTTCGTCGAGGAAGATGGTGCCGCGGTCGGCCTGCTCGAACTTGCCGGTCTGCTTTTCGGTGGCGCCGGTGAACGAGCCCTTCTCGTGCCCGAACAGTTCCGACTCGATCAGTTCCTCGGGAATGGCGGCGCAGTTCACCTGCACGAAGCGCTCGCGGCTGCGCAGGCTGTTGCGGTGGATGGTGCGCGCCACGAGTTCCTTGCCGACGCCGCTCTCGCCCTGGATCAGCACGGTGGCGTTGGTTGGCGCGGCCTTGCCGATGGCGGCCATCACGCTGCGGAGCGCGGCGCTGTCGCCAATCATCTGGTGCCGCACCTCGACGGCCCGCTTCAACGTCCGGTTTTCGTCGCGCAGTTGGCGCTGGTCGAGGGCGTTGCGCAGGCTGACCAGCACCCGCTCGCTGGCAAACGGCTTCTCGATAAAGTCGAACGCGCCCTTCTTCGTCGCCTCGACGGCGGTGCTGATGGTGCCGTGCCCGGACACGACGATCACCGGCAGCGTCTCGTGCGCGGCTCGCAGCCGTTCGAGCACCTCGAGTCCGTCCATACCGGGCATCTTCACGTCGAGCAGGACCAGGTCCGGCATCTCCCGTTCGGCCATCGTCAAGCCCTCCGGGCCCGTGGCGGCCAGGATGCACTCGTAGCCTTCGTACTCGAGCGTCATCCGCAGGGAGTCGCGGATGGCTGCCTCGTCATCGATCACCAGAATTCGGGATTTGGGCATTGGGGGCTGCTAGCGGTCGTCGATGCGCACGGTCTTCAACTGACGCTGTGCGACGTCGGGAACGTAGACGTAGAGCGTAAGCACATCGCCGGGCCGCACCGCGGCGGACAGGCGGTCATAGTCGGCGAGCGAGAGGATCGGCTTCCGGTTGATCTCCATCAGGACGGTGCCGCGCTGCACGTCCGCGTCGTAGACGGCGCTCAACGGATCGACGCGCGTGATGAGGACACCCCGCGTCGCCGACGGCAGCTTCAGCCGGTTGAACGCGGTGGCATCGAGGTCGCGCACGGTGAGGCCGAGCAGGCTGTCGCGCCCAGGCTGCAGTGGGTTGGCCGATGGGTTCGGCGCGCCCGCTCCTGGTGCATCGCCGTCACGCCCGGGCCGCTCGGCGAGCTTCACGGTCGTCGAAAACTCCCGCTCGTCGCGGACGATGCGGACCTGCGCGGTCGTGCCCGGCGCCCGCGACGCGATCTCGTGAATCAGCTGATCGTCATTCGCTACCGCCGCCCCCTCGAAGCCGACGATAACGTCGTAGGGCCGGATGCCGGCACGTGCGGCGGGCGATCCGTCGGTCACGTCCTGAACGACAGCACCGGCCGGCGTGTTGATGTGCAGGGAACGCTGCAGGTCGAGATCGAGATCGCGCAGCGCGACGCCGATGTAGCCGCGCGACACGCGGCCTCGCGCCCGCAACTGCGGCAGGATGGCAGTCGCCCCGTTGATCGGCACGGCGAAGCCGATGTTGCTGGCGCGGGAGCTGATAGCGGCATTGATGCCGATCACTTCCCCACGCGTGTTGATCAACGGACCGCCGCTGTTCCCGAAGTTGATGGCAGCGTCGGTCTGGATGTAGTCGTCGAGGCTCGAGTCGAACAGCTTGCGTCCGAGATAACTGATCACGCCGACCGTCACCGAGTGTTCGTAGCCAAGCGGGTTGCCGATGGCGCAGACCCACTCGCCCATCCGCAGCGTGGACGAATCGCCGAGCGGTGCGACCGGCAGGTTCGACTGCCCGTCCACCTTCAGCAGCGCAATATCAGTATCCGGGTCCGCGCCGACGACGCGCGCGCGCAGCGACCGGCCGTCGGACAGCTTCACGAGGATGCGCTCGGCACCCTCGATGACATGGTTGTTGGTGAGGATGCTGCCGTCGGCGTCGACGATGAAGCCGCTGCCCGACCCACGGCGCGGGGCCTCGCGCGGCCGTTCGAACATCTCCGGCGAATCGGGCAAGCCAAGGCGATTGCGCCGACGCGACTCGGCGGCCGGACTCGCACTGGTGGCGTCGATGTTCACCACCGCGGCGTTGACCCGCTCGACCACGTCAGCGAAGTTCACGAGCGGAGCGCCGGCGGAGCGCGGCGCGCCGATCGACGAGCCGTCGCCAACCACGGCCGCACGTCGCGGTGCGCTGATCGTGGCCTGCGCGCCCACGCTCGGCCGCAGGAAACCGCCGGCCACGATCGCGCCCACGAGGAACGCAACAACGGCGGTGAGGCCAACCGTGACGAAGGTGAATTGCCTGGACATCAGCTCTGGAGCTTCATTATAAGAGCCAGAAATCGCTGCTCATCCAGCGTTTCCACGCCGAGCTGCCTCGCCTTCTCGAGCTTGCTGCCAGCGTCGGCACCCGCGACGAGGCACGTCGTCTTCTTGCTCACCGACCCGCTGACCCTGGCGCCGAGCTGCTCCAGCCTGACCTGCGCGTCCTCCCGAGTCATCGACTCCAGCGTGCCGGTCAGCACGAACACCTTGCCCGACAACGGCCCCGGCTCGTCGGACAGTTCGGGTGCCTGGCTGGCCATGTTGACGCCCGCGGCCGCCAGCCGCGCCACGAGGCTGCGGTTGTGCGGTTCCTCTGAGAAGTCGCGCACCGACTGGGCGACGACCGGCCCAATTTCCGACACGCTCTGCAGCATCTCGATCGGCGCGTCAAGGATGCGGTCGATGGTCCGGAACGACCGCGCGAGCGTGGCGGCCGCCTTCTCGCCCACGTGGCGAATTCCCAGCCCGTAGATGAGCCGCGACAGATCGTTGGTTCGGCTCCGCTCGATCTGCTCGACGATGTTGCGACCGACCTTGCCGAGCTTGCGCGGACGCGCCTTCTCCGAGCGCGGCGCCTTCGGCACCACAACCAGTCCCTCGAGCTGCGTCGCGTCGAGCGCGTAGATGTCGGCGACGTTCGTGACGAGCCCCTGGCTCACCAGCTGGTCGAGCAGCGACTCTCCCAACCCGTCGATGTTCATCGCCGAGCGCGAGGTGAAGTGTTCGAGACTGCGGCGCAGCCGCGCCGGGCACGACGTATTCGGGCAGCGCCAGACCACTTCCTCTTCGTCGCGGCGCAGTGGGGTGCGGCACGACGGACACGTGAAGGGCATCACCCACGCGACGCTGTCGTCGGCGTGCGGCAGGATGGCTTTCACCACCTTCGGAATGACGTCGCCCCCCTTCTCGATCAGCACGCGGTCGCCCTCACGCAGGTCCTTGCGGGCGAGGTCCTCGGCGTTGTGCAGCGTCGCCATCGAGATGGTGGAACCGGCGAGAAACACGGGCTCGAGCACGGCGTACGGCGTGACGGCGCCGGTGCGCCCCACGTTCACGGCAATCTGCTTCAGCACCGTCGTCGCCTGCTCGGCCGGGAACTTGAACGCCGTGGCCCAACGCGGGAACTTTGCGGTGGTGCCCAACTGCTGGCGCAGCGCAAGATCGTCGACCTTGATGACGACGCCGTCGGTATCGAACGGCAGCGAGCGCCGCCGCTCGGCCCAGGCGCCGCAAAAGGCAATCACCTCGTCGACGCCCTCGCACCGGGTCCAGTGCGGCTCGACCGGAAGGCCCCATCCGCGCAGCGCCGTCAGCACCTCCGCCTGCGACGCCGCGCCACCGTCGGCGGAGCCGTCGCCGGCGGTGACCAACTGATAGAAGTAGGCGAGCAAGCCACGCTTCGCCACCTGTGATGGATCGAGGTTGCGCAGCGCGCCGGCTGCGGCGTTGCGCGGGTTGGCAAACAGCGGGTCGCCGGCGGCCTCGCGCTCGCGGTTCGTGCGCTCGAATGCGGCCCGCGAGAGGTAGACCTCGCCGCGCACCTCGAACGGGGCGTCCGGCGCCTGCCGCAATCGTAGCGGCACGGCGCGAATCGTCCGCACGTTGATGCTGACGTCCTCGCCGCGCAGACCGTCGCCGCGCGTCGCGCCGCGGACGAGGCTGCCGTTCAGGTAGGTGAGCGCGATGCTCAGACCGTCGATCTTCAACTCCGCGATGTAGCGCACGGCCGCGTCGCCGAGCTGTGCCCCCTTGCGCACACGTTCGTCGAACGCGAGAAGTTCGTCAGTGGAATAGGTGTTGTCGAGGCTCAGCATCGGCTGTAGATGCTCGACCGTCTGGAAGCCGTCGGACGGACGCCCGGCCACGCGCTGCGTCGGCGAATCCGGCGTCACCAGTTCGGGATGCTCGGCTTCGAGCGCTTCGAGCTGCTTCAGCAGCGCGTCGAACTCGGCGTCGGCGATCTCGGGATCGTTGAGGACGTAGTAGCGCTCTTCGTGACGGCGAACCTGGTCACGAAGCTGGCGGAGGCGTTCTTCAAGAGAGAGGCTCGACAACGGCGTCACACCCCGAGATTGTGAAGACGGTCCGGACACGCCCATCACGAAGACGCGAAGGCGACGAAGAAAGACCTCGTCCGGGTATCGCGACTATCGATCGCGGGACAGCACGTAGTCGGGCAGCGCGATCAGTGCGTCGCGCTCGGAACTCGGCGGGAAGAGCTGCAGCTGCTTCTTCGCCCGCTCCGCGAATTCGACCGCCCGGCGCGACGCGTACTCGATGGAACGGTGCTCGCGCAGCAGGCTCAGCACGTCTTGCCACTGCTCGCTGGTCGCCGCACGCTTCTCGATAATCTCGCGCACGATCTCGCCGCCGCGATGGCCGGGTTGCTGCAGCAGATGGATGAGCGGCAGGGTCATCTTGCCTTCGACAAGATCCGCGGCCACCGGCTTACCGAGCGCCGCGAAATCGCCGGTGAAATCGAGCAGGTCGTCGACCACCTGGAACGCAATCCCCAGGTTGAAGCCGTACTGCTGCAGCGCCTCTTCCTGTTCCTTGTTCGCGCCGCCAAGCATGCCGCCGATTTGCGACGAAGCCCCGAAGAGGAACGCCGTCTTGCGGCGGATGATGTCGAAGTGCTCGTCTTCGGTGATCGCCGCGTCGCCGTTTTTCGTGAGCTGGTAGATTTCGCCCTCGATCATCTTCAGCGTGGCGTCACAGAGCACCCGCACGATGTCGAGGGTGTCGTGCGTGAGCGCCAGCGCCATCGACTTGATGTAGAGGTAGTCGCCGAGCAGGACTGTGACGTCGTTGCCCCAGCGCGCATGCACGGCTGGGCGCCCGCGGCGGAGGTCGGACTCGTCGATGATGTCGTCGTGAACCAGCGTGGCGGAGTGAATGAACTCGACCGCCGCGGCGAAGAGGATCGCCCGCTCACCTGTGTATCCGAGGAGCCGCGCCGACATCAGCAGGACAGCCGGACGCACCCGCTTGCCGCCACCCTGCTGGATGTACCGCCCCATCGTCGGGATGATGGCGACCTGCGATTCGATCTGGCGGACGAACTCACGATCGACCAGTTCGAGATCGGCGCGGATCGGCTCGAAAATCTGCGAGAGTACCAGGGTTTTTTCCACGTGGTTCAGGTTAGAACTCTATCACGGCCGGAAGAGCGCGTGGAAGTTCGCCGTCGTGACTGCGCCGAGCTCGTCCACGGACATTCCCTTGAGGGCGGCCAGCGTGCCGGCCGTGTGCGTCATGCGCATCGGCTCGTTGCGCTCGCCGCGATGCGGGACCGGCGTCAGGAACGGACTGTCGGTCTCGATCAGCAATCGATCGAGCGGCACCTGCCGCGCGATGTTCCGCAATTCCTGCGCGTTCGGAAACGTCAGGATGCCCGAGAACGACAAGTAGAACCCGAGGTCGAGCGCGGCCTTCGCCAGGTCTGCGTTGCCGGTGAAGCAGTGGAAGACGCCCTTCACTTCCCCGCCGCCGGCGCTCTTGAGCGCCTCGATGGTGTCCGAGTCTGCCTCGCGGGTGTGGATGACGACCGGCAGCTTCAGTTCGCGCGCCAGGCGAATCTGGGCGCGGAACACGGCCTGCTGCACCGGCACTGGAGAGAGGTCGTAGTGGTAGTCGAGCCCGATCTCGCCCACCGCACGCGTGCACGGCAGACGCGCAATCTGCATGCGCACCGCCTCGACCGCGCCGAGGGCATTACCAGCGAACTGCTTCGCGTGGTGCGGGTGGACGCCGACCGCGACACGCATATCCGGCCACAGCGTGTGCGCCTTCTTCGCCTGTTCCTCTTCCTGCGGGTTCGCCGCCTCGAGAATCACGAGCACGCGCTCGACGCCGGCGACTTTCGAGCGCTCGATCACCTCGGCGAGGTCAGCCGCAAACATGTCGTCGGCGAGGTGGCAGTGGGAATCGATCATCAGAGTCCGGACGGCAGTCGCGGCGACTGCAGAAGGGCCAGGAATAGCTGCCAGCGGAGGTCCGGTCGATCCGGGGTGCCGCCGAGTGCGTCGACATAGCGTCGCACCATGTCCTGGCCGAGGTTGTAATTGATGACGTAGCTGCGGTACGCGTCCATGAACCGCGTGCGCTGCTCCGCCCGGGCCTGCGACATCAGCGCGTACTTTGTCAGCCACGCGACTGCTGCCGCTCGATCGATGGTACCGTTCAGATACGCTCGAGCTGCTTCGTTGCCAGCATATGACAGTTGCGCCAGCAAACGCATCACGGCCGCATAATCGTCCGCCAACGCCACCGGCGCACCCGCCAACGGCATGACGACGTCGCGGTCGAAGCGCTCCCGGGCATCGCCTGGGAACGCGACCTCGATGCCGAAGTTGGCGGTCCCTTCAGCGATGAGCGACTCCGGCGAGAACAGCGGGTAAATCGTGAACTCGATCCACCCGCGCTCCAGCACGAAGCGTTGTTCCAGCAGGAGGTTGAAGAGGTGATGCCCTGGGTAGCCTTCGTGTGCCGCGAGGTCGACGACGCGGTCGATGTGCACCGGCAGATCGGTGTTCACCTGAATGACGCTGCGGTAGCCGCCCTGATACCAGTTGTAGCCGCTCCACGGCTTGTCGGTGACGAACTCGACCTCGAAATGCTCCGTGTCAGGCAGTGCGATCCGCTCGCGCGTCTGGCGGCGGCTTTCGGCAATAGCCGCCTCGAACACCGCCCCGAGCCGGCCGGTGGGTACTACGAACTGCTGCCGGAACCGCGCGAGCCGATCGCCGAGCGGACCGCTGCCCGGCACCAACGGCTCCAGCCGGTCGAGCGTGTCGGCGAAATACGACTCGGGATGGGTGGGCGCCACCGCGTCGTACAGCGCGGCAGACTCCTCGTCGAACGAAAAGCGACGACCGGCCAGCTGTTCGATCCGCGCGACGACGGCACGCACCTGCCCACGCAGGAACACGAGGCGTGTGCGGCCGTCCGCATCGGCCGTGGACGTGAGCTCGGGGTCCGTCCGCAGGCACTGGCCGATGTCGAGCAGCTCGCTGAGCGGCGCCCGCACCGCCGCTGCCTCGTCGCGCCACTGCGGCGGCCCGTAGTACGCGTCGACGTACGCGGCATCGTGCTGGCCGACCGCCAGCACGAGACGGACGTAGCGTTCGGCGATGGCCTGCATCACGCCGGGGCGCTAGCGGACGCGCGAACCCGGCGGCAGCGGCTCGTCGAAGCCGACCAGGAACGGCTTGCCGCCCTCGGCGCTGCCGGCCAGCACCATCCCGTTCGACTCGATGCCCATCAACTTCGCGGGCTTCAGATTGAAGACGATAGCGATCGTGCGTCCGACCAACGCCTCGGCCTCGTACGCTTCGGCGATCCCGGCGACGATCGTGCGCGTATCCACCCCGGTGTCGACCAGCAGCTTCATCAGCTTCTTCGACTTCGGCACGCGCTCGGCCTCGAGTACCTTCGCGACACGAAGGTCGATCTTCATGAAGTCTTCGTAGGTGATCAGTTCAGCGACCGGCGCGGCAGCGGCCGGAGCCGCGGATGCAGAGGCTGGCGCGGCTCCGCTTTCTGGTACGGCGGCGGCGCTCTCGCCTGGTTCGGCCGCAACCAGGACGGCCGGCTGCTGTTCGGGGGCGCTCGAATCTTCCTGTGACATCTGTCGCAAAGCCTCCACTGTAAGGTCCATCCGCGGGAACAGCGGCACGGTCTGGCCGAGCGCTGTGCCCGGCAGCAGCGTGCCCGTCTCGAGCGTCGTCCATGACGCCGGTACTGCCACCTGACCGAGCATTGCGAGCAGGCGCTCGCTGGTAGTTGGCATGAACGGTCGCAGGAGTTCCGCAATGATCCGCAGCGCGTCGGCCGGGACGTACAAGGACGTCTCGAGCTCGGCTCGCCGGTCTTCGTCTTTCGCAAGCCGCCATGGCTCGCGCGCCACGATGTAGCGGTTGGTGGCGCCGACCAGTTCCCAGATGTCGCGCAGGGCAACGCTGTACTGGAAACCGGTGACGGCCATCTTCACCTGGCCAATCAGCCCGGACGCCGTCGCGACAACGGCCCGTTCGTCGTCACGCTCGAGCAGCCGCGCATCAGGCGTCGGCACACGTCCGCCGCACGTGCGGTGCAGCAGGGTGAGGACGCGGCTGGCCAGGTTGCCGAGATCGTTGGCGAGATCGGCGTTGTACCTGGCGAGGATCGCGTCATCGGTGAAGCTCGCGTCCTGCCCGAAGACCATCTCCCGGAACACGAAGTAGCGGAAGGCATCGAGTCCGAAATGCTCGATGTAGTCGTGCGGACGCACGACGTTCCCCTTCGACTTGGACATCTTCGCGCCGTCCATCAGCCACCAGCCGTGGCTCACAATCTGGCGCGGCAGCGGCAGGCCTGCGGCCATGAGGAACGCCGGCCAGTAGATGGCATGTTGCCGCACAATCTCCTTGCCGATGAGGTGCACGTCGGCCGGCCAGTAGTGATCGAAGCGCGCCACGTCGGCCGGGTCGGTAGACCCGTAGCCCGCCGCCGTCATGTAGTTGGTGAGCGCGTCGAACCACACGTACATCACGTGCGCCGGGTCGTCGGGCACCGGGATACCCCAGGTGAACGACGTGCGGCTGACGCTCAAGTCGTCGAGCCCGGCCTCGAGAAACGAGAGCATCTCGTTGCGGCGCATCGACGGCGTGACGAACGCAGGATGGGCGCGGTAATACTCGAGCAGCGGTTGCTGGAACGCCGAGAGCTTGAAGAAGTAGCTTTCCTCAGCCAGTTTCTCCACGGTGGTGCCGCAGATGTTGCAGCGTCCGTCGACCAGCTGCGTTTCGGGGACGAACACCTCATCGACGGTGCAGTACCAGCCTTCGTACTTGTCCTTGTAGATGAAGCCGTTGTCGCGCACGCGGCGCCACAGCGCCTGCACCGCGGCATGGTGCCGTGGCTCGGTGGTCCGGATGAAGTCGTCGTTCGAGGCGCACAGCTCGGGCAGCAGGTCCTTGAACTTCTGCGCCACGGTGTCGGCAAAGACGTTCGTCGGGATGCCGGCCTTCTGGGCGGCCCGTTCAACCTTCTGCCCGTGCTCGTCGGTGCCGGTCAGGAAGAACACGTCGTCTCCCATCAAGCGATGCGCCCGGGCGGCCGCGTCCGCCACCATTGTGGTGTAGGCGTGGCCGAGATGCGGCTCGGCGTTGATGTAGTAGATGGGCGTGGTGATGTAGAAACGGCTCACGTTGACTCGCTCAGAGTGCAGTGGGAGGTGCGGTCGCCCGCGCCCCGTAGGCCTGGATGGCCAGTGCCTGGACGTCCTTCACCGACAGGCCGTGCGCGCGTGCCAGCGCCGCGCAATCCTCGAACTCTGGCGTCGCGTTGACCAGCCGGCCATCGCGCCACGCCAGCTTGAACCGCACCTGGCCGAGCGCCGTGTCGACCGCGATGATCTCACGCTTGAGGATATCGCGCTCGACGTCGTGGTACCGCACACCAATGGTCGTCGTCTCGCGGAAGATGATGTCCGAGAGCGCACGCCGACGCTCGGGCGTGGCGATAACCGTCAGCAGCGTGCCCGGCCGGTTCTTCTTCATCTGCACCGGGGTGTAGAACACCTCGAGCGCCCCGGCCGCGTACAGCCGCTCCATGGCCGGGCCGAACAGTTGCGGGTTCATGTCGTCGATCTCGCACTCGATGACCACCACTCGCTCGGCGGCGGGCCGATCGTCGCTGTGGCCGATGATCAGCCGGAGCACGTTCGGGGTGTCGGGGTTGTCGCGGCTGCCCGCGCCGTAGCCGACCGCCTCGATCGTCATCGCCGGCAGCGGCCCGAAGGCGTCGGCCCAGGTGGTCGCGATGAGCGCGCCCGTCGGCGTCACCAGCTCCTTCTGCACGGCGCCGCTGTAGACCGGCGCCGAGCCGAGCAGCGCCAGCGTGGCGGGCGCGGGCACCGGGAAGAGGCCGTGCGCCGAGCGGACCATGCCGCCGCCGACATTCAGTGGCGAGCAGACGACCCGGTCGACGCCGGCCCATTCCATCGCGAACACCGCGCCAACGATGTCGATGATCGAGTCGAGTTCGCCCACCTCGTGCAGGTGCACCTGCTCCACCGGCATGTCGTGGATGCGCGCTTCCGCTTCAGCAAGCCGCTGGAACATGGCCACCGCCCGCGCCTTCCCAGCCGCCGACAGTGCCGAACCGTCGATGAGCGTGCGAATCTCGGGCAGGCTGCGGTGCTGGTGGCCGGGGTGGTTCCCGTGCGCATGGGTGTGGGCGTGAACGGTACCATCGGCGTCGGAGTGCGTGTGGGTGTGTTCGTGTTCGTGCGGCGCCAGGCCGGCGCCGTCCTCCTGCACGACGAAGTGCGTGGCCGACACGCCGGCTCGCAGCACCGGCACGGCGCTGACGGTGTAGCCGGACAGCGCGAGGCTGCCAAGCGCCGCGCGGAGGGCGTCGATCGACAGCCCGGCGTCGAGGCAGGCGCCAAGGAACATGTCCCCGGAAATCCCTGAAAAACCGTCCAGATACAACACTCGCGACACTAGAGCTGCCCCATCTCCTTCAAACTGCAGTAGCGCGCGTCGCCGAGCACGATGTGGTCGACAACCTCGATACCCATCAACACCCCGGCAGCCCGCAGCCGCCGTGTCAGCTCGACGTCCTCCGGGCTGGGACTCGGGTCGCCAGACGGGTGGTTGTGAAACACCACGATCGCGGCGGCCGCTCCGAGCATGGCCTCGCGGAACACATCCCGCGGATGCACGATGGTCGAATTGAGCGTGCCCGACGCGACGACGGTGGTGCGCAGGACGCGGTGCTTGCTGTCCAGCAGCACCATGCCGAACTGCTCCACGGCGCGGGCCCCGAAGGTGGGCAGCAGGAACGCCGCCGCGTCGTGCGGACTGCGCAACTGCACGCGCGCCGACGGCCCTCGCGCCGACACCCGACGTCCGAGTTCGACCGCCGCCACGACCTGCGCGGCCCTGGCGCGGCCGATGCCGTCGATCTGCGACAGGTCGTCGGCCGACGAGCGGGCCAACCCGTGCACCCCGCCGCGGCGACGCAGCAGATCGTTGGCCACTCCCAGGACATCGACGCCTCTCGTGCCGTTGCCGAGCACGAGCGCCACGAGTTCGTTGTCGCCGAGTGCCGCCGGCCCATTTCGAAGCAACTTCTCCCTCGGGCGATCGTCGGGTAACAGGTCTTTCATCGTACTACAGCGAAAACGGTACGCGTATACTCCGGGGGATGTCGCTGCGCGCGCCTGCCCTCCCGGTTCTGCTCCTCGCACTCTCCCTCACCGTCGGGTGCGGTGGCGAGCCGCCGGACAAGGAGATGCAGCAGGCGCAGGGCGCACTCGACGCCGCGCAGGCGGCCGGCGCCGACAAGTACGCGGTGAACGAATTCACGGCGGCGCAGCAGGCGCTGGCGCATGCGAATGATGCGGTGACGCAACGCGACTATCGCCTCGCGCTCGATCGCGCATTGGACAGCCGCGAGCGGGCGCAAAACGCCGCACGGGAAGCCGCCGACGGCAAGGCCGCCGCTCGGTCCGCCGCCGAACGCGCACTGGACCGGGCACAGAAGGACCTGGACGCGGTCGTCGCGACACTCGAGGCCGCTGAAACGGGGAAGGTGCCGGCCCGGCTGCTGGCCGCGCCGCGCGCGTCGCTCGACATCGTGAAGACCAGCCTGCAAGAAGTGCGCGCGACGCTCGCAAAGGGCGAGTACCTCGAGGTGCCGCCGCGGGCGACGGCTGCAACTGCTTCACTGGCGGCAACATCGGCAGCCATCGCGGCCGCCTCTGCCCCTCCGGCCCGTCGCCGGCGCTGACGCGACCGCGCAGTTTCTGCGCTCGGGATCCTTGAACGTTGCTGCCGACCTTCAGGTCGGCTCTCGCGGACCTGACCAGCCTCCGCCAAGGCTTCGGCGGTCCGCCGAAGCTGTGCGAAGGCGGAAGGTGCGCGGCTACATCAGGATGGCCCTAGCGGAGCGGCAGGCTCCGCAGCCACTCGCCGTGGCACAGCACTTCAGCCAGACCGGTGAGATAGACACTCTCGGTCGTCCACTCCACCCGCTGCGTGCCACCAGTGGCGATGACCTGCGCATCGCGGTCCGCACCGCCGAACGCCGCTGCGGCAATGAGCGACGCGCACGAACCGGTGCCCGACGAGGAGGTTGGCCCACAGCCGCGCTCCCAGATCCGGATCCGAATCTGGCCAGGCGACTCCACATGCACGAACTCGACGTTCGTCCCGTCTGGAAAGTACGTGTGGTGCTCGAGTGCTGCACCCAGCCGGTTGAAGCGCTCGTCGTCGGGAAGCGGCCCAAGCAGCAGGCACTGCGGGTTGCCGATGTTCAGTACGACGCCGTCCACGATTTCGCCGCCCGCCTCGAGCTGCGTCCGGTGCACGCCGGTCGGTAACCCCATTGCCGCGCGAAACAGCTGCACATTGTCGTGCCGCTCGAGCCGCGTGAGCTGCTTGATGCCACCCTCGGTCTGGATGGTGAGCTGCAGCGGGCCCTCGGGCGACTGCAGCCCGAGCAGCGCGCCAAGCGCGCGCACACCGTTCCCCGACACCTCGGCGCGGCTCCCGTCCGAGTTGACCAGCGTCATCGCGGCGCCGGTGACGGAGGGCGAATAGACGATGAGGCCGTCGGCGCCAATGCCCGTGGTGCGGTGGCACATCTGACGCGCCAGCTCAGGGTGGTCCACTCCCTCCACGTCCGACCCGAGGACATAGAGGAAGTCGTTGCCGTAGGCGTGAGCTTTGGCGAAGCGGATCATTTGCGGCAGAACGCGAGCAAATGCCAGCCGAAGCGCTCGACGACGGCGCGCGGCAGCAGGTCGAAGGTGCCGACGAAGAGGCCGTTGTAGATGGCCCCCTTCCAGCCGCCGTGCAGGCGCGACTTCACCGGGAAGCGCTCGGGCACGATGCGCACCTGGCTGAAGCCGGACACCAGCTGCCTGAACTCGCCGATGGAGTACTTCAGCAGCACCGGTGCATCGTCGTGCTCGAGCCCAACCTTCATCAGCTTCGACAGCGCGTTCAGCCAGGAGATGCGGTTGTAGACCTGGAACAGCGCCTCGCCGCCCGGCTTGAGTACCCGCCGCACCTCGTTGACCAGCGCCTGCGGGTTCGCCGTGTACTGGACCACGCCGTGGGCGAATACGTAGTCGAACGAGTTGTCGGCAAACGGCAGTTGTTCACCGTTGGCGACCCTCAGATCGCCGGCCAGCCCCTGCTGCTCGAAATTGGCTTTCGCGAGCGCGATCGCCGACGAGGCCAGGTCCACTCCCGTGCAGACCGCTCCGCCCCTGGCGAACCGCGCCAGGTCGACGGCTGCGCCGCAGCCCACTTCGAGCACCGCCTTGCCGCGGTACGCGTTGAAGTCGACCAGCCGCAACAGGTGATGCAGCTTCTCGAAGTGATATTGGTCAAGATCCGCGAAGAAGCCGCGCGACCCGACCGGGTGCGTGGTGATTTCGAGATCGTGGATGTGCTGTTCCCAGTAGGAGCGGACTTCGTCGACGGTCGCCACGCTGGATACTATATCGTGAGCTTGCTGTGCCTTCCTCCATGCCGCACCCCTTGAGCCGGAATCTTCACGACCTGACCACGCGCACGTTCGACCTGCTGGTCATTGGCGGCGGCATCTACGGCCTCACCATCGCAGCCGATGCCGCACAACGCGGTCTGTCGGTGGCGCTGGTCGAGCGGGCCGATTTCGGCAGCGGCACGTCCTTCAACCACCTGCGTACGATTCACGGCGGCCTGCGCTATCTCCAGACGCTCGATCTGCCGCGTGCCCGCGAGTCGGTACGCGAACGCCGGACACTGGCCCGCATCGCGCCGTGGGCGGTGCAACCGCTGCCCTTCGTGCTGCCGCTCTACCGCTCACTCGCCAAGGGCAAGACCGCCATGCGCTGCGGCTTCGCCCTCGACCGCCTGGTGGCTCACGACCGCAACGACGGCGTGCCGGCCACGCTTGCGCTGCCAGCCGGTCGCGTGCTCGGGCGCACCGAGGCGCAGCTCGCCTATCCAGACCTGCGGCCGCTCGACATCACGGGCGCCGCCGTCTGGTACGACTACGTCACCGGCGAGGCCGACCGACTCACGCTGGCCTGGGCCCTGGCGGCGGCCGCGCACGGCGCCGTGCTGGCCAACTACGCAGAGGCCACCTCGCTGCGTGTGGAGGCCGGGCGTGTCGGCGGCGCGACGGTGATCGACCAGTTCGACGGCAGCGCGCACCACACCGCCGCGCGAACCGTCGTCAATGCGACAGGCGGCGGCATCGACCGCCTGCTCGAACCGCTCGGCGCCGCGGTGGCGCTGCCCGTGCTGCAGGCAGTCAACCTGGTTACCACACGGCCAGGACCGTCGGCGGCGATCGGAGGCCGCAGCCTGTCGGGGCGCAACCTGTTCCTCGTGCCCTGGCGCGGCCGCGCGCTCTTCGGCACCTGGGAGTCGCCCTCGACCTGCGCCCCGGGCGACCTTGCCATCGCTCCCGCGCATCTCGAGGCCTTCATCGCCGAACTCAATCAGGCGTTCCCGCTGTGGCACCTGACACCGGGCGACGTGGCGCTCGTGCATCGCGGAACGGTGCCCGCGCAGCTGCGCGGCGGCCGACCGCCGACGCTCGACGGCGGCGAACGGGTGTACGAGCATCAGGCTTCCGGCGTCACGGGCCTGCTCAGCGTCGCCGGCACCAAATACACCACCGCGCGAGCCGTGGCCGAGCGGATCGTGAACCGCCTGTTCGACTGGCTCGAGCGTCCGCGCGTGGCGAGTGCGACAGCCATCACACCGCTGCCGCACGTGCCGCTCGACGGCGACGCCCTCCTGCGTCACGCGGCGACTCACGAGATGGTGTGCACGCTGGCTGACGCGGTGATGCGCCGCACGACGCTGGGCGCGCTCGGCTGTCCCGACCCACTCGCGCTCGAAGCCGCGGCGACCGTCGTCGGCGATGCTCTGGAGTGGACCGCTGACCGCCGGCGAGAAGAAATCGCGGGCGTGCGAAGCCTGTATTAGGGAACCGATCTCATAAATGGCGGCGCAGGAGGACCAAGTTGCCGGATATCGTATCGATGTGCTCGGTCGGGCTGCCGCTGAAGTAGTCGTGGTTCTGCTGAACGCCCTTGGCCTCGACGGCACCGTCGGCAGAGTCTTCTCACATCACCCACACGTCGTAGAAGATGACCCCGATCCTGTCGTTAGTCCCGTCGACCACCGTCACTCTTGCGGTCAAGTCTGAACGACCCTCTTCATTTGTGAATATCGGGAAATCAACGATCCATTCCCGAGGGTCCTTGCCTTCGACTTCGGTCGCGTCGAACTGAATCTCCTCGTCGGTTGGCACCCGTAGAGTGCCTGGATAGTCGGCAACCGCCGTCGCAATGTCATCCGCAGTTAGGCGGGCATCAGCCGCCGTCAGCATTGACAATTCTTCGTACTTCTGACGAGCGAGAAAAGTGGAGATCAGCTTCACCGCTCTTTTCAGTTTCTGCTCCGCAGATGGCACTGTCTTAACGCCTGTCCCTTGGAATACTTTGGGAGTTGATCAAGCGCGTTAATCGGCT
>JAYTXA010000057.1:0-13472 GCA_043743165.1 Acidobacteriota bacterium
TGAACCCCGACGTGCTGACACTCGACATCGAGATGCCGCGCATGGACGGATTGACCTTCCTGCGGCGCGTGATGGAATACAAGCCGATGCCGGTCATCATTGTCAGTTCGATCACGCAGAAGGGGTCGGCCGCAAGTGTCGAGGCGCTGCAGAGTGGGGCGATTGATGTCATTGCCAAGCCCGGAGGGCCAGGGTCGGTGGGCGCGGTCGCCGAGGCAATTGCCGATCGGATTCGGGCGCTGCGCAGCAAACCGGTGAAGCTGACGCGCATCGTGGGTGCGGCGCCGTCGCCGGCGCTGGCGCGAACCTCGATGAAGCACCCCGGTGCGCTCATCGTGCTGGGGGCTTCGACCGGCGGCACGCAGGCGATCGAGGCGCTGCTCACGCGCATGCCGGCGGACATTCCGCCGATGCTCATCGTGCAGCACATGCCGGCCGGGTTCACCAAGGCGTTCGCCGACCGCTTGAATGCGTCGTGTGCGATGCGCGTGATCGAGGCCCAGGGCGGGGAGATGTTGGAGAACGGCACCGTCTACGTGGCCCCTGGCGGTCACCACCTGGCGGTGGAACGGTTCGGACTCCGTTTGCGCACCGTGCTGCGCGACGGACCGGCCGTGCACTTCCAGCGTCCAGCAGTTGACGTGCTGTTCTACTCGGCGGCGAAGCTGAAGGGCGTGCCGATCGTCGGCGTCATTCTCACCGGCATGGGGCAGGACGGCGCCGACGGCCTCGTGGCGCTGCGCCAGGCCGGCGCGCAGACGCTGGCCGAAGACGAGCAGTCGTGTGTCGTGTTCGGCATGCCGAAGGAAGCGATTGCTCGCGGCGGCGCCGTGCACGTGGTGACGCTGCTGCAGATGCCGCACAAGATTGCCGAGTGCCTCGACCAGAGCTCGAGGTCGGCGGCGAGGTCCGTCTCGCCGTGACTGCCGAACGCCCGCCGGGTGATACCATCGACCGGATACTGTACGAATCGATGCTGAAGGTATTACTGGTCGAAGACGAACCGCTGGTGCGCGACATGGTGCGCGCCTTCCTCGAGCGCGCGGGCTACGGGGTGGAGGCGGTGGGTACTGCGGAGGAAGTGCTCGACGGCTGGTCGAACCGCGCTGTTGATCTGCTGCTCACCGACGTCATGCTGCCGGGCCAGACCGGAGTGGAACTGGCCACCGCGCTTCGCGAGCAGCGCCCTGGTCTGAAGGTGGTCTACATGTCGGGCAACGTCAGCGACCCAGCGGCGCGCGAGTCGGTGCTCTCCCCGGGCACGCGGTTCCTGGCCAAGCCGTTCTCGCGCGCGACGCTGCTGGAAGTGATCCGCTCGCTGGCGGCCGACGACGACAAGACGCATTAGGGACCGGCTTCGGCCTCTGGGCTCTCGGCTCTGGGCCGGGCTGCGGGCCGGCGCGAAATTCAGTGCCTCGCCCGTTGGCTGACGCCATCGACCGTGGTATCTTTAGTGGCTCCCTTCGAGCGTCCCCATCGTCCAGAGGCCTAGGACGTGGCCCTTTCAAGGCCAAAACCCGGGTTCGAATCCCGGTGGGGACGCCAATTCTTCCTCAGGAACGGGAGGGCGCCGCCGATGAGTCAGCTCCATCGCATCACGGTCGACCCTGAGATCCTCGCGGACTAACCCTAGATCGCAGCGGACGACATCACCGCCGCTCGCGAATTCGCAGCCCGTCAGACCGATCACCCGGTGCGCAGGAGCGCGTCGTGCGCTTCATCGTCGACGCCCAGTTGCCGCCGGCGCCGGCGCGTTGGCACAGGTCCGACGCCCTCGGCAGGATGCGCAGGCGGCCCGGCTCGCTCGCCGCTGTTTCATCGGCGCACCAGGCAACGCGGCAACCATGCACCGCCAGGCGCGCTACGCGCCGGTCAGCGTGAACGTGGCGGTGTACCCGCCCGTAATGTCACCGCTCACTTGCATCAGAAGGGCATTGAATCGCGCGGTGTCACCGCGCAGCTCGACGTCCTGGGCCACGGTCGTGCTGTTCTGTCCGCGGCCGCTATACAAGGGGCTGTTGTAGACGTCAGTCTCGATGGCTTTGGGGAAGAAGAGATTGGTCGTCGGATTGACGATGCCGTTCACTCTGAGCTTGCCGTGGAGATGCGTGATGCGGCCTGGATACCAGCCCGGGAAGATGGACGTGAATCGGCATCGACCCGATCCGTCGGTGACCTGATAGCCGCGAAGAAACGTCTGTCCCAGCGTGCCGGCTGAGGCGAAGTCCGAGTACGACCCCGCCCGGTCGGCTTGCCACAGATCGACGATGGCGTTGGGCAGCGGTTGGCACCTCGCGTCGCGGACCAGGAACTCGTAGGTGATCGGCACCCCGGTCTTGCCCCCGGTGATATCGGATCGATTGAGCTGCTCGTCCTTGTAGAACGGTCCCTCAGGCACGGCGGCCGTCGTCGTGCACACGGTGGACGAACCCCCTGGTACTGGCGTGGGGCCCGAGACCGAGGCGGTAGACTCGCCACGCGCGCATGCCTCGTCGAAGATGAGCGGCAGCGCAAGGGCGCCCAAGAGCGCGTGGCGAAGGAACGACTTCCGCGAAACGACCAAGTGTGCCATGCCCTGGACGATGACCGATCGCACTGGCGGCTGTCACGTTAAGCGGTGTTAAGACTCTTCCGCGGGCTGCGGCGCCCGACCCCGCTTCCGCTAGAGTGAAGCCTGGATGGACAGGCTTTCCGCGCTGCCCCGCCGGGACTGGACGGTGCTCGGCGCCATGCTGGTGCTGTGCGTGCTGCTGCTGGCGCTGCAGTATCGGTGGACGGGTGCGCTCAGTCAGGCGGAGCTGGCGACACTGCACGCGAGCCTGCGCGCGCAGACCGACCACGTCTCTGACTCGTTCGATGCTGAGTTGCGTCGGTTGTGCGCCTCGCTACTGCCCACCGTCAGGGAGATCGACACACTCGGATTTCAGTCAGCCCACATGGCGCGCCTGGCGGACTGGCGCTCAAAGGAATCGCGCCGGCCCTTTCGTCGCGTGGCCGTGATCACGCCGAATGACCTCGACCTGGTGGTCTACGCACTCGATCTTGGAGACGCCGAGGGTAACGCCGCGCTTCAGCGTGTCGACTGGCCAGCGTCGTTCGCACCGCTGCGCGCGCCGCTGCTCAGGCGATGGCGTGGCGAGCGGGGTCCCCCGCCGTCATTGCCCAGCGACTCGTTGCTGCTCGAGTTGCCAATCTTCGACGACGGCCGCGAGCGCGAGTGGATGGTGTTCGAGATGGATGACACCTATCTCCGGAATACGTGGCTGCCGGAACTGCTGGCGTCAGCGTTCGCGGCAGGCAGTAGCGGCGACACGCGCTATGTCGAGGTGCACACAAACACGGCGCCTGCACGCACCGTCATCAACTGGCCGGCTGGCAGCCCGCCGCCGGCACGCCGAGCGGACGCCTCGGCGGGGTTGTTTCCCCGTGCCCTGGTCGGAGCACCCAGGGGACGCGCCGAGTCATCGCGGTGGACGATACAGGTCTGGTTCGGCCCGCGTCCGCTCGACGCCGTGGTCGCCACAACTCGCCTGCGGAACCTCGCCATGGCCGCCATCCTGATCGGCCTGATCGTCGCGACCGCGTGGGCACGGACGCAAGTGGCGGGTCGGGCCCGGCGGCTCGCCGCGCGGGAGCTGGCCTTCGTGGCTGGCATTTCACACGAACTGCGCACGCCCCTGACGGTTATTCGAGGCGCCGGCCACAATCTGCGGGCTAGCCTGGTGACGGACGTCGATAAACAGCGCGCCTACGGCCAACTGATCGTTGAGCGGGCGGATCAGCTGACTGCGATGGTCGAGCAGCTGCTGTCCCTGGCGAGTTTGCGCCACCCCGCAGCGCCGGCTGCTTCCGGGCCGGTGTCTGTCAGGGAGTTGCTGCAGGAGGCTGTGCGCACGACGGCCGAGGCCGCAATCAACGCGGGGTGCACGGTGGTCGTCGACGTGGCTCCGGCCCTGCCGGCCGTACTGGGTGATGCCGCGGCTCTGCGTCGCGCGTTCGAGAACCTGATCATGAACGCCGTCACGCATGGGGCGCAGGGGGGATGGGTCGGCGTGTCGGCGCGGGCCGTGAACCGGGCCGGTGCGCACGTGGTCGAGGTGTCCGTGGCAGACCGCGGACCAGGCGTAGCGGCGCACGAGCGGTCGCGGGTCTGGGAGCCGTTCGAGCAGGGCGCGGCGAGCCATGGCCGCCCGCATCGGGGATTTGGCCTCGGCTTGAGTCTGGTGCAGGAGAGCGTGGAACGGTCTGGTGGCCGCGTGAGGCTCGAGTCCCCGGCCGCGGGCGGCGCCACCTTCGTCGTCGATCTGCTGGCCAGCGAGGACGTGTGAGCGCGCGGATCCTGCTCGTCGAAGATGATCCCGGCGTGACGATGGTCGTCGGCGATCTGCTGTCCGGTCATGGTTACGACGTGACGAGCGTGGCCGACGGCCTTGCGGGCCTGCGTCACGCCAGCGCGGCGCCCTTCGATCTCCTCATCCTGGATGTCATGCTCCCTGGGCTCGATGGCTTCGCGCTGTGTGACGCCGTACGCCAACAGGGATTTGACGGCGGCGTCCTGATGTTGACGGCCCGCGCTGACATCACAGATCGCGTCCGCGGCCTGCGCCGTGGCGCCGACGACTACCTCGGGAAGCCGTTCGACTCCGACGAACTCCTCGCGCGCGTCCAGGCACTTCTCCGGCGAGTGCACAAGGAGACACTGACGCCGGTGACGCGCTTCGCGTTCGGCGATGTGGCGGTGGACTTCTCCACGTCTGCAGTCACGCGCGGTGGTGCCGCCGTGGCGTTGACGGAGAAAGAACTCCAGCTTTTGCGCTACCTGATCAACCACCGCGGGCAGGTGCTTTCGCGGAGTCAGATCCTTCGCGCCCTCTGGCCACAGCAGCCGTTCATCACGGCCCGGACGATAGACGTGCACGTCACCTGGTTGCGTCAGAAGCTCGAACCCACAGCTGGATCACCCAGTCACATTCTCACCGTGCGTGGCGAGGGCTACCGCTTCGAGCGGTAGATGGAGTGTTGCCGTCTGTTGAGAACCCGCACCGTCGTGGGGTCCGCCTGCGCTATCCTGTGCCGCGAGGATCCCGATGAAAGTAACGCGACGCGAACTCCTGGCCGGCGCTGCCGGCACCATCGCCTTGAGCGCGGCTGCCGCTGCGCAAGCGACGCAGCCGCCGGCCGACCCGACACGCGTGCGCGGCAGGGCGGCGCGGTCCGTGGGGCAGCGCGCCTCCACCGAACCGCTCCAGCGTGTGCCACGCGGCGCTACCGCATCGGGCACGCCGCACCAGAACCTGATGGGCATCATCACCCCGTCCGACCTGCACTTCGAGCGACATCACGGCGGTGTGCCGGACATCGACCCGGCGCACTACTCGCTGCTGATCCACGGCATGGTGGAGCGGCCGATGATGTTCACGCTGGCCGACCTGAGGCGCTTTCCGTCGGTGTCGCGCATCCACTTCCTCGAATGCTCCGGCAACCTCAATCGCACGGCCGGTCCGGAAACCACGGCCGGTCAACTCGCCGGGCTCACCAGCACCAGTGAATGGACCGGCGTGGCGCTGTCCGATCTGTTCAGGGAAGTGGGCGCGAGCCCGAAGGCGACATGGTTCCTCGCCGAAGGGATGGACGCTGCGAAGCTCACGCGCAGCATCCCGGTGTCGAAGGCGCGCGACGACGCCTTCATCGCCTACGGCCAGAACGGCGAGCCGATCCGTCCGGAGCAAGGTTACCCGGCGCGGTTGTTCCTGCCCGGTTGGGAAGGCAACACCAACGTCAAGTGGCTGCGCCGGATTGAACTGTCGGACAAACCGTTCATGACGCGCGAGGAGACGTCGAAGTACACCGAGCCGTTCGCCAATGGCACGGCGCGGATGTTCAGCTTCGCCATGGATGCGCGCTCGCTGATCACCAGCCCGTCGTTTACGGACGCGGTTGCGCGCGGACCGGTGGAGATTGCCGGCATCGCCTGGACCGGCGCGGGAAAGATCCGTCGGGTGGACGTGAGTACTGACGCGGGCAAGACGTGGCACGCGGCCACGCTGCAGGCGCCGGTGCTGTCCAAGGCCCACACCCGCTTCCGCTATCAATGGAACTGGACCGGCGGGGAAGCCATCCTCATGAGCCGTGCGGTGGACGAGACCGGCTACCTGCAGCCGACCCGCGCCGAACTGCTGGCGCTGCGCGGCCCCGGCACGACGACCTACCACCTCAATCCGATCACCGGCTGGGTGGTGCGTGCCGATGGACGCGTGTTCTACAACGAGGAGTCGTGGGGATGACGCGCACCAGTCTTGCCGTCGCGTTCGCCTGGGTGCTCTGGTTGTGTGCGCTTGGCGGCGTCGTCGTCGCGCAGGCACCACGTGGCATCGGCCGCCCCGCCACACCGGCCGAGATCGCGGCCTGGGATGATGACGTGATGCCGGATGGGACCGGGCTGCCGCCCGGCAGCGGCACTCCGGCGGCCGGGGCCACGCTCTTCGCCGCGCGCTGTTCGCGCTGCCACGGCGCCACCGGGAAGGAAGGGCCGAACGACGTGCTGGTCGGCGCCCAGCCGCGAGACGGCTTTCCGTTCGCGAAGGACCCGGCGATTCCGCACACCATCGGCAACTACTGGCCGTACGCGACCACGGTGTTCGATTACATTCGCCGCGCGATGCCGCCGGACGCGCCGGGGTCGCTTTCTGACACGGACGTCTACAGCCTGACGGCGTTCCTGCTGCACGCGAACGAGCTCATTGCGGCGGACGCGGTCATCGACGCGACGACGCTGCCGAAGGTCGTCATGCCGGCCCGTTCGCACTTCGTGAGAGACGCCCGCACGCCGCAGTAACGGAGCGCTCCCTGCCGAGCGTGTATGGGGGACTCCGGCCACCCCGCGAATTTCGTCGTGGCTCAGCTTCACCTGGGGAAAGTGCAAGTCGCCAGCGTGGAGTGGATCGTGCAGCACCATTCCAGATGAGCAGGGGAGCGCCGCCGCCCACAGTTCCGAGCGTTGCCGAGCAGAACATCCGTGCCGTCGCCAGGCTGCAGAGCCACTCCGCGGAGCGGCGCTCGTTCATCGAGCGGATCGGCGACGGCGTGACCGCCTTCGCGGCCCGCGAGTCGACGGTCGTCCTGCACCTTGTCTGGTTCGCGGTGTGGGTGCTGCTCAACTCCCGCGTCGTGCCGCAGCTCGGCCCATTCGATCCGTTCCCGTTCACGCTGCTGACGACAGTGGTCAGCCTCGAAGCGATTTTCCTCACCCTGTTCGTGCTCGCCAGCCAGAACCGCATGACGATGGAGGCCGACCGGCGAGCGCAGCTCGACCTGCAGGTGAATCTGCTGGCTGAACAGGAGATGACGCTCGTGCTGCAGATGCTGCGCGAGGTGTGCGATCGGTTCGAGCTGCGCCAGACCACCTCGTCGCCGATGTTTCGTGAGCTGGTGACACCAACCGATGTGCAGAAGCTGGCCGAGCGGCTCGACGAGGGGCTGGCGCCGACGCCGCCCCGCGACCGGTCAACGATCGCCGTGAACACGGACCGCGACACCTAGGTTCTACAATGTTCCTAGTCTTCCCGCGCCTGGCCCGTGTCCGTCCCGTCCGACGCCCACTGCTTTGTCCCGCGCATTCATATTCGGAGAGTCATCTGTGCCCATCGTGAACGCCTACGCCGCCGAGAGCGCCGACCGGCCGCTCGGCCCGTTCCAGTTGTCGCGCCGCGAGTCCGGTCCGCGCGACGTCGTCATCGACATCCAGTTCTGCGGCGTGTGCCACTCCGACCTGCACCAGGCACGCAATGAGTGGGGAAACTCCACGTTCCCGATGGTGCCCGGCCACGAGATCGTCGGCCGCGTCACCGCGGTCGGTGCGGAGGTCACCAGCCACAAGACGGGCGACCCGGTGGGTGTGGGTTGCTTCGTCGACTCGTGCCGCAGCTGCGATGCCTGCGCAGAGGGTGAAGAGCAGTTCTGCGCGAAATGCTCGTTCAGCTACAACGGCGTGGAAGCCGACGGCGTCACACCGACGCAGGGCGGCTATTCCACGCAGGTCGTCGTGGACGAGCGCTACGTGCTAAAGGTGCCGGCGAACCTGCCGCTCGATGCGGCGGCGCCGCTGCTGTGCGCGGGAATCACCACCTACTCGCCGCTGCGGCAGTGGGGCATCAAGGCGGGCGACAAGGTGGGTGTGGTTGGCCTTGGCGGGCTCGGCCACATGGGCGTGAAGCTCGCCGCGGCCATGGGCGCCGAGGTGACGGTGTTCAGCACGTCGGACGCGAAGAAGGCCGACGCGGAACGCCTGGGCGCGCATCACTTCGTGAACAGCCGGACCGACGGTGCGTTCGACGCACTGCAGGGCTCGTTCGACTTCATCCTCAACACGGTGTCGGCCAACGTCGACCTGAACCAGTATCTCGCGCTGCTGAAGCGCGACAAGGCGATGGTAATGGTGGGTGTGCCTGCCGAGCCGTCGCCGGTGTCGGCGTTCGGACTGGTGATGGGGCGCAAGCGCCTGACCGGCTCGCTCATCGGCGGCATCCGCGAGACGCAGGAGATGCTCGACTTCTGCGGCGAGCACAACATCGTGGCCGACATCGAAGTGATCCCGATGCAGGGCATCAACGATGCCTACGAACGAATGCTGAAGGGCGACGTCCGCTACCGCTTCGTCATCGACCTCGCCTCACTCGCATAACGCTCAGCGGCGCTCGACACGCTCGACCTTCCGGCCAATGCGTTCCTCGAGCGCTGCAATCACCTTCCGCGCATCCTGCTCGCGCACCCGCAGCACCAGTGACATGCCGTCCGTGCGCAGGCTCACCCAGTCCTGGTCGCCTTTCAGGAAGCCGAACGCCCCACCATCGAGATGGGCGATCTCCGCCGGCCCCTGCGGTGTGTTCCATAGCGGCTGCTTCGAGTGCGAGTAGGTGAAGCCGACAATGCCCGCCATCGGTACCACGGTGCTGAACGCCGAGTCCTTGCCGACCACCGACACTGCGCCGTCGGCGAGTTCCACGGTCGAATCGCGCTGACGATGCTTGCCGCCGTCGACGACGATCGTCTGCGCGCCGAAGCGGAAGGGCGGCAGCAGCGGAGCCGCTGGTGCCTCGGGCGGCGCAGGCACCTCGCGCCCGCTCGGCGCCGCGGCCGTCGTCGCGTCGACGGCGGGCGGTTCGATGGGAGGCGGCGTCGGCTGTGCGGCCGTTACCGCCGTTCTCACGCCCACGCGCGCTGGTGCCACCGGTGCGGCGATGCCGCCGGTCGCCACCGCTACGGCTGTGGCGCCGCCACCTGGCACGACACCGACTCCTGCCGCCGACACGTCGGTTGCCACGACACCTGGAGCGGTCGCGTCCATCACCAACCCGCCGGTGGCCGCCGCGGGCTGTGACGTCGCCGCCGAGGCGGCCATGTTCGATCCGAGCGGCCCGCCACCTGGTGCCCCGAACCGCATCGCCACGAGCAGGCCGATCAGCAGCACCGCCACACCAGCGCCGGCCATGGCCAGTGTGCGCGGCGCCACGCGCGTGCGCGGCGGACACGGCAGCGCGGCGGGGGCGAGTGGCGCTGTTGGTGCTGCCGCAGCCAATGTCGCAGCCAGGTCAGCGGGCGTGGGCGTGGTCATCGCCGTCACTGTGGGCGCGAGCGTCAGTTCCGCCGCGGACACTCCGGTCGGCGGTGTGACCGGCAGCGGCGTGACCGGCGACGGCAGCCAGGCGTCAGCGGCCATCAGCCCGGACGCTTCGATCGTGAGTGCGCTGGCCGATCCGCCGAGTGGCGATAGCAGTGCCGTCCGGAACTCCTCGGCAGTCTGGAAGCGATCACCCGGCGACTTGGCCAGGGCGCGGTCGAGGATCTGCTCGGCCCAGTCGGGCAGATCGTTGCGGTACGAACGGGCCGGCGTGGGTGGATCCCACAACTGCTTCTGCACCATGGCGAACGGCGTGTCGGCGCTGAACGGCAGGCAGCCGGTCAGCAGCCGGTAGAAGACCACGCCGGCGGAGTAGAGGTCGGCACGCGGGTCGATGTCCTTGCCGATTACCTGCTCCGGCGCCATGTAGGCCGGCGTGCCCATGGTGGTGCCGTCCGAGGTGAGGTGCTCGGCGCCGACGACGCGCGCAATGCCGAAGTCCATGATCTTCACCACGCCTGCCTCGGTGAGCATCACGTTCGCCGGCTTGAGATCGCGGTGGATAATGCCGGCGCGGTGCGCATAGCCAAGTGCTCCCAGCACCTGCGCCACGATGCGTGCGGCACGCTCGGGTGGCAACGGGCCCGTGCGCACCAGCATCTGGTCCAGCGTTTCACCGCGCACCAGCTCCATCACCATGAGCAGGTCGAACTCGGTCTTGTGCACCTCGTAGATCGTGGCGATGCCCGGATGGTTCAAGCGCGCGAGGGTCGTCGCCTCGGCCCTGAAGCGGGCCATGAGGCGCGCATCCCTGACCTCGGAGTTGAGGACCTTGATGGCCACGTCGCGATCAAGCGTCTCGTCGATCGCCTTGTAGACCGTGCCCATGCCGCCGCGCCCCAGCCGCGCGACGATGCGATACTTGCCGACTGTCGTGCCGATCATGGCGCGCCTCGTGATGGTGAACACGGATCCGCGAGCAGTGAATGTACGAGGCGGGTCAGAGTCGAGTCAACGCTTGTGTGCTCAGCCGTTTGCAAATAACTGGCCGCACCAGCTGTGCGGCTGCCTCGTAGCGATGCGCCGGCCGCAGCCGGTCGTCGAGAAGCTTGCGCGTACAATGAGCCTTCAACCGGAACGAGGGAGCGACCATGGGCCTGACCGATTTCATCCGCAGCCAGTTCATCGACATCATCGAGTGGAACGACGACTCGCGCGACACGCTGTCGTTCCGGTGGCCGGACGATGACAAGGAAATCAAGAACGGCGCGCAGTTGATCGTGCGCGAGTCGCAGGCCGTGCAGTTCGTCTACCTCGGACAGTACGGCGACCTCTTCGGACCCGGGAAGCACGCCCTCACCACCGACAACATCCCGGTCCTCTCCCGCCTCAAGGGGTGGAAGTACGGCTTCGAGTCGCCGTTCAAGGCCGACATTTACTACGTCATCACCCGCGTCTTCACCGGCAACAAGTGGGGCACGTCGAACCCGGTGATGATGCGCGACCAGGACTTCGGTATCGTCCGCGTGCGCGCCTTCGGCACCTACGACTTCCGCATCGTCGAACCGGCGAAGTTCCTCAAGGAGGTGGCCGGCACCGACAACCATTTCCGGCTCGACGAGTTTGCCGACGTGATGCGCTCGCGCCTGGTGAGCACGTTCAGCGAAGCTATCGCCACCGCGAAGGTGCCGGTGCTGGACGTGGCCACCCGCTACAGCGAACTGGGCGAAGCACTGCTGCCGGTACTGAACCCGATCCTCAAGGCGAAGTACGGCCTCGAGATGACGTCGTTCGTCGTCGAGAACGTGTCGGTGCCGCCGGAGGTGGAAGCTGCCATCGACAAGCGGTCGAGCATGGCCGCCGTCGGCAACCTGAACGACTACGTGAAGTTCCAGATGGCGCAGGGAATGGCGGCAGGCGGCTCCAACGTGGGTGGGGTCGGCGCCGAGATGGCGGTCGGCTTCGCGATTGCGAAGGAGATGATGAACCAGACCGGCGGCATCCTCGCGCAGGGCACGCCGGCGGCGGCACCGGTAGCACCCGCGGCGGCGGCGCCGGCAGCGGGTCTGCCGCAGTTGATGAGCCCGGTCGATGCGGCGGTGGCGCTCGGCGTGTCCGAGGCCGACGTCATGGCCAGCCTCGACGCCGGCGATCTGAAGGGCAAGAAGATCGGCAGCCAGTGGCGCATCACGCGCGCCGCGCTCGACGACTTCCTGAAGTAGCCCGGCGCGGTTCGGACGCCCATGGACACCCCCAGCCAGCCCGGTACCACACCATCGCCGCAGGGCGACGGTGTGGCCGTTGCGCGCCGGAAGTTCGACTGCCCGGCGTGCGGCGGCGAGGCGCAGTGGAACCCGACCAGGCATGCGCTGGTATGTCCGTACTGCGGTACGGAGTCGCCCGCCGAACTCGAACAGCGCGACGACACGACCGTCATCGTCGAGCACGACCTGGCGACGGCGCTGCGCGCCATTCCCGATAGCGCGCGCGGCTGGAATGCCGAGAAGGTGTCGGTGCAGTGCCAGAGCTGCAAGGCGATCTCGGTCTTCGATCCAGGCACGATCTCGCAGAGCTGCCAGTTCTGCGGTTCGACCGCGCTCGTGCCCTACGACCAGGTGAAGGATGCGATTCGCCCCGAATCGCTCCTGCCCATGACCATCGCCGAGCCGAACGCGCGCGAGCTGATTCGTGCCTGGTACGGCCGGCAGTGGCTGGCCCCGAACGGCTTCGCCGGCAAGGCGACCACCGACACGACCAAGGGGCTCTACCTGCCGTACTGGACGTTCGATGCGAGCGTCGACGCGCGGTGGACGGCAGAGTCGGGCGAGTACTACTACACCGGCTCCGGAAAGAGCCGGCAGCGGCATGTGCGCTGGTCGCCAGCCGCTGGTGAACTGTCGCACGCCTTCGACGACGACTTGGTGTGCGCGTCACTCGGCGTGCACCCGACGCTGCTCCGGAAAGTGGAGCCGTTTCCCACCGGGTCGCTGATTCCCTACGACGCCGGCTACCTGTCCGGATGGACGGTGGAGCGCTACCAAATCGACCTGGTGACCTCAGCACAACGGTCGCGCGCGCAGATGGACGCGGCGTTGCGCTCGCTCTGCGTGAAGCAGATCCCTGGCGACACCTACCGCAACCTGGTAGTCGAGCCGACCTACTCCAACCAGACCTTCAAGCACATCCTCACGCCGGTGTGGATGCTGTCGTACGTCTACGGCGCGACGTCGTATCAGGTGCTGGTGAACGGCGTCACCGGAACCATTGCCGGCGAGCGTCCGTGGAGCTGGATCAAGATCGCGCTGCTGGTGCTGCTGGGCCTGATCATCCTCGCGATCTGGGCGTCGCTCGATTCATAGCGTCGTCAGCGCCCCTGAAGGTGCGCGGCTACGGCGTGCCGGGTGTAGCTGCCGACCTTCAGGTCGGCCCGTGTCAGACGTCCTGGCCGAGCCACCGCGCCAGCGCGCGCACGCCCGCAGCCACCGTGCCGGCATCGACCGCGTCGCGATACCAGGAGGGGCCGCCAGTTTCGAGGGCGAACGAACGCTCGGCCTCGCGGCGCGCCATCAGCAGGTCGAGCGGTAGCGTCGGGCTGACAGCGGCTGGCGCCGCTTCGGCCGCGCGCAACTGGGCGATGAGCGCGCTGGCGTGCGAGGTGTCCAGCATGGACAGGGGCGAGCCGCAGTGGCCGCACGACGACGTGGTGGCGAGGTCGATCGGGGCGCCGCAGTTCGAGCAGTTCACCGTCTGCACCTGGGCGCGCAGCTCCGCCACCTGCTGGTCGGACAGCGTGCGCACGAAGTGCTTCTCGCGCAGGAAGTCGAAGAAGGTGATGAAGCGGCCGTGCCCGCGCGGG
>JAYTXA010000058.1:0-87696 GCA_043743165.1 Acidobacteriota bacterium
CGGTGGGCAAGTGGGACGGGGACACCCTCGTCGTCGACGTCACCGGCTTCAACGCCGACACCTGGTTCGACCGTGCGGGCAATCATCACACCGAGCAACTGCACGTGGTGGAGCGCTACACGCGGACTGCCGCTGACGTGATTACCTACGAAGCCACCATCAACGACCCGAACGTCTTCACGCGCCCGTGGAAGATGTCGATGCCACTCTACCGCCGCCTCGACAAGGGCGTGCAACTGATGGACTTCAAGTGCGTGGAGTTCGTCGAAGAGCTGCTGTACGGGCAGTTCAGGAAGACGCCACTCCCACGCTGACACCATGCACCATGCATGAGACCCGGATTGTGACTCGCGCGGTGCAGGCATCAGCGGCCGTCATGCTCGTGGTGTCGCTCGGCCTCTGGCCATGCGCGGCATCGGCCCAGACACCGGCGCGTGCCGCTGGGCTCGCCGGCGGCGTGCCGCGCACACCAGACGGTCATCCCGATTTGCAGGGCGTCTACGACCTCGCGACGATGACGGCCGTCGAGCGAGCGCCCGCGTACAACGGACGCGCCTCGATCACGCTCGACGAAGCCAGGCGGCTCGAGGCGGCGGCGGCCGCACGCACCGAGCGGTCACTGCGTCCGGACACCGGCGTCCGCACGGCGCCGCCGGTTGGCGGCGACGGCTCGACCGGAGCGGCCGGCGGCGTCGGCGGTTACAACGCGTTCTGGATCGACCGCGGCGACGCCTTCACCATCATCGACGGACACGCGCGCACGTCCATCGTCGTCGACCCGCCGAACGGACGCGTCCCGCCGCTGACGGCGGCGGCGCGGCAGCGGCAGGCGGCGCGTGCCGGTCAGCCCACCTCCGATCAGGCGGAGAACAGCGGCGGCGATGTCGGGCTCGAGAGTGCGCCCGGCGCGTACGACGATCCCGAGCGGCGTCCGCTGGCCGAACGCTGCCTGCTCGGCTTCGGGTCGACGTCTGGACCGCCCGCGCTGCCAAACTACTTCTACAACAACCTGCACCAGATCGTGCAGACGCGCGACACGGTGATGATCCTCACCGAAATGAATCACGACGTGCGCGTCGTTCGCATGAATGCGACACACCTGCCGTCCACCGTCCGGCACTGGATGGGCGACCCGATCGGCCGGTGGGACGGCGACACCCTGGTGGTAGAGACCACCAACTTTACCGGCAAGACGCGCTTCCGCGGGTCGTCGGAGGCGCTGACGGTAACCGAGCGTTTCTCCCGCATCGATGCGAAGACACTCCTG
This sequence comes from Acidobacteriota bacterium, assembly GCA_043743165.1. Taxonomy (GTDB): domain Bacteria; phylum Acidobacteriota; class Vicinamibacteria; order Vicinamibacterales; family CAVVIG01; genus CAVVIG01. The sequence continues at coordinate 1,268 of JAYTXA010000058.1, forward strand.
TACCGGTTCACTGTCGCGGATCCGCAGACGTGGAGCCAGCCGTGGTCCGGTGAGTACACGTGGCCGGCCACCGGCGACCAGGTGTTCGAATATGCCTGCCACGAGGCCAACTACGCGCTTGGCAACATCTTGCGCGGCGCGCGGCAGCGGGAGCGGGACGCAAAGCCGGCTCCGGCCCGGTAGAATGCTGGCTAAGGGAAGGAAAGCAACGTGATGAACAAGACAGTCTTCGTCGTGCTCGGCACGGTGGCGCTCGGAACGCTGGCGGCGATTCCGCTGGTGGCGCACCATGCCTTTGGTGGTGAGTTCGATCCGAATCGTCCGATCCTGCTGCGGGGTGCAGTGACCAGGATCGAGTGGGTGAACCCGCACGCCTGGATTCATCTGGCGGCGAAGGAAGTGACCATCGCTGGCGAGAAGAAGACGCCGAGTGCCCCCGAAGCGTGGGCGGTCGAAGGCGGCACGCCGAATACCCTGCTGCGCCGCGGCATCACGCGCGACTCGCTCACCATCGGCACCGAGATCATCGTCGACGGCTACCAGACCCGCGACCACTCGCTGCTGCGCGGCAACGGCCGCAACATCACCCTCGTCGACGGCCGCAAGCTGTTCATGGGGTCGTCCGGCACGGGCGCGCCGCGCGACGGCGCCGACCCGACCGAACCGCCGCGCTAGAGCGCGGTGGTGCCGCGGTCCGACGTCGCGCGTCTTCCCCGGTGGTGTGGCGTAGCCGCGACACCGAGCCGACCTGAAGGTCGGCAGCTACGTCCACCGTCAGCCTGAGAAGCCGATCCAGCGCCCGGCCGCGGCGACGGTGAACCACAGCCCAATCGACAGCACGGCGACGATTGCCTTCGAGGCGCCGCCGAACCGTCCTTCCTGAGCGAGTGCCACGCGGTTACGGACACCGTAGGTGAAGATCGTCGCGAAGAAGAGGGTGATGATCTTTATCCAGAACGGCGTGCTGTAGTAGCACTTCACCGCCTCGGAGGCGAAGAGCGACGTGCCAGACGCGATCATCACCACCAGGCCGAACGAGAAGAAGCGCCGCGCGTCGCGGGCCAGTTCCGCCACCGGACGCTGGCGCAGGCCGAGGTTCAGCAGGCGCAGATCGACGAGCAGCGCCGCGCCGCCCATCGTCACCAGCCCGAGCAGGTGAATCGACTCGATGACCGCGAAGGCCCAGACGGACTCGCGCACGGCGCGGCCGACGCCGGACGCCTCGAACCACTGGAAGAAAGCAAGCAGGTCCATCAGCAGTTCCCTATCGCTGCGCGTTGTACGAGCAGCCGGTGGCGACCTGGACCCAGCCGGGCTGCGGCTTGTCGCAATCGAACCAGTTGTAGGCGATCATGCGCCCGGTGACGATGATTCCCGCCCAGAGCACCAGAGATGCCACGCCGGCGAGCCGGGCGCGCGACGGCGGCTGGGCATCCTTCGCCCAGCTCGACACCGTCGCGAACACCCCGGTGTGGAACATCAGCGCGTTCAGCCCGGCGAGGACGAGGAAGACCACCTTCACGCGGAAGAAGATGTTCTGGTACGAGCGGATCGGAATCGCGTAGAAGAGCAGCACGCCGCTGACCACCATCACCGCAAACCCCAGCATGATCCAGGGCTGCAACCGGGTCACCACCTCGGAGACCGGCACGCGCCTGAGCGCCAGGCCGGTCAGCCGCAGGTCCATCATCATGGTCATGCCGACGAACAGGCACAGCGTGAGCACATGCACCGACTCGATTAGCGGGTACATGAAGAGCGACTCGTGGAGGGCGATGCTGCCGGACGTGCCGGCCAGCCACTCGCAGAACGGAAGTAATGACATGGGAATTGTGTCCGCGTCGGGAGTGCCGTGTTATAGCGTTCCCCATTCACTGAAGTCAACAGGGCGGTCATTGATCATTGGTCGTTAGTCGTCAGTCGTTGACGACGACGCCTGGACTATCATGTGCGCGACTTCACCGGAGAATCCTGCATGCGTAAGGTTTTGATTGCCGCCGCGCTCTTCGTCACCGCCGCCGCCTGCAACAGCGCGCCACCCGCGCCGCCGTTCAAGCCGATTGCCGAGACCAAGGACCTGATGGACCTCGTCATGGAGCGCCAGGCGGACATCGTCTGGGGCGCCACAGGCACGATCATCAGCGAAGCCGGCGTCGAAGAGCGCAGCCCGAAGACCGAGGACGACTGGATTGCCGTCAAGGCCGCAGCCGTGAACCTGGTGGAGACCGGCAACCTGCTGATGATTGCCCCGCGCGCGCAGGACGGCGACCGCTGGATGCAGAACGTCCAGAAGATGATGGCCCAGGGCGAGAGGATGATCGCCGCCGTCGACCGCAAGGACACGAAGGCGATGTTCGACGTCGGCAGCGACCTGTACGACACCTGCACCAATTGCCACATGCACTACATGCCGGCGATCAAAGATCTGTACCGCTGATCGCGGCCGACGGCGCCGTCCGCCGCGCAGCCGGGCTCGGGAAAGGGCCGACCTGAAGGTCGGCAGCTACACATCAGACACAGAAAAGGCCCGGTGGAGTGAGCCTATAGCCGTCCGCAGTAGCGGAGCTACTGCGGAATGACGTCCAGGCTGATCTGCAGCGGGAACGTCTCGGCCTTGCCGAGCGGACCGACCTCCGGGTCGCCGGGCTGCATCGTCACTTCGATTTTCGTGTTGGCCGGCAGTTCGACCGGGTCGACCAGCCAGTAGCGGCGAGGCCATTCGGGCCGGGCGTTGTGCAGCTTCAGCAGCGGCACCTTGCGCCCCGACGCGGCGACGGCTGTCACTTCCACCGAGGCATAGGGGCCGTCAAGCATGGGGCGTAGCGCCACCACACGACCGGCCCTGGTGAGCGTGCCGGAGAACGTGCGCGGCGAACCCGGGGCATCGGTCGGTCCGTCGACCGCAAACGATTCGATTGACTTGCCCGAGAGCGGCTCCTCGGTGAAGTAGAGGCCGATGACGCTCTTGTCGTTGACCGCCTTCTGCTCGTCCTGCCACGACTTCTTGTAGTCGATTTTCAGCTTCAGCTTCGCACCGGCCGGCACCTTGAACGCCGCACCGCTCGGTGGGTCGACCGAGTCATCGCCCGGTTCCCAAATCTGGAGCATGGGGCCGCCGTCGATGCTGATGTACGCACGGCGGACGGCCGAGGCGACACCAGGCAGCAGGTCGGCGGCCTTCACCCATTTCGCTTCGGTGAAGTTGGTGGGAATGCTCACCTCGTTCGACGCCTGCATCACCCCCGGCCCGAGCGTGTAGGGCTGAGGCATTGGCAGTTCGAGGTCCGGCTTGCCGCCGGCCCAGCCCGTGCGAGCGCTGACCGCCGGGAGCTTGACGCTGAGGTCGCCGTGCGGCGTGCCGCCGGTGGCCCAGGTGATGATCTTGTCGAGTTCGCGCGGCGACAGGCTGTGGTGGTTGCGCACGGCCGGCCCGGTCGGATCGGCATACCAGGGCGGCATGGCGCCGATGAGCAGCATCTCGCGCATCGACTCGGCCCAGGCGATCGCGCCGCCGTCCTTGTCGTAGGTCATCAGCGACATCGGGGCCGGGCCGCCGTCGGCATGGCAGCGGCCGCAGTTGTCGCGCAGCAGCGGGAAGATGTCGACGTTGTACGAGAACGGCGAGGTTTTCGCCTTGTGCGCGTCAACCGTGGCCGACGTGGACGACAGCACGAGGCCGGCCCAGACCAGTCCGAGCGTGCCCCAGGTGATGATGCGCGCGTGACGCGCGCCGAACCTAACGAACGCCTTCATATGCTGCCTTCAGGTCTGCGACAGCCGTCGCCATGCGGTTGTAGGCTTCGACGATCTTGGTGCGGTTTCCGAGGTCGCCGTAGCCGTCGATCTCCCACGCTGAGGTGACGACGCGCCGGACGGCGGAGACGGCCAGGGCGCGGCGGGCCGCTGGCAACGAGCTGGAGTGCTGCTCGAGGACCAGCGCGACGGTCTTCGTGCCCATGGCCGGCAGCCATACTTCGGCGAGGTTGCCCTCCTTCATCAGCTTGTCGATCTGGCCCGCACGGTCCGTCAGCTCGGCCACCAGCGCGGTGATGTCTTTCGGCAGCACGTCCTCGTTCAGCACAGCCGCGAGCGCGGGCGGCATCGGGGCAATTTCGCCGGCGTAGAGGTCGGGCGGCGCGGAAGGCGGCTGGAACTGCGGCGCGGCGTTGTTGTTGTCCGCGGCGGTCGGCGCCTGCGCTGGAGCGGATGCCACCGAGGCCGCAGCGGCCACCGCGGGGGCGGCTGCCGGTTTCGGCGCAGCAGGGGCCGCGGTCGGACGCGGCGTCGAGGTCGGGCCGACGGTGGTGCCGGCAATCGAGTCCTTCGACAGCTCGTTGAACTGGAAGTCGAACGGCTGCTCTGCCATCGTCGGGCTGAACTTCATCTTCAGCGTCACGCGGAGCGGCAGCGCCGCCGCCGCCGGCGGCAGCTTCGCTTCCATCGTCGTGCCGTCACGGCCGATAGTCAGCGGGGCCGTGGCGATGTCCTTGTCCTTCGCGTCGCGGATGGCCACGACGCCGGTGATGCCCTTGCCGCGCACGGCGAAGGGCTTGGTGAAGTTGTCGTAGAAGAAGGCCTTGAAAAGACCGTTCTGCGGATAGGTGCCCTCGACGTGATGCCAGGCGTCGGCCGCCATGAAGAACTGCCCACCGTGACGCGGGTTGTGGTCGCCGTGCGCGCGCAACTCGTAGCCGATCTTGCGGGCTGAACCGTCGCCGCACTTGCCCGGGTCCATCAGCTTCCTGTCCGGTGCGTCGGCGCAACTCCACGAGAGCGCCAGCGTCACCGGGATCAGGTCGCGACCGTCGCGGCGGCAGGTACCCGGTCCGTCGTGCACCTCGAGCGCCTGGTGCACGGGGCACCAGTACTTGGCGTCCAGCCGAACCGGCACAAGCGTCATCTTGCACTTCGGACAATCGCCGGGGTGATCCTCGAGCACATCTTCGTCGCCCGGCATGGTGCATACGTAAGAGAGCGGCGGGAGCTTCGGTGCGGCCGCGGTCCTGGCGGCCTGCCCGGCGGCGTGGGGAGCCGCTGAGAATGCCCATGCCAGAGCCACGACGGCGAGCCCCGCGAATGGTTTCTTCATATCGTTCATTCTATAAGACTCGTCCCCGCCTAGAGGCGATCCCGGCTGTACCAATTTAGGGGTATGACCGGTCGACGTAGCTGCCGACCTTCAGGTCGGCTTGATAGGCGAACCTGAGGGTTCGCGGCTACGGCATGACGCACTGCGTCAACTGAAGCGCCGGGGTCGCAAGGGCATGCACGCGCCCGACGTGGGGTCGAGCGCATCACCCGCGCGAACTTCACGCGTGCCGCCGTGCACGATGCGCCTAGACTATCACCATGCCTTTCGACCCCATCCGGCGGCAGGTCCGTGTGCTGCTGTTCGGCGCGGCGCTCGTGGCGGCTGCGGCGACCCTGTCGGCTCAGTCGCTCGTCGACCCGGCCCACGAGGCGCTGCTGTCGCTCGACCGCTATCTCGAAACGTGGAACTCGCGCAACCCCGCCCTGTGGGCCTCATCCCTACACTATCCGCACGTGAGGCCCGGTGCAGGTCTCTTCGAGGTGAGTCAGACCGCAGCCGAATACGCGGCGGGCGTGAACTTCGATCAGACGCTGCACACCGGCTGGCATCACAGCGAGTGGGTGTCGCGCAATGTCCTGCAGACGAGCACCTCCAAGGTGCACGTCGCCGGCAGCTGGCAGCGGTTCATGGCCGACGGCACGCCGCAGACCTCCAGCGCCATCACCTACATCGTCACCAATGTTGGCGGGCACTGGGGCGTCCTCGCACGCTTTGCGGCCGGCGCCGGCACCCTGGACGCCGCCACACAGGCCAGGAACCGCGCGGCCGGGCTGCAGGCGGTCACCGCCTTCTTCGCGGCCTGGAACGGTCACGACCCGCAGGCGGTGGCCGCGGCCATACACTATCCGCACGTGCGCATCGCCGATGGCCAGGTCGAGGTCTGGAAGACGCCGGAGGCATTCCTGGCGGGGTCTGAGCCGGGCCGGCAGCGCACGTGGTATCAGATCCGTGTCGACAAGGTCGCGTTGGCGCAGACCACGGCGAACGGTGTGAACCTGACGGTGACAATCAGCCGGCTCGGTCGCGACGGCTTCGTGCAGTCGACGGATGACGGTGTGTTTCTCGTGGTGCTGCGCGACGGTGCATGGAAGGTGCAGGCCCGTTCGATGATGGGGACCTAGGCGTGGCAGAGAACACGGCGGGCAAGGCGGGCAAGGCGGGCGGGGCCGGTGGGGCGCTGGCGCGCGGCGCAGCGGCGCTGGCCAATGGGCGCTATCACGAGGCGGCGACCGTGCTCGAATCGATCGTCGCGCGCACCGAGCGGACGCACGGAGCGTCAGACCTCGCGGTGGCGGCGCCGCTCAACCTGCTGGCGATGAGCTATCGCCAGCTCGCGCGCTTTATCGATGCGGGCCTCCGCTACCAGCGGGCGCTGGCCATCCTCGAGGCGCACGGCCAGGGCGAGAGCGCTGCTGCCGCGGACATCTTCCACAACCTCGGCGGACTCGAGCACACGGCCGGCAACTGGCTGCGCGGCGAGCCGTTTGCGCGGCACGCGGTCACGCTGCGGACGAAGCTGCTCGGCTCCAGACATCCGGCTGTGGCGGCCGACCTGACGGCGCTGGCGGCGCTGCTCGATCGGCAGGGGCAGTTCGCTGAGGCCGAGCGGCTCTATCACCGCGCCCTGGCAATCCTGGAGCGCGAGCACGGCGCCGAACATCATCTGGTGGCCGTGGCGTTGAATAACCTGGCCGCGGTGCTCCACGCGCGCGGCAAGATGGCCGACGCCGAAGCGATGTTCCGTCGTGCCCAGTCCATCGAGATTCGCGCACTCGGAGCGACGCACCCCAACGTGGCCTACAGCACCAACAATCTCGCGGTGCTGCTGAAGGACACCCGGCGCCCGGCCGAGGCGGCGACGCTGTTCCGCAAGGCCATCACGCTGTTCTCGCGTGGTCTCGGCCCGAACCACCCGCACGTGGGTGTGTGCCTCGAGAACCTGTCGCAGGCACTACGCCGGACGGGCGATGCGAAGGGCGCCGGCGTGGCCGCGCGGCGCGCCGTGCGCATCTTCGCCGGCATCGATGCGGTGACCAACGACGGTGTGGCCGCCACCGGCACGATTAATCCGTGGGCGACGGCCTATCGGCTGGTCGCACGCGCCTCCGCCATTCACCGCATCGGGGTGTTCACTGACGAAGCGATTCCGAAGGGGCACAAGGTTATCGAGTACACCGGCGAGCGGATCTCGAAACGGGAGAGCGGCCGCCGCTGGGATCCGAAGCGGAGCTATCTCTTCGAGTTGACCGAAACGCTGCACCTGGACGGCGCCATCGGCGGCAGCGGCGCCGAGTACATCAACCACTCGTGCGAGCCGAACCTCAAGACGCGCATCGTCCGTCAGCACATCCTCTACTACAGCACGCGGCCGATTGCGAAGGGGGAGGAACTGACGGTCGACTACCGCTACGACCACGACACCGACAAGATGCGGTGCTACTGCGGCGCACCCGGCTGTCGCGGGACGATGAACCTGCTGCCGCCGAAGCGGAAGAAGAAGGCGCGAGCCTAGACGGCCTTCTTGCCGCCCTTGACGTCCTTCTTCGGGGGCAGGTCTTTGTTCACCACCGGCTTGGCCGCGCGCACCAGCGTGATGTTGTCGTTCGAGGAGAGGCGGCCGCCCTTGACGGCGGTCGATTTCGGTTTCAGGTCCTTCAGCGGCTTCTTCGTCGGTGCCATATCAGCCTTCTTGTGCGGGAAACGCGCAATGGTCTGGCGATTCTAGCCGAGGCGGCGACGGCGGGTGCGCTAACATTCGCCTCATCTCATGATTCGCAACTCCGTTCCCGTCGTCGCCTTCATCCTCGGCTGCTTCATTGCGGCGTATGGGTTTCTCTCCGACGCGGCACTCGCCAGGCCGATAGCCAAGGCACGCACGCCAAAAGTGCACGCCACCCTGTCAGTTGCCGAGACCAGCCTTGCCGACCTGAAGGCCGCCCTCGACACGAAGCGCGTGACGTCGGTCGAACTTGTGCGGCAGTACCTCGAGCGCATCGCCACCTACGAAGACCTGCTGCACGCCGCACTGCACGTCAACCGCAACGCCCTGCGCGAGGCGGAGCAGCTCGATCGCGAGCGCGCCGATGGCCACCTGCGAGGTCCGCTGCACGGCATTCCGGTGGCGGTGAAGGACAATATCCACACCGCCGACATGCCGACGACCGGCGGCGCGCTGGCGTTCGCCGGCTACGTGCCGCCGTACGAGGCGACGCTGGTCACCAACCTGAAGGCCTCGGGCGCCATCATCATCGCCAAGACCGGCATGACCGAACTGGCCAACTGGGTAGCCGGGGCGCCAACGCCCATGCCCACTAACTACAACGCCGTGGGTGGCTACGGCTTCAACCCCTACGACCCGAGGCGCGACCCGAGAGCGGACGCTGACGGGCGTCCCGCGCTGGCGACCGGCGGGTCGAGTTCCGGCGTCGGTACCGCCGCGAGCTTCTGGGCGGCCAACGTCGGCACCGAAACATCGGGGTCGATCCTGAGCCCGGCCAATCAGAACATGCTGGTCGGCATCAAGCCGACGGTGGGGCGCGTGAGCCGCTACGGCGTCATCCCGATCACGGCGGATCAGGACACACCCGGTCCGCTGGCGCGCACTGTGCGCGACGCTGCGATCATGCTCGGTGCGCTCGAGGGCGCGACGCCCGACCCGCACGACCGCGCCACACAGAACTGCCAGGTGCCGCTCAACCGCGACTACACGGCGTTCCTCACCGCCGATGCCCTGCGCGGTGCGCGCATCGGCATTCCGCGCGCGGCCTACTACGACGGGGTGACGCTGCCCGGCAGCAGTGAGCCGCGTGGCGGCCTGAGCGAGCCGCAGCGCGCGGCGATGACCGAGGCGATTGCCGTCCTCCGCGCGCAGGGCGCGGTCATCGTCGATCCGGCGGATATCCCGAGTGTGGTCGCCCCGGAGGCGTCGGCCAACCTGTTGCGCTGGTCGATCTGCAGCGAGGAGCGTCGTGGGGCAAACGACGGCTGTTCCACCGTGTTCCAGTACGGGATGAAGCGCGACTTCGCTGCCTGGCTCGAGACGCTCGGCGCGTCGCGTCCCGTGGCGTCGCTGACCGCGCTGCGCGAGTGGAACCGGGCGCATGCGAGCGCCGGGGCGATCAAGTACGGGCAGTCGCTGCTCGACAGCTCGGACGCGGTCGACCTGGCGAGAGACCGGGCCCGCTACGAGGCCGACCGCGCGAAGGACCTGCGGCTGGCGGGCGAGCAGGGCATCGACGCGGTAATGAAGGCGCAGCGTCTCGATGCGTTGCTGTTTCCTGGCGGCAGCGGCGCCAGCATCGCGGCTCGCCCTGGCTATCCGACGGTGATTGTGCCGTTCGCCCGCATTCCCAACGCGCCGACACCGGCGTTCCCGGCTGGTTTCGACGCGAAGCCGGCACCGTACGGCGTCAGCTTCACCGGCATGGCCTGCAGCGAACCGCGGCTGCTCGCGCTGGCCTACGCGTTCGAGCAGGCGACCAGGCGCCGCGTGGCTCCGGAGTCGGTGCCGTAAGACGTTCAGCGTTCGACGGTGACCGCGGGCGGCGTGAGCATGGCCGTCGGGTTGGTCGCCGCGCCGATCGCCACCGGTGTGGCCACGAAATGCTCGTACAGCACCACTTGCTGCTGCGTGGCCGGCGCGGCGGGAGCAAAGCGGAACGTCGACTGCCCGCCAGCCGAGAGCGCGATGCTGTAGCTGCCGGCGTCGCGGCCGAAGCGGGCGAACCCGAAGGCCACCGCCGACGCCGCATCCTGCACGTGCCCCCAGCCGTTCGCGTTTTTCGATCGTGCGCCGGCCGACACCTCGAGCGCGCGCCGCTGGTTCAATGGGCCCGATTCGATCTTCCAGCCGCTCGGCCCGCTCACACCGACGGTCTGCGTGAGCGTGACCGAATCGGTTGCCGCCCGGAACACGCCGTAGGTGCCGCTGTCGGTGCCGAAATCCCACAGCACGGGCAAGCCTGACCAGGCATAGGGGCGCTCGATCGCGATGTCCTTCAGCTTGCGGCTGCGGTCGGTGACGGTGGCGGTGGTTTTCAGCCACGTCTTGCTGTTCGGCATCTCCATCACCAGTTCCACCGGGATGGTGGTCGTCTCGTCGATGGCGATGGTGGCGGTGTAGCGCAGCACCACCAGCAGCGGCCCGCCCTTCACCACCTCGAGGTTCGCACCCTGCGCCTTCGACAGGTCATGACGCCGGCCGTTGGCGTCGGTGATCGTGAGCCCGTTCTGGCCCTTGCCGATGCCCTCGCCGCGATACGACGCCGACGTCAGCAGCGGGCTGCCGCTCTTCGAAAAGGTGAGGTTGCCGACCACGATGGCCGTGGCCTGATCGTCGAGGGTGAGGCCGCGTGCCGGTTTCGCAGCCGCGGTGACCGAAGGACCAAACTGCAGTTCGAAGCGCCGGTCCTCTTCGGGATCGAGGCTGACGTTCAAGTCGATATCCAGCGTTTGCACCGAGCCGTCATCCCACGCGGCACGAGCGGTGAACTGCACCGGCACCTCGGCGCTGTTGTTCATCACCCGCGCGTGCGAGACGTCGGTGAGCGCCCCCTTCGGGAGCTGTACCGACACGCTGACCGGATATTCGGTGCGCCGGATGCCCGCGGTCTCGCGCACGCGGAAGATGCGCAGCGTCGGTTGCTGGGCGCCGAGGTCAACAGTGGTGCTCAGCGCCGCGGCCAGGGCCAGCGGGACTGAAAGCAGCGCCAGGGCGCGCCGGACACGGGGATGGATGAGACGGCGGGTCGACATGCGCGGCATCATACAACGCGCGATGCAGCCGACAGTCGTGTCGGGGCTGCGACGGACTGCGTCAATCGGGCGTCTCATGTCACGATAGGACGCAGCAACCCGGTGTCTGGTCTGTTCATTTGGGAGTATGGTCATGAAATTGGTCCGTTCCGCCGCGAGCGCCCTTGCCGCGCTCGTCATGCTCGTTGCCGGTTCCGCCGTACTCGACGCACACATGAAGCTCGAGAAGAGCGAACCCGCAGCCAACGCCGTCATCGCGGCGCCGCCTGCCACGGTGCAGGTGTTCTTCAGTGAAGAACCCGACTTGAAGGTCAGCGACCTCGAGATCAAGGGGCCCGGCAAGGTGACGCTGGCCTCGGTGGAAGCGGTGGAGAAGTCGCTGAAAGCGTCGGTGCGCGGCGACGTCGCCGACGGCGCCTACACCGTGTCCTGGCGTGCGGCCGGCAAGGACGGCCACATCCAGAAGGGCGAGTTCGCCTTCACCGTGAAGCGGAAGTAGGAACGGTCGATGCGCGGACGTGGCGTGCAGCGGTGGCTCGGTGTGGCGGTGCTGCTCGCGCCGATCCTCGTGCTGCTGCCGGTATCCGCGCCCGCGCAGCAACCGGCGTACGTCTGGGCGTTGCCTCCCGGCTTCCCCGAGCCACGCGTCCCGGCCGACAACCCGATGAGCGCCGTGAAGGTGGAACTGGGGCGGCATCTCTTCTACGACACGCGCCTTTCGAGCACCGGCACGTTCTCGTGCGCCACCTGCCACCAGCAGGCGCGCGCCTTCGCGGACGACAAGGGGCGCGGCATTGGTGTTACCGGCGTCGCGCACCCGCGCGGACCGATGAGCCTGGCCAACGTGGCCTACGCGGTTGTGCTGACCTGGGCCAATCCCACCATGCGTCGGCTCGAGGACCAGACACTGGTCCCGATGTTCGGCGACGACCCGATCGAACTCGGTCTGCGCAGCGACGATCCGTCGTTGCTCGGCCGACTGCGTGACGAACCGGTCTACCAGCGGCTGTTTCCCGAGGCGTTTCCCGGGGTGCGCGAACCGATTGCGGTTGCCAACATCACCCGCGCCATCGCGTCGTTCGAGCGCACGCTGCTCTCGGGGCGATCTCCGTACGACCGCTACCGCACGACGCTCGACGACAAGGCGATTGCGCCGGCCGCGCACCGCGGACAGGACCTGTTCTTCTCCGACCGCATCGGCTGTTTCAACTGCCACGCCGGGTTCAACTTCACGCAACCGGTCGACTTCGTCGGACGCGCATCGGTGGAGGTCGCCTTCCACAACACCGGTCTCTACAACGTCGATGGCCGCGGCGCGTATCCCGAGCCAAACACCGGCGTGTACGCCGTGACCGGCGACCCGGCCGACATGGGCCGGTTCAAAGCGCCGACCCTGCGCAATATCGCCGTCACCGCGCCCTACATGCACGACGGCAGCCTCCGCACGCTCGACGATGTACTGGCGCACTACGAGGCAGGCGGCCGCACCATCGGCCTCGGACCGCAGCGCGGCAACGGCTCGCGCAATCCGCTGAAGAGCCGCTTCATCACCGGCTTCACGCTCACGACCGACGAACACGACGATCTGCTCGCCTTCCTCGACAGCCTCACCGACCAGTCGTTCCTCACCGACCCGCGCTTTGCCAACCCCTGGCCGACGCACTGACCTGCACCGCTGGGACCAACGACCCTCCTCCGCCTGGCGGCTGCGGAGGGCAGGCCTCCGACGAACTGCCGCGATAGAGTGGCGCAATGGGTGAGTGGCTCGAGATGGCCGCCAAGGTGCTGGCCTACGGAGCGGTGCTGCTGACGCTCGGTTGCGCGGTGACGCGCCTATTCCTGCTGCCGCGCGTGGCGGCTCCGGGCACGGCGCCGTGGGACGATGCCGTGAGGCGCGTGGCGGGGACGCAGGTGGCGGCGGCAAGCGTCCTGCTGCTGGCACTGCTGCTGCGGGCATTCGGCCACACCGTGTCCGCGTTCGACCTTCCCGACGCGTTGTCGCTCGCGAACCTTCGCATCATCACGCTCGAGAGTCGGTGGGGCGAGGCGTGGCGGCAGCAGGTGCTGGCCTCCGCGCTGCTGCTCGGCTGCTGCCTCTGGACCTGGTTCGAGCGCCGCACCGTGGCGGCCGTTTCGGTGGTCGTGCTGTCAACGGCGGTCTGTGTCGAACTGGCCAGAACCGGCCACGCCGCCACGCTCCCCTGGGGATGGCTGCTGCACGGGACGCACATGGCCGCGGCCGGCGCGTGGGCAGGCGCGATTGCCGGCATGCTGGTGCTGTCATCGCCCTCGACGCGTGCGCTGCGCCCGGCCCTGCTCGAGGCGTTCGCGCCGGTGGCGATGGTGGCGGTGGCGGTGGTGGTGGTGACAGGGTCTGTCGCCGCCTGGCACTACATCGGCGCGTGGTCGACCCTGGTGACGACGCGGTACGGCATCACGCTGCTGATCAAGGTGAGTGCGGTCGCCGACATGCTGGTGCTCGGCGGCCTCAACTGGAGACGCCTGCGGTCGCAGGGCGTGAGCGCCGTGCCGCCGACCGTCTGGGCTGAGTTGCTGGCGGCGATCGGCGTCGTGCTGATCACGGCTGTGCTCACCGAAACCGAGCATCCGTGACGCCCCCTGCTACGGCGCACCTGAAGGTGCGCGGCTGCGGCATGCGCCGAAGGTCGGAGCTGCCGACCTTCAGGTCGGCGGTCTGTTCACCCGCGGCAGCAGGCGTTCTTCCACCTTGCGCCGCCGCGACCGGCTGACCGGCACACGCGAGCTATCGGACATTACCAGCCAGGCGCCGTCGCGCTGATCGAGCTCGTTCACTTCGCGCAGGTTCACGATCGCGCCGCGATGAGCGCGGATGAAGAACTGCGGGTCGAGCCGTTCCTCGAGCGAGGCCAGCGGCACGCGCACCAGGTGCCTCCCCCGTGTCGAGTGCACGCGCACGTAGTAGTCCTCCGCTTCGATCCAGACAATCTCTTCGCTCTTCAGCACAACGGCGCGGTCGCCGACTTTGAAGGCGAGGCGAGGCGCATAGCCGGCGGGCACCGGCGACGCCACCGGGGTGGCGACTTCGCCACCCCGGCGCTCGCGGACGCGGCGCTTGGCGCGCTCGAGCGCATCAGCGAGGCGCTGGTCGGAGAACGGCTTCATCACGTAGTCGACCGCGTTCACGTCGAACGCCCGCGCGGCGTACTGGCTGAAGGCGGTGATGAACACCACCACCGGGCCGGCAGCGTCAATCAGTCGGGCCACCTGCAGGCCGTCCATCCCCGGCATTTCGATGTCGAGGAAGAGAATGTGCGGCTGTTCGCGCGCCAGCACGTCCGCCACGGCGATGGCATCGCCGCACTCGACCACCGAGTCGACCTCCGGGTCGCGCCTCACAAGGGTGGCCACCATCATCCGCGCCAGCGGTTCGTCGTCCACCACGACCACGCGAAAGCCGTTCACGCCGACACCTTCGACAGCGCTGCCGCATGCGCAGCCGGGAGGCGGACCGAAACGCGCGTGCCGCCGCCTGGACCCGGCTCGATCGCGAGCTGTGCCGCGGAGCCGTACAGTTGCTGGAGCCGGCTGCGGATGTTGCGAAGACCCGTGCCGCCGTCACGTTCGACGTCGAACCCCGGCGGCAACCCCACGCCGTCGTCGCACACGTCAACGACCAGCGCCTCGCCGCTGACCCGGGCACTGACGTCGAGCCGCATCCGGCCCGCCTGGCGTGCGAGTCCGTGACGCAGCGCGTTCTCGACCAGCGGCTGCAGCAGGAAGCTGGGCACCTGCACCGGCATGGCGAGAGCGTCGACGTCGACGTGCACATCGAGCCGGTCGCCGAAGCGCGCCCCCTGCAGGTCGAGGTACTGGCGCACGAACTCCACCTCGTTCGACAGCGGCGTCAGGTGGTCGGGCGGGCGGTCGAGCGTGGCGCGCATCAACGCCCCGAGCCCGAGCAGCATGTCGAGCGCCTTGTCGTTGGCCTGCATGCGGATGAGCGCGGCAATCGAGTTCAACGTATTGAACAGGAAGTGCGGCTGAATCTCGAGGCGCAGCGCTTCGAGATGGGCACGCGCCAGCTCCGCTTCGAGCTTCGATTCGCGCAGGGCGAGCTGCTGCGCGTGGTCGCCCACCGCCAGCGTACGCCCCAGCACGAGCAGCATGGCGAACATCAGGACGTCGGTCGCGAACTGCGCCTCGAACTGCGAGCGGACGGCGGCGGGGAAGTCGGGGACGACGACCGGGAGGAACGGCCGCAGCCAGATGGAGAGCTGCGCCGTGACGGCGAGGTGCGCGGCGATGGCCAGCGCGCCGTAGCCGGCGGTGGTGGCCCACACGCGATGGCGGGGGGCGCGGGTGACATGCAGCCAGGCCCCGAGGCGAATCAGCACCGGCGCCAGCAGCGCCCACAGCCCCGACACGCTCAACTGCCACCACAGCATCCGCCAGAACGAGTGTCCGTGGCCGAGCATCGAGAGGTAAGTCTGCGCCGTGACCGATAGCGCCACGAACAGCGCACCGGCGAAGCCGATGGCCAGCACGCGTGCGGTCGAGAACGAATTCGACCGCGACGCGGATGCGACGGCGTCGGCGTGGCTGGTCAATGGAGGCGTGGACATCGGTGTGGGCAATCTACCGGTCAGAAGACTGCGGGCGCAAGGCCGCGGGTCGCCTGAGGCTGCGGTCGGGAACCGTTCGCAGCAGCGGACGGACCGCTCGCTGCATTCGGGGTCGAGCAGCGGTCAGAGCGGCCTCGCCGTGAGTTCCGCCCCGGCGATCTCCGTTAGAGTAGCGAAGATTCACCGACATGCGGTCCCTCCGTCTTCACCTGCGCGCCTGCACCGTCCTCTGGCTCCTGTGCCAGACCTTGTCGCTTGCTGCGCTGGTGCCCACGGACTGCTGCACCGCCCATCACGTGGCCGCTGCCGCGGGCACCGCCGATTGCCATCAGGCGGCGGCGCAGTCGCCTGTCTGCATGATGCACGAGGCGAGTGGTGACGACTGCCCGATGCATGCCGCACCGGGTACTGCTCCCTCGGCCGAGCCGTGCGCCATGCGGGCGCTTTGCAACGTGCCTGCGTCGGCACTGGCGATGCTCATTCCCGTGCCGGCCGTGCTCGTCGTCGCTCCCGCCGTCCGTCATGTCGAGACGAGTGTGGCGATGGCCGCCAGCGCGCCGCCGACTGTCGACCGCGCGCTCGCGCACGATACGCCCCCTCCCCGCGCCTGATCGTCTCCCCGAACCGCTGTGTGCGGGCGCTGCGTCCGCCCGACAACTGTGAGCGGCTCCGTGGCATTGCCACGTCGAGCCTGGAGAGCGATTGTGAAGAGTGTGATCTCGTCTGCCGTGCGCGGGCTGGCCCTGGCCCTGTGCGTCGGCCTTGCGGCGCGCGCCGCGTCGGCCCAGGAATCGATCAACCATGCCAGCATCAGCGGCCGCGTCGTCGACCAGCAGGGGCTCGTCATCCCGGGCGTCCGTGTGCTGGCCGTCCAGACCGAAACCAACCTCACAGCCGAAGGCACGACCGACAGCGACGGCCGCTTCCGGTTCCCGTTCCTGAAGCTCGGACCGTACACCCTGACCGCCAGTCTCGACGGCTTCAGTCCGGTGAAGCGGACGCTCACCGTTACGGTCGGCTCGGCTTTCGAGCTGCCCCTCGTGATGTCCGTGGCCGGCGTCGATGCCAGCCTCGACGTCGTCGGCGAAGTGCCGGTCATCGAAGCCGCCCGCAGCCAGATCGCGGGCACGATCCCGCATGCCGAGGTGCAGGCGCTGCCAATGAACGGGCGCAACTTTCTCGACCTGGCGCTTCTGGTGCCTGGTGTCTCGCCCACCAACACCGCCAGCACGCAGCTCTTCGCCGAAACCTCCGCCGTCTCTGGCCAGGGGCTCTCGGTCGGCAGCCAGCGCAACCTCTCCAACAACTTCATTGTCGATGGCTTGTCCGCCAATGACGATGCCGCGGGGTTGAGCGGTATCCCGTACACCGTGGACGCGGTCGATCAGTTCCAGGTGGTGACGTCGGGTGGGCAGGCCGAACTCGGTCGGGCGCTCGGCGGCTATATCAACGTCGTCACCAGGAGCGGCACGAACGCGGCGCGCGGCGACCTCTATGGCTACTTCCGCGACGACAACCTCAACGGGAAGAACGCCCTCACGGGCACCACGCTCCCGATGTCGCAGCAGCAGTTCGGGGCCAGCCTGGGTGGGCCGGTGTTCAAGGACCGCACGTTCTACTTCGTGAACGTCGCGCAGCGGACGCTCGATCAGACCGGTGTCACCACGACCGCGCCGGCGACCGTCGACGTCATCAATGCGCGACTCGTGACTGTCGGTTACAAGGGCCAGCCCGTGGCGACCGGCATCTATCCAAACCCGGTGCGCAGCACGAACGTGCTCGGCAAGATCGACCACCAGGTGAGTGGGCGCGACCAGCTCTCGGTGCGCTACAGCCTGTACGATGCGGTGGCGAGCAACGCGCGAGGCGCCGGCGGGCTCAACGCGCCGTCGGCCTCGTCCGGTCTCGACAACCGCGACCAGACCGTGGCCTTCAGCAATGTGTGGACGTTGTCGCCACGCACGGTCAACGAGACCCGCGCCCAGTTCGCGCACAGCAACCTTCAGGCGCTGTCCACCGACCTGGTAGGCCCGGCCATCAGCATTTCTGGCGTCGCCTCGTTCGGCACGCTTTCGGGCAGCCCGCAGAAGCGGCGAAACGCGATGGTCCAGGTGGTCGACAGCATCTCCCACCAGCGCGGCGCTCATGCGCTACGGGCAGGTGTTGATGTGCTGTTCAACAGCGACACCATCAATTTCCCGCGCTCGTACCGCGGCGCCTACACCTTCTCGTCGCTCGCAAACTTCCTGGCCGGTACGTATAACAACTCGGGCTTCACGCAAACCTTCGGCGTGGTCGACGTATCGCAGTCGAACCCCAACGTCGGGCTCTACCTGCAGGACGAGTGGAAGGCCGGCTCGACGCTCACGCTGAACCTCGGCATGCGCTACGACCTGCAGATGCTCGAGACGATCACCACCGACACGAACAACGTGTCACCGCGTATGGGCTTTGCCTGGTCACCGTTTGCGTCGCGCCGCACCGTTGTTCGCGGCGGCACCGGGCTGTACTTCGACCGCGTACCCCTACGTGCGCTGGCCAACGCGCTGCTCTCGGCTCGCAACACGGCGGACCTCGCGAACCTGCAGCAGACCAGCATCAGCCTGTCGCCATCGCAGGCCGGCGCACCGGTCTTCCCGAACATCCTTCCGGCGGCTATCCCCGCTGTGACGCTCGTCAACCTGACGACGATGGACAGGGGTCTGCAGAACGCCTACTCGCGGCAGGCGAGCCTCGAGATCGAGCACCAACTGGGCGGCAAGGCGACCGTGAGCGCTGCCTATCAATACGTGAAGGGCATTGGCCTGCTGATGTCGATCAATCAGAACGTGCCGGGCTGCGTGGCCGCGGGCACCAACAACGGGTGCCGGCCGGTGTCGACCTACGCCAACAACAGCCGGTATTCGGCGGCGGGGTCGTCGAACTACCACGGCCTGCACGTCTCGTTCATCCAGCGTCCGGCGGCATGGGGTTCGTACCGCGTGAGCTACGCCCTCTCGACGTCGAGGAACAACCAGGGCGAGTTCTTCTTCAGCTCGCCGATCGATCCATTCGATGTGGACAAGGACTGGGGACGCTCGGACAACGACCAGCGCCATCGCCTCACCGTGAACGGGTCGGTCAACACGCCGACCGCGAAGGCCGAGACGGCGCTCCAGAAGCTCACCTACGGGTTCCAGGTGAGCGGCATGCTGCAGGCCTACTCGGCGTTGCCGTTCAACATCACGTCGGGTGTCACCACCATCCAGGGCACGGCGGGACGCCCGATTGTGGACGGTGCGTTCATCGAGCGCAACGCCGGGATCGGGAGCGACTATTTCTCGCTCAACACACGACTGTCACGGTCGTTCCCGGTGAGCGGACGCACGCGGATCGAGACCGTCGTCGAGGTCTTCAACCTGACGGACCGCCGCAACAACCTCACGCGCAACGGCAACTTCGGCTCTGGGGCGTATCCGGCCAGCCCGTTGGCCACGTTCAACCAGATCACTGCGGTGGCCGACCCGCGCACGTTCCAGTTCGCGCTACGGGTGAAGTTCTAAGGAGGCGGGAAGGGCGGGAAGGGCGGGTGAGGCAGGTGGGACCCTCACCCCTCCCCCCCTCCCGCCCCACCGCGTCAGAGATTCGACGCCAGCCACTCGTACGTCAGCGACCAGGCGTCGTCGTTCGAGGCCTGGTGGAACGCGGCGCGGTCGTCGCAGGCGAAGCCGTGTCCGCCCTCGAGCAACGTCACCGTTCGGTGCACCTTGCCGAGTGAGGTGAGCGTGGCGTCGATGGCGGCGATGTCCTCGGCCGGAATCGACTGATCCTTTCCGCCGAACAGCAGCAGGATCGGTGCGCTGATCAGGGCGGCGTCGCCGATGACCGGTTCGAGCGCGATGTTCGGACGGGCGCGGAGGATGCCCCCGCCGTAGAACGCCACGAACGCGGCGGCGTCGGTGTGTTCGGCTGCGAGGAACGTGGCCAGGCCACCGACGCAGAAGCCAACCACCGCGATGCGCGCCGGGTCGACGCGTGCGTCGGCACGCAGCGCCGCCAGCCCTGCCTGCACGTCCATCAGCATCCCGCTGTTGGTGAGCGTCGAGAAGTGCGGCATCACCAGCGACATGTCGGTGTAGCCGAGTTCCACGCCGTCGCCGGTGCGGTGGAAGAGCTCGGGGGCGAGGGCCACGTACCCGTGCGCAGTCACGCGACGGCAGACGTTCTTGATGTGAGCGTTCACGCCGAAGGCTTCCTGGATGATGAGCAGGGCGGCGGCACGCCCATCGCCGTCAGGCGCCGTGCGGAAGGCCTGCATCGGGCCGTCTGCGGTGTCGAGTGTCAGTGTGGTCTCAGTCATGTCCATGTCCGTCTGTTGTGGTCGCGCGGGTTAGAGCCGAACGTGGAGCGTACATCACCGCGGGTGTGGCGTGGCCGCGGACCGCTGCTAGGCCGCGGGAGTTACGGGCGCGTGCTCGAGCGACCACGACTGCAGCGTGCGGATGTACATGGCACGCTGGAATGCGGCTGGATCCGCCGTCGCCGCGAAGCTGACGCTGCCTTTGATCGCCTCGACGCTCGTCGCCCCGCGCTCCGTCAGGAACGCCGCGAGCCCGTCGCGCATCACGCCGAAGTGGGCAGGGCCGTTGCGAAGGATCGCCGACACCATCTGCACGGCGTCGCTTCCCGCCAGCACCGCCTTGATGCCGTCAGCGGGCTGCATCACGCCGCCGGTGAGCCCAATCGAGGCGTGGATGCGGCCACGCAGGAGCGCCGCCCACTGCAGGCGGAGCCGCAGTTCAGCGGGCGTCGACAGTTCCAGCCTGGGCTCGATCGTCAGCGTCTCGAGGTTGATGTCAGGCTGGTAGAAGCGGTTGAACAGAAGCAGGCCGTCTACCCCGGCGTCGTCGAGCCGGCGCGCCACGTTGCCAAGCGCGGTGAAGTAGGGCGACAGCTTGAGCGCCACGGGAATGCGCAGGACGCGCTTGAGTTCGAGGACCAGGTTGCGCAGGTCGGTCTCAACCGACAGCGCCGAGCGGCGCGGGTCCGAGACGATGTCGTAGATGTTCACCTCGAGGGCGTGCGCACCGGCGTCCTGCAACTCGACGGCGAAGCGCATCCACGCTTCGCTGGTGGTGCCGTTGAGCGAGGCCATCACCGGGATGTGCACCGCGTCCCGGACCCGGCGCAGGTGTTCGAGATAGCCCTCGGGGGTGAGGGCGTAGGCGCCCGGCGGAGGGAACGCGGCGAGCGCGGAGGCGAACCGCGCATCGAGCGGATCGCGGTGCTGGATTTCACCGCGCTCGGTGTGCGTCAGTTGTTCTTCGAACAGCGAGTGCAGCACCAGCGCCGAGGCGCCGCCGTCCTCGAGGCGTCGAGCGGTGTCGAGATGGTCGGCGAGCGGGGACGCGCCAGCCATGAACGGATGAGCGAGCGTCAACCCGAGGTAGGTGGTGGAGAGGTCCATCGCTGCACCCTCCCGTGATGCGGCGGATACCCAGGGAAGATGCAAGTGCGCTGCCCCGCCACACCCCCGGAATTGGGCGTGCCCTCGTCGATCGGGGCGACGCCGACGGGGGAGAGTCGGCGACTTGCCGGGAACCCGGCGCCCTGATGCGGGCTATACTGTCAACTCACGCTTTTCTGAGCTCTTCGGCCGACCCCGGCCCTGGCCTCATCGAAGCTTTTCAGGCCAAGGGTCTCATGTCCAAGCGCAACGGCAACCGCTCCAACTTCAACATCAACCGCAAGCGCCGGCTCGCGCTCCGCGCCCGTCAGCGCGCCGTCAAGGCGGCGCTGCTCGCACCGAAGACCGACGCGCCGATCGACGCTCCTGCCAACGCTTAGGCCGACGGCGCGATCCTGAGGCGCGTGCCCCACGGATCGCGCACCGTCCACGACGTGTCGTCTGCCTCGGTCTCGTATCCGGCGGCGGCAAGGCTGCCCGCAGCAGCGGCCGCGTCGGCGGCGCTCGGTACCACCAGTTCCCACTCGAGCAACCGCGCCTGCTCGTCGCTTGCGGCAGGCCCGGGCGACCAGGTGTTGGTGCCGAGATGGTGGTGGTAGCCGCCGGCCGAGAGAAACAGTGCCCCCGGGTAGCTCCACACCATCTTGTCGAAGCCCAGCGCGCGGTGGTAGAACGCCTCACCCTCCTCCAGATTGCCCACGTGCAGGTGCACGTGCCCCATCGTCGTTCCCAGCGGCGCGCCCTGCCACGGTAGGTCTTCGCCGGCCCTGACCAGTTCCATCAGGTCGAGCGGCTCGGTCTCCATCACCAGTTCCTGCCCCCGCACGTCCCAGTTCTCGCGCGGTCGATCGCAGTACACCTCAATCCCCAGTCCGTCAGGGTCCGTCAGATAGATCGCCTCGCTGACGAGGTGATCGGCCGCGCCCATCCGAAGTCCCATGCTCGCCAGGTTCGCGACAAGGCGCCCGAGGTCGGCGCGGCTCGGCAGCAGGATGGCGAAGTGGTAGAGGCCGAAGAAGCCGCGCTTTGGCGGCGGCGTCACCCCTGGCTTCTCGTGCAGTTCGACGAGCGGCCTGGCATCGTCGTGGGCCGTGAGCGTCGCCCGGTCCGCCTCGCGCGCGGCCACGCGCAGGCCAATCACGTGCTCGTAGTAGTCGAGCGAACGCTGCAGGTTGGACACCTGAAGGTACACGGCGCCGATGCGCGTGGCGTCGGGCAGGCGATAGGCGGGAGCGGGAATGCCGTAGGGCAGAGAAGACATGGGGAAGTCAGAAGTGAGAAGTCAGATTGAAGACTGGGAAAAAAAGAAAGGCCGGTGTCCCTGAGGAGCACCGGCCTTTCTTGAGATGCGAGCGTCGAGTGGTCCGCGTCGCGCCCGTCGGCGTTAGCCAGCGACCAATGACACATGACCAACGACCCTCCTTCGCCTCTCGGCTAGGGAGGGCAAGCTAGTCCTGCTGCTGCGTGCTGCCGGCCGACTTGCGCGCTTCCTGCTCGGTCTTGAAGTCCGCATCGTTCATGTAGACGATGTTGATCCAGGCGTGCGCCATTTCGTCGACCGTGCGGTCGCCCCAGCCGACCCACTGGTTCGGATCGGGGTTGCTCTTCTTCGCCGAGGTGTTGTCGTGCCACGCCGTGACCTTCAGGATGGTGCCCTTCGGCAGCAGCGGCGCTGCGTCATCCGCGTACTGGTAGCTGGTCATCCAGTTGAAGTCGAAGTTGCTGATGTAGCTGATGACCGTCTGCTGACCGGTGGGGGACAGCGCCGTCACCTGCATCGCCTTGCCGCGCAGGTGCATGTGCGGCTGGAAGCTCTCGATGCGGGCGTTGTCGCGCAGCGTGAAGAACCCTTCCGACATCGACAGCGTGTTGGGACGGATGTCCATCGTGCCGAGCGCCGCCGGGACGAGCGAGAGCGACGTGCGGTACTTCGGCTCCTGCCCCTTCGGGTAGAAGTAGAAGCCCATCTCGACCTGGCTGGTGATCTCTTCACCGGTTGCCGAGTAGTGGATATCCCAGTGGAACTTCGCACCCGGCAGCAGGAGCTTGCCGGTGCCTGGGCGCTGCAGTTCGCCCTGCTTGCCCACCGCCCACTCCATGAACGGGGTGGGGAGGAACGACTGCTGGGCGCCAGGGTCTTCCTGCTCGAGGTAGGCGATCGCGTGGTGGGTGATGCGACGGCCCTTCACGGTGTTCGGACGGATTTCAATCGCGCGCACCCAGCGCGGCTCGGTGATGCCGGCATCAGTGAGACGCTTGTCCCACGCGTCCTGCGAGACCGCAGGCATCGTGAACGGTTCCGACTTGACGATCAGGTCGGGTTCCTTCTGGCCGTACTGCGCCGCGAAGCTCCAGCCCTGATCTTCAGGCCAGGTCTTCGGGCCAGGCATGTCCTTGGCGTCGCCCTGCGGCGCACCGGCATCGACCCACTTCACGACGGTGGCGAACTGCTCGTCGCTCAGCGAGCGATCGTTGCGGAACTTCTGCACGCCAATCGAGCGGTCGATGCTCCACGGCGGCATCGTGCGGTTTTCGACGCGCGCCTTGATGGAGCGGACCCACGGCCGCACTTCGGCAAACGTCTTCAGCGACATCGGCGCGATCGAGTCGGGCCGGTGGCAGGCTTCACACTTTTCTTGGAAGATCGGTGCGATGTCCTTCGCGAACGTCGGATTGGCTGGCACTGCGGCAGAGGCCGCGGCCGGGAGCGCGAGGGCCGCGCCAAGAACGATGGCGGCGATTGCGCTGGACCGTACTTCGAACATGAACGAACTCCTTCGGGGATCACTCCCCTGTGCACCAGGTTTGTACAGCTAACCAAGTGTAGGGCTGTAGTCGCTGGCGACCCATACCAAAATTTAGGGGGTGACCGTAACCTTTACGTAAGTATTGGTCCAGCAGCACTGGAAGCCGCCACCGCCCTCACCCGACTCGTCATTGGCCTGTACGCGCAGAGTGTAGTCGCCCGGCTCGCTGAACGTGGCCGTGGCGCTCACCTGGGCACCCTGCGTCGGCACCGGCAGCCGGGCCTTATCGAAGGTGACGGTGCCAGGGCCGCGGTATTTGTGGAGGGAAACGGTGGCCACCGAGGCAGGACCGCGACCGCGACCGGCGCCTTCCTCACCTCGTCCTTTCGGGTCCTGCACCCAGACGTTCAGGGCAATCGGGGTATTCACCTTGCCGGTAAGCGTGGAGGCCGTGGCCATCGGCGGGCCGGCGAATGCGGGTCCGCCCTGCGTGAACGACAGCTTGGGCGGCTCGTTGTTCATGCCGATTTCCTTGAACGGCGCCACGTTGTAGGGGTTGAGCAGCGCGAACGGAATCGACTGGGTCTCGCCGTTGGCAGTGATGGTCCAGGTGAGGGTCTTCTTGCCGAAGTCCTTCGGCACCTTCACGACCAGCACGCCCCACTGGCGACCCGTTTCGAAGTGCGTGGGCTGACCCTGATCCACCGGGCCTGGCTCGATCTTGTTGTTCGGGCCAACCGGGATGTCGAACGGCTGCCGCGAGTTCCGGTTGTAGTAGCCGAGCAGCATGCTGAAGCTGCCGTCGGCATTGGCGAACCAGCCTTCGTAGGCCGGCGTGACGCTCGCCCCGCGTTCCTTGAACGGTTCGAGCGGCAGGACGTTGCCCTGCGGTCCCTGAGCTGCGAGGAGCGCGCCGCCGAACAGGGCTGCGCAGGCCACGGCAGCGAGCCGCGGCGCCGAGACGATGACGGAAGGTTTCATAGATCCCGATGATACCGCAGCGGGGCGGGACGGGGCGGGACGGGGCGGGACGGGCGGATTCGAAGGCTTCGGGCTCCAGGCCGTGCCGACAACGAAAGAAGGCCCGGCGGAATGGACTCCACCGGGCCTTGCAGTGAGAGCCTAGAGCCTTTTCTTCACTTCTTGAGCGAGACCTTCTGGACGCGCCAGCTGGTCATTTCGCCGAGCAGTAACTCGTTCTCGTTGCGGCAGTCGATGGAGTTGACCAGGCCGAACTGCTTCAGCTGGCGACCCGCCGTGCCGAAGCGGCCGACGACCTTGCCGTCGAGCCCCACCTTCAGGATGGCCTGATCGACCATGCCGTCGTTGTCGCCCGAGTGCGAGACGTAGAGATACTGTGTCGCGCCGGTGGTCATGCACATTGCGAGTGGTGAACCGATGTTGGTGATCTCCGACTTGAACGTGCCTTCGCCGTCGAACACCTGGATGCGCTTGTTGCCCGAATCGGCCACGTAGACGTTGCCGCTGGCGTCAACCGCGAGCGCCTTCGGACCACGGAACTGGCCGTTCGCGGTGCCGGTCGATCCCCACTGCTTGACGAAGTTGCCGTCCTTGTTGAACTTCGCGATGCGGTTGACGTTGCCGGCCACCCCGTCAGCGATGTAGATGTTGCCGGCCTTGTCCCACGCCACGTCCGAGGGCTGGTTGAAGGTCGAGCCTGGCGTGCCTGCGCCTGGTGCCGGACCGGCCGTGGCGCCGCCTGGCGCCGCACCGCGACCGCCGCCCCCGCCAGGAGCGCCAGCGCCGCCGCCTTCACCGCGCGGTGCGGCCGGGCGGACGTTGATGGCCTCGGGCTTTCGGCCGAGCACCAGTGCGACGTTGCCGTTCGGGTCGAACTTCACGATCTGGTTCGCACCCTGATCGACGGTCCACACGTTGTCCTGCGGATCGATGCGGAGGCCGAACGCGGCATTGAAGCCGTAGACGTCCTGGCCGAGTTCGCGCACGAACTTGCCGGCGGCGTCGTACTGGAACAGGCGCGAGCCGTTGCGGAGGAACGTCCGGTTGTCGCCGAGCGTCGCGTAGGCATGACCGGTGCGCGTGTAGACATACACGCGACCTCTGGAGTCCTGCCCGACGCCGCCGACTTCACCGACGATGTGCGACTCGTCCCACTTGAGGAGATCGACGCTGTCGAACGCGATCTGCGGAGCGGTCGGAGCGCCCGACTGCGCGAGGAGCGTGCTGCTGAAGGCGAGCACGCCTGCTGCTACGAAACCCTTGACTGTTCGATTCATCCCCGTCTCCTAGTTCGCGCCGCTCGTCTTGGACGGGGTCGCCGTGGGCTTGAGCAGGATCTTCTGCGAGCGCCAGTTGTTGATCTCTGCGGTGAAGATCGTGTTCGGGTCGCGGCAGTCCATCTGGTGAATGGTCGAGAATTCGCCCACCGCCTTGCCGCCCTTGCCGAACTTGCCGATGATCGTGCCGTCGAGTTCCATCTTGTAGACCTCGCCGGTGTACTCGGCCTGCGCCGCCGGTGCGCTGTCGGGCCACGAGTTCGACACGTACAGGTACTGCTTGCCCGGGTTCTTCGGGCCGGGACCGCCCGACACGCAGACCGCCCACGGATTACCGGTCTGGTCGTAGTTGGCCTTCAGGTTCAGCTCGTTGTCGAGGACCGTGACACGCGCGTTGCCGCGGTCGCCGACGTAGACGTTGCCCTGGAAGTCGGTGGCGATGGAGTGCGGCGTGTTGAACTCGAGGTTGCCAGGACCGCGCTTGCCTACGGCCTTGAGGAACTTGCCGTTCTTGTCGAACTTCACGACGCGCGCGTCGTTGTAGCCGTCCGACACGAAGAAGTTGCCCTGCTGGTCCCACGCAATGTCGGTCTCGCGGCCGAAGCGGTAGTTCTCGTTGCGGCCGTGGAAGACCCCCTGGCCGGGCATGTTGGCGAGCGACCCCACCGGGTCCTCGCGGCGGCCGACGGTCATCAGGATCTTCCCCTCGGGGCTGAACTTGACGAGCGTGTCGGTGCCTTCGTCGACGACCCAGATGTTGTCCTGGGAATCCACGCGGACCGAATGCGCGAACGACGAACCGTAGTTGTTGCGGCCGATCTCACGGACGAACTTGCCCGTCGGGTCGTACTGGAACAGGCGCGTCTCGTTGGCGCGGTGATAGATGTAGATGTTGCCCTTGGAGTCGGTCGAGATACCCATGTTCTCGCCCGTGTAGATCCCGGGAGGGTTCTTGAAGAAATTGGGCACCGCTTCGTGCGGGATAGTGGGGACGTTCGTGGCTTTCGCGCGCGATTGGGCCTTCACAGGCGACATCGTGAGCGAGAACGCTCCGGCCATCGCAATGGCGGCGAGTGCAGGGACGGTAAAACGCTTCATGTACAACAGCCTCCGGTTCCAACGTCCCGGCGGGAGGACCCCGGCCGGTTAGATGCTGGCCGAGGCACTGTATCTGACCCGTCTCACCGGTTCAAGGCAATTGGCTATGGATGCCCAGCGGCAACTGGCCGAGGGGATGCGCGGCGGTGTCGAAGGCGACGGCGGCGGGTGTCAGCCGGCCCGCTGCCCGCGCCAGTATTCGAACAGCTCATGCTGGCCGTGCACGTTCAGCTTCCGGAAGACCGACTTGAGGTGGTTGCGGACGGTGTGCGGGCTGAGCTGCAGTTGCCGGGCGATGGTGACCACCCGCGCGCCGTTGGCCAGCAACTCCACCACTTCACGCTCGCGCCCGGACAGTCCGTTCCCGTGCGTGACCGTGGCCGGCGCCACGTGCGCCCGCGCCATGGCGAACGTGGTCGACGGGTCGTCGCCGATCGGAAGGTCGTTCACCACCGCCGCAATCGCCCGGAGCTTGTCCGCGAGCGTCAGCGGCTTTGGCGCCATCCACAATGTCGAGCCGCGCTCTGCGGCGATCGTGGCCAGCAGCACCGACGAGACGAGCTGGCGCTCCGCAAACGGCTTCAGGATGCAGGCCGCCGCACAGCCGTCGGCCGCGCGTTCGAGTGTCGCGCGGTCCGTGCTGGCTGACAGATAGACGATGGGAATGGCGTGCTGCTGGGTGAGGTCGCACAGTTCGCGACGGGCGGCGTCGTTGGCGACCAGGCTGATGTCCATCACGATCACATCCGGCGCTCGCACGCCGATGCTGGCGATGGCTTCGCGTGCGCTGAACACGGAAGGCATGACCGTGAATCCTGCATACGCAAGACACGCCTGAATCTGTCTGGCTGCTGACCGGTCGCTCTCGACGACGAGGACCGATCGCGACGCTGAATGCGACACGCGACTCCGACTCCGCAAAGCGAATTGTGTGCGAGTGATGCGCTACTCGCCACCTTACAGAACTGGTATCGGACGCAGCAATACGGGTCAGTCCTACACGAAATCAACCGACGTGCTACTCCATGGGCGTTTGGCGACACTTGCATGACACGAGCGGCACTCGTCAGGAAATTATTCCTACAGCGTGTCAGACGAACACGTTCACGCCAGCGTCAGCAGAGGGATGACCGGCTCATAACGGGTCATCGAATGACTCACGGTTGGTCATCATCCTGATAGATGAGCAGGTCGATACCTGTCTTCGAGGGCACGTTTGTGCAGCGCTGACCCTCGGGAGTACACCGTGAACCACGAAGTGGCTGCCCCTGATGCCATCGTGCAGCTGGGCACTGCGCTCGACGACGTCTCGACGCGTGTGGCGCGACGCGAGCACGAACTGAATCGCATCTTCGAACCGATTGCCGTCGAGCGAAGCTCGCTGCTCGACGCCGTGCACACGCGTGTCACCGCCAGCGTTGGCGCCGCCGCCGCACCGCGGTTCTCGGCGCTGTCCGCACGTCTCGCCGCGGCGCTGCCCGCGCTGCGTGTGGAGGCGTCATGAGCGCCGCGCGCACCATTACAACCAGCGTGGCCGACTGGCTCGGCCCGCTGCTCGAGCAATCGCCTGATGGCATCGTGCTCATCGACGCCGGTGGACGGGTGCGTTCCTGGAACCCGGCTATGTTGCACGTCAGCGCGCTGCCGGCGGACGTCATGGCAACCGCCACCCTCGACACGATCGAGGCCAGCCTCACCCGCATCGACACCGAGGCCCTCGCGGCGTCTTCGCTGACCGCATCGCGGGTCATCGTCACCGCGCATGACGGCCGGCTCTACGAGCGCACCGAACAGGTCGTCGACCTGTCGGCCACCGACACTGGCCGGCTGGTCTGGTTCCGTCCGATCGAACGCGCCGCGGACCTGGGCGACGCCGACGTGCATCAGCTGCGATCGTGCTCGGAGCAGCGGCGTCAGGCGTTGCGCATGGAAGCGGTGGGCCGGCTCGCCGGCGGCATCGCGCACGACTTCAACAACATGCTGACGGTCATGATCGGGTTCGCGGAGCAGTTGCAGCTGGAGATCGGCGATCACGATTCGTTGAACCAGGTGATTCGCGCGGCGACGCGGGCCGCGGATCTCACCAAGCAACTCCTGGCGTTTTCGCGACAGCAGGTGTTGCGGCCACGTGTCGTCGATGTGGCCTCGGTGGTCGATGCCATGTGCGGCATGGTCGATCGGCTGATCGGCGACGATGTGCGGCTCGAGATCGACGCGCCGGCCGGCTTGCCGAGCGTGTGCGCCGACCCGTCGCAGCTGGAACAGATCGTCCTCAACCTCGCGATCAACGCGCGGGACGCCATGCCGCATGGCGGCCGTCTGGCTATCCGGGTGCGCGGCATCAGCGTCGATACGCCCGGGCCGGGCCGGGGCATGCAGCCGGCCGGTGGCTACGTGCAGTTGACCGTCACCGACACCGGCAGCGGCATCGCGCCTGAGCTATTGAGCAAAGTGTTCGAGCCGTTCTTCACCACCAAGGGCATGCAGGGCACCGGTCTCGGCCTGTCGACGGTGTACGGCATCGTCAAGCAGAGCGGCGGCTTCATCTGGGTCGAGTCCGAGACGGGTGAAGGCACCACGTTCACCATCGAACTGCCGGTCACGGCGTTGCCGAAGGATTCGAGCGTGGTACACGAACTATTGACCAGCGGATACTCGCAGCGGGCCGGTGCCCGCATCCTGGTCGTCGAAGATCTCGAGCCGGTGCGGACAGTGACGCGGGACATGCTCGAGGCCGACGGCTACGAGGTGGTGGCCGTCGCCACGCCAGGCGAAGCGCTCTCGGTGATGGATGCCATGGGCGACCGCATCGACCTGCTGTTGAGCGATGTGATGATGCCCGAGATGACCGGCGGCGACCTGGCGTGTGCGCTGCGCGCGGTTCGGCCGACGCTGCCGGTGCTGTTCATGTCCGGACTGCCGAAGGCACTCGACTGGAACGAGCCGGGGACGTTCCTGGCCAAGCCGTTCACGCGAGCGATGCTGCTGTCGCACGTGCGCACGCGGCTCGCCAAGGCCGCCGCCACCGCCGCCTGATCTCCGCCTGAAGACGGGCGGCCGGCGCGCCAACGCCCTACGCGCGCGCGAACAACCCCGCATCGGCGAAGCGCCGCTCCCACGAATGCGCGCGTCGGAATGCGTCGACGTCGTGCTGCGACACCGGGCGCGCCGCGCGTGCCAGCGTCGCGGCGAGAGCGCCTGGCTCCTCCGCGAAGAAGACACCATCCGGCTCGCCGCGCAGCGCCATCTCGCCGAAGCGCGAACTCAAGACCGGCAGGCCCAGTCCGCGATACTCGTAGTACTTGATTGGGTCGACCCCTTCGGTCAGCAGGTTCCGCTTGAAGGGGATGAGGCCCACGCTGAAACGCGTCATGCGCCGTACGGCCTCGTCATGCGCGCAGGCCGGCAGCAGTTGCACGTTCGGGGGCAGCTGTGCCGACGGTCCGTCGAAGCACGGGCCGCTCAGCTCGAAGCGGACCTGCGGCCTCTCACGCGCGAGCCGGTCGACCAGCGCCCAGTCGAACCACGTGCTGATGCAGCCGACGAAGCCGACCACCGGCGGAGTGGGAGGTGAGTCGCGAACCGGAGGCAGCGCCGCCATCTCGCAGGCGTTGTGCACCATCACGCGCCTGGTTCCGAGCGCCGCGAACTTGTGCCAGAGTCCAGTCGACGGAGTGAGCACGGCATCGACGCGTTCGGCGATCGCCGATTCGAGCCGTGCCACGGCGCGCTGCGCGAGGCCTTCGTAGAACTGTGGAAAGTCGTCGAGTGCGTCGAAGACACTCCAGGACGGGCGAAGCACGTCCAGCGCGCGCAGCGCCAGACTGCTCGGCCTGCCGATGCCAACGGTCACCGTGTCGTCCGCACACCAGGCCCGGACGCGGGCGAGCAACGCGCGTCCGAACAGTGCGTCGTTCAGCGCCTGCCCCGCCCGCAGCGGTTCCAGCGGCAACGCGCGCGGTGCGATCACGGTGAGGCCGCTGGGACGAGGCGTTCGCAGCGTGGTGCCGACGCGGCGCCGCAGATCGCGCAGCATCGGAAAGCGGGTAGGGTAGGGGTCGATCCAGAGCACGCGTCCGCCGCGCGCGAGGACGTGCCTTGCGACGTAGTGCGGCCGCTGCAGATAACTGTCCCACGCCACGGGCGCGAAATAGACGAGCGTGTTCATCGCGCGCCAGGCCGATGCGCGAACAGCGCCTCGGCGATGCGCGCGCTCGCCAGGCCGTCGCCGAACGGATTGCGTGCGCCGACCATCCGCTGGCGCTCGGCGGCGTCGGTCAGCAACGTGCAGGCGGTGTCGGCGATCACCTCGGCATTGGTGCCGACCAGCCGCGCCGTACCCGCCGCGACCGCCTCCTGTCGCTCCGTCTTCTCGCGCAGCACCAGCACGGGTACGCCGAGGCTCGGCGCTTCTTCCTGCACGCCGCCGGAGTCGGTCAGGATGAGCGAGGCGTGCTTCATCACGCCGACGAAATCGAGGTAGTCGAGCGGAGCGGTCAGCGTGAAGCGCTCGTCGGCGCCGAGTTGTTGGCGCACAACCTCGGCGACATTCGGATTGCGGTGCACCGGCAGGATGAACTGCACGTCCGGCACCCGGTCCGCCAGCGACCGCAGGCCGCGGCAGATGCCGGACAGCGGGTCGCCGAAGTTCTCACGACGATGGGTGGTGACCAGCACGATGCGCTTCCCGGCAAGCGAGGAGACGAGCGCGTGCACGAACGGGGTGTCGGGGCGGGACGCCACCTGCAGCAACGCGTCGATGCCGGTGTTGCCGGTGACGATGATCTGTTCGGCGCCGAACCCCTCGGCGCGGAGGTTGCCGGCAGCCGTGTCGGTGGGCGCGAAGAGCAGGTCCGAGGCGGCGTCGGTCGCTTTCCGGTTCCACTCCTCCGGATACGGATGGAAGCGATCGCCCGAGCGCAGGCCGGCTTCGACGTGTGCCACGGGCAGCTTCTGGTAGAACGCCGCCAGCGCCGTGGCCATCGTCGTGGTGGTGTCGCCCTGCACCACCACCCAGTCGGGCTGTTCTGTTCGGAGCACTGCGCTCATGCGTTGGAGGACAGACGCGGTGAGGTCACCCAGTTGCTGGTTGGGCGTCATCACGTCGAGATCGATGTCACTCTCGAGCTGGAACAGGCGCAGCACCTGAGCGAGCATCTCGCGATGCTGGCCCGTGCTGCAGAGCACCACGTCGAACCGGTCCGGGGCGCGCCGAAGTTCGGCGACGAGCGGCGCGAGCTTGATCGCTTCGGGCCGCGTGCCCGCGGCGATGAGCACCTTCATTGTCCGTAGAATATCCGAGGCTCATCTGGTACCATCGCGCATTATTCCTGTGTCCCCACAAGTGCCAGCCTCCGAGAGTGCGAGTCACTCACGCGCCGTGCCGAACGGGGTCGCCGTGCTCATCGTCAACTTCAAGGCGTATGAGCACCTCAGGCGATGCCTCCGCTCCCTGGTGCCCCTGCTCTGCGCGTGCGATGAAGTCGTGGTGGTCGACCAGGAGAGCACCGATGCGTCGCTCAAGGGCTTGGCACCCGAATTTCCGGCTGTCCGCGTGTGCGCCTCCACCGCGAACATCGGTTTCGCCGCTGGGGTGAACCTTGCGGCGAGGCAGACGAAGGCGCCATTCCTGTTGCTCCTGAATCCCGACACGATACTCGAGGCCGGGGTTGTCGATGCGCTGCGCCACTCGCTCGAGCAGCGGCCTGAAGCCGGGGTTGTGGGTCCGCGTGTCGTGAACGATGACGGCACCGTGCAGGCGTCGGCGCGCCGCTTCCCCGACATGACCACGCCGTTCGGGGGCCGCACGTCCTGGCTGACGACGATGTTTCCTGGCAACTGGTTCGCCACGCGCAACCTGAAGGGGCTCGACGCCCTGGATCCGGTCCGCGTTGACTGGATCTCGGGCGCCTGCCTCATGACGCGACGCGACCTCTTCGAGCGACTCGGTGGTCTCGACGAAGCGTTCTTCCTCTACTGGGAGGATGCCGACTACTGCCGCCGCGTGCTCGATGCCGGCCTGCACACCGTCTATGTGCCGACGGCCATCGTGCAGCACTCGGTCGGCGCCTCCTCCTCGCACAACCCCGAAGTCGCGATTCGCGCCTTCCACACGAGCGCGCTGCGGATGTACCGCAAGCACGCCGGCGCCGCCGGGCAACTGGCCGCACCGGCCGTGCAGGCCGTGCTGCTCGTGCGCCAGCAGATGCGGCTTCGCAACGCGGCGCGTCTTGCGGCAGCCGTGCATGCGCACGCGCCGACCGCGCTCGACCCGCGGAAGGGCGCGGTGTCGATCCGCGGCGAAGTGACCGCAGCGGAACGCGCGCTCGGCTAACCCGTGGGCCTGTTGTCTCTCCTCGTTGCGCCGGCTGCCGACGCGGCGGCTGCGTTCGTCAGCTATTTGCTGGCTCATCGCCTTCGCTTCCCCGACACGCCGCTCCAGCAACTCGTCACCGACGCGAACCGCACGCTGTTGCTGATGGTGGCGGGCCACCTGGTCGGTCTCGCGCTCACGCGCGTCTACTCGCCGTCGCCGGTTGGCCGAAAGGTCTGGCGCCTGTTCCTTGGCGCGGGCCTCGGCAGCGCCGTCGCCGTGGCCGCGGTCTACTGGACGGCCGGTTTCGCGCACTTGTCGCGCGCGACCTTCCTCGTCGACCTGTTCCTCTTCTGGGTGATCACGCTCGGCTGGCGCACGTTCCGGGTGTTCGTGATCATCGAGCGCACCACCGGCGTGGAAAGGCCGACCTCCGGCGGCCTGGTCGACCGTGCGGTGGAGCGGCAGTCGGTGGTGCCGACGCTCTTCGCCCTGTTCTCCTACCGCGAGCTGATTCGCAATCTGGTGCGCAAGGACCTCAGGCTGAAGTACCGCGGTTCGGTGCTCGGCTTCATCTGGTCGCTGGTCAACCCGCTGACACTCGTCGGCGTCTACACGGTCGCGTTCAAGTACATCCTCGGGGTGAAGCAGCCCGGCTTCCCGTTCTTCATCCTAATCGGCGTGATGGCGTGGTCGTTCTTTGCGAACTCCGCGGTGATGTCGACCGGCGCCATCATCGACGGCGGCAGCCTCGTGAAGGCCGTGCGCTTCCCGCGCGCCGTGCTGCCGATCGCCACAGTGCTGTTCAACCTCGCGCAGTACCTGCTGATGCTGGTGGTCTTCCTGCCGGCCATGTTCCTGCTGTTCCGCGTGCCGAGCCTCGGCCCGCTGCTGATGTTCCCGGCCTTCCTGGCGATGCAGTTGGCGTTCACCATCGGCACCGCGCTGCTGCTGGCTGCGGCCACGGCCTATTTCCGCGACGTGCGCCACTTCGTCGACATCGCGCTGCTGATGCTCTTCTGGACCACGCCGATCGTGTATCCACTGTCGCAGGTGCCCGAATGGCTGCGGCTGCCCATTCTCCTTAGTCCGATGTCGCCGTTCATCATCGCGTATCAACGCATCTTCTTCGACGGTGTCGCGCCGGACGCGGCGGTGTGGGGGGTGGCCATCGCCTACAGCCTCACCGTGCTCGCCCTCGGCACGATCTGGTTCGTCTCGGTCGAAGACCAGTTGAGCGAGCATCTCTGATGAGCGTGGTCATCGACGCGCAGGCGCTGTCGAAGCGCTTCTACCTGCGGCACAACCACACCAACGAGCTGAAGGTGCGTTTCCTGTCGATGTTCGACGCCGGCAAGCGCGAGGTGCTCGAAGAGTTCTGGGCGCTGAAGGACGTGTCGTTCACCGTGCGCCAGGGTGAGGCGCTGGCGCTGGTTGGCCGCAACGGCTCGGGCAAGAGCACGCTGCTCAAGCTCATCGCGGGTCTGCACCTGCCAACGACCGGCCGGTTGCTGATCGCGCCGCACGCACGCATCGGCACGATGATCGAACTCGGCGTCGGCTTCCATCCCGAGTTGAGCGGCACCGAGAATGTGTTCCTCAATGCCTCCGTCTATGGCTTGCAGCGCGAGGAAATCGCCGAACTGTATCCGGCCATCGTCGAGTATTCGGGGCTGCGGCACTTCATGGCGCAGCCGCTGAAGAACTTCTCCTCCGGGATGGGCGCCCGGCTCGGCTTCGCGATTGCGGCACATCTGAATCCCGACATCCTGCTGATGGATGAGGTCTTCACCGTTGGCGACGCGGAGTTCCAGGAGCAGTGCCTGGCGACCCTGCGGTTGATGCGCGAGAAGGGGAAGACGCTGCTCTTCGTCTCGCACGTGCCGAAGGCGGTGCGCGACATGTGCGACCGCGCCTGCGTGCTCGAGCAAGGGCATCTGGTGTTCGACGGTCCCGTCGAAGAGGGACTCGACGCCTATGAACGACTCCGCGGTGTGGCGGCGCCGGTGGTTGCGGTGCCCGGTGTCGGACGCGACGAGCAGGCCCTGCCGTAGGTCCGTTGCTGCTGGTGGCTGGAAACAGTCAGCCATTTCACGCCCTGCACGCACCGTTCCACGACTGCTCTGCAGTATTGAAACGGCTGGGTCACTAGCGTAACCTCGGTACCTTCGCGTCAGCTGACGTACGTTCGAGTCGGTCCGGATCGTCGTTCGTATCCGCAGGTCCGCCCGATGTCGTCCCGATGTCGAGCCGCACCGACCGTTCTTTCCCGAGGAGTTGCCGTGGTCCGCTCTGCCCGCTCTCGCGTTCCCGCCCTGCTTGCCTCAGCCCTGCTCGCGGTGGCCGGCGCAGCCGGTCTCTGGTCGCAGACCACAACCGCGCAGGGAGCCGTCTCCCCGGTCATTCAGCAGCCCGCCACGCTGGCCAACTTCGACATCCGCACCGAGAAGACGCCGGCCGCGGCGTCGTACGTCGAGCAGCAGCGGGCCTCGTCGTTTGGCTCGGCCCGGCTCGCCGATGTGCAGGCCGATGGCCTGGCGCGTCTGCGTGCGCGGAGCGACGGCATGGACGTCGCGCTGAACCCCGGACTTGGCGTGCCCGAAGTGGTGGGACTGGTGCCGGGCACCGGGTTCCTCACCGGACCGTCGAGCGACCGCGTCGGCACGCTGCGGGCATTCCTCGGCGAGCAGGCCGATGCCTTCGGGCTGTCGGCATCGGAGGTCGACACGCTCGACCTCGCGGCCAACTACGAGAACCCGTCGGGCAACATGGCGTGGGTCGAGTTCGAGCAGAAGATCAACGGCCTGCCGGTGTTCCAGGGCACCATGCGTGGCGGCTTCACCGCGAAGGGCGAGCTGGTGCGAACCACGGGCCTGCTCGCGCCCGGCCTCTCGCAGGCTGCGCTGTCCACCGTCCCTGCCTTCGACGGCGCCGGCGCCATCGCGCGGGCGGTGAAGAGTGTCGGCTGGAACGCCGAGACGTCGGCGCTGGCCGCGATCGGTGTCGATGCCACTGGCAAGCAGACCTTCACGCGCGGGACGATGGACCGTTCCCCGCGTGCCTGGCAGGTGTACTTCCCGCTCGGCCCTGGCGTGGCGCGCCTGGCGTGGGTCACTGAAATCTGGAGTGCGACCGACGTCTTCATGATCGTGCTCGATGCCGATGACGGCACCGTGCTGTTCCGCAAGAACCTCACGAACTACCAGACGCAGACGGCCAGCTTCAACGTCTACGACAACGACAGCCCTGCGCCGATGTCTCCGGTCACCATGCTGCCGGGCAGCGGCACGCAAGCCGCGCCGATCAGCCGCTCGACCATCGTGCTGCGAGGCAACGAGGCACCGAATACCTTCAACAACAACGGCTGGATCACCGACGGCGTCAGCACCACGACCGGCAATGCCGTCGTGGCGGGCATCGACCGCGACGGCACGAACGGCATCGACGCCGTCGTCACCGGTCCCGGCCGCGTCTTCAACTTCACGTACGACCCGACAGTGACCGATCCGCTGACCGCCGCCTACCAGCAGGGCGAAGTGACGAACGGCTTCTACTGGGCCAATCGTTACCACGACCGGCTGTACCGGTCGGGGTTCACCGAAGCGGCGAGAAACTTCCAGACGGACAACTTCAGCCGCGGCGGCGTGAGCAATGATGCTGTCCAAGCGGAAATCCAGGATTCGAGCGGCACCAACAACGCCAACTTCGCGACACCTGCCGATGGCGGCTTCGGACGCATGCAGATGTACCTCTTTACCGGGCCGACTCCCGACCGCGGCGGCGCCCTGGACGCGGACATCGTCCTGCACGAGTTGACGCACGGCCTGTCGAACCGCCTGATCGGCAATGCCGCCGGATTGACGACGACTATGTCCGGTGCGATGGGCGAAGGGTGGTCCGACTTCTACGCGCGCGCCGTCTTGTCGACCGCCGACGAGAGCACCAGCGGCATCTACTCGACGGGAGGCTGGGCCACCTACCTTCTCAGCCCCAGCTTCACCGACAACTACTACTACGGCATCCGCCGCTTCCCCTACGCGGTGAAGACCGCGATCGGGTCCAACAGCAAACCGCACAACCCGCTGACATTTGCCGACATCGACCCGGCCCAGATGAACCTGACCGATGGCGCCTATGTGCCAAACCCGCTCTTCGCCGCCGGCAGCGCCTTCGAGGTGCACAACGCCGGCGAGGTCTGGGCGTCAGCACTGTTCGAAGTGCGCGCGCGCCTGATCAACCGGCTCGGGTTCGCGGTGGGGAACGACCGCGTGCTGCAGATTGTGACCGACGGCATGAAGCTGTCGCCGCTGAACCCCACCTTCATCCAGGGGCGTGACGCCATCCTCGCGGCGGCAGCGGCGCTGCCGTCGGATGCCACTGCGACCGTGGCCGACGTCTGGGCCGGTTTCGCCGCGCGCGGCATGGGGTTCAGCGCCTCGGTCGTCAACGCGGCCAGCGGAACGGTGATCGAAGCGTTCGACACGCCGGGTGTTTCTAAGCTCAAGTCGATGCTGGTCTCGGAGTCGATTCCGAACGGCCGGCTCGATCCGACGGAAGTGGTCGGCGTGTCGTTCTGCCTCACGAACAACGGCGGCGCGACCTCAGGCTCGGTGACCGGAAGCCTGCAGGCCACGGGCGGCGTGCTGTCGCCGTCTGGCAGCCAGAGCTTCGGCACCATCGCTCCCGCCGCCGTGACCTGTCGCACGTTCACCTTCACGGTCGATGCCCTGTGCGGAAATAGCGTCACCGCGACGCTGCAGGTGACCGAGCCGTCGCAGCCGACGAAGGACTTCACCTTCCCGATGACGGTTGGCAGCCCGGTGATCATCGCCACGCAGAACTTCGACGGCGTCGCCGCACCGGCGCTGCCGTCTGGGTGGACCACGTCAACCCTCGTGGGCACGGCGAACCTGTTCGTCACCACCACCACGTTGCCGAGCGGCGTGACGGCGCAGGACACGACTCCGAACGCGGTGTTCGCCGGCGACCCCGCGTCGGTCAGCGACAACGTGCTGGTGTCGCCGAACTTCGCCATTCCGGCGGCGGCGACCCAGTTGTCGTTCAAGCAGGTCTACGCGTTCGAAGCCGGTGCGAGTGTCGGCTACGACGGCGGCGTCCTGGAAATCTCCATCGCCGGCGGCGCCTGGGCCGACATCATGGCGGCCGGCGGCTCCTTCTCGATCGGCGGCTACAACCGCACAATCAGCTCATGTTGTGGAAGCCCCATCGCGGGCCGCCAGGCCTGGAGCAGCGCATCATCCGGACGCATCACCACCGTCGTCAACCTGCCGCCGTCGGCGCAGGGGCAGCTCGCGAGCTTCCGGTGGCGCATGGCCAGCGACAGCAGCGTGGCGAGCACGGGCTGGTGGATCGATAGCGTGAGGTTCCAGCAGGCGGCCTACCAGTGCGGCCCCGGCGCCACCGAGTACCAGGAGCTGATCCAGAACGGCCATTTCGAGGGAAACGACACCACGCGGTGGTCGCTGTTCTCCACGCCGAGCGCCAGCGACATGCAGTCGTTCCTGAGCGGCAACGTCTTCAATTTCTTCCGCGTGAAGCCGCCGGCCGGCACCAGCAACCAGGCCACGATCTTCCAGAACACCGGTGTGCCACTGCCGGCCTTTGCCGCCATTCAGGCCGAGTTCCGTGTCGGCAACACGAGCAGCGTGCGCAAGCGCATCAGCGTGCTGACGCTCGACTCCGACTTCAGCGATCTGGCGGTCTGCACCTTCTGGCTGCCGCCGAACTCGCCGCTGCAGTCCTATCGTGTGCGGTCGCACACGACGAAGGCCTGGAACAACGCATCGATCTACTTCTACGCCGCCTCGGTGAATGAGGTGAGCGACAGCGGCTACTACCAGCTCGCCGACGTGTCGTTGCAGTACCGGCCCGACCTGGCGACCGACCGCACCGACTGCATCGATCCCGAGGTGGCCGCCCCGGTCCCCGGCGGGCCCAACAGTGGCAACCTGCTCACGAACGGCGACTTCGCCACCGGGCTGCTGACGCCGTGGAGCGCGTTCGGCACCATCACACAGCAGATTTCAGGCGGTGTGCTCCAGTTCATCAAGCCGTCGAACACGGCCCCGGCCGGTGTGGTGCTCCAGGCCACCGGTCAGGGGATGTCGGCCGACCAGATCATGACGTCGACGTTCCAGTTGGGGAACAGCAGCGGTGTGCGCAAACGCGTGACGGTGCTGCTGCACGACAACTCGTTCGGCGATCTGGCGGCCTGCACTTTCTGGCTGGCTCCCGGGCAACCACTGACCAACTACTCGGTGAAGACCTACGCCACGCAGGCGTGGACCAACGCCACGCTGTCAATCTACCCGGCGACAGTCGGGGCCGATCAGTGGATTCTGTTCGACAACGCCACGATGCAGCGCACGCCGGCCGCCTCGCTGCTCGGCACCGAGTGCATCGAGCCGTTGGCGTCATTCTCCCGCGCTGCGACGTCCACGACCAACGGGCAGTAAGCTCCAGACGCGCCGCGCCTGCTTCGGCGGGCGCGGCGTTGCACCCCGCTCCGCTTTGCACTAGCCTTGTTCCTAGCTAACCAGCACGACGCCCGAGGCCGGATGGTCCGGTCGCGCTGTTCGCGGCGTCGTCACCGCGGAAGACCGCCATGACGCCCTTTCGACTCTCGTCGGCGGTGCTTGCAGCCACGGCGCTCGCCGCAACGCTCCTCTGGCGCACCGATACCCTGACCGGTCAGGGCCAGCCTCGGGTGGTGCCCGACATTGCCAGCCTGACAGAAGGTGGGGAAGGACTCGGTATCCGCCAGCGTGACGGCACCGGTGGGCAGGTGCGCTTCGCGGCAACGGACGGCCGCGGCATTCGGCTCGCGGTGCCGGACAGCGCACCGGCCGAGACGCGTGCCCGCGCATTCGCCCGCGCCTACGGCGCACCGTTCGGTGTGAACGACGACCGGCAACTCGAGCTGCAGCGCGGCGCGACGACCGACAGCGTCGGTATCGAGCACGTGCGCTTCCAGCAGGTGCACCAGGGGGTGCCTGTCACCGGCGGCGAGTTTCTGGTGCACATGCGCGGCGCTCGAGTGCTGGCCGCCAACGGGCACGTGGTGGCGAACCTGCCGGCAACCGTGTCGGCCTCGGTGCCGGCGGCTGCCGCGGAGGCGGCGGCTCGAGGCTTCGTCGCCCGCATGCAGCGAGGCGCACGCGCGGCCGGCACGGCGCCAGCCGCAGACACCGACTTCAGCACGCCCCGTCTCGAGATCTACGACAAGTCGATCTGGGAGTCGACGTTCGTCGCGCCGCGCGTCGCGTGGTTCATCGAAGCCACCAGCGACCACCTGCGCGAGTTCCTCTGGATCGACGCGAACGCCGGCTACGTGCTCGACCACTTCAGCCAGCTGACCGAGGCGAAGGTGCGTTCGGTCTGGACCGCGTCGAACGGCACCAACCAGGCAGGCGTGGCGCAGGTGCGCGCGAACAACGCGCCGGCCACCGGCGACGCCGACACCGACAACGCCTACGACCTGAGCGGAATCACCTACGACTACTTCCTCGCGCAGCACAACCGCGACAGCTTCGACAACGCCGGTGGCACGCTGTTCTCGACGGTGCACTACGGCGTCGGCTACCAGAACGCGTTCTGGAACGGGCAACGCATGGTCTACGGCGACGGCTTCTCAGGCGCCGACGATGTCGTGGCGCACGAACTGACGCACGCGGTGACCGAACGCACGGCCAACCTCTTCTACCGGCGCCAGTCCGGCGCGTTGAACGAATCGTTTTCAGACATCTTCGGCGAGACGGTGGACCTATTGAACGACACTGCCATCGACGACGACTCTCCCGGTTCGCGCTGGGCACTCGGTGAAGACCTGAGTGCGCTGCTGCCAGGCAGCGCGCCGTTCCGGAACATGTCCGACCCGACGGTCTATGGCGACCCTGGGCGCGTGGGTGATTCCGCCCGCTTCTTCTGTTCCACCAGCGACGCCGGCGGCGTGCACATCAACAGCGGTGTGCCGAACCATGCGTTCGCGCTGATGGTGGACGGCGGCACCTTCAACGGCCGCACGCTCACCGGTATCGGCCTGGCCAAGGCGGGCAAGGTGCAATACCGCGCGCTCGCCACCTATCTCACCTCTGGCGCCACCTTCGCCGACGACTACACGGCCATCGTACAGTCATGCGGAGACCTCATCGGCACGTTCGGCATTACCGTGTCGGACTGCACGCAGGTGAAGCTGGCGCTCGACGCCGTCGAGTTGAATCACCCGGTGCCGTGCACGGGCGCCGCGCCGCCGCCCCCGCTGTGCCCGACCAACGCCGCGCCGTCCGTGGTGCCGTTCCTCGACACGCTCGAGAGCGGAGCCGGCAACTGGAACGCGACCAGCACCAGCGTGGGCCAGCAGTGGATCCGCACGAACGGGTGGGCGCGCACGGGAGCATACAGCCTGTTCGGGCCAGACTTGGGCGATAGCGCGTCGGTTCCGTCGGACCCCGACATTTCTGACCACCGCATGGCCATGGTGAGCGCGGTCGCAGTGCCCGCCGGGGCCTACCTCTACTTCGATCACGCGTTCGAGTTCGATCAGGATGAATTTGGCTACTACGACGGCGGTGTGCTCGAGTACTCGACAAACGGCACCATGTGGAGCGACGCCAGCGGATTGATCGATGCTGGCCAGCCGTACGTCGGCACACTCGATTCCAATTACGGCAACCCGATCGGGGGGCGCACGGCGTTCGCCGGGAGCAGCTTCGGCTACACCGGCACGCGACTGAACCTGGCGTCGCTGTCCGGGCAGAACGTACGGTTCCGCTGGCGCATCGGCACCGACGATCAGTATGGCGGCGACGGCTGGGCCGTCGACAACGTGCGGCTCTACCAATGCAACGGCGGCGTGAACACCACCAGCCTCGTCCGGAATGGCGCGTTTGGCAGCGGCGCCACGAACTGGCTGACCTACTCGCCAGACAACGACATGGTGTCGGACGTGACGGGCGGGGTGTTCCGCTTCTATCGGCCTGGCACACAGGCGGTGGTCCTTCAGGAGACCGGCATCCCGGTGCCCAGCGGTGGCCCGCTCGATGCCACGTTCCAGATCGGCAGCACCTTCGCCACACGCAAGCGCATGAGCGTGCTTGTCCACAGCGCCGATTTCAGTGATCTGGCCGTCTGCACCTTCACGCTGGAGCCCAACGCTCCACTCGCCACCTACCGGGTGAAGACGCACACGACGAAGGCATGGACCAACGCCACCATCTCGTTCTACGCCGCAGCGGTGACCACGGCCGGCGCCGGCTTCTACCTGCTCGACAACGTCGACCTGCAATACGTCCCGATCACCGGCTCGCCCTCGAACGGTGCGGACCGGCGCACCGACTGCATCGATCCGACGGCGCCGGCCACTGGCGGCGGCGTGCCGATGTCGATGCTGACCAACGGCGACTTCTCTGCCGGCTCCGGCAGTAGCTTTGCGCCGTGGTTCACGACCGGAGGGATTCAGGCTGGCGTGAGCAGCGGCGTCATGGAGTTCGTGCGCACGGGCGTCGGCGGCGCGCTGAGCCAGTACTCCAACACCGCCGTCGCGGCGGACCGCGGACTCGGGCTGACCTTCCGGATGGGAAACAGCAGCGGCGTGCGGCAGCGCGTGACGGTGCTGCTGGTCGACTCGATCTTCTCCGACGTCCTCGCGTGCACGTTCTGGGTGCCCCCAGGGCAGGCGCTGAACAGCTACGCCATGCGCATCGCCACAACGACTGCCTGGTTGAACGCGGCGGTCGGGTTCTACCCGTCGACGGCGGCAACCGTGTCCAATCCGGTCAGCGCCCTGCAGTGGATGCGGCTGGACGACGTGGCGTTGACGCCTACGGCCACCACGCCGCTGGGAACCGAGTGCTTCGAGCCGGGCTCGACCCCGGTGTTCTGATCCGGCCCGGTGGAGTAATGAGCCGACGGCGAGTGGCAGGCGCCTGACGTCACGGGTGACCAGCCCCCGGTGACTCCTCATCACTCGCGGGTGTGCGTTCAGTCGCGCCGCTGACCGACAAGCAGCATGAAGTCGCTCGGCAGCACCCGGCTGCCAATCAGCGCCGTCTCGATGGCGTCGACCGAATCGACGATGGCGTCTGTGGCCGGGTCGTTGTCCGGGAAGTTCTGGATGATGCCCGAGTAGAGCAGGTGCTGGATGGTGCCGCCGAGGTTCAGCATGGCGACCGGCCGGAACACCTGTTCGAACACGGTCGGGATGTCGGTCGGTCGAATCGCCTCGCTCGGGCAGACGCGCATCACTTCCTCCGGGGTACTGCGTCCTTCACGCCGCTTGACAGTGCCGTTCGGATGACGCCGCAGTTCGGGCGGCATCAGGTCGAGCAGGTGCCCCACCCACGCCAGTTGTGCGTCGGTCCACTGGAACCGCGCCGGGCCGACGAATTCGTCGAGCACGAACACGCCGTTCGGCTTCAGCGCTCTATGCACCTGCTGCATGATGGGCTCGACCGCCTCGAAGTGATGGAACGCCTGCAGCGCGAAGATGAGATCGTACGACTCGGGCTCGAGATCGATGGTGTTCACGTCCGCGGCGATGAAGCCGATTCGTCCGTCCTGCCTGTCAACCAGGAAGCGCGATTCGTCGAGGTCGAGTCCGACGCCGCTCGCGATCACGCCCTGATCGACCAGTCGACCCAACGCGCGTCCGTCGCCACACCCGAGTTCGAGCGCCCGCATGGCCGGGCCGCCCAGGTGCCGCTTGACGTAGCCCTGCCAGTAGAGCCCGTTGAACATCGACTTGCGGTGGTAATGGTGGTTGACGCGCGGATGATTCAGCCAGAACATCCGCTCGCCGTTCTTCGCGCGCTGCTCGATGGCCTTCCAGTGATCCACTTCCGTGGCGTGCGCGGACGTTCGGAGGTTCGAGTAGAGACGACGCAGGCGAGACAGCATGGGCGTG
Source organism: Acidobacteriota bacterium (assembly GCA_043743165.1). GTDB lineage: Bacteria > Acidobacteriota > Vicinamibacteria > Vicinamibacterales > CAVVIG01 > CAVVIG01. The sequence goes on from JAYTXA010000058.1 coordinate 45,501, forward strand.
TATGCACGAGGGCCGTGCGGTGCCCCCGATTCTGGCACAACACGGTATGATTCCGTGGTCGCCTGCACACCCATGCTCGTCACCGACGCGTTCGTCTATCTGCACCAGCCCAAGACCGGCGGCACGTTCGCCGCTGAAATGCTCGCCGCCGTCCACGAAGCACGCGGCGTCCCTATGACCATCGTCGCGGTCGAGATCGGGCAGGAGCACCTCCTGCAACCTGTGGCACCGGGGCACGCCGTGAGGCTGATGCTCGGTGCGCGGTACCAGCACGGGTGCCGGCGCGACATCCCGCCGGCCTACAGGCACCTTCCCGTGGTGACGGCCATTCGCAACCCGTACGACCGCTACATCTCGCAGTTCCTCTTTGCGTGGTGGCGAGTGCTGCCCGAGATGTTTGGACCGCTCGAGCAGATTCGCCGCACTTACCCGGCCTATCCGGAACTGACGTTCGAGGACTTCGTGCGCCTGACGAATACGGCATCGGTTCGCCGCGCCACTGACGGTTCCGAGGCGTCGGCCGGGTTTCACACGCAGCAGTTCATCGAGTTCTTCTTCCGTGACCCGGAGCAGGCGTGGGCCTGCCTGGGCGATGACGACGCGCTTCGGGTGATGTGGAGCGAGCAGGTGCGCCGCCTTCGCCTGCTCGACCAGGCGCGGCTCAACGAGGAACTGGCCGACGTGCTGGTGGAGTACGGCTACGCGGAGGACGAAGTCGCCTTCATCCGCGCCGCCGGGCTGGTCAGGCCGGCGCAGAAGGAGACGGAGGTAGCCGGATGGACCTGCAGGTACTCGAAGCGGATTGGCGGGTATGTCGGCGTCCGCGAGGACATGCCCGATGTCGCTGAGACCCGGGCGCAGTACTTCACGCCGGAGCTGAAGGCCTTTGTGCGGCAGAAGGAACGGCTGCTGTTCGAGCAGTTCCCGCAGTTCGACCGCCAGGGAGCGGTCAGGAGCGATCGGCGACGACAGGTCGTCCGGCGCGACGCCGCAAGTCGTTGAGTTCGGTCGCCAGCAGCCGCACCTGCGCCTGCTTCCGAAACCACGCGTCGAGCCAGCGCGCCCGCCACGATGGCCGCACGGTTCGATCGAACCAGTGCGTAACGAGCTGGCCGAGCGCCGGCCTCGCGCCTTCGCCCACGGGCAGGTACAGGTCGCGCTCGGCTCTGTACCCAACCTGATACCCGGCCGACATCGTCCGGCGCACGTGCTCGAGCGTGAATCGCGACGGATCCACATCGTGCACAACCTCTGCGCCAGGCATGATGGCGACGGCGTAGCCCAGCCGCTGAATCAGGCACGCCGCGACCAGTTCTTCACCGCCCCAGAAATTGTTGCCGGTTCGGCCGTAGCCCGATCGGAAACCACCGATCCGCCGCAGCGCTTCACGGCGTGCCGACCAATTCGCGCCCCAGGGGAATTGCCGCCAGTCGGACACCTCCGTGTATCCCGGCTTCTCGGTTACGTACGCGCTCCAGTACTTCTCCCAGCCCGATTGGAGCGCCTCCGGGCGGGGCTCCGGTATGGCGAGCGAGATGTGTCCGCCGACGACACCGGTATGCGGCCGGCTTGCAAACGCCTCGAGTATCCGGGACAGCCAGGTCGGCGATGCGACCGCGTCGTCGTCCAGGAAGCACACGATCTCGCCACGCGCCTCGGCCAGACCCGCATTACGCGCGGCCGACAGGCCAGAAACAGGACAGACGATGAGCCGCAGCCGTTCCGGATGGTCTGGGAAATGTTCGGCGCAGAGCCGTGCGACAGCCTCCCGCAACTCCTGACCCTGTGCGTCGTTGTCGACGACGAGGATCTCGTACGTGCCGGGCGCCGGGTTCTGCTGTACGACGGACCGAACAGCTCGAACGAGCCGGTCGCTGACGCAGCGCGTGCAGATCACGACCGACGCGTCGAGGGACGGTTGCTCATCGCTTTCAACCGCCGCTTCGATTCGCGTCAAGGTGTCCGATTTGGCCCGTGCGTCGATGGCCCGGAACAGCACGTCCTGATCCGGCGCGCCGAGCCAACCCTGAAAGTCTTTCGCCAGGCGGGGCAGCTCGCCCGTGTCCCCCAGCGCGCAACACAGGTCCCATTCGTCACTCACGGCCCCTGGCAAGAGAGTCGACCCAGTGGCCAGCACTCTCAGCGTGCCGTCGGGAAGGTCGTCTCGCGAGACGCGCGCCGTCTCGGGCTGGCCGGTGATTGTGATGTAGACCGTTGGGACCGCCAGTCGAGGCAGATCGCGGAGCGGATACTGACCGCCGTACACGAGGTGGCCCGCCGCGCGCACGCGGCGCTCGAGCGCAGCCTTCAGCGCATCCGAGTCGCCGTCGATTACCCAGACCATCGGCGAGAGCAGGAAATTGCGGCGATAGTCATCGAAGACCATCAACCGATCGCGCTGCCGTGTCATGTCGAACGGGTCCCACTGGGCGGTCAGCGACTGCCCGTGCAGGCGGTAGTCGTAGTGGGCCTCGTCGAAGTCGGCATGCCGCACGGTCATGAGCGCGTTGATGCGCATCCAGTAGTCGTAGTCTTCCAGCAGGAAGCGGAAGCGACTGTAGTCGCCGATCAGGTGGGCGACGCGACTGCGGTAGAGAAACGCCGCGCCGATGGAGTTGTACGCCCGGACGTTCAACTCCGCCGTCGTCGGCGGCAGGTGGATGTGCCCGCTTCCGTGCGGCTGCTGGTAGGGGTCCCAGTACTTCGTATCGAGCAGGGGCAGACCGTCATCGCCAATGATGTCGAAATTGGCATAGGTCATGTCCCAGGTGGGATGGCGCGTCAGGCAGGCCACCATGCTCTCGACGAACGCTGGCCTCAGGCGATTGTCACAGCTGGTCCATGTCAGGAATTCGCCGCGGGCCAATCGGAATCCGCGTGACAGCGCGCGCGGCAGCCTGGCGTTCGCCTGGTGCACAACACGAACCCGCGGGTCCTGCCTCGCGTAGGCGTAAACGATGGCCGCAGTCTCGTCGGTCGAGCCGTCGTCAACGACAATCAGTTCGAGCTGGGGGTAGGTTTGCGAGAGCACGCTATCGATGCACTCGCGGATGAGCGCGGCGCCGTTGTATGCAGGCAGCACGATCGAAACCAGGCCCGGCTCGCCGACAGCGCGAAGCGGACCGAAGTCGGTTCCATAGGTGGCCATTCTGGCCTCGATGAAACGGTCGAAGGCGTAGGTCCGGGGGGACATCAGCCGGCGGGAAATGACTCGCCCCACCACCGCGCGCACCGGCGCTGGAACCGACTTTCGCAGCAGCGCGCTGGTCACGCGGAACATCGGTCGGGCCGCCTGAACCGTGCGTGCCTGAGCGGTCCGGACCGCATGTCGGGCGGAACGGCGCGAACGCCGACGCCAATCCCCTGGGCGCGCCGCCAGGTCCGATCGAGCTTCGCCGAGTTGCGTCCCGAGCAGGACCAGTTCCTCCGTGCGCGCGTCCAACTGACGGTGCAGCTCGGTCCGCTCGGCATCAGCCGATGCGTCAGGGCGGGACATCTCCCGTGCCTCGGCCGGACGACGCGCGAGCGCGTCCTCGAGCGCGCGCACCCTGGCACGTAACCCATCCGCCCGAGCCTCCATCATCTCGGCGTACCGGATGCGCTCCAGCAGCGTCGTGCGGAGAAGCCCGGCCCACTCCGGCGTAACGGGTGAGTCGGCCGGTTGCCGCCAATGGAGCCGATCGATGGCTGCGGCAATGTTCCGACCCGCGGCATCGTGGTCCTCGGCACCCAGTCGGTTGTGCATCGGGGAGAGGGGATAGACGCTGGGCTCGTAGTAGCCGGTCGTGGAATGCCGGCCGTCGGGCAGTTCGAGACAAGACTCTGCACTCGGGGTCGACTCTGCGGCGGATAGCCGCGGAGTCAGCACCTGGTCCCAGTGCGCGACCCACGTTCTGGCGGCCAGCGTCCAACTCCACGGTGTTCGCATGGCAGTGGCGCGAAGTCGAGCGCGTTCTACGGGGTCGGATGCCAGCCGCAGAATCACACGGACGAAGTGATCGTCGGACGCCGGGCTGGCGTGCGGTTCCGGGACCAGAAAGCCATCCTGTCCGGTGCATATCAGCTCGCCGAACGCGCCGACATCACTCGCGAGAACAATCACGCCGGCGCGCTTTGCTTCCTGGACGGCGATGCCGAATCCTTCTTCCATCGCTTGCGGCGCGAGACAGTACTCGTACTGGAAGAGACGCGGCACGAGTTCGGCCTGTCCCAGCATGCCGATCAACCGCACGCTCGGAGCGTTCGGCAGTGGCGGATCGGGCTGGCTCCAGAGGCGGTTGCCACCGACGACATCGAGATGGTATCGCCGGTCTTCTGCGTACAACCGGCGCTGAACCTGAATCGCGGCGTCGAGCCCCTTCGCCTTCGGGCCGATGTACACAAGGGCGAAGGGATCGCGCGGCGGCGTCCGCTCGTCCGCTGCGGCGGCCTCGAATCGCTCCTGCTGGATGCCGTTGTAGGTGACGAAGACCCGTTCCGGAGGCAGGCCCCACCGCTCGACGCAGACATCGCGCAGGAAGTTGCTCGGGACATAGATGTAGTCCGGAGCCAGCGGCTCGATCTCGATGAGGTGAGGCTTGAGGCCCTGAAACCACGCAATCCTCAGCCTGGCATTCACGGGTATGCCTGGCGGCAGCGCCAGCGACGTGGCGGCGCCGGTCGCGATGGCCACCAGGACGTCGCATTCGATATGCGTCAACGCATCGAGAGGACGATAGCGTACGCCCGCATGATCGACGGGCGCCGCACAGTCCACGTATGCGACGACATCGTGCCCGAGAGCGGCCAGTGCGGCAACCATCGAGAGCCGCGCCGTGATGCCGCCGCCGATGCCGGTCGCATCCATCGTCCGGCCGTCATAGAGGACGCCGCGGTCAGGGGCATACAGGACAACTCGATACGTCGGTGACGCGTGCGTGTCGACAGGCGGACCCACGCTAGAATCATATGCCGAGGGGATCGGCTTTCACGAGATCATGGGACGATGACACCCGACACGCCCGACCCCGCGCGCGGCTTGCCCATCTTCTATTGGCGCCCCGATGAGGAAACGTACGGTATCTCCGTGAACTTCGGCGACGCACTCTTTCCGCTGATCGTCGAGCGGATCGTGAAGCGTCGTCTCGAACCGGTGGGTGAGAGCTACCTGGGGCCGAAGCTCATCGCGGGCGGATCCGTGCTGCACTGTGCGCACGACGGCGACGTGCTGTGGGGCGTGGGGTTGCGGACGGAGGAGAACTTCAGGTCCAACCCGCGTTTCCATCACCTGACGGTCGCGGCTGTGCGCGGTCCGATCACCCGCGACTTTCTCCTCAGCCGGTATCAGTTCGACGTGCCAGACGTGTTTGGTGATCCCGCGATCCTGCTGCCGCACCTGTTCCCTGAGTGGCAAAGGCGCACGGTGAAGGGCCGCATCGGCGTCGTCCCCCACTTCAGCAATCGTCATGCATACGCCTCCAGCTCAGAAGACCTGGTGGTGATCTATCCCAATCAGGATCCTCAGCAGGTCGTGTCGGACATCCTGACGTGCGAATTGGTGATCGCCGGCTCGTTGCACGGACTGATCGTGGCGGAGGCCTTCGGCATTCCGGCCCGGTGGATCAACAGCAGCCGGGACGAGCCGGAACTGAAGTACTACGACTACTACGAGGGGACGGGTCGCTCCCCGCGTCCGGTGAAAACCGTATTGGCAGGGGTGGACCTGGGCGGTGAGCCTGCACCGCGTTCCCTGAACTGCGATCGACTGCTGGACAGCTTCCCTCGCGATCTCATTCTCGGTCACTCGGAATAGGCATCGGTCAGCGAGGAAGGTCGGTCCAGAGCGCATCGAGGGTGCGCTTCGGCACCGTCAGGAACGAGGCGTGCGAGTCGCTCTCGCAGAGCGAGAAGAACATCTCGTCCTGCATCTCGAAGGCCGCCATCACATAGACGATGCCGGGAAGAATCCCGCGCGCCTTGCCTCCAGCGAAGAGCGGCACCGACGAAATCTTCCTGGGCAGAAACGTCTCGCGATCCAGGAGGACAGCCCAGTGAAAGTAGACACGCCGGTCGTCGACCATGTCGAACGTGTGGATCATCAGAAAGAGATGATCCCTGCCGTAGGGCATGGGGTTGGTACCGAGCGATAGCCGTGCGCCAACCCCCACGCGCTCACCGAGCGACGGCGAAGGGGCCTGTCGGATGACCGTCTCGAATCGCCGACCTCCCATCGACCTGAGCAAGACGAAGGGCGAGAACGAATAGAGCAAATACAGGTGCTCCCCGCTCACGAAGTAGCACCAGTTCTTTTCCGTCTCTGCGAGAGGCAGATCCAACTGAGGGTAGGCGAAGCCGGTCAACGTAGGGCGATTGACATCCAACTCCGCGTGCCACTGCAACGTGCGCCAATAGGTGATCTTGTCGGGAAGGATCTCGATCTCCGCCTGCACGCCGTGGACCAGTATCTGGTTGTCACGACGGTACAGCCGGAAGTCCTCGAAGGCCTTTCGTTCAGTGGGGAAATCCGGTCCGAGCTGCACGGGCTCGACGCTCTGGAGCTGAAGCGTCCGGTCGAGCCGCAACAGGACCGGAGTCCCTCTCAGGTAGACGCGCCAATCCCCTGCGGCGTACGCGGCCCCCGCCGACTTCACCCAGTGGTTCTCGGTGGCCTTTCCGAGCATCAGAATGCCGTCGTCGACGGGCACTGCCCCAGGATTCATGAGGCCACCATCAAAACCGAGGAAGCCTGGCCCTCCCAGTGGCACAGTGTGCTCGAATTCGATCATCGGAAATCGCATGACACCTTCCTGCCGCGCAGACGCCTAGCGTCGACGCCCGATAATCAGCTGGAAGTCGCTCGGAAGCTGGCGGCGGTCGAGCAACGTGTCTTCGATATCGGCGACGGCGTTCAGGATGCGAAGCGACTCGGGCTCGTCGTCGGAAAAGTTGTGGATGATGCCGTTGTAGAGCAGGTTCTGCAGCGTGCCACCCAGACGCCGTGCCGCCACCACGTCGAACTGGCGGTCGATGAGCAGCGCAATCTCCTCGGAGCGTATCGCGCTGAACGGACTCGCCGCCGCCACCGCCGCGCGGTCCGGACGCCCTTCAGCCGTCTTGCGTGCGTTCCAGCGGAACTGCGCCAGGTGGTCGGGCAGCAAACCGGCGAGCGAGTGCACGAGGCGTTGTTGCTCGTCGGTCCACTGGAAACGCGACGGTCCCGCATACCCTTCGAACACGAAGAAGCCGTTCGGCGTCAGCGCGCGGTGCGCCTGGTCCAGCGTGTGCTCGAGCGCCACCATGTCCTGCAGCGAGTGACACGCGAACACGAGATCGTAGCGGGCCCTGGGCAGCGCGTCGGTTTGCACATCGACGACGCGGAAGAGGCCTGGTGCGCGGCAGTCGTCGCGGCTGCGTTCGCCCTGCTCGATGAGCGCGGCACGCGAATCCACGCCGTCCAGCGAGCGCGACAGCCCGTGCTCGAACAGGAACATGCTGCGGTCGCCGCTCCCGCACTGCAGTTCGAGGCTGCGCGCCGGCGGCTCGCCGAGCCTGGCGGTCACCCACGCTTCCCAGCGCAGTCCATCGATCAGGCCGCGCTGAAGATAGCGATGCGCGAGCAGCGGGTGCTCGAGCCACGACTGGCGACCCGATCGGCGTGCGATCTGCTCGGGCGTGTCGCTCATGTTGCCGACACGTCCGGGGCGCGGCGCGGCAATGCGTGCGGCTCGAACCGCAACGCCGCGTGCTTGTGCGGGGTCCAGGCAACGCTCCACTTCCGCTCGTAGCTCCGACGATTCCGCGCGAACAGTTCGTCGTAGTCGCCCTGCTGGATGAGCGTCTTGAACGAGGCCTGGCCGATGTGATGAATGAACGTGTCGGCAGCGCACACAACGCGGAGGCCCGCTTCGCGCGTCCGCCTGGCGTAGTCGTCGTCTTCGAACATGCCGACGCCGAATTGTTCGTCGAGCGGGCCGAGCCGCTCGAAGGTGTCGCGGCGCATGGCCAGGCAGAACATCGCCAGCATGTGGATGTCGGCGCACTGCCCGTCCCAGCGCCTGGCGCGGTCGCGAGCGAACTGCTCCATCTCGCCCCAGGTGCGATAGGCCACTTCCACCTTCGCCTCGTTGCCGACGAAGTTGGTGACCGGCCCGACCAGGCCGACGTCCGGATTGCCGAGGTGAGCGACCAGACGTGTGAGCCAGCCCGGAGGCACCACCGTATCGTTGTTCAGCAGCACGAGATGGCTACCGGTGGCGATGGCCAGGCCCTGGTTGTTGGCTTTCGGGAACCCCTGGTTCTCGTCGTTCAGGATAACGCGCACGTTTGGCTGGCGAGCCGCCAGCGCGCTCAGCCACTCCGCCGTGCCGTCGGCCGACGCGTTGTCGACGACGATCACCTCGAAGCGCGGATAGTCGGTGTTGCGCAACACGCTGTCGAGGCAGAGCTTGGTCACGCCCAGGTTGTTGTAGGTGATGATGACGATACTGACCTGCGGCGTGAAGGCGGCGAGTGCCGTTTCGACGCGGTTGTAGCGGTCGGTCCAGCTGTTCTTCCGTGCGAAGGCGCGCCGTGTGGCGGCCATGGCGGGGTCGGTGTCCGCCACTGCAGCGTCGAGGTGGGCGAGGAACTCGTCGCCGTCTTCCGCGATGGAGACCAGGTCGCGATACGGCTTCACTTCTTCCATCGCCACCGACACCACCGGCTTGCCGGCACTGAGGTACTCGTACAGCTTCACCGGATCGGTCGCGTCGGTGATCGGGTTCACCTTGAACGGAATGATGCAAACGTCGAAGTGCCACGCGTACTGCGGCATCGTCTGGTACGGCTGCTGGCCGAGCAGCGACACATTCGGCAGTGCGTCGAGCGCCCTGGTGTCCACATCGAAGACGCCGCCGAGCAGCACGAAGTGGTACTGCGGACGTTCGCGCGCGATGCGCGTCATCAGGTCGATGTCGAACCACTCGGCAATCGCGCCGTAATAGCCGACGATGGGGTGAGCGATGCCTTCGAGGAGCGTGTTCGGCTGGCAGCGCTCGGCGTAGAAGTCGGCATCGACACCGTTACGGGCCAGCACCATCGGGCGTCCGCGCGCCTGCCACTTCCGCTCGAGCCTGGCGGCCGTGACGATGAGGAGATCGCAGCTGTCGACCAGCGTGCGTTCGGCGCGGAGCACGGCTGGACGGATACCGGGGAAGTTCTCCCACTCGTCCATGCAGTCGTAGAGCACGGGCCACTGAAACGCGTCGCGGGCGTCGAGGGCGGTCTGCGCCCAGGAGGCGATCATCACGTAAGACACTGCCGAGCCGATGTCGTACTCGCGGCGGAGCGCGGCCAGTGAGGCATGCAGCGACTGCTCGACATCGGTCGGTCTCGGATCGCCATAGACGTCGATGGCGGCCGAGGTGGTGAGCTGCACTTCCCAGACGTTTTCCTTGATCAGGCGCACGCGGGGCGCGGCGCCCTGATCGGCCGAGTGGAAGCGCGAGGTGCTGATGTAGAAAACGCGGTGCCCGTGCGCGGCGAACTGCGACATCAGCTGTTGCGGCCGCTGGTAGCGAAACTCCCAATCGATGATCGAGAAGCAGATGACGTCGTGCCTGCGACGGCCGGTCGCCACGGGATCGAGTTGCAGCGTCTTCTCAGCGTCGGTCAGGCGCGGTTTCGGCAGCAGCGTCACCGCCCCGTAGCCAGAGGTGGGCCGTGGCGTGTCGGCCGCGCTGTCGTGTGGTTCCGATGACGCGGCGAACGGCGTTGAAATCCGTGGTGTAGGGGCGGCCTGATGTTTGTCTGGAATGCCCAGCCTGGTGCGCAGCCGGCGGTAGCGCATCAGTACCTTCCAGGCGGTGGACGCGAAGATGGCGTCGAGTTGCGCGGTGAGCGATTCGTTCACCGCCTCGAGCGAGTGCCGCCGCCGATGCAGTTCGGCGACCTCGGCTTCGAGCCAGCGCAGCGCCTTGTCGCGATCGGCCAAGGTGCTCTCGAGGTGCCGCACGGTCTGGCGCAGCGCGTCGCCGTCGGAGCCGGCGTTCGATGCGCGTGCGGCGGCGCTGGGCGAGGGCGGACCGATGCGGGCGAAGAATTCCTGCAGGCCGGCCTGCTCGGCGGCGGTGGCGCAAACGAGCGGTGCGAGGGCGACGGCCGCGTCTGCACCGATGGCGGCGAGGCCGCCTCCGCTGCCGTGGGTGAGCGTGAAGGTGGGGTGCAGCAGTCGCAGGTCGTCCCACACGCGAGCCACGAGCGGATCGGTCGTGTTGTCCAGCAGCAGCACGCCGCGCGCGCTCAGCTTCGGCAACCAGTCGGCGAGGAGACGGCGGATGTTGCGGCTGTCGCGCACGTTGGCGATGTGCAGCAGGTCGATCGAGCCGGCCTCGACCCGTGCCACCTCGCGCGACGGGGCCACGTTCAGCAGGCGCGAGAAGCGGCCATAGCGCTCGTCGTGCCAGGCGCGCAGCCGCCCGAACCCGCGCTCCTCCTCATCGTCCTCCTCCTCGACCGGCCAGGTGTCGATGCCGGTGCAGCGCGTGTCCAGCCCCAGCAGCGACACCGCCTGGGTGAAGGCGCAGTAGGTGAGGCCGTCGCCGACGCACAGTTCGACGATGGACGTTGGCCGGAGTAGGTCGACCGTGAGCATCGCGAGCGGCACGCTGTCGGTGCTGGCGTTGGGGAAGAGACGGTCGGGGGTAACCCAGAGCAGCGGGTGGGCGAGCGGGTTGAAGGGCATCGGGCTAGCGCGAATATTTTATGTCAGCCCGTCCAAAGGCACGGCAACAGTTCGTCGGACCCGCACTCGCCCGCGCTACGCCTCGCTATCGCCCGCCTCGAGTTGCTGGTTGCGCTCCCGGAAGCGCTGCGCGGCTTCCGGTGTGAGCGGCGGCACGAGGCCACTGGGCGGTCGGTGATCATCGATGTGCGGCCGCCCGGCGCCACCTTGCCTGGTGTGGCGGTGTCGTTCAGCGCGCACGCACTGACATACGACTAGCCGAGGGCGATGATGCGCCGCAGCAGCGCCGTGATTTCCGGGGGCGGCGGCGCGATGAAGATGAGACCCGCCATCCAATCGCCATCGTCCGAGCTGCCGGCGGTGGCAGCCCTGTTGACGCGGACCACGCGCCCCTCCATGTGAATGGTGGTGTGGTTGTGCGAAATGGTCAACTGCCCGGTTGCGTCAACCTGCGACGGCAGGTGCACCCGGAGCAGCGCGCCCGTTCGGCTGATGTTCACCAGCGAGGCCGTCGTCCCCATGAAGGAGACAACCGCGTCGGCGATCGAAATGCGTACTGCGCGTGGCTTGAATTCTTTGGTCACCCGGGCCTCGTGGACTCTGATTCGACTCTACCTGCAGGGTCCACGTCAAGGTTGTTCCACTTCCACCGCTTCGCCCTGCTCCTGTAATCGCGCGGCTCCGGCGGTGTCGAGCAGGTGCCCGGAGCGGTCGCGCTTGGTCTCCAGATAGAAGCGATTGAATTCGTTCGGCGGAATGACGTGCGGCAGTCGTCCTGCCACGACGACGCCGTACTGCCCGAGTTCGGCCACCTTCTTCGGGTTGTTCGTCATCAACTGCACCGACTGCACCTTCAGGCTGTGCAGCATGTGCGCCGCAATCGAATATTCGCGCTCGTCGTCACGGAATCCGAGCGCGAGGTTGGCTTCGACCGTGTCCATGCCGCGGTCCTGCAAGCCGTAGGCGCGCAGCTTGTTCAGCAGGCCGATGCCGCGCCCCTCCTGCCGCAGGTAGAGCACGATGCCGTAGTCCTCCGCCGCAATGGCGCGCAGCGCCACCTCGAGCTGATCGCGGCAGTCGCACCGCATCGAGCCGAGCGCGTCGCCCGTGAGGCATTCGGAGTGCAGCCGTGTCGGCACGTTCGCCTTGCCAATCGGGTTGCCGTGCAGGATGGCGATGTGGTCTCGGCCGTCGCGATTGTTCCAGAAGCCAACCACCTGGAATCGGCCGTAGCGGCTGGGCAGATCGACGATGGCTGAGATGCGGACGCAGATGTTCTGTTCGCCGAAGCCGGGGCACTCATGGTCGGCTTCCTCGGCGAGGATGCGGTCGATTTCGCTGGCTGCCAGGGACACGGAATCACTCCTCTCGAACGGTCAGAACGACAGACCGCGCAGTTCAAGGAATTGCGCGGCGAGTTGGATACCGGACAGATAGGCGCCTTCCACCCCTCCAGCCCGATGAAAACCGTCGCCGGCGCAGCCGACGAGGGCGCCGCCAGCGAGCCGGAGGGCGAGCGGCCTGACCAGCTCGGCACCGGGCGCCACACGGGCGCGGCGCCAGGCATGCGCCTGCGTGGCGAGCGGACAACCCAGCCAGTCGCCGTGCAGGCGGGCGGCTTCGGCAAGCAGCACGGCCGCCCAGGTGTCGCCGGCCTCGCGCTCGTGCGCCCGCGACCATGCCGCGCGTGCCTGAACGACGAGCGTCAGCGGCGTGCCTGGCGCTCGCTTGCTCGAGTCGTGAATGACCGACTGCACGATGGCGCTCGTGCGGGGATAGCTGACCTGCCATGCCGGCGCGGCCGTGCCCTCGGGGTAGGTGGCGATGACGGTGAGGCACGACACCATACGCACGAGTTCGAGCAACGGCACGATCCCGCGCACCGCGTCCGGCAGGGCCGGGGCCGTGGCGAGCAGACCGAGCGCGTTCGCGGCCGGCACAGCCAGTGCGAGAGCGCGTGCCTGAAGCCTGTCGCCCGAGTCGAGCGTGACGGTCCAGTGCTCGTCGCCAGCCATCGGGGCGGCCAGGGCGACGACCCGCGCGTTGAGCCGCACGTCGAGGTCCCGCGCGAGGTGCCGCGGAAAGCGGTTCACTCCTTCGGCGATGGCCGCGCGGTGGCCCGCATCGGTGAACGCGTCGGGTCGGCAGGGCGAGCCGTCACCGTCGCGCATCGTCGGCCACTCTTCCAGCAGCGTGACATCGTCGAGCGAGGCGAGTTCCGCGCAGAAGGCGTCGGAGCGTCCGTGCAGGAAGGGGAGGCCGTGATCGACCGGACGGCCGTCGACGCGGCGCGTGGCGCAGCGGCCGCCGACGCCCCTGGCGCGTTCGAGCACCAGGGAGGGGACGCCGCATCGGAGAAGGGCGCGTGACATGGCCAGTCCGGCCACGCCGCCGCCCACAATGAGGATGTTGTGCGTCACGATGTCGATGATCGAGCGAACGGTGCCGTACGGACCCGGCCGGCGCCAGGCCGCACAACTGATGGGTTACCGCGGGAACCGGCGACGAAGCTGAGCCTTCTGCGGTTCGAGGCGCGTGACCGTGAGGAAAGTGTAGACGAGGCCGGCATAAAGAATCGCGGGCACCACCAGCGCCCAGGTCGAGAACGGATCCATGTGAACCACCTCCCGGCTTGCAGTCGCCTTTCGTAGCGGCTTATACGATTAGACTCTGCCCGGCCGTCATGCGTTCCGTCGTGACGCACCCGCTCGCCCGCGTGTCACGTCCGTCCCGGGCGCCGCACGATAAGCAGGGCCCCCGCGAGGACCATCGCCCCGCCGATGTACGCCCACGTCCGGTCGCCGCTCATGAAGCTTCCCGGCAGGATGCCAATCCCCTGAAAGAACCAGATCGACCCGAGGATGACCAGCACCAAGGGCCACCAGCGACGCGAGCGTGTTGTCATGTGGGCTGTTGGACGACCGCCACGCTGGCGCGGATCCCACGAACGCCCACGAACCTTACATAGCCGGGCTTACGTCTACACTTGGAGATTCCGGTTATGACTTCTTCATCATTCTTGCGCTCCTGCACGCTCGCGGCCCTTGCTCTTGCGCTGCTCACTATTCCCGCTTCCGCCCAGACTCCCGCATCGGACCGTCAACTGTCGGGCATTGTTCGCCACAGCGAGACGCACGCGCCGCTGCCCGACGTGACCATCGTCGTCGGTGATCGACGCACCGCATCCGGCCGCGACGGGCGCTTCCTGCTGCGTGTCCCGTCGGGGCCTGTGCTTGTCGAGTTGACGATCGAGGGCTACTACCCGCTCTCCACCACCCTCGATCTGTCGACCACCGACGTGTCCAACGTCGAACTGCTGATGGTGCCCAAGGCGGGGTATTCGTCTTCGGTTGACGTCGTCGCCGCCCCGCCCCCCGCGTCGGCGCCGTCGGCGGTCGCCGTCATGCCGGCCGAGGTGCTGCGCACGCCAGGCTCGCTCGACAACGTCTTCCGCACGCTCCAGACCCTGCCAGGCGTGTCGGCGGCCGAGGAAGTGGGCAGTCGGCTGTCGGTCCGCGGCGGCGCCCCGGATCAGAACCTGACGATGATGGACGGCGTCGAGATTCACGACCCATTTCGCTTGTTCGGGCTGACGAGTGCGTTCAATCCCGAAACGATCGGCCGGTTCGAACTGGCCACGGGCGGCTTCAGCGTGAAGTACGGCGACCGGCTGTCATCGCTGCTGGTGGTGGAGAACCGTGAGGGCACCCGGGCAGAGGCCTTCGCCGGCTCGGCCTCGCTCAGCATCACCGACGCCAACGTCGTCCTCGAGGGGAAACTGCCGCGCGAGGCCAACGGCTCGTGGCTGGTGAGCGCGCGCCGCACCTACTACGACCTTGTGGCCTCGCGCATCGTCGATCAGGACTTCCCGCGGTTTGCCGACGTGCAGACCAAGGGCGTGTGGGAACTGGCGCCAGGGCGGACGCTGTCGGTGTTCGGGCTGCGCAGCCGGCAGGACGCCGCGCTGAACATCGACCAGGACAACGCCCGCGGCGAGTTCAACGACAACACGAGCAACGACCTGCTGTCGGTGCGGCTCGACGCGTCGCTCGGCACCACGGCGCAGTCGCACACGATCGCGTCGTACTCGGACAGTACGTCGACCTTCGGTGTCGATGCCGCGTTCGAGAACCGCAGCCAGCGCGCCAACACCCCCGGCGATCAAGGACTTGCCACGGCGAACGTGGCGTTCGAACGCCGGCTGGCGCTGCGCGACCTGTCGCTGCGGCAGGAGGTGACCTGGGCGCTCGGTACCCACATCATCGAGACCGGCGGCGAACTGCACGGGCTCGGCACCGAGCTGTCGTACGTGATCTCGGGCGATCGGAATCCGAACGAAACCAACGGCTCGTCGCAGCGCGGCGGCGCCGGCTTGCCCGACTCGCTGCTGTCGACGCGCGACGTCGCGCGCAGCGGCCTCTGGCTGCTGGACCGCTGGCAGGCGCGTTCGTCGCTGTCGCTCGAAGCCGGCCTCCGGCTCGATCACAGCGGCGCGAACAAGGATCTCCAGCTGTCGCCGCGGCTCACCACCACTTACACGGTGACGCCCCGCACGCGCCTGCGGGGCGCGCTCGGACGCTACACGCAGAGTCCAGGCTACGAGAAGCTGGTGCAGAGCGATTACGTCCTCGACCTGAGCGGCGCCAACGCCTCGCGGCTGCGCAGCGAGCAGGCCGTCCAGGCCTCGCTTGGCCTCGAACACGAGATCGGCAGCGCGATGTTCCGTGTCGAGGGCTACTACAAGGCGTCGTCGCGCCTGCTGGTGGGCGCGCTCGAGTCCGAGACCGAACGTCTGGCCCGCCTGGCCGCCTACGACTTCCCGGCCGCGCTACGGTCGAACCTGCCGTCGGACGCCATCATCACCACCGCGCCGACCAACGACGGCCGCGGCCATGCTTACGGCTTCGATGTGTTCGTATCGCGGACCTCAGCGCCCGCATCGGCGCGCCTGCGCGGCTGGGCGAGCTACACCTGGGGCCGGGCCGAGCGCGAATCGTACGGACGCTCCTACGCCTTTGAGTACGACCGCCGGCACGCCTTCTCCGCCGTGGCGTCATATCGACTGACCGGCCGGTGGGAACTGGCCACCACCACCCGCCTGGCGTCGGGCTTTCCCCGGACGTCGCCGATCGGCGTGCGTGTGGTGGGTGCCGAGGACGTCCTCGATCGCGATGCCGACGGCAACGTCACTGAACTGCTGCCCAAGAGCGACGCGGCCGGCAACTACTACTACGGCGTCGACTTCGGCGGCGTGCAGAACCTCAACAACGCCCGGCTGCCGGTCTTCGCTCGCGTCGATACACGCGCCACCTGGAAGCCGCGCGGGGCGCGGGGGCGGTGGGAGTTGTATCTCGAGGTGATCAACCTGTTGAATCGCAAGAATGCCGGGTCGCTGACGCCGGAACTCGAGTACACCCCTGCGTCGGACCGGCCGATGATCGTGGAGAAGCGCGACCAGGGCATCCCGCGCCTGCCAACGCTCGGTGTGCGGTTCCGGTTCTGAGGGAAAGGAATTGGTCGGGGCGACTGGATTCGAACCAGCGACATCTCGCTCCCAAAGCGAGCGCTCTACCAGGCTGAGCCACGCCCCGACCGGTCGCACGGCTGGCGCCGCGGACGATTCATTCTATAGCGATTTCCCGTGTGTGTAGCTGCCGACCTTCAGGTCGGCCGTTCGCCGCGGATCTGATCGCGCCTGTCTGCCGCTCAGAACATGTCCTCGAAGACGCGGTAGTGATCGCCGTTCATGCCCAGTGCCGCGTAGACCTGCTGCGCGCGGACGTTGGTTGTGTCCACGTAGAGCCGCAGGCCGCCGGCTCCAGCCGCGGCCGCCGCCTGTCGCAGGTGAGCGTAGACGGCGCGGAACACGCCGTGCTGGCGCGCGTCGGGCGACACGTAGACCGACTGAATCCACCACACCATGCGGTTGCGCCAGTCGCTCCACTCATATGTGATCAGCGTCTGCCCGACGACCGTGCCATCGAGTTCGGCGATCCAGTAGGCGCCCGGGGCGCCGCCCTCGAGCAGGGTGCGCACGCCCTCGCGCAGGACGCTCGCGTCGAGTGCCAGGTTCTCCGTTTCCTGGGCTAACGCCAGGTTGCCTGAGACCACGAAGTCGAGGTCGGATGGAACAGCGGGGCGAATGCGCAACACGGGCAAAATCCTCGCAGTGGGGCAGCGGGCCGGTGCCGGCAGGCGGACCGGCACTCCCGATCCTAGCAGGCAGCCCGGCTGGCACCGCGCCGGGCGGAAGGATGCGGCTGAGTCCGCTGGGTGAAGGGCGGCAGCTCGGGTGGGCCGAGTTCGTCGAGCGGATTTGGCGGCGGCCGCTCGGGCGGGGGAGGCGCGAGCGGCCGCTGGTAGTGTCTGAACGGTGGAGCCGCTCAGAACGTCGCGACCACTCCGAGGCTCGCGCGCCAGAAATCGAAGTGGTTGAAGGCGAGTCCGGAGCTCGAGAGATCGCTGAAGCTGAAGCCGGTCGCGCGGAAATCGCGGACGTCGCCGCGGACGCCGAAGTGCGGATTGAGGAATCCGATCAGGCCGCCACCCACGTTGATGGTGAAGTAGCTGTTCGAGATGCTGTCGGGTGAGGGCGTCGTGATGCTTGCGAGCGAGGTCACGTTGAGCAGCAGATCGCCGGCGCCGACTGCGCCGTAGACCTTGACCGGCCCGATTTTCGGGCCGATGAGGAAATCGCCAGAAAAGCTGATGGCGCGGTTCTTCGACAGGCCCGTCGCTGCGTTGTCGAGGATCTCCGGATAGTAGGCAAGCTCTCCGTCGATGCCGACGACGGATCCGAGCTTGCCGAAGGCGAGGCCAAACCCTGGTTTGGACTTGCTGCCGTTTGGCGATGGAGAACTCAGCGTGGTGGACACAAAGGGACTGATGAATCCCTGCGCGGCGGCATCGCGCACCGAGAACCCGCTGAGAAACATGACCGCGACCAGCGTGATCTTCTTCATTGACGTCTCATTCCCGGCACCTGAGTGGACGGCTCCGACGGAACCCGCGAGGCGCGAGGCTATCACATGTTCCGCTACTGCTTCTTCGCCAGCGCCCGGTAGTACTCCTCGATCGCCTGCCGGAAGCCGCTCGGCACTTCGTCCGACCCCGAGAGCGACAACTGCTGATCGCCGCCGTCCGCCTTGCGCCGCAGGCCGAACTCGAATTTCTTCAGCTTGTCGAGCGCCTGCTGCTGAAGCAGGGCAAGCGAGTTACCGTCGGTGAAGGCGGCGTCGCTGTCGAGGGCACGCAGGTCGCGCAGGATCTGGTCGAGGTCCTTGGTGTCGACGCCGGCCTGCGACAGCTCTCGGCGCAGTGCCTGCGCGTCGTTCGACCACTCGCGGAAGTCGTTGCGGAATTGCCGCGCATCGGCCGGGTCGAAACGGTAGGTGCCGCCATTGGCGCGATAGCCGTTGTCGTAGCGGCCACCGACTGCGCCACCTGCCATCTGCCCGTCAGCCGTGCGCCCCCCCTGCTGCCCACCAGCCTGCTGCTGGCCGCCCTGCTGACCCTGAGATCCCTGCTGGCCCTGCGAGCCTTGCTGACCCTGTTGGCCCTGCTGACCTTGGCCCTGTTGCCCTTGCTGACCCTGCTGCTGGCCGCGAGCATTCTGCTGACCCTGCTGACCGTTCTGGCCCTGCTGCCCGCGCGCATTCTGCTGCGCCTTGTCGCGCATGCGCTGATCGAGCGACTCCATGCCGCGTACCAGGTCGCGCGCCTTGTCGACCGCGCGTCCCACGGCGTCCTGCTTGTCGGCCTGGCCAAACGCCGCCTGCGCGTCGCCGATCTTGCCCTTCAGCCCTTCCAGGTTCGACTGGATATCGGCTTCCATTGCCTTCGCGTATTCGCTGGCCTGGCCGCGGAGCGTGTTCTTGGTATAGCGCACCTTCTCGCGCATGCGCTTGTCAGTGATGCTGCCAGCGGCCTCATCGAGCTTGCGCGCCGCGTCGCGTGCGTTGCCGCGGGCATCGTTCGCCAGCTTCTCGAGCTGGTCCTGCAGCTGTCCCAACTGCTGGTCCATGCCGTCCTTACGCGCCTGGAGCGACTGCGCCTTCGCGTCCTTCGCCGCGCCCGACGTGCCGTCCATGCCCTGCACTTCGGAGGCAATCTGCTTCTGCTCGTCAGCCAGCGACTGGGCCTGACGCATGGCGTCCGACACATCGCGCTGTCCGCGTCCGCTCTGGTTCTGCTGCAGACGCTGCTGCGCCTGACGGATCTTGTCGAGCGCGGCGGAGGCCTGCGCGCCGGCGTCGCGTGAGCCGTTGGCGGCTGCCTGCTTCATCGCATTGGCCGCGTCCTGCAGCTGCCGTGCGGCGTCCGCCAGGTTCTGCTTCTGCTGTTCGCGCGTGAGCTGCTCGAGGCGGCGCGCCGCCTCTTCAACTTCCTTCGCGAGCTGCCGCTGTGCCTGGCTGCCACCGCCACCACCCGACTGCTGACCGGCGGCGGCCATCCGCTGCTGCCGCTCGGCCTCCTGCTGCTGGCGCCGCGCCAGTTCCTTCAGCTTCTCGGCCAGTTCGTCGACCTGCTTGTCCCCGCCCTGCTGCTCGGCGCGCTGCTGCATCTCGTACTGGTTCGCCAGCTTGTCGAGTTCCAGCTCGAACAGGTCGGCGAGATCCTCGGACATCTGGCTCTGGCCGCCGCCACCGCCGCCGCCACCCTGCTGCTGCGACACCTGCACTTCATACTGCTGCTCGGCATCCTGCAGCAGCTTGAGCGCACGCTGTTCCGGCGAGAGCGCTTCCTTGGCTTGCAGCCCCTTGAGGTTGCCCTCGGCCGTGGCCATTTCCTTCGCCGCCTTGGGCAGCGCTTCGGCAATCACCTTGAACGCCGGGTCGACCGAGTCGAGCCGGCTGTTCATCTTGCCGCTCAGCTCCTCGACCTGCGCTCGCAGCTTGGCCTGCGCCAGCGTAAGGAACACCGCCTGTTCGCGGAACTTGTCCGCCGACATCTTGGTGCGGTCGCGCACGATGTTGAATGTGGCCGCCACAATCTCGCGCTGCTGCTGCGAGAGCTGACCAACCTGGTTGCCGGCTCCGCCGCCACCGCCGCCGCCCGCCATCGACTGCGCCGGCTTGTAGTCCTTCTTGAACGGGCGGATCTGGACGAAGTAGATGTCGCTCGTCGTCGTCTTCGCGCCGTCGACGCCGTCGTTGTCGGCGGCCTTGGCGTAGTAGGAGACGAAGTCGCCCGGCTTCAGCCCGAGCTCTTCGAGATAGAGGGTGTGGCTCGCGGTTACTTCAGGCAACGCCTTCGCGCCGCCGAACAGATGCACGGTCTTCTCGGCGCCGCCATTCACCGAGTAGAACATCTCGACGCTCTTCACGCCGTAGTCGTCGTCGGCCTTCACCTCCGCGAAGACCTCCTCGACCGGCGTCGCGTTGGTGTCGCGTCCGGGCTTGTTGAAGGCAACGCTCGGGCCCTGGTCGGTCAGGACGTCGACGGTGTACTGCGGCGACGCGTTCACCTTCTCGCCCGCCGGACCCTCGAGTTCGATCTTGTAGAACCCCTGCTGCTTCACCGTGAAGTTTGCGGCGAAGGTGCCGTCGGCCTGCTTCGCCAGCGGCAGCGACTCCTTCTCGTTCAGGATGACGCGCCCGCCAGGCGTGGCCATGGTCGGTGTAATTGTCAGGCGGACGTCGGTGCCCTTGATGGCGGCCACGTCGCCGCCCGGTTCAACCGTTCGCGGTTCAAGCCCGGTGTAGCCGGGGAAGGTGTACAGCATCACCAGCTTGTCCACCGTCGGCAGTTCGACGACGTCGAGCCGGAACGTGGTGGAGCGGACGCCGTTCGACTCGACGTAGTAATCTGCCGTCTTCTCCAGGTGGAAGAGCATGCCCTCGAAACTGCCAGGCTCGTTCGCCGTCACGAGCGGCACCGGCTCGAAGGCGCCCTGCGGGTCGGTGCGAAGCATCAGCGTGGCGTCGGCAGACGAGAAGCCCAGCAGCTTTGCCTTCACCGTCTGGTCGGTACCTCGCGGCACCTTCGTGCTGCCGGGAAGGACGTCGATCTTGTAGGGGCTGGAGGCCTCGGCGCTGCGCGAGATGAGGAGCAGCGCAGACATGCCGGAGCGGAGGAATGCGGGACCGAACGTGATGAGCAGCGTGGCCGCGGCCGCGACGGCGCCAAGCGTCACCAACTGACGCCGCAGGTTGGCCCGTTCGACAACGATGCCGTCGTCGAGGGCGTGACACTTCTCGATGGCCTGATCGACGAGCTTGTTGACGAGAGCCGGGGAAGGGCCGAGCCCGTTGTCCTCGGTGGCTGGAATCGACTCGATGGCGCTGAGGATGGCCGTCTGCAGCGACGGGTCCTTCTCTTCGAGATACAGCGCCACCTGGCCGTCGGTGACGCGTCGTCGCAGCGGCAGCACGAAGCCGACGAAGACGAGCGCAGCGAACACCGCGAGGGCAATGATGCGGAACGAGATGATGGCGGTTGGCGAGAACCGCAACGCCTCGAGGCTCGAGGCCGAGAGGAGCAGCGCCAGCAGCGTACCGGCCACCACGATGACCGCGCCACGCAGTGCAAGCTTCAGACGCCAGCGGTTCCGGACGCGATGAATGACAGCGACGAGCTCCTCGCGACGATCGGAGCCACCCGGTTCGTAAGCCATCGTGGGCCCTCCTCCCACTAAGTCCCCTGATGATACGTCCGGGGTTGCGGGATCCTTACAAAATCTCTATCCGACCTGGATGGCCGAAGAATCTTGAGTCGTAGCTGCCGACTTTCAGGTCGGCGCCTGTCCGGTTCGACTACTAGGTAAAGCGTTCGTTTTCCGACAGCCGGTTGGCCACGACGAGTTCGGCCACCAGCAGCGCGAGTCCGGCCAGCAGCAGGTACCACCAGATGTTCTGGCGTTTCTCCGCGTCCTCCGGGGTGATCTCGGCGGCGGCGGTCGTTGGGCCGGCGGCCTGCGCGGCCCGGCCGGTGGCGGCCGCCACGAGCTCGCCGGTGTCGATCGGCGTCAGGTCCGATTCGGCCGGGTCGATGTTCACGGCAATCTGGTCGGCGCGCGCCGACGGCGTGGCGGCGGCACGCACCTGATAGGCGCCGTGCTCGGCCAACTCGAGAATCGACGGCTCGTCCGCGCCGATGGTGCGCCGCTCGCCGGCCGGGCTGATGACGACGCGGTCGGTCTTGCTCTTGAGCAGGGTGGCGAGGTCGACCACCTGACCTACGGTGGCCCACGCACTGTTCTGCTCGTACTGCGAGATGTAGCGCACCAGCTGGTGGACCAGCGGCAGATAGACCGGCTTCAGTTCAAGGTCGTTCCACGAGTCGTCGAGCGTGGTGGTGAGCACAATGACGCGGCCGGCGCCGACGCGGCGTTCCGCCGCCGCAATGCCGCCATCGTCGTAGCGGGCGAGGACGCGCGCATCAGGCACCGGTTGCACGGCGCGGTAGCGCATGACCCGCGCGGCGGAGAAGTCGCCGCTGCGCGGCGCCTTGAACACCTCGAACACCGGGTGGCCGTAGTCGCGGAAGCCAATGGTTGCGCCGCGGCCGTCCATGCGGTCGACAACAGCGCCGAGTTGACCGGGCAGCAGGTCGGTGTCGTTCTGCGGCCAGGTCGTCCGTTCGCCGACGGCCACGAGCAGTCCGCCGCCGCCCTCGACGTAGCGCTTCAGCGCGCCGCCGGCGAAGGCAGGCGGCAGAGCGGTGTCGTTGAGGATGACCGCCGCACGATTGTCGAGCATCTGCGGCGTGACGCGGCCGGCCGGTACCACGTCGACCTTGAAGGCGGGCGTGTTGCCGATCGCGAGCGCCTTGGTCAGGTAGAAGCTGGAATCGGTGCTGCCGTTGTCCACCACCAGGATCGACACCGACTGGCTCGGCGTGACGACGAAGTCGAACGAGTTGTCGGCCGGCATCGCATCCGACCCGGCCTTCACCACGCCGTGCACCGACGGTTCGCTCAGGGTGAAGGGCGAGAAGGCCACTGACGCCGCGGCATTCGCGCCGACGCTGACCGGCTGCGTCTCGATGACCCTGCCGTCGATCTCGAGCGTCACCGGCACGTTGACGACTGCGTCGCCGCCCTTGTTCGCGACACCCGCGGTGACCGTGATGCGTTCCTGGTTCGAGAACGACGAGCGCGCGAACTGCACCGACGGCACGGCGAGGTTGGCCACCGTTTCCGTGGCGACCGACACCGGCGTGAGCGTCATCCCCTCGGGGAAGTGCACGTCTTCCGACCCCGACCAGCCGGTCTTCTGGAAGTCGGAGATGAGGACCGCTTCCTTGCGCGGCAGGTTCGAGCGCGTGAGGATGCTCTCGGCGAGCTTCAGCGACGGGCCGAATCGGGTGCCGCTCGCGGTGAGCGACGCGGCGCCAAGCGCCGCCTGCAGGCGGCCACGATCCGAGGTGGCGCGCAGGTTCTCCTCCGCATTGCGGCTGAAGAGCACGAGCGTCGCCTTATCGGTGCTGCCGATGGCGTCGATGACGCGCGACGCTTCCGCCTTCGCCCGCTGCCAGCGGTCGCCGTAGCCCATGCTCGCCGACTGATCGAGCAGGATGACCACTTCGCGCGAACCGCCGGTGGCGGCCATGGCGGCTGCCGCGCTGGCGGGGAAGAACGGGCGGGCGAACGCCGCAACGATGAGGGCCAGTGCCGCGGCGCGCATCAGCAGCAGCGCCCAATGCCGAATGCGGCGCCGGCGAACGGACTGGTAGGGGATCTTCTGGACGAACATCAGCGACGGGAACTCGATGACCCGCTTGCGTTCGCGCTGAATCAGATGCACCAGGATCGGTACTGCGAGCGCGCCAAGACCGAGCAGCAGGAAGGGCGAGAGGAACGCCATCGGCTACTTGACCCGCGCCAGCTTCTGGCGGCTCGACAGATATGAGAAAAGCGCCTTGTCCAGCGGTTCGCTGGTGTTGCACAGCGCGTAATCGATGCGTTGCTCGGAGAACTTCGCACTGAGCCGGGCGATGTGCTCCTGAATCAGCCGCCGATACTCGGCGCGAAACGACTGCGGCACGACCGGAATCTGTTCGCCGCTCTCGAGGTCCTGGAAGGTCGATGCGTCGGTGAAGTCGAAGTTGATCTCCTGCGGGTCGAGCACGTGAAAGACGATCAGGTCGTTGCCGAGGAAACGCAGCGGCTTGATGGCGTCGAGCACGGCATCCGGGTCGTCGTAGAAGTCGGAGATCAGCAGCAGGATGCCGCGCCGCTTGAAGTGCTCGGCCATCGTGTTGAGCGGCGCGCTCAGGTGGCCGGGCCGCTCGGACTTCGCCTGGGCGAGCGTGTGCAGCACCATGTCGAAGTGCTTGGCCGACGGCGGCACGTGCGTCACGATGGCCTCGTCGAAGGTGACGATGCCGACGCGGTCGCGCTGGCGATGCGCAAGGTAGGCGAGGCACGCCGCCAGGAACGACCCGTACCCGAGCTTCGAGACGCCGTTGCTTGCGAACGTCATCGACTTCGAGATGTCGAAGAGGATGGTGAAGTTCGTGTTGGTGTCGGCTTCGTACTGCTTGATGTAGTACCGGTCGGTCCGGGCGTACAGCTTCCAGTCGACGCGGCGGATGTCGTCACCCGCCACGTAGCCGCGATGTTCGGCGAAGTCGACCGAGGCGCCGAAGAAGGGCGCGCGGTGGAGGCCGTTGATGAAGCCGTCCACCACGTTGCGCGCCAGCAGTTCGAGGTTGCCGATCCGGGCAAGCACCTTCGGATCGACGAACCGCGCACCTGCCATCTGTCCGCTACTGTTCAGTACCATTGGCTTCGCCTACCTGCCCTACCTGCCCTACCTGGCTTTACATCCCCGACGCGGGGACGGGCACACGGTCCAGCAGTTCGTCGATGATGGCGTCGGTCGAGACGCCTTCCGACTCGGCGCGGAAGTTCACCAGCACGCGGTGGCGCAGCACCGGATGCGCCATCGCCTTGATGTCCTCGAAGCTGACGTGATACCGGCCGTTGGTGAGCGCGCGCGCCTTGCCGCCAAGGACCAGGTACTGCGCGGCGCGGACGGAGGCGCCGAACGCCACCCACTTCTTCACCGAGTCGGGCGCGTTGGCCGCATTCGGACGGCTGGTGCGCACCAGCGACAGCGCGTAGCGCAGCACGGGGTCGGCCACCGGCACGCGGCGGACGAGGCGCTGGAATGCAATGAGGTCTTCAGCGTTCACCGGCCGGTTGAAGTGCGGGTCGATGATGCCGGTGGTCTCGCGGACGACGGCGAGTTCCTCTTCCTCTGGCGGGTGCTCCATCAGGATATGGAACATGAAGCGGTCGAGCTGCGCTTCCGGCAGTGGATAGGTGCCTTCGAGCTCGATCGGGTTCTGCGTGGCGAAGACGTAGAACGGCTCCTCGAGCTGGTAGGTGCGCCCCTGGATGGTGACGCGGTGTTCCTGCATCGCCTCGAGCAGCGCCGCCTGCGTCTTGGGCGGCGTGCGGTTGATTTCGTCCGCCAGCACGATGTTGCTGAAGATCGGACCGGGCGCGAACATCATCTGGCGCCGGCCGGTGGCCGGGTCTTCGTTGATGATGTCGGTGCCGGTGATGTCCGAGGGCATCAGGTCGGGCGTGAACTGGATGCGCTTGAACTTCAGCTCCAGTACCTGGGCCAGAGTCTGGATGAGCAGCGTCTTGGCCAGCCCGGGCACGCCGATGATCAGGCTGTTGCCGCCGACGAACAGCGTCTGGAGCACCAGCTCCATGACGTGATGCTGCCCGATGATTCGCTTGTGCAGTTCTTCCAGGATGGCCGTGCGCCCGGCATTCATCCGGTCGGCCAGTGCGATGTCGTCCTGCTGCAGGTCTACGTTGTTCGCCACGCGGGGCTCCTCAGTTCTTCAGGCTTCGATACCTTACTGTCCAACTCAGTGCGTCAACCCGTAGATTACGTAGTTGACGCCCAGCTTGTAGGCTTCGTTCTCCTCGGGCACGGGCGCGAAGCCCTGACCCGAGTATTCCCAGTACTCGGAGATGTCGTTATTGAAATTCACGATCGCCATCAGCCGCTTCTCCGGATCGTTATCCTCGAACAGGCCGTAGTAGACCGGCGGCGCCTGCTCTTCGTACGGCGGCAGGAACTTCAGCGGCTCAGGAATTTCGAAGAACGAGTGGAAGATCGGGTGCGTCCCGTCGAGCTCTACCCATCGGCCTCCGGGAACGACGCGGTTCATCTGCGCGACGAATGGCGCCCAGCCGCCGCGCTCCTCGGCGAAGTCGTCGAAGATCACGAAGCCACCCTTGAGCAGGTAGTTGTGGAAACCGTGCACCTCTTCGTCGGTGAGGAACATGTAGCCGGGCTCCGACATGTAGACGACGGGGTAGCGGCCCAGCTCCGGGTCGTCGAGCCCCATGACGTTGCTCTCGGTGATGCGCGGCTTCAGGTTCGTCACATCGTTCATGATCTGCATGAAATGCTGTTCGCCGTACGGATAGTCGTGCGACCACGGTATCCGCTGCGACTGGTACGGCACCGGCGGGCCGTAGCGCAGCCGGACGAACGTGAACTGCCCGGTGTAGTCGACGTTCGGCCGAATCGCCGGCCCCCGTGCGTTGCCGTACCGCAGAATCGGACTCTGCGCGAAGGCCGTTGCGGCCAGGGCCGCGAATGCCAGCGCCACGAGCCCCCGTTTCATTTCCGGCCTTCGCGTTCCCGAATCTGCCGGCTGGTCACGGCCAGGTCGGTCACCAGTGTCTCGAGCTGGGCGTCGTAGGCCGCTGGCTCCATCGCATCCTTCTTGAGCCGAAGTTCATTCACCTGACGCTCGAGGCCGTCGCGCCGTTCGAGCAGCGCGCGCAGGGCCGGGTCCATGTTCTGCGCCGCGGCGGTGCGCGAGCGCTCGGGGGCAAAGAACTGCGTGGAGGCCAGCGTGCCCTGGCTGCTGTCGTCGAGGGCCGCATGCTCAGTGAGGATGTGTCCGCCCTGTTCGTAGGCTGCTTTGGTCTTTGCCACCGCGAAGTCGAATGCCTCCTGCACCGACACGCGGCCGTTCCGATCGCGGTCGGCCTGTTCGGCATCGAGCGCCTGCACGAAGAACTCGGCAAAGCGCGTTTCGTTCCGCTCGCCGCCCGTCCTGGTCGCGGTGACGATGGTGCGGGCCGGCGCGGCCAGCAGCTGCAGGAACGCACCGCTCGAACTGCTGGTGTTCACGAACACGATCTTCTGTGTCGGGAAGCGGCCGAGCAGCGTGGCGTAGTCGCCGGCGGTCAGGTCGGGCCCGGGCAGGTTGAACGCTGCGGTCTTGCCGTCGAAGCTGCCGTGGCCGATGAGCAGCACGAAGATGTCGTCGTTCGCCTTGGCTTTTGCGGCCAGGTCGGTGAACGCCTTCGTGACGTTGTCCTTGCTCGACCGTGCCGTGATGCGCGGTTCCTTGTCCGGGGCTTCACCCAGCCACTGCACATTCGCGTCGAGAACCCCGTGCTTCTTCGCGGCATCGAGCGTCGCGCCGGCCCACTTCTGGAACTGCACCGTGTGCTCGTCGTCGCCGCCGACGCCGGTAATGACGAGCAGGTGCACGTCCTGGGCGCGGGCCTGAGACGGCGTGCCGAGAACCAGGCAGGTCAGGAGGGCAAGGAGGGGCAGGTAGGGCAGGCGGGGCGGGAGGGTCCGGCTGAAGCCGGACACTACGCGAGACACGCCGCCATCTGGGACCTGCGACCGGCGACCAGCGACTTGCGACTGACGACTGACGACTACGTGCGTCATGCCAGCCCTCGCTGCCGGCGGTAGCCCCACTCGGCCGCAATCAGCACCAGCAGCGCCATCAGGATGATCGGCATGTCCCACAAATCGCGCTCTTCGACGACGGTGACGCCGCGGCCGCTGTGGTTGATGGCTTCGGGCAACGACGCGGCGTTCGCCGGGGTGAAGAACTGCCCGCCGGTCTCTTCGGCGACGCGGGTGAGAAGCGACGACCGCATGGCGGCGTCGAAGTACTCAGCGTCACCCGCTGACGCCCGCGCGTGCATGGTGGTGGCGCCCAGCGCCTTGCCGTCGCGCATGGCCGACGTGCGCACCTCGTAGGTGCCGGCTTCGTCGGGCACGAACTGGCCCTTGTACTCGCCGTCCTTCGACACCGTCCACTCGAGCGGTACGTCCGATGTCTTGCCCGACGGCGAGGTGACAGTGGCCAGCACCTGCGCGTCGTTCACCTCGACGAAAGCGGGGTCTACCACTTCGGCGCTCAGCTTCAACGGTTCGCCCGGCTCGACGCGGTCGATGCTGGTGGTGATGTTGACCGGATCGGGCACGCCGTCCACGAGCCAGCGCACGAGCCGGCGCCAAAACGTGGCGTGGGTCATGTCCTCGACCGGCACGGCGGCATCCATCTTCCAGAGCCACGAGTCCTGGATGGGGAAGGCGAGCGACTTGCCGCGGCCGTAGCGCTGGTAGGCCAGCACCACCTGTTCCTGCCGCGTGTCGGTGGTGCCGGTCAGCAGCACCGTGGCACCCGGCTTCACCGAGCGCACCTGGTTGACGGCGGTGACGGCCGGCATGCCCTCCCATTTTGCGGCGGAGGCCTTCTCGTTCTCAGCGAGTTGGGTTACCGGGTAGACGGCGCCGGCCCGTGTCGGTCGCACCGACAGGTGCGTGAAGTAACGGCCGCTGTTGGCGCCACGCGCGCCGCCGTCGAATTCCACCGGCAACACCTCGGCCACCGGTGTGCCAGCCCAGCCGCCTTCGGCGAAGGAGCGCTGCCCGCCGAGCATCAGCAGGCTGCCGCCGCGCTTGCTCACGAAGTCGGCCAGCATGCGCAGCTGATCTGGCGAGAACGACGCCGCTTCGACGCTGCCGAGAATGATGGCGCGGTAGGCAAACAGCTCCTCACGCGTCTTCGGGAAGCCGCCCACGACTTCTTCAGCGCTGCCGACGTCGAGGCGCAGGTACTTGTCCTCGGCCGTCCGCTGCAGGATGGTGACCGACAGGTTCGGGTCGTCCGCGACGGCGCGGCGCACGAACTTCATTTCCGGCCGTGGTTCGCCTTCCATGTAGAGCACACGCTCGTGCGCGTCCGTCACTTCCACCAGGGCATCGCGCGCGTTGTTCTGCGTCACCTGCTCACCTTGCTGCGGCGCGACGTGGAAGGTGAAGAGGCGCGCGCCGGCGTCGGTGGCGGTGAAGGTCACCCGCACCGTGGCCGACTGGCCATCGGCCGGCAGCACCACGTCCTGCCTGCTGACGATGCGCCCGCCGTCTTCGACCTGTAACGGCACGGTGGTGCCAGCGTAGCCGGTTTGCGAGATGACGACATCGACTGCGAGGGAGGTGCCTTTCAAGGTGGTGCGCGGCGTCTCGACGCGGGTCACCTGGATGTCGCGTGCGAACCGGTCCTGGCCAACGCCGACCGGGAACACCGGAATCTGGCGTGCCTTGAGGCTCGCCAGCGATTCGTCCAGCGTGTCTGCCGAGGTGTCAGCCCCGTCGGTGACAAGCACCAGTCCGGCGAGTGGCAACCCGGACAGTTCGTCGCGTGCCCGCTCGAGCGCGGTGCCCAGACGTGTGGACGTGCCGTCGTACTTCAGGTCGCTGGTGTTGACTACGCGGTCGGCCGACGACGAGAAGCGGAAGTAGCGCAGCACGAAGCGTTGCGACAGCATGCGCATGACGCCGCCCTCGCCGAACTGCTGCTGCAACCATTCGGTGCGCGGCTTGCCGTCGGTGTCGGCGATGGTCATGCTGCGCGAGTCGTCGATCAGCACGCCGAGAAAGTTCTGCTGCGGCACGGCAGCGCGCAGGATGAGCGACGGGCGGAATAGACAAAAGAGAATGAGCAGCAGCAGGGCGATGCGAATGCCCACCAGCACCGCGCGCTCGCGCGGGTGGCCCTGGCTCTTGATACCCCGGTACGTGATCAGGCTGGCGGCCGCCACGGCGGCTACCAGTGTCAGCACCACCATGCTGGTGCGTGACGTCGCGAAGGTGAAGTCCCCTTGCCGGAATACGAAGGCGGGGTATTTGAACAGAAGGTTAAACAGCCAACTCATCTCGGCCCGCTTGGCGGCAGTCTCCCCGGAGCGTCACGCGGCCAAGCATAGCCCGGGACGGTTCGTTTGCAACCGTTGAGACGCGCGTATTGGCCGGAAAGTCTCACGGGTCCCTGGCGGGGTCGTCAGCCCTTTACCCTGGCGAAGCGCGAACGCAATCGGGTCCAGGTGAACAGAGCCGCCTGACCCAGCACCAGCCCGCTCAGAATCCAGTCGCTTGGGCGCGGCGCGCTTGGCCGCCCGCTCGGTGCGGGCGGCAGTTCCGCATCGACGCCGCAATTCAAGTCGCCCCAGGCCGGCCGCAGCGTACCTGCTCGCGAACGTTCCTCCCAATTCCGTTGCGCCAGCGGACCAATCTGCTTTCGCACCCCGACCGTCTTCTCTCCGGGGTCCTTCCCGTAGGGCGACGCGTGCTCGATCTCGGCATTCAGCTCGGCGCCGACCAGCACCGCCAGCGACGACACGTAGAGCCAGAGCAGCAACACAATGACGCCGCCGATGGTGCCGTAGGTGGCGTTGTATGACCCGAAGTGCGTGACGTAGAAGCGGAAGCCGAGCGAGATGCCAATCCACAGCGCGGTTGCCAGCATCGAACCGGGCGTGATCCAGACCCATTCCTGCTCGGCGTCAGGTGCGTAGTAGAAGACCAGTGTGATGGCGCTGCCCACCAGCACGAACACCACCGGCCACTGGGCGATCTTCCACGTCAGCGTGAACGCGGCGCCCAGGTGGAACCACCCGGCCACGTGTTCCGCGAGCACGGGGCCCGCCACCACCAGCACGGTGGACACAATGATGAACAGCGCGAGGGCCACGGTCAGGCCGAGCGCGACCAGACGCACCTTCCACCAGGGCCGCGCCTCCTGGATGTCGTAGGCCTGGTTCAGCGAGTCGATGATGGCGGTCACCCCCGCCGACGAACTCCAGATGGTGCCGAGCATGCCGAAGGTGAGCAGTCCGCCGGCCTGGTCGTGCGCGATCTTCAGAATCTGGTCCTGTACGATACTCAGCACTTCGCCCGGAGCCACCCGGCCGAGTGTGCCGACGATCGTGTCCATCAGGTTCTCCACCGGGAAGAAGCTGATGAGCGCCACGAGGAAGAGCAGCGCCGGGAACAGCGCCAGGAAGAAGTAGTAGGACAACTGGGCTGCCAGGCCGAGGCAGTTGTCGGCGACGACCTCGGCCGCGGTTCGCCTCAGTAGTTCGGTCCAGCCGATCGGAATGCGGAACGCCTTGAGCATCAGTGTCCCGAGCGTCGTCGAAGCCCGGTGCCGACCGTCGGGGTCCACGACGGCGAGTCGCTGGCCGGAAACGACTCCGCCGACTCGTCTGCAACCCGGTCACTACGTTGCCAGGGCGAACGCTCCGCCAACTCGCCGACCCAGCGCCGCGCACCTCCGAGGTCGTGTTCGCCTGTCAGCGCCCACCATGCCAGCGAACCGCCAAGTCCGCTCAGCAGGCGTCCCCGCCACGAACCCAGGCGCCACCCCTGCACGGCAAGGGCGCCGCCGCCGACGCCAATGAGCAGGCGCATCATCGTGATCTGTTCTTTCGCTCCGTTATAGCCGCGACGATCCCAGACGCTGGCGTCCGACCGGTGCAACCCATGATTGAGGGGCGTGGTGTGTGGTGTGTGGTCCATAGTCCCTGACCATGCAAGTTCAGGGACAGGGGCGAGTCGACACGGCCGCTGCACGTTTTTCGGACAGTAGGCGTCAGCTCTGAAACGCGGCCGGACCTCCCGAACGATAGTGTCGTGCGCGAGGAAAGCCACGATCAGCGCGATTGCTGGCGTACCGTTCGGATCGCACGACGCGGGCGTTTCCTGTAGCGGTGGCATGGCGGTTGCTGAGTTGCCATCTATACCCGCCTCGGTGGAGATCGGTTGGGAGAGTGACATGGAGACGACGTCCACAGGTCGACACGAAGATGTGCTGCGCCGGGTCCGCGGGGAATTCCTCGAAATGCCCGGTATGCGGCTGACGACAGCGCAGGCGCGTCGACTGTGGAATCTTGATGCGGCGCAGACCGAGGCGTTATTGACGGCACTCGTCGAGTCGCGTTTCCTGTCGCGCACCAGCGACGGTGCTTTTGTGCAGGCTGGCGCCTAGCCAGTCGTCTACCCTTTCCGTGTGCGCCACCGGCTGGCGCCGTTCCTTTAGTACTATCGCCACATGACCGTGCTTGTTGTGGCGACCACCAACCAGGGCAAACTCCGCGAAATCCGTGAGCTCCTTGCGGGGCTCGCGGTCGACGTGCGTACGCTCAGCGTCGAGTCTCCGGTGCCGGCACCCGATGAAACCGGCGCCACGTTTGCCGCCAACGCGCGTCAGAAAGCCCTCTACTACGCGGCGGCAACCGGGCAACTCACCGTGGCGGAAGACTCGGGCCTCGAGGTCGACGCCATGGGCGGCGCTCCTGGCGTGCAGTCGGCTCGATTCGGCGGCGAGGACAGCACGTATCCCGAGAAGTTCGCACTCATCTATCAGGCGCTGGCTCGCGCCGGCGTCACCACCAGCACGGCTCGCTTCGTCTGCGCCCTCGCGGTTGCCGATGGAAACCGGGTGCTGTTCGAGTCGCGCGGGACGGTGGAAGGCGAGATCGCCCCGGCACCCCGCGGCGACGGCGGCTTCGGCTACGACCCAATCTTCTTCTACCCGCCGTTTGGCTGCACCCTGGCTGAAAGCGGGGCGCGCAAGGGCACCATCAGCCATCGCGGCGCCGCCTTCCGGCAACTGCGCGACTGGCTCACCGGTGCCAACCCCACCTCCTGAACGCGGTCAGCCCCATGCGTAACCTCACGTTCGTGCTTGCGCTCACGCTCGTCGTCGCCGGCTGCGGATTTGGCGGACGCGGGAAGAAAGACGACCCGGCCGCCGCGCTCGCCGCCGTGCAGAGCGCTCACACCACCTACGTCACCGCCATCAACGCCAATCAGCTCGACCACTGGCTCGCCGCGCTCAGCGACGACGTCGTTTACTTCGTGCCGAACCGACCGGCCGTGGTTGGCAAGACGGCGGTGGGCGAGTGGGTGGGCCGCTATCTCCAGGAAGTGACGACGCGGTGGACGAAGCCGGTGACCGACTTCACCGTCAGCGGCGAGTGGGCCTTCGGCCGTTACGCCTACACCGCGAGCGATGCCATCATCATTCGCGATCCCGAAACCGAAGGGGGCGGCACCGCAAACGATTCGGGGTGGGGATTCGTGGTCTATCACCACGATGCGGACGGTGTGTGGCGCGTGGCGCGCGACGGCTGGGGGTCGGATCGACCGGCGCGCTAACCGCGCCGTTTCAGAACTCGAAGCGCGGTTGCGTATCGTGCCTGCTCTCGCGATGGTGCGGGATGGGAACGACGCGCGAGAGGCTGGTGTCGGTGGGCCAGAAACGCTCTTCGTGGTCGAGCAGCCACCGCTTCCGTTCGAGTCCGCCGCCGTAGCCGACGAGCGATCCGTCGGCGCCGATCACCCGGTGACACGGGACGATGATGGCGATGGGGTTGGCGCCGTTCGCCAGGCCGACGGCGCGCGACGCATTCACGGTGGACGCCACCGTTGCCGCCACCTGGCCGTAGCTGCGCGTCTCGCCGGCCGGAATGACGCACAGCATCTTCCAGACCCGCTGCTCGAATTGTGTGCCGACCGCGCCGAGCGGCAACGCATGCGGGTCGGCCGAGGCGCCGGCGAAGTAGGTGTCGAGCCACGCGCGCGTCTGCTCGATCACGGCGTTGGTACCGTCGTCGATCGTGTGCTCGGACACGAAGCGTGCGAGCCGTGTGTGCAGGCGCGACAGCCGCGTGTCCGACGAGAACTCGAGAGCGCAGAGCCCCTCGTCCGCGGCAAACGCCAGCATCGGTCCGACCGGTGTCGACAGCGTCGCTCGCACCAGGCGCATGGGGGTTAACCTGAGAACTTCACGAGGTGACCGACGATCGCCCGCTGTTTCTCCGCCAGCAACCGAATCCCTTCGTCAGCAAGTCCGAGCAGCGCGTCGAGCGACGAGCGGTCGAACGGCTGGCCTTCCGCCGTGCCTTGCACTTCGATGAAGCGGCCGTCGCCGGTCTTGACGATGTTCATGTCGACTTCGGCGCGCGAGTCGTCTTCGTACGCCAGGTCGAGCAGCGCCTCGCCGTCGACGATGCCGACGCTGATGGCGGCAACCGAGTCGTTGAGTGGAATCGTGCGGATCGTGTCGCGCGAGCGCAGCGTTTCGAGCGCGAGTGCCAGCGCGACGAAGGCGCCGGTGATCGACGCCGTGCGCGTGCCGCCGTCGGCCTGGATGACGTCGCAGTCGATCCAGATCGTGCGTTCGCCGAGTGCGGGCAGGTTGGTGACCGAGCGGAGCGACCGCCCGATGAGACGCTGAATTTCCTGGGTGCGTCCGCCCACCTTGCCCGACGTCGCCTCGCGCTGCATGCGCGTGTTGGTGGCGCGGGGCAGCATGCCGTATTCAGCCGTCACCCAACCCTTGCCGGAATTGCGCAGGAACGGGGGCACCCGCTCCTCGACGCTGGCCGTGCAGATGACGCGGGTGCGACCGGCCTCGATGAGGACCGAGCCCTCGGCGTGCGGCAGGTAGTGCGGGGTGATCGTGGTCTCGCGCAGCTGGTTCGGCGCGCGCTTGTCGGAACGCATGAAGAATCCTTCGATGTCGGGTGTCGTGAAGTGCGGCGTGCGTCGGGCTGACACCCGGCGCCACATCCGTGGGACATTCTACCGTGTTGGCGTGGTCGCGTCGCTGTCGGAAACCCACACATCGTTGCGCGGCAGCGGACGCTTGATGTCGACGTGGCCGGCCAGCGTGTCGACCTCACGGCCGTCGACAAGCACCTGCACGGCGGTGACTGCCGGCAGGTTGGTGGTGAGTGCCTGCACGATGGTGTAGATGGTGAGCAGTTCGTTGACCGACCCGCCAGGGTGCGCAAGGGTCACCTCGCGGCTGAGGTCGACATAGGCCGATCCGTCCGACGCGAGGTACAACGCGCGCAGCGTCGTGCCGACGGGAACGGCCGTCACCAGCGGCGCCGCAACCGGTGCAAGCTGCGCGTCGATGATGCGTCGCGCCTGTGCGGCGGTCTGGTCCGCGAACGGCACATCGCGCTCGACACTCGTCAGTCGCGCGCCGTCGTCGGACACGTAGAAGAGGCGAGCCTTGATGGTGCGGCCATCCTCAGGTGCGGAGGCGGCAGGTGGAGCCGGCTCGGTGGCCACCGCCGGTGCGCCGTACCACCGGGGCAGGCCGATAAAGAGCACCCAGCCGAGGCCGGCGGCGACCAGTGCACTCGCGGCGACGAGGGCGGTGCGCCTGCCGTTCATCGTCCGGCCTCCGGCGTGCTCCCGAGTACTTCACGGAAGCGGATGACCGCATCCAGCAACGCAAGCGCAACGCCGTTCGGCAGTTCGTTGCCGCGCAGAGCCTGCTCCTGGCCGGCGTTGGTGAGGTAGCCCATCTCGATCAGCACGGCCGGCATGTTCGCCGACTCGAGCACGCGGAGCGGGGCCTGTTCCAGCGGCCGTGCGGCCATGGGCGCGCGGGCGGCCAGCGACTCGGTGACGAGCTGGGCGAACTGCTCGGATTGCGCGCGGTGCGGAATCTGCGCGAGGTTCCACGGCACCACCTCGATGTTGCGAAGTCCGCCGCCAAACACCGGCAGCCGCTCCGGCGCGAGCCCCTCGACGGCAAAGTCGGCGTTGCTGAACGACGCGATGTACGCCGTGGCGCCGATGACGTCGGCCCGGAACGACGCGTTGGCATGCAGGCTGATGAACAGGTCGGCCTTGTTGTTGTTGGCGACGGCGCTGCGGTTTTCCACCGGCACCGTGCGGTCGTCATCGCGCGTCATGATGACCCGCAGGCCGAGCCGCGCCTCGAGCGCGCCCTTCAGCCGTCGCGCCGCATCAAGCGTCACGTCCTTCTCGAGCGTGCCTGCCGCCCCCTTCGCGCCCGTGTCGTCGCCGCCGTGGCCGGCATCGATCGCCACGGTGCGGATGGACGCGCCGCCCTGCGGCAGCACCGGCTGTGTGTCCGAGGTGACGGCGGGCGCGGGCGTCGTCGACAGCGGCACCGGCACCGGCGCGGACGGTTCCACGGCACCGACGATGTCGATGACGAGCCGGGCCCCGGTGTCGGTCGGTTGGGTAGTGGCCCGGTAGCTCGTGAACCGCGGGCCGAGATCGATGGCGATGTTGGTGGCGTCGACGAGACGGACCGTCTGGACGTCGCCCTGCGGCGGCACGACCGGCAGCGTGACGTCGAGCGCGTCGGCGTCGAACCGTATCAGCAGGCGCTGGCCCTGCTGCGACACGGCGGTGACAGCGGCGGGTGACAGCTCGAAGGTGACGCGTGCCGACGAGCCGGCCGCTTCGTGACGCACGGCGACGCGGGGCACGCGCAGGTCGCCGACGATCAGCAGGCGCGACGGACGCCGAAGTTCGAGCCGGGCGTCATAGATGGGACCGATGGCGCGGCTGACGAAGTCGAGCGGCACCAGCCACCGGTTGCCATTGCGGACCGGAGCCGCAGGAAGCGAAATGAGCCGCCCGGCCACCGACGCGATCGTCTGATCGGCCGTCAGCACCACCGAGCGCCCCTTGTAGGCCACGGTGATCGCGCCGCCATCGTCACGCACGGTCAACTGGAACGCCGCTGCCAGCTCATCGAGGGCGATCATGTCCTGCGAGCCGATGGTGGTGATGGGGATCGTGCGCAGGCCGTCGCGGGTCAACACCTGCAACGAGGCGGCGGGCGCCTGGCCCGAGAGATGGCCGACGAGTAAGCTCAGCGCGAGTGCGGCAAAGGCAACAGCGCCGGTGAGTGAGAGATGACGAGTGGGCCGGCGTGCAGTCAATGAAGGATCTCGAACTCGAGACCCTTCATTGTAGCCGCAGCGCTGCGAGCGCCGCCGTTCAGTCGATGATCTTCTTTGCCGCCGTCATGGCGATGATGAGGAAGACAACGAACAGCACGATGAACAACCCCGCCATGAACTTGGCGATGGCGAACGACGCGCCGGCGATCGTCGTGAAGCCGAGCAGCGCCGAGATGAGACCGATAACCAGGAAGACCAGCGCCATATGGAGCATCGTTTCCCTCCTGCTCCGGGTATAGCGAAGTTCGTGCCGCCTTCGCTATGCCCAGGCTTCGCCCGGTGGCTACGGCCAGGGCGGTCCCGGCGGCGTGTACGGCTGAGCCGGCGCGGCGCTAGGCGTCGATCTGTACACGTCCTTCCGCCACAACGGTCTCGAGCAGTCGCGCCGGCCGCCAGTGGTCGCCGAATCGGGCCTCGTACTCCTGCACGCGGGCCAGCACGGTGGGAAAGCCGATGCTCTGCGCGTGGAACATCGGACCCCCACGATGGCGCGGGAAGCCAAACCCGTGGCAATACACCACATCGATGTCGGCGGCGCGGCGCGCGAGGCGCTCGCCGAGCACATTGAACCCCTCGTTGGCGAGCGCGATCGTGATGCGCGAGACGATCTCCTCGTCGGTGATGTCACGGCGGGAGATCCGGCGGCGCCTGGCCGCCTCGTGGGCCAGGTCGTCGAGGATCGGGTCGGCGATCGGCACGCGGCTGCCCGGTTCGTAGCGGTACCAGCCCGAGCCGGTCTTCTGGCCATAGCGTCCGAGTTCGAACAGGCGATCGGGAATCTCCGACTGCGGCCCTTCCGGTCGTCGCCTGCCGATCGACCGCAAGTACTGGCGGATGCGGGCACCGACATCGATGCCCGCGATGTCCTGCATCGCGAACGGGCCGACGGGGAAGCCGAAGGCGGTCATCGCGGCGTCGATCTGCGGCACGCTGGCGCCCTCCTCGAGCAGCAGGTGCGCCTCGCGCAGGTAGTAGGCCAGCATCCGGTTGGCGACGAAGCCGAAGCCGTTCCCGACCACCACCGGCACTTTCCGGAGTCGGCGCGCCAGCGTGAGCGACGCGGCGATAATCGCCGGGCTGGTCTGGCGCCCGCGCACGATCTCGAGCAGCGACATCACGTGCGCCGGGCTGAAGAAGTGATGCCCCACCACCTGGGCCTGGCGCCCCGACGCCTTCGCCAGGGTGTCGATGTCGAGGACCGACGTGTTCGACGCCAACACGCAGTCCGGGCGCGTGGCGGCGGCCAGTTCGGCAAACAGCCGTGTCTTCAGCGGCAGGTCCTCGAACACCGCTTCCACGACGATATCCACCGCGTCGAACTGGTCGTAGGTGGAGGTTGGCGTGATGAGGGCGAGCGACCGCTCGGCGCTGTCGCCGGTGAGTCGTCCCTTTGTCACAGCCGATTCGTAGGTCCTCCTGATGGTGGCCAGGCTGCGATCGAGTGCGGTCTCGTCCAGATCCTTCAGCAGCACCGGTATGCCGGCGTTCGCGAAGACCATGGCAATGCCGCTGCCCATGGTGCCGGCGCCGACGACAGCGGCGCGCGCAATCGCGGGTGGCGTGACGCCGTCCGCCAGCGTGGGTAGCCGCGCGGCGTCGCGCTCGGCGAAGAACAGGTGCCGGAGTGCGCGCGACTCGGTCGAGACGACACAGTCTGCGAAGAGTTCGCGTTCGCGCACCGAGCCGGCGTCGAACGGCAATGTCAGCGCGCCTTCGATGGCATCGATCGCCGACAGCGCGGCGCGGTTGGCCGCGGTCGCGGCGACCGACTCGCGTGCGATGCGGCACAGCTCGAGCCCGGCCGCGGCGGCAGCAGGGGCGATGCCGATCTCGCGCGTCGGACGTCGTGCCTGCGCCGACGCCTGCTCGCGCGCGAACTGCCGGGCGCCGTCGACGAGATCGCCGTCGATGACCCGGTCGACGAGCCCCACCTGCCTGGCCTGCAGCGCGTCGAGCGGCGTGCCGTTCGTGCAGAGGCGCACCGCCACGGCCACGTCGCAGAGGCGCGGCAGCCGCTGGGTGCCGCCCGCCCCGGGGATGATGCCCAGCAATACTTCCGGTTGCCCCAGGCGGGCGTCGGGCGTCGCCACCCGGTAGTGGCAGGCGAGCGCGAGTTCGAGCCCGCCACCAAGTGCCTGTCCGTGTATCGCTGCCACGAGCGGCCTGGTTGAGTCTTCGAGGCGGCAGAGCATCGCGTGCGTGAGTGCCGACCGTTCCACGGCGCGCTCGACGGTGGTGAGCTGCTCGAAGATGCGGATGTCCGCGCCTGCCGGGAAGGTGCGTCCCGCGCCGGTCAGCACGATGGCCGCGACATCAGGATCGGTGTTCGCGCGCAAGACCGCGGCATCGATCGCCGTCCAGAGCTCCTCGCTGAGGGCGTTGACCGGTGGATTGTCGATGGTGAGCACGGCGATGCCGTCGACGACGGCGTAGTGGACGCTGGACATGTTGATGGACGGCCCGTTCAGGCGACGATGCAGGTGGTGGTGGCGTGGGCGCAGAGACGGCCGTGCGCGTCGACGAGACGCGCGTCCGCCGTGGAGGTGCGCGACCCGGCGTGCAATACGGTGGCTTCGCACCGGAGTTGGCCCGATTCGCGGGTCAGCGGCCGGGTGTAGTTGATCTTCAGTTCGAGCGTCGTGAAGACGCGGCCGGCCGGCTGCATGGTGTTGATGGCGCAGCCGAGCGCGGTGTCGAGCATGGTGGCCGCGAAGCCGCCGTGGGCGATGCCGAGCCCGTTGTAGAACTGCTCGGTCGCGGTTCCGGTGATCACGATGCGCCCGCGTGCGACCTCGGTGATGCGCAGGCCGAGAAGGTCGGCCATCGGCGCCGACGCGATCTCGCCCGACATCACGCGCTGGAAGAACTCCAGCCCGTCGAGTGTCTGGCGGGAAGTGCCGGTTGGTGCCGGCGGTAGCTGGTCGCTCACTGGCTCTCCTGGTGTGCGCTCGACAACTCGTCGCGCAGGACGCGGTACAGCACCTTGCCGACGGTGCTCAGGGGCAGGCTGCCGCGGATCTCGACTGCGCGCGGCACCTTGTAAGGCGCAAGCTGGCTTCGGCAATAGGCGATCAGCGCGTCGGCGGTCAGCGCGGCGCCGGCGTGCAGGACGACGCAGGCGCGCACGACTTCGACGTGATACGGATCGGGCATGCCGACGGCCGCGGCCATGCGGACCGCGGGGTGCTGCTGCAGCACCGCCTCCACTTCCGACGGATACACGTTGAAGCCGTCGACGATGATGAGGTCCTTCTTGCGCTGCACGATGCGAGTGTAGCCATCGTTGTCGATGTTGGCGATGTCGCCGGTGTGAAGCCAGAGACGGCCGTCGGCGTGCGTGCGGAGCACGCGCGCGGTCTCTTCCGGCCGGTTCCAGTAGCCCTTCATCACCTGCGGGCCGCAGATGCACAGTTCACCGGCTTCGCCGGCGGGCATGTCGTGGGTGCCGGTTTCGACGTCCACCACCTTGATGTCGGTGTCCGGCATCGGCAGTCCAACGGTGCCGGGCTTGCGCACACCGAGCAGCGGCGTGCTGTGCGTCACGGGCGACGCCTCCGACAGCCCGAAGCCTTCGAAGAGGGAGCGGCCAAACGTCTGCTCGAACCGTTCGATGAACTCCTCGGGCAGCGGCGCCGCACCGCTCGTGCAGATGCGGATGCGGTCGAGGCCGTAGTCGGCCGCGTCGGGGCGAGCCAGCAGCGCGGCCCAGATGGTCGGCACCGCCGGGAAGTACGTCGGCACGTGGTCGCGGACGGCCTCGAGCACGGCGTCGACGTCGAACTTCGGGATGAGAATCTGCGTGGCCCCCACCCAGGCCCCCTTCATCATCCCCACCGTGAACCCGAAGATGTGGAAGAACGGAATGATGAGCAGGTAGCGCGACTCGCCACGGGTGCGCGTGCGGTAGGTGTAGACCTCGGTTTGCACCACGTTCGCGAAGATGTTGCGGTGGGTGAGCATCGCCCCTTTCGGTGTGCCGGTCGTGCCGCCCGTGTACTGCAGCACCGCCACATCGTCGGCCGCAATCGGCACACGGGTAATGGGTGCGGGACCCTGACCGGCGACCAGGTCGGCGAAGGTGAGGCAGCCGTCCGCGCGAGGGGGCTCGGCGGCGGCCGCCGAATACTCGGCAAGCGACGTCACGATGACGTGCTCAATCGCGGTCTGCGCCTGGACGCCGCGGACCACGGGCGCGAGGGCGTCGAGAGTGACGATGGCGCGGATGCCCGAATCGGCGGCCAGGGTCAGTAGTTCGCGCGCCGTGTACGTCGGGTTGAGATTGACGACAATGGCGCCCCGGCGCAGCACGGCAAAGGCCGCCACCAGGTACTGGGGGCAGTTTGGCAGCATGATGCCGACGCGGTCGCCCTTGCCGATGCCGAGGGTGGCGAGCGCGGCGGCAAACCAGTCCGACCGGACCTTGATGTCGCGGTAGGTGAGGGTGGCGCCGAGGAAAATCGTCGCGATGCGGTCCGGGAGGTCCACATACGCGGCATCGAGAATCTCCCAGAGCGGCCGCTCCGGGTAGGTGACGCTGGGCGGCACCCAGTAGTCGTAGTGAGCAAGCCAGGGGCGACGCATAGCACTGGCATTGTGCCGTAAGTTAACGATCCAGTCGTAACACCACGGGCGAGGTTTCGATCCAATTGACCGGATGCGCGGCGCGGTTGAGAGCCCGCCGCCCATTCAGCGATTGACGTTTGCCTCCGCATTCCTTTAGCCTCTCACCACTTTTCTTATTCCTTCCTTCTGTATTCGTTGTTATTCGAGGCGCGGGACCAGCAGTCATACGGCGTTGGTGAACGGAAGAACGAGCAAGTCAATAGGAGGAACGGATGAGGCGACAGATCCCTGGTTTGGCGGCGGCCGTACTGGCGTGCCTGGTATTGCTCCCCGGTGTTGCGCACGCACAGAGCTCGATTGTCGGCGTGGTGAAAGACACCTCTGGCGCGGTGCTTCCGGGCGTTACGGTCGAGGCGGCGAGCGACGCGCTCATCGAGAAGACCCGCTCGGTCGTCACCGACGGCGGCGGCCAGTACCGCATCGTCGATCTGCGTCCCGGTAGCTACAGCGTGACCTTCTCGCTGGAAGGGTTCCAGTCCTTCAAGCGCGACGCCCTCGACCTGCCGACGCAGTTCACGATGACGATCAACGCCGATATGAAGGTCGGTGCGCTCGAGGAAACGCTGACCGTGACCGGCGACGCGCCCACCGTGGACGTGCAGACAGCCGTGCACACGCAGACGCTGAACCGCGAAGCGATCGATTCGATCCCATCCGGCCGGACCATTCAGGGCATGGGTCAGTTGATTGTCGGCGTCTCGCTCAGCCTGCCGGACACCGGCGGCGCCCGCGCCATGCAACAGACCTACATGTCGACCCACGGCATGAGTTCGGCCAACAACACAGTCATGATCGACGGCATGATCGTGAATGGCCTGCAGAGTGACGGATCGGTGCAGAGCTACTTCAACGACGCGATGAACCAGGAGGTGAGTTATCAGACCTCCGGCATCGGCGCGGACACACAGGCCGGCGGTGTCCGGCTGAACATGATCCCGCGCGAAGGCGGCAACCGGTTCAGCGGCGACTTCAAGACCGCGTATCGGCCCGGGGCGTGGCAGGGCAACAACCTGACCCAGCGGCATCTCGACAAGGGGCTGCTGACGGGAAACTCGACC
>JAYTXA010000059.1:0-216983 GCA_043743165.1 Acidobacteriota bacterium
GAGCGGCAGGTCGGTGACAAGCACGCCGTGCGCTCCCGCCTCCGCGGCGCGTTTCAGCGCGTCGTCTCCGCCGCGAATGAGCGGGTTCAGGTAACTGAACAGGACCACGGGAATGGACAGCTTCGCCGCGGAGATGATTTCCAGTACCTGATCGAAGCGGATTCCCTGATCGAGCGCCTTCTGCGAGCTTGCCTGGATCACGGCGCCGTCGGCCAGCGGGTCGGAGAACGGCACGCCCACTTCGAGCACGTCGGCACCGGCGCGTGCGAGCGCCTTCAGGATCTCGGCCGAGCGCGGCAGATCAGGGTCGCCCGCGGTCGTATAGGTGATCAGGCCTGGACGTCTCTCCGCGCGCAGACGCGCGAACGTGTCAGCGATTCTCGACATACTTCTCCATCGTATGCACGTCCTTGTCCCCACGTCCCGACAGGTTCACGAGGATGACGGCCGACGGCCCGAGCGTGCGCCCGAGCTGCTGTGCGTAGGCGACGGCGTGCGACGACTCGAGCGCCGGCAGGATCCCTTCGAGCCGCGCCAGGGTCTTGAACCCCTCGATCGCTTCCGCGTCGCTGATGTGGGCATATTCGGCGCGGCCGATGTGCCGCAGGTAAGCGTGCTCGGGGCCGATGGCGGCGTAGTCGAGCCCGGCCGACACCGAGTGCGTCATCTCGATGTTGCCGTCCTCGTCCTGCAGCACGAAGGTGCGCGTGCCCTGCAGGACGCCCATGCTGCCGCCGGCGAAGCGGGCCGCGTGCCTGCCCTTCTCGATCTGCTCGCCGCCGGCCTCGACACCAATCAGGCGCACGCCGGTGTCGGCCACGAATGCGTCGAAGATCCCCATGGCGTTGCTGCCGCCACCGACACACGCCACCACGGCCTCGGGCAGGCGACCGACCTGCTCGAGGATCTGCTGCCGTGCCTCGCGTCCGATGACCTTCTGGAAGTCGCGGACCATCAGCGGATACGGGTGCGGCCCGAGTGCCGAGCCAAGCAGGTAGTAGGTGTTGTTGACGTTGGTGACCCAGTCGCGCATCGCCTCGTTGATGGCGTCCTTCAGCGTGCGGCTGCCGGCATCGACGCCGATCACCTCGGCGCCGAGCATGCGCATGCGGACCACGTTCAACGCCTGACGAGCCATGTCGTCCACGCCCATGTAGACGTGACACTCGAGACCGAGGAGGGCGCAGGCGGTGGCCGTGGCCACGCCGTGCTGCCCCGCGCCGGTCTCGGCCACGATCCGCTTCTTGCCCATGCGCACCGCGAGCAGTGCCTGGCCGAGCGCGTTGTTGATCTTGTGCGCGCCGGTGTGGGTGAGATCTTCGCGCTTGAGGAAGATGCGCGCGCCGCCAGAGGCGGCCGACAGACGCTGCGTCTCGTAGACCGGCGTCGGCCGGCCGACGTAGTGCTTCAGCAACCGCGCCAGTTCACTCTGGAACGTCAGGTCGTCGCGCACCTCGTAGTAGGCGCGCTGGAGTTCCTCGATCGGTTCGACCAGTGTCTCGGGCACGTACTTGCCGCCGAAGGGTCCGAAATAGCCGCGAGCATCAGGGTCGCGGCGCACAGGAGTCTGCATCGTTCCTCACCTCGCGCGGCCATCCGCGCGCGTTCCACGTGTTCAGCTTCGCGCCACGCCGCGAAGCGCCTCGAACAGCGCCCGGAGTTTCTCCGGGTTCTTGATGCCGGGCGCGTCCTCCACGCCCGACGAGACGTCGATTCCGAACGGCCGCACGGTCGTCACCGCCTCGGCCACATTCGCCGGTGTGATGCCGCCGGCGAGCACGATCGGTCGCTGCCGCGCCAGTACCGCCGCAGCGGCCCAGTTGGCCCGCACGCCCGTACCACCACGGTTGACCTCATCGTCGGCATCCACCAGCAGGCATACGCGCGACGGCCACCGTGTGGACGTCTCCTGGTCGATGCGCCCCACCGCCTTCACCACCGGCACGACGAGTTCGGCGAGCAGGTCTGGCGTTTCATCGCCGTGCAACTGCACCGCGCCAAGCCCCACCTGCGCCGCCACCGCGTTCATGCTGGTGGCCGACTCGTTGACGAAGACGCCGACCGGCGTGATGAACGGCGGCAGCGTCCGCACGATGGCGCGCGCCTGTTCCGGCTCGACGTATCTCCGGCTCGTCGGCCAGAAGATGAAGCCGATCGCCATCGCCCCGTGCGCCACGGCGACCGCCGCATCCTCGGCCCGCGTGATGCCGCAGATCTTCACCAGCATCAGGCGCCGCCCAGCAACTGCGCCAGCGCCGCGCCCGGATCCGGCGCGGTCATGAAGCGTTCGCCGATGAGGAACGCGCCATAGCCGAGGCCGGAGAGCCGCGATAGATCCGCCGCCGTCTTCAGTCCGCTCTCGCTCACCGCGATGACGCCGTTCGGCATCATCGACACGAGCGTCTCGGACGCGTGCACGTCAACCACCAGCGTGCGCAGGTTGCGATTGTTCACGCCAATGACGCGCGCGCCCGAATCGATGGCGACGCGCAGTTCGTCCGCCGCGTGCACCTCGACCAGCGTGTCGAGGCCAAGATCGGTAGCGAAGGCGGCAAG
Source organism: Acidobacteriota bacterium (assembly GCA_043743165.1). Taxonomy (GTDB): domain Bacteria; phylum Acidobacteriota; class Vicinamibacteria; order Vicinamibacterales; family CAVVIG01; genus CAVVIG01. The sequence goes on from JAYTXA010000059.1 coordinate 2,557, forward strand.
CCGCTGCAGTTCGTGCGGCGTGAGTGCCGCCACAATCAGCAGCGCCGCATCCGCGCCCATCGCCCGCGCCTCGAGCAACTGATATTCCGAGACGATGAAGTCCTTGCGTAACAACGGCGTGTCGACCGCGGCGCGTACGGCCTCGAAGTGAGCCGGGGCGCCGTCGAAGAACGTCGGCTCGGTCAGCACCGAAATCGCCGCGGCTCCGGCCGCCGTGTAGCCTGTTGCGATTGCCACCGGGTCGTAGTCGGCGCGCAGCACGCCTCTCGATGGCGAGCGACGCTTGCACTCCGCGATGACGTTCCAGCGGTCGGTGCGCGACAGCGCCGCGGTGAAGACGCCAGGGCGCGGCGTTCGCGCCGCGGCGCGCCGCTCGAGTGCCGCGTGTGGTTCGCGCTCGGCACGTGCCGCCGTCACCGTCCTTGTCGCCGCGATGATCGTACCGAGCAGATCAGCGACGGGCGTCTGCGCCTCGCTCATGATGCGGCTCCGGCCTCGTCCTGCGACAGCGAGACGAGTCGCGCCAGCGTGGCGCTCGCATCGCCGCCATCGATGGCACGTCCGGCCTGGTGCATGCCGTCACGAATCGACTCGGCTCGGCCGGCCACGAACAGGGCGGCTCCGGTATTCAGCAGCACCACGTCGCGCGCGGCGCCTGGCACACCGTCGAGCACGCTCGTGATGATGCCGGCGTTCTCAGTGGCCGAACCGCCCATGAGGGCGCCCGGTGCGGCCTTCTGCAGGCCGACGTCGCCGGGGTGCAGGTAGAACGTCTTCACTGCACCATCGCGGCACTCCGACACCTTGGTGTAGCCGGTGGTGGAGATCTCGTCGATGCCGTCGGCGCCGTGCACCACCCACGCCCGTTCCGAGCCGAGCCGCATGAGCGAGCGCGCCAGCAGTTCAGTGAACTCCGACCGCGGCACGCCGACGATCTGGCGCGTGGCTCCGGCGGGATTTGTGAGCGGCCCGAGCAGGTTGAAGGCGGTACGCACGCCGAGCGCCCGGCGCGTCGGCCCGGCGTGGCGCATGGAGGGATGGAACGTCGGTGCGAAGAAGAAGCCGAGGTTGGCCTCGGCCAGGCAGCGCTCGACCACAGCGGGCGCCGCGCCGACATTCACACCGAGTACTTCGAAGACGTCGGCGCTGCCGGACAGGCTCGACACCGACCGGTTGCCATGCTTGGCCGTCTGCACGCCGCACGCGGCCAGCACGATGGCGGCGCAGGTGGAGATGTTGAACGTACCCGACCGATCACCGCCGGTGCCGCAGGTATCGAACACGCCCGGGAACGGACGCGACAGCGGCACGGCATGCGCCCGCATGGTGCGCGCCAGCCCGACGATCTCCGCCGGACGCTCCCCCTTCATCGCCAGGCCGATCAGGAAGCCGGCGATGTGCGCCTCGCCCGCGCGCCCGGCCATGACCTCGGCCATGGCGGCCGACGCCTCGTCGCTCGTCAGGTCTTCGCGCCGAATCAGCTTCTCGATGAGTGCGGGGAACATCAGTCGAGCCGGCCTTCCAGGAAGTTGCGCAGGATGTGGCGCCCTTCACTCGTGAGAATCGACTCGGGATGGAACTGCACGCCGTGAATGGGCAGCGTCCGGTGTCGCAACCCCATGATGACGCCGTCGCCCTGCGTGCGCGCGGTCACCTCGAGGTCGGCCGGAAAGTCCTGCTCGGCCACCACCAGCGAGTGGTAGCGCGACGCCTCGAACGGCGACGCCAGCCCGGTGAACACGCCGCGTCCGTTGTGTTCGATCGCGGACGTCTTGCCGTGCATCGGCGCGGTGGCGCGCACGACCGACCCACCGAACACCGCGCCAATCGCCTGGTGACCGAGGCAGACGCCGAAGGTCGGCGTCGTCGGGCCGAGCTCGCGAATGACATCCAGCATGATGCCGGCGTCTTCCGGACGGCCCGGTCCCGGCGACAGCACGATGCCGTCGGGCTTCATCGCCTTGATGTCGTCCACCGTCACCTCGTCGTTGCGGCGCACCGTGACGTCGGCGCCGAGTTCGCCGAGGTACTGCACGAGGTTGTAGGTGAACGAGTCGTAGTTATCGAGAACAAACACCATCACAGACCTGCCTGCGCGAGTTGGAGCGCGGTGAGGAGCGCCCGCGCCTTGTCGCGCGTTTCCTCATACTCCGCGGTCGGGTTCGAATCCATCACGATGCCGGCTCCCGCCTGCACGTAGGCCTTGCCCTCGGACATGATGATGGTCCGGATGGCGATGCAGAAGTCGAGATTGCCGGCGAAGTCGAGGTAACCGACGGCGCCGGCATACACCCCGCGTCCCGACGGCTCGAGGTCGTGAATGATCTGCATCGCGCGCACCTTGGGTGCGCCGGACACCGTGCCAGCCGGGAAGCACGACACGAGCGCATCGAGCCGGTCGCACTCGCTCGACAGGCGCCCTTCCACCACCGACGTCAGGTGCATGACGTGCGAGAAGCGTTCGAGCCCCATGAACTGCGGCACCCGGACCGACCCGAAGTCGCACACCCGGCCGACGTCGTTGCGGCCGAGGTCGACCAGCATCACGTGCTCGGCGCGCTCCTTTTCGTTGCGCTTCAGCTCCTCCGCCAGCCGCAGATCCTCCTCGGCGGTCTTGCCGCGGCGACGCGTGCCGGCAATCGGATGGGTCTCGACTCGCGCGCCCTCCACGCGCACCAGCATCTCCGGCGATGAACCGACCAGCGACACGCCGGCCATGCGGATGAAATACATGTAGGGCGACGGGTTCACGTGGCGCAGCGCGCGGTAGACGGTGAACGGGTCGGCGCCCACTTCGGCCTGGAAGCGCTGCGACAGCACGACCTGGTAGATGTCGCCGGCGGCGATGTGCTCCTTCGCCGTGCGCACCTGCGTCTCGAACGCCTCGCGCGTGAAGTTCGAGGTGAACTGCAACTCGTCGCCGTGCGACTTCTTCGTCACCGACAGGTTGCGCTCGAGTTCGCGTTCGAGGAACCCGATCTTGGCCACCGCGAACTGATAGAGCGCCTCGAGGTCGTCGTCGGCCGTGATGCGCGCGTTGGCAATGATGAGGATCCGGTGCTGCACATGGTCGAACGCCAGCACGGTGTCGAACAGCATGAAGCCCGCATCGTCGGCGCCGTCGACCCCGTCACCGAGGTTGCCGAGCACCGGCTCGAACCACGTGGACGCACCGTAGCCGAAGTAGCCGACCGCCCCACCCGTGAAGCGCGGCAGGTCGGACACGAACGGCGACTGGTAGTCGGCCATGAGCGACCGCAGCGTGTTGACGAAGGGCGCGTCGCTCTGCGTCACCTCGCCGGCACGCTCGATCGTCGTCGTCCCGTCCGCGGCGCGGAGGATGAGGAACGGATCCTTGCCAAGGAACGAGTAGCGGCCGACGTGCTCGCCGCCCTCCACGCTCTCGAGCAGGAACGCGTAGTCCGCGTCTTCCGCGATCTTCAGGAACGCCGACACCGGCGTCAGCAGATCGGCGACGATCTCCTTGCAGACCGGGACGAACGTACCGCGTCGGGCTAATTCCGTGAACTCCTCAAACGAGGTGATTTTCATCTGCGTTGAACTCCGAAAGCCGCTTCACGGCGGCGGCGCGCATCACACCAGCAGGCGGCTTCACGCCGGTCCACCACTCGAACTGTTGCTGAGCCTGGCCGACGAGCATGTCGAGCCCGCCGACCGTGTCGGCTCCGGCCGTGGCCGCGTCGCGCAGCAAGCGTGTCGTGGCCGGGTTGTAGATGAGGTCGTACACCACGCCGCGCGCCGGGAGCGCCGACGCCGGCAGCGGACTCTGGTCCATCCGTGGGTGCATGCCGACTGGCGTGCAGTTCACGAGGAGGTCCCACGAATCGGTCGCGGGCACGCACGGCCCGACCGCGGCTGACACCAGCGCTGCCACCGCCTCCGCCTTCGTCACGTCACGCGCGTGCAGGGTGACGTGCGCGCCCGCGCCGGCAAGCGCCACCGCCACGGCCCGCGCCGAGCCGCCCGCGCCAAGGATCGACGCTCGCCGTCCCGCCAGCGGCACGCTCCGTTCGCGCAGCGGCTGGAGGAACCCGGCCACGTCGGTGTTGCGCGCCGCCCAGTGGTCGCCCGTCATGCGGAGCGTATTGAGCGCGCCGACGGTGCGGGCCAGTTCGTCCACCTCCTGTACGCGGTCGAAGAGCGACACCTTGTAGGGAATAGTGACACTCGCACCTTTCAGCCCGAACGCCCGCGCAAACGCGATGAAGTCGTCGGTGTCCGCAGCCGGCAGCGGCAGGTAAACCGCATTGATGCCCGACGCGGTGAACGCGGCGTTGTGCATGGCCGGCGATACCGAGTGCGACACCGGCAGGCCGACCAGACCGTAGATGTCGGTGACGGCGCTGATCGAGCGGTAGCGGAACTGCTCGAGCAGGCGGCTGGCGCTCAACTGCCCCACATCGCGCACACCGCCCGCGTAGGTCCACGCCGAGCCGAACCGCTGCGCCAGGATGCGCGTCGCGGCACCGGCGTCGCCCATCGCGATGAGCACCGCCCGCTCGTTGGCGCCGAACGTGCGGCTCAGGTCCAGCAGCGTGATGCAGTCGGCAAGCCGGCTGGCCTTGACCGCGATCTTCACGATGCCCGCGCCGGTCGCCCGCATGGCCCTGGCCTGGTCGGCGAGGTCGGCGGGAACGCCGTCGAAGTCGTGCGACGAGATGACGATGCGCCGGCCGTAGTCGGCGAGCAGGTCCGGGAAGTTCGCGCGCCACTCGACGTCGACGTAGTCGGCACCAAGTTCGAGCGCCTGCCTGAGGATGGCCCGCCGCTCATCCTCCGATCCGTTGAAGCCGCCGCCTTCCCATCTGGCCCGACAGGTCACGATGACCGGAAGGCGCCGCCCCTCGAGGGCAGCCGCGACGTCCGGGTCGCTGACGCTGTCGAGCCTGAGCTCGACGAGGTCGGCGTCGACGACCAGATCGCGTTGCCGGCGGAGTCCGGCGGTCGTCGGCGCGGTGATGGTGACGCAGAGAAGTGGAGTCGTAGTCACAAGGTCCAAAAAAAAAGCCTCTTCAACCGGTGGCTGAAGAGGCAGTCAAATCGTCGCGCGATGGCAGGTCAGGCCAGAGCGATTGCCTCTTCGGAAGTGCACCAATACCACCACGCTGCGAGGCACACGGATGCCGAGATGGAAGGCTTGGTGAAATGAAGAGGTGCGTGACCAGTCACGAGAGTCTGGACGTTAACAGAACGTCGAATGGAGTGTCAATTGGAAAAGCCCATTTCTCCTTGACCAGTAAGCACTTCTCCCCTATAACCGAAATTGATTCCCATGAAAGTGCAACGCCTCGCTCTTGCTGTCAGCCTGTCACTGCTCGCACTGTCAGCTCTACGGGCGGCCACCCCTCAGATGGACGTCGCGGACATCCGTCCGGGCATGGTCGGCATCGGCCGAACGGTGTTCGCGGGCACACGTGTGGAGGAGTTCCGGGCCAACATCATCGGGGTTATCGAGAACGTCATCGGCACGCAGCGCAACCTTATTCTCGCCAGGCTCGAAGGCGGACCGCTGGCCAACACCGGCGTCATCGCGGGCATGAGCGGGTCGCCCGTCTACATCGACGGCAAGCTGATCGGCGCCGTCTCGTACGCCCTGGGCAACTTCTCGAAGGAGCCGATCGCCGGCATCACGCCCATCGCCGAAATGACCGACGCCACCGCGTCGACGTCCCCTCGTCCGCCTGGCGCGCGAGTCGACGTCGCCCTCCCGATTACTGCCGACAGCCTGGTGGCGTCGCTCCGTAAGGCGCTGAACTGGAACCGTCCGTTCGCCGATCGCCCAACCGACACGCAGCTCATCGGCGTTTCTAGCGTCAGCGGCTTCGGCGTCGAAATCGGCACGATGCTCAGGCCGATTGCCACGCCGCTGATGATGTCGGGCTTCGACGCGAACGTCGGCAACGCGCTGGCATCGACCTTCCGCAACGCGGGCTTCCTGCCGATGGGCGCCGCGGCGGCCGGACGGCCGGGCATGGCCGAATACGACGGTCCGCTGAAGCCTGGCGATGCTGTGGGAGTTACCTTCGTCAGCGGCGATGTCGAACTCGGCGCCACTGGCACCGTGACGCACGTCGACGAGGACCGCGTCTACGCCTTCGGGCACCCGATGTACAACCTGGGCCCCATCGACTTCCCGATGACCCGCGCCTACGTCTACACCGTGCTGCCGAGCCTCTCCTCCTCGGCGAAGCTCTCGAGCACCGGCGAGGTGATTGGCGCGTTCCACCAGGATCGCGCCACTGCCATTGCCGGCCGCCTCGGTCCAGGGCCGTCGCTGCTGCCCGTCACTGTGACGCTCGAGGCGGAGCGCGGCGGCAACCGCGCCTTCAAGTTCGCCTCGGTGAAAGACCAGATGTTCGGGCCGCTGATGACCTACACGGCGCTCGTGAACACTCTCACCTCGTACGAGCGGCAGTTCGGCACCACGACCTACTCGGTCGAGGGCCGCCTGAAACTCAGGAATCACGACCCCATCGTCTACGACAACATGTTCTCCGGTGAGAACGCTGCGTCGAACACGTCGGCGTACATCATCGGACCGGTCACGGCGATTGTGAACAACGACTACGAGAGCGTCGACATGGAGTCGCTCGAGCTGTCGGTGAAGTCGTCCGAAACGCCGCGCACGGCGACGCTCGAGCGCGTGTGGCTCGACGACCCGCGCCCGCGGCCGGGTCGCACGGTGCCGCTGAAGGTGCTGCTGCGCAGCTACCGCGGCGAAGACATCGTCCACACCATTCCCATCACCATCCCGGCGAACGCCCGCGGCCCGCTGGCGCTCACCGTGAGCGACGGCCAGCGCCTGAACCAAACCGAACAGCGCGAGGCCCGGCTGCCACAGCCGCGCAGCGTGCCACAGCTTGTGCGCCAGTTGAACAAGGCGCGTCGCAACAATACGATCTACGTGAAGCTGCTCTCATCCGATGCGGGCGCCGTCGTCAACGGCGAGCTGCTGTCGTCGCTGCCGCCGTCGGTGCTGGCGGTGATCGAGTCGGACCGCAGCAGTGGCAACCCGAACGCACTCCAGACGGCCACGCTCGGTGAATGGCAGCTGCGCACGGAGCAGACTGTCAACGGCGTGCGGTCGCTCACCATCCAGCTTTCCGCGAACTGACACACCCGCTGTTCGCCTTGCAGAGACCCTGATGGCTACACCCTCGTTTGCGCGGCGCGCGCTCGTTGCCGCTGCCCTCTGTGCCTGCGCGGGCGGCGCCCTGCGGGCGGCTGCGCCGAAGTTCTTCAGCGCCACCACCCAGGCCGACTTCCTCAAGGGCGACCTCGAGAACCTGTCGGTCGATGCGCGCGGCCAGTTGACGCTGGGCCCAGCCACTGAGCTGGTCTACGAAACGCCCTCGCCCTTCCTGTGGACCGTGGTGCCCGCACCGGACGGCACGCTCTACATCGGCACGGGCAACGACGGCCGCGTCTACAAGGTGGACGCGCAGGGGCGCGGGTCGCAACTCTTCGACTCGACCGAACTCGAGATCCACGCCATCACGTCGGGTCCGAACGGCTCACTCTTCGCGGCCAGTTCGCCCGACGGCAAGATCTACCGCATCGAGCGCGACGGCAAGTCGTCCACGTTCTTCGACCCCGAGCAGAAGTACATCTGGGCCCTCGCCACCGACGCAAAGGGGAACCTCTACGCGGCGACCGGCGAGCGCGGCGTGGTCTACAAGATCGCGCCGAACGGTACAGGTTCGCTGTTCTACGACACGAAGGCCACGCACGCCACGGCTCTTGCCGTCGACAAGGCGGGCAACGTCCTCATCGGCACCGAGTCGCCTGGCCGCGTGTTCCGCGTCGACGCCGACGGCAAGGGCTTCATGCTGCTCGACACGCCCTACCAGGAAATCCGCACGCTGAAGTTCGACGACAAGGGCACGCTGTTCGTGGGCGCCGCCAACGGCCGTCCCAACAGCGGCACTGCCCCGGCCACCCCGGGTGAGGCCACGGTGCAGACGACCGGCGGCGGCAGCACCAGCAACGCGCCGATCGCCACGGTGACGGTCTCGACCGAAATCACCGCGGTGGTCGTCGACGGCGCCAGCGCTGCTGCCAGCAGCGGCTCGACGCGCGCCGCCTCGGGCGCCTCGAAGGGCGCCATCTACCGCATCGCTCCGGACGGCCTGTGGGACATGGTGTGGGATGCACGCGACGACCTCCCCTACGACCTCGCCTTCGACGGCACCGCGCTCATCGTCGCCACGGGCGACAAGGGCAAGATCTACCGGCTCGAGGGCGACCCGCTGCGAGCGACACTGCTCGCCCGTGCGGCCGCGTCGCAGGTGACGGCGTTGTACCGCGATGCCCGCGGTCGCGTCTTCTACGCCACGGCCAATCCCGGCAAGGTGCAGCGGCTGACCGCCGAGCGCGCCCCGCGCGGCACCTACGAGTCGGAGGTGCGCGACGCGATGCAGGTGTCGTCGTGGGGGGCCATCAGCTGGCGCGGCGTCGTCAGCGGCACGAACAAGGTGGAGGTGTCGACGCGAAGCGGTAATACCGAGACACCGGACGACAACTGGAGCGCCTGGTCGGCTCCGTACGCCGCCGCCGGCTCGGCGATCGCCAGCCCCAAGGCCCGCTACCTGCAGTGGCGCGCGGTGCTGGCGGGTCCGGCGCTGTCGGGTGCGGCCGACGCACCGACGCTGACGTCGGTCTCGGCGGCCTACCTGCCGCGTAACCTGCGTCCGCAGGTCCGTTCGGTGACGGTGCACCCACCGGGCATCGTCTTCCAGAAACCGTACAGCACGGGCGATCCCGACCTGTCCGGATTCGACAACCGGACCACTCCTGAGCGGAAGCTGACACAGGCAGCCCAGAACGCGGGCCAGGGCTCGGGGCAGGGACGCCGCTCCTACCAGAAGGGACTCGAGACGCTGCAGTGGCGCGCCGAGGACGAGAACGAGGACGAACTGACCTACCAGGTGCAGTTCCGCCGCGAGGGCGATGCCAACTGGAAGGCGCTGCGCACCGACTTCACTGACTCCATCCTCGTGTGGGATACCACGACGGTGCCGAACGGCACCTACTTCGTGCGTGTCATCGCGTCGGACCGCGCGTCGAACTCGACCGCCACGGCGCTGAGCGGTGAACTCGACAGTGCCGCCTTCGAGATCGACAACACGCCGCCGGTCTTCTCGCCGCCCGCCACTCGCATCGACGGCACGCGCACCATCATCAGCGTCGACGTCCGCGACGACCACTCCCCCATACAGCGCCTGGAGTTTTCGATCGACGGAGAGGCGTGGACGCCGGCGTTCCCGGCGGACGGCATCGCCGACACCCGCACCGAGCACTACGACATCGCCATCGACGGTCGCATCAGCGCACGCGGCGTCACGCTGCGCGCCATCGACTCGATGAACAATGTGTCGACCACCCAGGTGGACGCGGCCGCAGCAGCGCGGTAGGCGGTAGAGGGGTTCGCGGCTACGCGACCGACGAGGGGCGCGGCGTGTGCGGCAACGGCACGTCGACGCGGCGCTTGCGGGGCGAGGCGGAGGCGCCGCTCGAGACGACCGGCAGTTCCAGCGCCGACAGCTTCGGGGCGCGCACGGTGGTGTTGGCCACCAGCCAGATCATGTTGACTGCAATCGGCAACCCCTGCACGCGGGCCGGTTCGAAGCGCGCCAGCGACGCCGTGTTCAGCAGCGTGTCGACCGTTTCCGCCTCGCGGCTACCGGCCTTCGGCGTGCGGCCGCTGGGCGAGTGCCACTCGAGGTTCACGAGGCGCCCTTCGCGGGTAACGATGGCCGACAGCGTGAAGGCGGTCTCGTCGCTCGCCGAAGCCGCAGCCAGGAAGAGCTGGTCGAGGGCGCGCGGCATGAGCATGCGCGCATCCACGACCATCGGGTTCTTGTTGGTGCCCGGTGCGTTCTCGTCCACCGCCACCGTCTTGGGCAACGCAAGCAGGCGAGCGATGGCGGCCAGCGAGTCGGGGCGCCCCTGCGTGGCGAACCGCATCATGCTCATCATGACGACGATGCAGAAGACCGTGGCGGCGGCGGCGCCAATGCCGGCGTAGACGACGTGCATGTCATCCATCACCTCGCGAACGCGGGCGGACCACGACATGCGCGCTTCGGCCCTGGCACGGCTGATGACCGTGGCCTGGAAGGTGCCGCGGTCTTCGTGATCGAGCACGGCATGTCCGGGCGAGGTGGCCCGAACGAACCCGCGCATCAGGCCGAGGTCGGCGAAGACCGTCGCGCAGTCGTCGCACCACTCGAGGTGTGCGCGCACCGCGATCTGGTCGCCGACCGGCAATTCTTCGTCGTGATATTCCTCGAGCAGCGGTCGTGCCTCTTCGCAGATGAGCACCTTCATGCCGTCCTCGCTTCCCGGAGACCGGCCCGCAGCGACTGACGCGCGCGGGTGAGGCGCGACTTCACCGTACCCACGGCCACACCCAACGAGAAGGCGATTTCGTCGTAACTCAAACCATCCACTTCACGCAGAACGATAGCGGTGCGCTGATCGAACGGCAGCGCGTCGAGCGCCCCCTGAAGACGAGCAGCCAGTTCCTTCTGAGCGAGGATGCGGTCGGGGCCCGTTTCGGCGCCGCACTGAAAGTCGCCGTGGGCTTCGACGTGCGCATCGAGCGACACCTGGTCGCTGCGACGCCGGCGGCGCCAGAAACGGTGACGGTTGCGGGCCTGATTGACGGCAATGCGGTAGATCCAGGTGCGGAGGGCCGACTGGCCGCGGAACTGGCCAATGGTGCGGAACACGCGGATGAAGACGTCCTGCGACAGGTCGAGCGCGTCGTCGCGATCGCCCAGCAGGTTCATGGCCAACTGAACCACCATGCGCTGGTGTTCGGCCATGACCTCCGCGAACGCGGTGTCATCTCCGGCGGCGCAGCGCTGGATGAGCGCGGCCTCCCGGACGCCGATATCCGACCAATCGACGGCCCTCGCTTGCTTCACCGAAATCATGTTACCGGAGTTAGACCCCGCGGATTCCTGAAAGTTCCCTCACATCCGGACGCCCGCTGTTACGATAAGTGCCGGTGAAACGTGCACTTGTCCTGATGGGCGTGCTCGCGATTGCCGCGGTCAGCGGCGCCCTGGCCTACAGGTCCGCGGCGCGGGAACGCAGCTACCGGGTGCTCATTGCCTCCGGGGAGGCGGCCCTGGCCGGCGGCGAGACGATTGCCGCCATCGAGAACTTCAGCGGCGCCATCGCCGTGCGCCCCGACGCCATGCTGGCCCGCCTGCGTCGCGGGGAAACCTACCGTCGCCGCGGCGACCTCGACGTCGCGGCACGCGACTTCCGCGCCGCTGCCCTGCTCGACCCCACCGCCACGCGTCCACTCGAAGCGCTCGGCGACGTTTTGTACGCGCAAGAGCGGTTCAGGCGCTCGGCTGAAACCTACGACGCGCGGCTCACCCTCGACGACCGGTCGGCTCAGGTGCGCTACAAGCTGGCGCTCGCCCGGTATCGCGACGGCTCGGTCGACATTGCGCTCGACGAGGCACGGCGCGCCGTGGCGCTCGACGACCAACTGGCGGATGCCCACTATTTGATCGCGCTTTGCCTCCGCGACACGGGCCTGCCGGACGACGCCGTAGCCGCGCTCACCCGCGCTATCGACCGGGCGCCCGGCATGTTGCCGGCGCGCGAGGAACTGGCCGACATGTACGCCGCCTCCGGACGCTTCACGGAACAGCTGCAACAGCTGCAGGTGCTGGCCGGGCTCGACGACACGCGACGCACCGAGCGGCAGGTCACCATCGGACTGGCGCAGGCCGGCGCCGGCCGGGCCGAGCTGGCGATCGCCACCCTGACGGCCGCGCTGGATCAGGCAACCGACCAGTCGCCGGTCAATGCCGCGCTCGGTCGCGTCTGGCTGCAGATCGCCCTGTCGCGCACCGATCGGCCCGAGGCCGCTGGGCGTGCGCTCGAGGCACTCGAGCGGGCCGCGTCAGCACTCACCGCCACGAGCGAGACCAAGGCGCTCTACGGCCGCGCGCTTGCCCGCTCCGGCCAACTCGACGCGGCGGAACAGCTCTTCCAGCAGGCCATCGAGCGCTACCCGGTCGATCCCTCAGCCTTCCGGCAGCTCGGTCTGGTGGCCGACGAACTGGGTCACGCCGCTGTGGCACGCACGGCATTCATGCAGTACCTGTCGCTGGTGCAGACCGACCCGGACGCCACGTCATTCGCCGCACGCATCGGCGCGCTGTCGCTGACGCTGAACGAGGCGGCCGCGGCGGTCCCCTGGCTGCAGCGCGCCCTTAGCACGAAGCCGGACGACCTGCCCGTGCTGACCGCGATGGCCGAGGCGCAGATGCTGGCGGGCGACGCGGCAAGCGCCCGCGTTACGCTCACCCACGCGCTCGCGCTCCAGCCGGCGAACCGGCAGTTGCAGCGGCTGGATAGACAAATCAGAAAAGCGGGACGGTAGACAATGTTGATTGTTGATTGCCGATAGCTGCTTGAAGGGCCGGACCAGCGGGCAGGCGGCCGCCGGCAATTAGCAATTCGCAATCAGCCTTTCGCAATCAACGCGAAGCGTTGCTACGCGGGTCGATGCGGTCCCGCAGGCCGTCCCCCAGGAAGTTCAGCCCCAGCACCAGCAGCGCAATCGCCAGCCCCGGAAACAGCGTGAGGTGCGGCGCATCGAGAATGTGCGCCCGCCCCCCATTCAGCATCGTCCCCCAGCTCGGTGTGGGCGGCTGCACGCCGAGGCCAAGGAAGCTCAGCGATGCCTCGCCGATGATCGCCCCGGCCATGCCAAGCGTGGCCTGCACGACGACGGCGGGAATAGCGGTGGGGATGACGTGCTTCCAGAGGATGCGCGTCGTGCTCGCGCCGAGGGCGCGGGCCGCCTGCACGTACTCGAACTCGCGCGCGCGCAGCACCTGCCCGCGCACAAGCCGCGCATAGCCCACCCAGCCGATAACCGTCAGCGCGAACAGCACGTTCGCCAGGCTTGGTCCCAGCACGGCCACCAGCGCAATGGCCAGCAGCAGACCCGGGAACGCGAGCAGGATGTCGATGACGCGGCTGATGAGGTCGTCCACCCGGCCGCCGAAGTAGCCGGCCACTGCGCCAAGCATCGTGCCGAACGACGCCGACACGGCGACAACGGTGAAGCCGACCAGGAACGAGATACGCGCGCCGGCCAGCACCCGCGCCAGGATGTCGCGGCCGAGTTCGTCGAGACCGAACGGATGTGACAGCGACGGCGTCGCCAGACGCAGCGCCAGTTCCTGGCTCGCCGGGTCGAACGGCGTCAGCACAGGCCCGACCAGGGCGCCGAGCAGCGCGAGACCGACAATGGCAATTCCAACCTTCAACATCGCTATTCGTACCGGATCCGCGGGTCGAGGAAGCCGTACAGCATGTCGATGAACAGGTTCATCGAGACGTAGGTGACGGCGATGAGCAGGATGCAGCCCTGCACCGCCGGATAGTCGCGCGCACTGATCGACTGCACGAGCAGCCGTCCCACCCCCGGCCACGCGAAGATCGTCTCGGTGATGACCGCGCCGGTCAGCACCGCGCCAAACTGCAGGCCGATGACGGTGACGATCGGGATGAGGCTGTTGCGGAAGGCGTGCGCGAGCACGGCGCGGGCTTCCGAGACGCCCCGTGCACGGGCCGCCAAAACGTAGAGTTCGCGCAGTTCCTCGAGGACGCTCGCACGCGTCATGCGCGCCAGGATTGCCGCGAGCGGCGCCCCGAGCGTCACCGCGGGCAGCACCAGGTTCGCCAGCGTGCCGCGACCGGACACGGGAAACCAGCCGAGCCACACCGAGAAGACGATGGCGAGGAGCGGACCGAGCCAGAACGTCGGCATCGAAATGCCGATCAGGGCAACGGTCGTCGCGGCGTGATCGACGTGGGTGCCCTTTCCTACCGCGGCGATGATGCCGAGCGGCACCGCGAAGAGGATGGCCACCACCATCGCCGACACCGCCAGTTCCAGCGTCGCCGGCATCCGCTCGAGGATGATGTCGGTCACCGGCTGGTTGGTGCGCAGGGACGTGCCGAGGTCGCCACGCACGACGCCGCGTGCAAACGATCCGTACTGCTGAAGCAGCGGCCGATCGAGCCCGAGCTTGCTGCGTAACTGCGCCACGTCCTGTGGCGACGCGCTTTCGCCGAGCATCGCCTGCACCGGATCGCCGGGCACAAGGTGAATGAGCGAGAAGACGAGCGTCGCCACCCCGATGAGCACGGGGCTGGTCAGCAGCAGGCGTCGAACAAGAAACCGGGTCACACGTTCTAGCTATTGTGCCATCAAGGCTTCCTACTTCGGCGCGAGTGTCAGCGTGTGCGCCTGCGCCTTGTCTACCGACTCGCGGGTGAACGGCAGCGGGAAGTAGACGCCGTCGGCCAGGTGCTCGCGCAGGTTGCCGTAGTAGGGGCTGCCCGGCTGCGCCGACTGCCCGGGGGCGTTGGTGGCCATTGTGGCGTCGATGTTCGACAGGTCGATGATGCGGCGGAAATTCGCGCCCGTCGCATTGACCGAGTTGAAGCCGCCCGGCCGCTCGACCGGTTTCAGGCTGTAGGCATCAACGAACATGTGCGGTAGCTTGCTCTCGTTGATGCGGCCATAGCGCCACTGGGTCCAGTCAGCGCCCCACTCCTTCGAGCCCCGCTCGATGGCCTGGAGCAGCCCGGCCTCGACCAGCGCGACCCGTTCGGCACCCTCCGCGTCAACCGCCTTGCGGCCCGCCTCGCTGGTGGACCAACGCACGTAGATAGCGGCGGGCACCGAGTCGCGGCCGAGGACGTGGTCCCAGCCGTCGATCATCGCGCGCGCTCTCTCGGCCGTGGCATCCTTTGCCGTCCACCCCTTGAAGAGCGGTGCGTCACGCTCGGCCCGCAACGAGTACGCATCCTGCTGCAACTGCTCCATCGTCGCGATGGTGAACTTCTCACCCTTCGCAATGCGCTGGTCGAGCATCTGCCGGATACGCGTGATGCGCGCGACATCGACGTCGGTGGACGTACGGTAGAGCACGGGCCGTCCCTTGTAACCCTTCGGGTGTGAGTTGTCGTTGGCGGTGGCGATGTAGCCGCGGGCCGGGTTGAACTCACGCGGCAGGTCGCTACGGAACCCCTGCCATTCGTACTTGCCGGTGCCGGGCACCGGGAGACGGCCGTTCCAGCCATCGCGGTCTGGGGTGAGCCCGCTGACCTGCAACGCGATGTTCCCCTTCTTGTCGCCGCAGATCAGGTTGTGCGTGGGCACCTTCCAGAACATGGCGCGCTCGAAGAAGTCTTCGCAGCTCGGTGCCTGCGCCAGCTTCAGGCTGCCCTTGAAGGCGGCGGTGCCCGGTTCCTGGTTCACCGACTTCGCCGCGAACGCCAGGTGGTTCACCGCGTCCTCATAGAATACGGGGCCATGCTTCGAAAATTTCAGCTCGACCGTCCGTGGCTTGTCCTCGCCCTTCACCCGGATCTCTTCGCGAATGATCTTGATGGGTTCCCATGCGTCCTTGTACTTCGTCTGGTTGGCGTCAGCCGGATTCGTGCTTTCGACGACGACGTCGACCATGTCGGTACCGGCGAAGGTGAAGCCCCACGCCATGTTCTCGTTGTTACCTGCGTCCACGCCGACAAACGGCGGTTCGCCACCACCGATCACGTTCCACCCAGGCGCATTCAGGTGCACGAAGTAGCGCAGCGACGGCATCTCGATGGTGCGATGCGGATCGTTCGACAGCAGCGGCACACCGCTCGGCGTGTGCGTGCCGCTCACCACCCAGTTGTTGCTGCCGTCCATGTCCTGCAGTTCGGGCTTCAGCCGCGCCGACTGCAGCGTCGGCAGCAGCGCCCGATAAGGCTCAACGATCTCCGGCGACGGCAGGGCACCAGGTTCGAACGGATTGCCGTCTCCCTTGCGGGCCGCTGCCAACAACTCGTCGGTGAACCAGTTCAGGTCGAGCCCGTCCGGCACCACCAGGTCGTCCCACGGGTCGGGCCCGGCGCGACGATTGGCTTCCTTCACGCCGAGCTTCTTGGCGCTGAGCGCCAACTGGATCTCGTTGATGCCGTGTCCGCTGGTGCTGTCGATGGCCAGTTGTGCCCAGCGCAGCGTCAGCGTCTTCGCCGTCCACGGCTCCGGCGTGATACCGGTCAGTTTGAATTCAACCGGCAGGTTATTGCGGTTGGCCTGCACGTAGGCATTCAGCCCGCTCGCCCACGCCGTGAAGAGCCGCTCGGCATCGGGGTGGTAACTGCTCCACTCCTTGTCGTCCCACGGGCCGCGGAACATCATCAGGCGCGTGCGCGCGTCGTAGTCGACCGCCTTGGGCCCGAACACCTCGGCCAGGCGCCCTTCATGCCAGCGGCGCCACATTTCGAGCTGCCACAACCGGTCCTGCGCCATGACGTAGCCCTGCGCGAAGAACAGGTCGTCGTCATTCTTGGCGAAGATGTGCGGGATGCCCTGCTGGTCGCGGATGATTTCGACCGGTGCCTTCAGCCCGGGCAGCGTCAGCGAGCCGTCGATGACGGCGAGCGACGCCTTCGCCACCTCGTCGAGGGAGGCGGGCGCCTTGGCCGCAACCGTTTCGGGCGACGAACAACCACTGAGCCACAGACCGGCCGCGAGGGCGAGGCAGGCAGCGCGAACGGAAACGAGGGACATCAAAACCTCCGCAGTCACGGCAGGTGACAGGCGGGCGCATGATGACTGTCGCGGGACAGGCTGTCAAACAGCGACGGTAGCCGTGCGACAATTCAGCTCAGTTTCCTTATCTGTTTCCGCTTTCCAGAGGTGCAGGATGAAGAAGTCGTTCGTCATCGCCGGCACGGTGGCTGCCGCCGTCGCCATGGTTGTTTCGCTCTCGGCCCAGAACCCGGCACAGGCCCCAGCCGCGCCGCCCGCCAAGCCGCGCGGTGCCACCGGCCCGCCCGAGCAGTCGGCAGTCAAGCCGGTCAACTTCCTGCCGAACCCGTACGAGACGGTTCGCAACTTCGGCCCGCTGCCGAACGGCCGCAAGTGGGGCTCGGTCAGCGCGGTCGACATCGACCCGGACGGTAAGAGCGTTTGGGCCGCCGACCGCTGCGGCAGCAACTCGTGCGCCGGCTCGACGGTCGACCCGATCATCAAGTTCGACTCGAACGGCGCCATCCTGAAGATGTTCGGCGCCGGCCAGATCCTCTGGCCACATGGCATGGATGTGGACAAGCAGGGGAACGTCTGGGTGGTGGATTCCCGCGTGGCGACCGCCGACGAACTGAAGAAGTTCCCGGACTGGGGGAACAAGGGGAACACGGTCACCAAGTTCAGCCCCGACGGCAAGGTACTGCTGGTGCTCGGGACCGGCGGCAAGACCGGAGCGCCGCCCGCCGCCTTCACCGAACCGAACGACGTCGTCATCGCACCTGACGGCAGCATCTTCGTGTCCGAATCGCATAGCGCGCAATTCATCGACGAGCCGACGCCCGACGCGGTGGGCCGCATCTCGAAGTTCTCGCCCGACGGAAAGTTCATCAAGAGCTTCGGCACCTACGGCTACGGCCCGAGCCAGTTCCGCGGACCGCACTCGCTGGCGTTCGACTCGAAGGGCCGGCTGTTTGTCGCCGACCGCGGCAACCGCCGCATCCAGATCTTCGACCAGGACGGCAAGCACCTCGACACCTGGTACCAGTTCAGCCGCATCAGCGGCATTCACATCGCGGCTGACGACACGCTCTACGCCATCGACTCCGAGTCGGACGACAACTTCAACCCGGGCTGGCGCAAGGGACTTCGCGTTGGCAGCGCAAAGACGGGCGAGGTCTGGTACTTCGTGCCGGAGCACGTGTCGAAGCAGGCCTCGGGCATGGGCGGCTTCGGCTCCATGGGCGAAGGCGTCACTGCCGATGCCCAGGGCAACGTCTACGCCGGTGAAGTCGGTCCCATCCAGGGGCTGACGAAGTTCGTCCCGCGCCTGAAGCGCTAGCAGCCCGTGGCAGAAGGCAGAGCGGCTCCCAGTGTGCCCTCTGCCTTCCTGCCTTCCTGCCTTCCCGCCCTTCCCGCCCCTCCCGCCCCTCCTGCCCTTCCCTCTCCGCCCCCGCCCCATCCAGGATGTCGAGGCGAGCCATCAGCTTGGCGAGCCCCTGCCGCGACACCCCCAGTTCCTCGGCCGCACGCGACCGGTGGCCCGCCGCCCGCACGAGCGCCGCCTGCACAAACGAGCGGTCGAACGTGCGCCGAGCGCTATCGAGGCGGAAACCCGAGGACGCCGGCACGGCACCGAAGTGACCGGGCAACGCCGCCGGAGGAATGACACCGCGCTTCGGCGAGCGGACCGCGAGCGAGGCGAGGACATTCTGCAGTTCGCGGATATTCCCCGGCCAGTCGTATCGAGCGAGGGCGGCCAGCGTGGCCTGGGCCAGCGTGGCCCGGCTGCCGACGCGCTCGGCCGCGTCGCGCCAGAACAGCTCCGCCAGCACCACCACATCGTCGCGGCGCTCGCGCAGCGGCGGCAGGGTGATGCGAATGACATCCAGCCGATACAGCAGATCGAGCCTGAAGCGTCCGGCCGCTACCTCGTCGCGCAGGTTGCGATTGGTTGCCGTGACCAGGCGCACATCGACGCGTCGACACGCGTTCTCGCCCACGCGACGAATTTCCCCTTCCTGAATCGCTCGCAGCAGCTTGGCCTGCGCCCGCGCCGACAGTTCCCCGATTTCGTCGAGGAACAGCGTACCGGTGTGTGCGTCCTCGAACACGCCCCGCCGCTCGACGGCTGCGCCGGTGAACGCCCCACGCGCGTGCCCGAACAGTTCGGACTCGACCAGATCTTCAGGTAACGCGGCGCAGTTCAACGTGCAGAACGGACGGTCGCGCCGACTACCCAGCTTGTGCAACTGGCGCGCGACCAGTTCCTTGCCCGATCCGCTCTCGCCTTCGACGAGCACCGCGAACGGCGCCGACGCCGCGCGCTCGACGGCCGCCCGGACGCCGGCGATGGCCGACGAGACACCGAGCAGGTCCGACGCCCTCGGTACGCGCTCCGTTTGGCGACGTCCCACCACGCCGCTGAGCGCCGGTCCCGCGGCCGTGGCGCCGGTGGACAGCAACACCGCGACCTCCGAGGGATGCCACGTCGACGCCGGCGGCCAGGTCGCCATGAGCACCCCGACGACCTGACCGGCGTAGCGAACGGGAACGCCGGCCTCGAGCCGGTCACCGCCGTGATGCGGCAAGACGAGTTGCCCCGCGGTGAGCACGCGGTGTGCGTGGTCCGGGTCGATGCGCGCACCATCGCCGGCCACAGGTGCCAGTGCACCGTGCTCGAGCGCGAAGAACGCCACGCCCGCGGCGCGAAGCCGGGCACGCAGTTGGCCGCACACGGCCACGAGCACCGCGTCGTCCTCATCCGCCGCCTGACAGCAGCGCAGAAGTTCGACGATGTCGTCCGCGGCCGGGGCGACGGGAAGCGATTCCGGCCGCTTCGCCGGCGCGAACAGGCGGAGCGCCGCCAGCCCGGCGCGATCGGCACGCTGTTCCGCGGCCAGCACCGGGTCGGACGCCGTGAGCAGATCGCGCAGCAGGTCGAGGCGAGCCACCAGCAACGCCGGCAGCCTGCGCAGCGCCACGCGCGACATGCGCGCCAGCAACAGCTGCGCGGGGCCGCGCTCGCCTCGACGCCTGGCGATTTCTGCACGCAGCACCCGCACCGACAGCGCCAGCACCGGCGCATGCGCCGACCGCGCGTGACGCAGCGCGGCCAGCGCCGTGGCGTCGGCCTGCGCCTCGTCTCCGGCACCCAGCAGCGCCGCTGCGCTCGCGTGGCACGCCAGCGCACAGAGCTCGGGGTTCGCCAGCCCCAACGCGCTGTCGCGGGCGCGCGCCGCTTCCGCCACCGCGTCGGCGACGCGACCGCGCCCAATCGACACCTGGCTCTTCATGACGCCCACGCGGACTCGCGCGCACGGCGCGAGGTCGGACTCGGCATCGAGCACCAGCAGCCGCCGCCAGGCGTCGCCGTATCGCCCCTGCCAATAGAGGCACGCGGCAAGCGCGAGTGCCGCGTCGAGCGCCGCCTGCGGCCCGGCACTCTGCGCCGACGCGAGCGTCGTCTCGAGCAACAGTTCCGCCGCGGGCAGACGTCCGCTGGCGATGAGCATGTCCGCCTGCAGCACCGCCAATCGCTGCAACCCACCCAAGTCGCGAGCCAGGCTGCCCCAGCGTCGGGCTTCGTTCAGCAGCCGCTCCGCATCAATGACACGACCGCGTCGCAGCAACGACTCCGCCAGACAGAGCGCGCACTGGAGGGCACCGAGCCACTCGCCTCGCCTGGCGAAACCGTGCATTGCTTGTCGAGCCACGCGCTCGCCCGATTGACACCGGCCGCGCTGCAGCGCCGCGTGCGCCGCATCGAGCTGCCGTCGCAAGCGCGCCACTTCGCCGGGAGCCGGCCACCGGCGCGCCGGCGCCTCGGACTCGCGGGGCAGGCTCTGATCGTCTTCCACCACCGCGGTCTGCTCGGCGGCGCGCGCGCCGGCCCCCACGTCGCCTGCACGGCGTCGCCCCGGCCCGCGCGCGGCCACTGGCGACACCGTCTGGCCGAACAACAACTGCTCGAAGCGTCCAGTCAACCCTTGCGACCGACGCGCCGCCGTGGCGACCACCCTGGGGTGCTTCACTGCCACCGCCTCCGGACAGACCGACGCCTGCAGCGCGTCGGCGCCGACGCGTTCCAGCGGCACCGTGTGCACGCGACGCACCGGCGACGACCCCGCAAAAATGACGATGTGCGGCCGACTGGCGTCGAGTGCCGCGTCGATCGCCGCTCGCCACCCGCCGTCCACATCGTCGCGCGCAAACAACGCCAGCGTGCGCCCGCGCAGCAGCGCGCGAGTGGCCTCGTCAAGCAGGGCAGCGTTGACCGGCACCAGGCCGGCCTGGCGTGCAGTGCGCGCCAGGGTGCGCACCGCCGCGGTCATGCCGCCACCGTCGGGCGCCCACAGTGCCAGCGCCGGCACGCGATCCGTCACGTCGCTGCTGAAGATGTCCGCCAGCGCGGCGAGCCGTCGATCGTGGTGCCGCAGCACGCCGAGCAGCGCCGGGTCCGTCTCCGGTTCGCCCATGCACTCCGGATCGACGAGCACTCCTGCCGAGTCCTCCGTCCGCATCACCGCTCGGCCGCCGCGACTACCAACCAACGCGGCTTCTGGCGCTCCAGCAGAGCGACCATTCGCAACAAGGAATCGGGAACCTCGCATCACCGCCTGCGTTGCCGCCGACGCGGCACCAAGCCAGTGCGGCTGCATCGCCCACGCCTCGAAGCGTTGCGTCTCGGCCAGCGCGCCGTAGTCGACCAACTGGGCCAGCGACGGGTGCACGACCCGTGCGAGCCAGCTGCAGCGCTCGGCCCATCGCGCCTGCTCGGTCGGCCCGCCTGCAGTCGACACGACGATGGACACCTGCTCGCCCGTAGCAAGATCGATCGCGTTCCCGCGATCGTCGATGGCAAACCGATCGGCGATGAGTTGCACGTTTCCCCCTGCGAAGACGACCGAGGTGCAAGATCACCGCCCAACCATTTCAGGCCTGATCGCGCAGGTCCACGCTCCGGGCCGGGCAAATTTTTCGGATAGAATAACGCCCAGATGCTGCGATTTCTCACTGCCGGCGAGTCCCATGGACGCGCCCTCATCACCATCCTCGAAGGCATTCCGTCCGGGCTCACCATCGACTTCACCGCACTGACCACCGAACTCCGGCGCCGCCAGGGCGGATATGGTCGCGGTCGTCGCATGGTCATCGAAACCGATCGCGCCGACGCCGTCAGCGGCGTCCGCCACGGTGTCACCACGGGCGCGCCGATCTCGCTGATGATCCCGAACAAGGACTGGGAGAACTGGCAGCGGACCATGGCCGTGGAAGCGCCGCCGACCGCAGACACGCCCGGCGTCGACCGCGCCGCGGTGACGCGGCCGCGCCCCGGGCACGTCGACCTGGCCGGCGTTGTGAAGTACGACCACACCGACATCCGCAACGTGCTCGAGCGCGCCAGCGCGCGCGAGACGGCGTCGCGGGTAGCCGTGGGCGCCATCTGCAAGCAGTTCCTCGCGAAGCTCGGCATCCGGATCGTCTCGCACGTGGTCAACATCGGGTCGGCGTCAATCGGCAACCCGCTGGCAGTGAGCTTCGACGACGTGCTGGCCATTCCCGCCGACTCCGAGTTGAACTGCGTCAGCGCGGACGTCGAACAGGAGATGAAGCGCGTCATCGACGTCACGAAAGAGGCCGGCGACACGGTTGGCGGCAGCTTCGAGGTGATTGTGCGCGGCCTGCCGATCGGTCTCGGCAGCCACGTGCAGTGGGACCGCAAGCTCGACGGCCGGCTGGCGCAGGCGCTGATGTCCATTCAGGCAATCAAGGGCGTCGGCATTGGCATCGGACCGCGCGTGGCCGACCTGCCGGGTTCACAGATCCACGACGAGATCGTGCCGCTCGCGGGCGCCACCACTCACCCCGAGGTGCCGGTGTCGCGTCCCACCAACAACGCGGGCGGCCTCGAGGCCGGCATCACCAACGGCGAAGATCTGCGCATCACCGGCTACATGAAGCCGATTGCCACGCTGATGAAGCCGCTCCGATCGGTCGACCTGAACACCCTCGCAATCAGCCCGGCCGCCATTGAGCGCAGCGACACGTGTGCCGTCACCGCTGCGGGCGTCGTCGGCGAAGCCATGGTCGCCATCGTCCTCGCGGAGGCGGCGCTCGAGAAATTTGGCGGCGACTCGATGCCCGAGATTCTCTCCAACCTCGAACACTACCGCGCGCGCACCGCCGCGCGCTTCACCCACGACTGACCACCCACGACCCACGGCCAAATGATCCGCCCCCTGATGCGCTACGGCGCGAACGTCCTGCACCACGCCGCGCGCCCCGTGGCGGAGCTGACGCCGGACATCGACCAGCTCCTCGCCGACATGGTGCAGACCATGTACGCCGCGCCTGGCATCGGGCTGGCCGCGCCTCAGGTTGGCGTGCCGCTGCGCATCTTCGTCATCGACCTCTCGGTCGGCCGTGATCCACAGGGGTTGATCACGATGATCAATCCGGAGTTCGTCGAGCGCGTCGGGATGCAGCTCGAAGAGGAAGGGTGCCTCAGCGTGCCAGGCTTCGAGGCCACCGTCGTCCGTCCGCAGCGCGCCGTCGTGAAGGGGCTCGACCGTGAATGGAACCCGGTGCAGGTGGAAGGGACCGGGCTGCTGGCCCGGGCGTTCCAGCACGAAATGGATCACCTCGACGGCACGCTGTTCGTCGATCGGCTGCGCGGCATCAAGCGCGACCTGATCGTGCGCAAGATCAAGAAGCTGGCAAAGGCTGGGAAGTGGTGAGTGGAGCCGGATTGAAGGTGGTCTTTCTCGGCACGCCGCAGTTCGCGGTGCCGACGCTTGACGCCATCCTCGCATCGTCGCACACCGTCGTCGGCGTCGTGACCCAGCCGGACAAGCCACGCGGGCGGGGACAGAAGGAAACCGACGCGCCCGTGAAGGCGCGGGCGCGCGAGCGCGGCCTGCCCACGCTGCAGCCGGCAACACTGAAGGACCCGGCCGTGCTCGAGCAGTTGACGACGCTTGGCGCCGACATCGGCGTGGTAGCGGCCTACGGCAAGATCCTGTCGCAGGCAGTGCTCGACGTCCCTCGGCTCGGCATGATCAACGTGCACGCGTCGTTGCTCCCCCGCTGGCGCGGTGCCGCGCCCGTCCACCGCTCGGTGATTGCCGGCGATGCCGCCACCGGCGTCACGATCATGCGCGTCGTGAAGGCGCTCGATGCCGGCGCGATGCTCGCCACGGTGGAACGGCCGATCGGCCCGGATGACACCAGCGACGAGGTGGAACGCGACCTCGCCGCGCTGGGTGCGGCGCTGCTGGTGCAAACGCTCGATCGCCTGGCGCTGGGGCCAGTCGAAGAAGTGCCGCAGGACGAGTCGCGGGTCACCTACGCGCACCGCCTCACCAAGGACGACGGCGTCGTCGACTGGGCGCAGTCTGCGGCGTCCATCCACAATCAGATTCGCGGCCTGCATCCGTGGCCGCTCGCGTTTGCCTACATCGACGGCCAGCGCCTGATTCTTCGTCGCTCCACCTGGTCCGCTGACAACGCAACGGCCGAACCGGGCACGATCGTGAGCGCGCACGGCGACGAACTGCGCATCGCGACCGGCACCGGCACGCTGCTCGTGACCGAACTGCAGGCCGAGGGTCGCCGGGCCAGCCGCACGCGCGACTTCCTCGCTGGACGCAAGCTCGCGCCGGGCCTGCGCTTCACGGCGCAGTCGTGATTTCTCCCGCGCGTGTCGCCGCCTACAACATCCTGCGTCGACTGTCGGACGGACGCTCCGACCTGCCGGCTGCCGTGGCCGTCGTGCGCGATGCGCTGACTGACGAACGCGATCGCGCGCTGGCCACCGACATCGCCACGGGCACCGTGCGCTGGCGGGCTACGGTCGATCACCTCATTGCGCACTACGCGAAGCGCCCCGTCGCGAAGCTCGACTCGGAGGTCGTCGACATCCTCCGCCTCAGCATCTACCAGTTGCTGCATCTCACGCGGGTGCCGGCGTCGGCGGTTGTGGACGATGCGGTGGATTTGACGAAGCGGGCCGGGAAGAAGAGCGCGTCGGGCTTCGTGAATGCCGTGCTGCGCAACGTCTCGCGCAATCGGCGGGCACTGCCGCTGCCGGCGCGGCCCGACGATGGGTCGAACCGCGCAGCAGCGATCGACTACCTCAGCCTCACGCTGTCCCATCCGCGTTGGGTCGCCGAGCGCTGGTTCGACCGCGTCGGGTTCGAACGCGCGGAAGCGTGGATGCTCTTCAACAACGAACCGGCGCCGCTCACCATCAGGGCCAATCCGCTCCGGACGACACGCGACGAACTGCTGGTTCGGCTTGCCGAGGTTGGGGTCGTCGCCCACGCGGCCCGCTTCGCGCCGGACGGCATCGTGCTCGACAAGGGGAGCCTTCGCGAGGAGGCGCCGCGGGGCGAGTTCGTGATGCAGGATGAGGCGTCGCAGTTGGTGGCGCTGCTCGCTGGCGTTGAGCCGGGCCCGCTGGTGCTCGACACGTGCGCATCCCCGGGCGGCAAGGCCACGGCGATTGCCATGACCCTCGGCCTCGGCGAACGCCTCGTTGCCTGCGACGTGCGCGAACGCCGGATGGCGCTGCTCCAGCGGACAATCGCCTCGACCGGCGCCCTGAACGTCCGGCTGGTGCAAGCTGACGTGACCAGGCAGCTCCCCTTCCGCGCCGAATTCTCCACTGTCATCGTCGACGCCCCCTGCTCGGGGCTCGGCACGCTGCGTCGGGATCCGGACATCCGCTGGCGCCGTGGCGCTGACGACCTGCCGCCCCTCGCGGCAGCGCAGGGTGCGATGCTGGCCAATGCCGCCGGGATGGTCCGTCCGGGGGGACGACTCGTCTACGCCACCTGCTCGAGCGAACCCGAGGAGAACGAGAATGTGGCCGCCGCATTCCTCGCGTCAAGCCCTGGCTTCAGGGCCGTTCCGGCCACCGCCGCGCATCCGGCCCTGTCGGCCGACCTGGTCGATGCCAGCGGTCACCTCCGAACCGAGCCCGACCGGCACGGACTCGAGCTGTTCTTCGGCGCCGTCTTCGAACGCGCCGGGCAGTTGTAGTACGCTTTTGACGTCCATGGCCTTCCGAACCCGCGTCTGGAGCGCGGGCAAGCTGCTGGTGCTCATAGGTGCGCTCATTGCCACCTACGTCCTCTTTGCAGCCGCAGCTATGCGGGTTGCCCTCAAGGCCCGTGAGGTTCAGGTTCCCGATCTCGTCAACCGCACTGCCAACGAGGCGACGGCGGTCGCCGGTGAAATCGGGCTGGCCGTCCGGCTCGACGACACCCGCCGGCCCGATCCGAAGATTGCCGCCGGCCGCGTGCTGGCGCAGGACCCGCCGCCCGGCACCATCTCGCGCGAACAGCGCAGCATCCGCGTCTGGCTCAGCACCGGACCACGTGCGGCGATCGTGCCCGAACTGACCGGTCAGACCGAGCGCACCGCACAGATGCGACTGACGCAGGACGGCCTCGATGCCGCCACCGTGTCGGAGATTCGCTCCGTGTCGTTCGGTTCGGACGTGATCGTCGCGCAGGAACCGCCGCCGAATACGCCCGGCGCGCAGGTGTCGCTGCTCGTCAACCGCGCCGAACAGTCGACCAACTTCGTCATGCCCGACCTGATCGGAGTGAATGGCGAACGAGCCGCGACGTTGCTCCGCGGGCACGGCTTCCGCGTGGCGGTGGTGGCCTCGACCCCGTATCCGGGCGTCGCCGCCGGCATCGTGCTGCGTCAGAGTCCACAGGCCGGGTTCCAGATTGCACCCGGTGAACCGATATCGATCGAGGTAAGCAGGTGAGCGTCCAGATCGCCCCATCCATTCTCTCCGCCGACTTCGCCGCACTTGGAGACGCCGTGGCGACGGCCGAACGCGGCGGCGCCGACCTCATTCACGTCGACGTGATGGACGGCCATTTCGTCCCGAACATCACCATCGGGCCGCTCGTGGTGAAGGCGCTGAAGCGCGTGGCGACGCGGCCGCTCGATGTGCACCTGATGATTCAGGAACCCGATCGCTACATCGAGGCGTTTGCGGCGGCTGGCGCGGCGATGATCTCGGTGCACGTCGAGGTGCTGCCGCACCTGCACCGCACCGTCCACGCCATCAAGGCGCTCGGGGTGAAGGCCGGCGTCGTGCTGAACCCGTCGACCCCGGTCGGCGCGCTCGAGGACATTGCTGCCGACGTCGACTTCGTCCTGGTGATGTCGGTGAACCCCGGCTTCGGCGGACAGTCGTTCATTCCGCGCAGCGTCGAGAAGATCGCTGCCGTGCGTGCGCTGTTGAACCGATCGGGGAACCCGGGCGCCGACATCGAGGTCGACGGCGGCATCGACATGAACACCGCGGCGCGGGTCGTCGAGGCGGGTGCGCGGATTCTCGTGGCTGGCAACGCCATCTTCGGCGCGCCGAATCCCGAACAGGCCACGCGCGACCTGAAGGCGCTGGCCAACGGGGTGCTGACGGGGCCAGGCGCGCGGTGAGTTTCCTCCCGCCACCGTCGCGAGTGCGCGTCCGCTACGCCGAGACCGACCAGATGGGCGTCGTCTATTACGCCAACTACCTCGTCTGGTTCGAGGTGTCGCGCACCGACTGGTTGCGGCATGCCGGCTGGAGCTACCGCGACATGGAGACCGAGGGCTACATGCTGCCGGTCGTCCAGGCCAACTGTGCATATAAGCAGTCGGCGCGCTACGATGACGAGATCGACATCCTGGCGCGAGGGACGCTGTTGTCCCCCGTCCGTATCCGGTTCGACTATGACGTCAGGCGCACGGCGGACGCGGCCCTCCTCGCTGAGGGCTACACCGTGCACGCGTCGCTCGATCCGCAGGGGAAGCCGAGGCGGCTGCCGCCCAGGGTCCTGCCCATCTTTTCGCGAGAGTCATGAAGGCATTTGTCACCGGCGTCGCCGGATTCATCGGGTCTACCCTGGCGGAGCGATTGGTTCGTGCCGGCGAAGATGTCGTCGGTATCGACTGCTTTACCGACTACTACCCGCGTGAGGTCAAAGAGCGGAACCTTGGGTTCCTCCGGACCGCACCGAATTTCCGGATCGTAGAGAGCCGGATTCAGGACGCCGACCTCGGCCAATTGCTGGCCGACCGGACCCATGTGTTCCACCTCGCGGCCCAGGCGGGAGTGCGGAAAAGCTGGGGGCGCGATTTCGACGTCTATACAACGAACAACATCGACGCGACCCAGCGGCTCCTCGAAGCCTGCGCCGGCACCGGGATCGAACGACTCGTCTACGCGTCCAGTTCATCGGTGTACGGCGACCTGGTCGCCATGCCGATGCGCGAGGATGCGCTGCCGCAGCCGGTCTCGCCCTACGGGGTAAGCAAGCTGGCGGCGGAACAGCTCTGCTACCTGTATTTCGTGAACTTCGGCGTGCCGACCGTGTCGCTGCGCTACTTCACGGTCTACGGGCCGCGCCAGCGGCCGGACATGGGGTTCCACAAGTTCCTGCGGGCCGCGCTCGAGGGGACGCCCATTGCGGTCTATGGCGACGGCGAACAGACCCGCGACTTCACCTTCGTTGAAGACATCGTCTCGGCGAACATCGCGGCCGCGGAACGGGGTGTTCCCGGGCGTGTATACAATATCGGCGGCGGTTCTCGGGTGTCGTTGAACCACGTGCTCGAGATCATCGGGCGCGTCACCGGACGTCAGCCGGTCATCGCCCGCGAGGCCGCACAGAAGGGCGACATGCGGCACACCTACGCGGACACGGAACTGGCGCGTGCCGATCTGGCTTTTTTCCCGACGACCGATCTCGAGCGCGGCCTTGCCGCGGAATTTTCGTGGCTCACCGGAATCCTGCAACCATGACCACAGCTGTTCGGACTTACTCGGCGCTCGCGGCTCTCTGTCTCGGTCTGACCCTGCTGACTGGCTGTGCGTCGGCCAACGGCCGTCGCGCCGTGCCGCCCGGCACCGCCCAGCCGGACCGTTTCCTCTACGACCACGGGCTCGAGGCGCTCGAGAACAAGAAGTGGCTCACCGCGCGCGAGTTCTTCAAACAGGTCACCGAAACGTATACCCAGAGTCCCGTCCGTCCGGACGCGAAGCTCGGCATCGGCGATTCCTACATCGGTGAGGGCTCTCCCGAATCGCTCGTGCTCGCCATCGCCGAGTTCCAGGAATTCCTGTCGTTCTACCCCACGCATCAGCGGGCCGACTACGCGCAGTACAAGCTCGGGCTCGCCCATTTCCGGCAGATGCGCACCGCTCAGCGCGACCAGACCGAAACCCGCGACTCGGTGCGCGAGTTGGAAACCTTCCTGGTTCGCTACCCGAACAGCACGCTCGCGCCGGAGGCGCAGAATCGCCTGCGTGAGGCGAAGGACCGGCTGAGCGAAGCTGAGTTCGAAGTGGGACGCTTCTACTGGCGTATTCGTTGGTATCCCGGCGCCATCGACCGGCTCACCACGCTGCTGAAGGACGATCCGAAGTTCACCGGGCGCGACGGGGCTTACTTCTACCTGGGCGAGTCGCTCATTCAGGTGAACCGGCAGGCCGAGGCGCTGCCACTCTACGAGAAGCTGGTGACCGAGTTCGAGCAGAGCGCGTTTCTGGTGGAGGCGAAGAAGCGGATTGACGCCATCAAGAGCGGCGCGCCGCTACCGGGCGTCACCGCGACAGCGGCGGTGAAGCCGCCGTCGTAGCCGCGGATCTTCAGCTCCGCCGAGCCGCTACTTCTTGCCGCGCAGCTCCAGCGTCAGCAGCAGCGGGCCGAAGCGGCGGAAGTAATCGGCGGCGGAAATCAGCGCCGTCAGCACCACCACCCACAGGGCAATCTGCCCGATGATGAAGAATTGGTGCAGGTGATCCTGCCCCAGGATCAGCGCGAGGATGGCCACCACCTGCGCCACCATCTTGATCTTGCCGAGCGACGATGCTGGCATGGCTGCGCCGCGGGCGTGGGCCAGCGCACGGAGCACCGTCACCGCAAACTCGCGGCCGATGATGATCGCCACCATCCAGGCCGGCGCCAGGTCCATCTGCACCAGCGAGATGAACGCGGCAATCGTGAGCAGCTTATCAGCGAAGGGGTCGATGAACTGCCCTAGCGCGGTGATCTGGCCGCGACGGCGCGCCAGGTAGCCGTCGAGCCAGTCGGTGAGCGAGGCGATGCCGAAGATGGCGGCTCCGATCAGCTCCTTGCGCACGCCGAGAATCATGCGCCCCTCGAATTTGGTGAGCAGCACCACGACGAGCAGCGGCACGAGGAAGATCCGCGTGATCGACAGCGAGTTCGGCAGGTTCATGTCGGCGAGTCGGGCCATGATAACATCGCTGATTGCCTATGAAGGCGATCATGCTCGCAGGGGGCAAAGGCACACGCCTCCGACCACTCACGATTCACACGCCGAAGCCGATTGTGCCTATCTTCGAGCGGCCATTCCTTCACTACCAGCTCGACCTCCTGAAGCAGGTTCCGGAGATCGACGAGGTTATTCTCAGCCTTAATTACCAGCCGCGCCGGATCGAAGAGATTTTCGGCGACGGCAGTGACGCAGGGCTGAACATCCGCTACGTGGTCGAGCCCGCTCCGCTCGGCACCGCAGGCGCCGTGCGCTATGCCGGCGAGTCGCTCCACGAGTCGGTCGTCGTCTTCAACGGCGACGTGCTGACCAATGTTGATCTCGCGGCGGTGCTCCGGCTGCACCGCGAACGCAAGGCCAAGGCGACGATCGTGCTCACGCCGGTCGACAACCCGACCGCCTACGGACTCGTGGAAACCGACGCTGAGGGCAACATCACGCGCTTTCTCGAGAAGCCGAAGGCCGACGAGATTACGTGCGACACCATCAACGCGGGCATCTACGTCCTCGAACCGGACACCTTCGACCGGATTCCCAAGGACGAGCCGTGGTCCATCGAACGGAGTTTCTTCCCGTCGCTCATCGAGCGTGGTGAAACCTTCGTCGCCTACGTCCACCGCGGCTACTGGATCGACATCGGCACGCCCGAGAAGTACACGCAGGTGCATCGCGACATCATGGACGGCCGCTGCGTGGCGCCGCCGTTCGCGAACGCGCCCGGCAGTACGTTCATCGCGCCCGGCGCTCGCGTCGAGGACGGGGCGGTCATCGAGGGGCCCTGCTACATCGAGGACGGCGCCGTCGTGAAGACGGGGGCGCACATCGGGCCGTACAGCGTCATCGGGCGTCAGTGCCACATCGAGGAGCACGCGACGATCGAGCGCTCCATCCTGTGGGCGAGCACGCGCGTCTGTCAGGACGCGGTGGTCCGTCGCTCCATTCTCGGGCGACACTGCCACATCGGGCGCAACGCCTCCGTCGAGGACGGCGTCGTGCTCGGCGACAAATCGGTGCTGACGGACTTCTCGCGGCTGTAGCGAAGTCCTGACGTCTAACTTCTGATTCTTCTGGAGTCGCCCTCATGGCCGTGTCCATCAACCCAGACATCTTCAAGGCGTACGACGTTCGCGGCACCTATCCCGACCAGGTGAACGAGGAGGCGGCGCGGGCCATCGGCGCGGCGTTCGTCACCTATCTCAAGGCGACGCACATCGCCGTCGGCCGCGACATGCGCCTGTCGTCGCCGACGGTGGCGCAGGCCTTCATCGACGGCGCCACCTCGCAGGGCTGCGACGTCGTCGACTACGGCATGATCTCGACCGACATGCTCTATTTCGCCGTGGCGAAGGACGGCCACGACGGCGGCGTGATGGTGACGGCGTCGCACAACCCGAAGCAGTACAACGGCATGAAGATGGTGCGCCGCGAGGCGTTCCCGCTGTCGGGCGAGGAAGGCATCGCGGACATTCGCGAGATGATCGCGGCCGGAACCATTCCGCCACCGGCGGCCGTGCGCGGCACCGTCAACCAGGCCGACACGCTCGACGCCTACGTCGAACACGTGATGGGCTTCATCGATCCGTCCATCATCAAGCCGTTCAACGTCGTGCTCGATGCCGGCAGCGGCATGGGCGGGCTGGTGGCGCCGCGGCTGTTCGAGAAGCTGGCGTGCAAGACGACGCGCCTGTGCTTCGAGATCGATGGGCGGTTCCCGAACCACGAGGCCAACCCGCTGATCGACGAGAACCGCATCGACATCACCGAACGGGTCATCGCCGAGAAGGCCGACATCGGCATTGCCTGGGACGGCGACGCCAACCGCTGCTTCTTCATCGACGGCAGCGGCGAGTTCATCTCGGGCGACTTCATCACGGCGCTGCTCGCCGAGGCGTTCCTGCTGAAGGCGCCGGGTTCGACGATCATCTACGACCTGCGCGCCAGCTACGCCGTGCGCGACATCGTCGCTGCCCACGGCGGCACGTCGCTCATGAACCGTGTCGGCCATGCGTTCTTCAAGCGCCGCATGCGCGAGACCAACGGCATCTTCGGCGGTGAGGTTACGGGGCACTACTACTTCCGCGACAACTTCTTCGCCGACAACGGCTTCATCCCGGCGCTGCTCATCCTCGAGCTGATGTCGAAGAAGGGCAAGAGCCTGCGCGACCTGCTCGAGCCGCTGCGCGAGAAGTACTTCATCTCGGGTGAGATCAACACCAAGCTCGCGAGCATGGACCACGTGCAGCCGAAGTTCAACCAGATCGCGGCGAAGTACGCGGACGCGCACCAGTACACGCTCGACGGCATCTCGTGCGAGTATCCCGACTGGCATTTCAACCTGCGGGCGTCGAACACCGAGCCGCTACTGCGCCTGAACCTCGAGGCCACCACACCCGAGCTGATGGCGCAGAAGCGCGACGAAGTGCTGGGGCTGATCCGTGCATAGGCGGTAGGCGATGGGCGCCGGTGCTCGCGCCTTGGCCAGCCTACTAGCGCCGTTGCGCCCTATCGCCTATCGCCCTTGCTGTCACCATCCCTCCCCCAGTGGCATCTAACCCGGCGTGATGTTGCGCGCAGTGCGAACCAGGCTCGGCCCGTGGGAAGACGTGCTGTGGGGGTTGGCGCTGGTCGGCATCCTCGTGTGGCGCTGGCCGTTACTGAAGGGCTACTACTACAAGTACGCCCACGTGGCGTCGCCGGCTACGACCATCGCCTGGCGCACTGATCTGTTGCAGGCGCTGGCGGAGTCGAAGCAGCGCGGCAAGCCGGTGCTGGTCGATTTCAACGCTGTCTGGTGTCCGCCGTGCCTTGCCATGAAGCACGACACATGGACAGACCACACCGTGGAACGGGCGGTGTCGGACGCCACTGTGCCGCTGCTGGTGGACATCGACCAGGACCAGGCCACCGCCTCGCGCTACGGTATCGAGTCGATTCCCACCGTGCTGCTGCTCGACAGCGACGGCCGCGTGCTACGCACGGCCGGGTTCCTGCCGCCCTCGGGCGTGCTGCGATTTCTCCAGGACAACTGACGGGCCCGCCGCACGCGCTTAAGGGATTGCAGGACGCGTCCGCTCTGGTAGAATTCAACCTCGGCACCCTCCGAACGCGGGCTTAGCATAGTGGTAATGCTCTGGCTTCCCAAGCCAGCTAGACGGGTTCGATTCCCGTAGCCCGCTCCACACTTCCAGCATCACGACACGCTCCGGGCGTTCAGGCTTCGCGGGACTGCGACATGCACCGGTGTGCGAGCCAGCCGGGCGGTAAGCATTGACGTTGGCCGCATCCGTGCAATGACGTGATGTCTCGCGTCGTTCCGCAGCACGTTCGTCGTGCCGCACTCATCACTACCATTCGGGAGCATCCGACCCATGACCACATCGACACTTACGCGACCCACTGCTGTATCCAACACCCCCGGCGACGACGCAGCGGCGCATTCGGAAGGGGTAGTCGCCCGGACCATCGAAGAACAAACGGCCAAGCTGCCATCGGACACGTTTCTCTGGGCCGCCATCGCAGCCATGGGGGTGTCGTTGGTGATGCAGGCGACCGGGAAGAAGCACGGCAGCCTGTTCATCGGCCAGTGGGCTGCGCCGTTCCTGCTGTTCGGCGTCTACAACAAGCTGGTCAAAGTCGCCGGCTCTGACCGCCTCAGCGCGTAGCGTCATGCAACACGGCTCCGCCAGGAGTCGTGTTGCCCATTGATTGATGTCAGTTGCCAGGGTGGCCGGGATCACACTAACGTTGCATTCGACATGCATCGTACGACCTGCGCCGATGACCCACGCCACCTCAGCCGCGTCGCCTCACCGTGGAGGCGCCGCCTCGGGTTGACGCGGCCGCCGCGACGCGCGCTCGCGGCGATTCCCGCACGAGGGAGTGGCGGCTGATGACTGAGCGCACCGACATCATCTCGCGCGGCGACATCGAGCGGCTGGTCGACCGCTTCTACTCCCGTGTGCGTGTTGACGAGATCCTCGGCCCGATATTCGACGACGTCGCACGCACCGACTGGGACGCGCACCTGCCGAGGATGTACGACTTCTGGGAGAGCGTACTGTTTGGAGCGTCCTCGTTCAGCGGTAATCCGCTCGCCGTGCACCTGTCGCTCGCTCGCCAGATCCACCTCGGCGCACGCGAGTTCGGGCGCTGGCTCGACCTGTTTCACGCCACTGTTGACGCCGCGTTTCGCGGACCCACCGCCGACGACATCAAGGCTCGCGCGGCGCGGATTGCGGCGGTCATGCAACACCACATCTCAGGTGACGCGGCCCCATGGCCAGAGCAGACTGCCACATGAGCGCCACTGCGTCCGACGTCTTCTTGTGCGCTCCCGGTGTCAGCGTCAGAGAGACACGGGCTGACGTCGCTCGCACACAGATCAAGATCGAGTGCTACGGGTGACGCGCGCCGCAAGGCTTCCCTCGCTCGCTCCCATCGTGTGGGGCACCTGCGCCACGCTCCTTCTCTCCGCGCTCATCCTCGCTGGTTCGCGGAACCTCGCCCATTTCGACGCCGCGCTTGTCGGCTACACCTTCTCCGTGCTCTTCGCCACGTTTGGCCTCACCTATCGCTACGCGATGTGGCTGCACCGGCCGCCCACCGCCATGTACTGGCGGCGAGGATGGCGGGTGTTCGTCCGTAGTGGATGGCGTCTGCGCAACGCCGGCACCTGGCTTCAGCGCGTCGGCACCGACATCCTCGCCAACCGCTTCATCTTCGCGCGACATCCCCTCCGCGGCCTGGCTCACCTGCTCATCATGTGGGGATGCCTGCTCGCGGTGGCCATCACCTTTCCCCTGGTCTTCGGCTGGCTCCACTTCGCTCCCGTGCCCGGCAATCTGTCGCTGTATGAGGCAGTGGTCTTCGGCTTCCCCGCATTCAGGTTTGCGCACGATTCGCTCTTCGCCTTCATGCTGTTCCACGGGCTGGTCTGGTGCTCCCTGCTGGTGATCGCCGGCGTCATGCTGGCGGTGCGGCGCCGAATGCGGGACGAGGGTGCGGCGGCGGTGCAGCGGTTTGCCGAAGATTTCATGCCGCTGATCCTGCTGTTTGCCGTCAGCCTCACCGGGTTGATGCTGACGGCGAGCTACACCTGGATGAAGGGCTACGCCTACACATTCATCGCGCTGCTTCATGCGATCACGGTGATCGGCACGTTTCTCTGGCTGCCGTTCGGGAAGTTCTTCCACATCTTTCAGCGGCCGGCGCAACTCGGCGTCGAGTTCTACAAGGATGTCGGACGCACCCTGGAACCGGCGCACTGCCGCCGCTGCGGCCACGCCTTCAGTTCGCGCATGCACATCGAGGATCTGATCGAGGTAGAACGTCAGCTCGGCTTCACGTACGACATTCCCGGCACTGACGAGCACTATCAGTGGATCTGTCCTCCCTGCCGGCGGGCGTCGCTCGCCATCGCGCAGGGCGCGATGTGGCATGGGCGGCGCGGCGGGGCGCCACTGACCGATGCTCGCCCACTCCCGATGCCGGTTCACGCCAACCGCGGGCTCGGCCAGGGTCCGCTCGGCGTTGAAGACGCCGACAACTTCCACGCCTGACCGCCGCACAGGAGACATCGCCGCCATGCCCGTCCCCGCTCACCCCACCGCGACGACGCCGACTCTCGACCGCGAGATCATCGGCGAGTTCGGACCGCATCTCGCGTATGCGCAGGACAGCCGGCTGGACACCGGCGTCGTGCCCGACAGATTCGTCAAGACCCACTGCTGTTTCTGCGGGCAGCAGTGCGGGATGCAGCTGAAGGTGAAGGAGAATCTCGTCATCGGCGTCGAGCCGTGGTACGAGTTCCCGTTCAACAAGGGGATGATGTGCCCGAAGGGCATCAAGCGCTACCTGCAGCAGTCGCACCCCGATCGCCTGCTACACGCCTATGCCAAGGATCCGGACGCGCCCGGCGGATTTCGGGCAACCGACTACGACGCTGCTATCAGCCGAACCGCGGCCGAAATCGACCGCATCCAGTGCACCCACGGGAACGACGCGTTCGCCGTACTCTCCGGCGCGAGCCTGACCACGGAGAAGACCTACCTGATGGGCAAGTTCGCGCACATGTGCCTGCGCACCGCGAACATCGACTACAACGGCCGCCTCTGCATGGTGAGCGCCGGCGCTGGCAACAAGAAGGCGTTCGGAATCGACCGCGCCGCCAATCCGTGGAGCGACATCCTCGGTGCCGAGGTAATTGTCGTATGCGGCGCAAACATCGCCGAGTGCGCCCCCATCACCACCAACTACGTCTGGCAGGCGCGCGAGCAAGGCGCCAAAGTCATCGTGATCGATCCTCGCATCACACCGATTGCCAGAACCTGCGACCTGTTCCTGCCGGTCAAACCCGGACGGGACACGGCGCTGTTCAACGGGATTCTGCACCTGATGATCGAGCACGACTGGCTCGATCACGCCTTCATCGCCAACCACACCGCAGGCTTCGATGCCGTCGCCGAACAGGTGCGCGACTGGACGCCGCGGCGCACCGCTGAAGTGACCGGGATTGCGGAGAAGACGATCAGGACGGCCGCGGAGTGGTGGGGCACGGCGAAGACGAGCTTCCTCTGCCACGCGCGCGGGCTGGAGCACCACAGCACCGGCGTGAAGAACGTGATGAGCGCCATCAACATTGTCCTGGCGTCGGGTCGCATTGGCCGGGCCAACTGCGGCTACGCGACGATCACCGGACAAGCCAACGGCCAGGGGGGCCGCGAGCACGGGCAGAAGTGCGATCAGCTGCCGGGCGGCCGCGACCTCGCCAACCCGGAGCACCGAGCCTATGTTGCAGGTGTGTGGGGCATGGAGGCCGCCGACCTTCCCCAGCCCGGCGTCGATGCCTACGAAATCATTCGCAAGATCGACAAGGGCGAGATCAAGGGACTTCTGAGCATCTGCTTCAACCCGGTCGTCTCCCTACCGGACAACAACTTCGTACGGCAGGCGCTTCAGAAGCTCGAGTACTTCGTCGCGATCGACTTCTTCATGAGCGAGACTGCCCGATACGCCACCGTCGTCCTTCCCGGCTCCCTCCAGGAAGAAGACGAAGGCACCGTTACGCAGCTCGAAGGGCGCGTCGTCAAGATCAACAAGGCAGTGGATAGCCCAGGCGATGCGCGACCAGACTGGCAGATCATCCAGGACATTGCGAGAACACTCGGCCGCGAGAAAGGCCTGACGTTCGAGAGTCCGCGCGCGATCTTCGAGGAACTGCGTGTGGCCTCCAGGGGCGGGATCGCCGACTACTCTGGCATTACCTACGAGCGCGTGGAAGAGAACTACGGCGTGTTCTGGCCGTGTCCGAGCGAGGTGCCTGAGGGTGTCGCCATGCCAGGCCCGCAGGGCACGATCCGCCTGTTCGAGCCGGGCTCGTGGAACCCGGTCGCCCGTGGCGCTGGGCCCTTCTACTTTCCCGACGGCCGGGCCCGGTGGAACGTCACGCCCTACATTGGGCCGACAGAGGACGTGGACGACGCGTTTCCCATCATCCTCACCACCGGACGGGTCGTCAGCCAGTTCCTCTCCGGAAACCAGACCCGGCGCATCGGACCTCTCGTCGATCACTACCCAGAGCCGCGGATCGAGATGCATCCGCGCCTGGCGACGAGTCTTGGCATCGCCGACGGTGACTGGACTGTGGCCGAGAGCCGCCGGGGCACCTGCACGCTGCGAGCGTCGGTTGTGACGACGATTCGGCCCGACACCGTCTTCATTCCCTACCACTGGCCCGGCCGCAAGAGCGCGAATCAGTTGACCATCTCGGCGCAGGATCCGATCTCGAAGATTCCCGAGTACAAGGTGTGCGCCGTCCGCGTGCACAAAGCAGATGGACCGCCCGAGTACGCCTCGACGCTGGAGGCGCAACAGTAATGCCCGTACCAGAGGCGTTCGAGTTCTTCATCGATCCCGGCCGCTGCATCGGCTGCCAGGCCTGCGTCCAGGCGTGCACGGAATGCGACACCCACAAGGGCCAGTCGATGATTCAACTGGACTACGTGGACCGTGCGCACTCGACGCAGACAGTGCCCGTCGTCTGCCTGCACTGCGACTCTCCGACCTGTGCCGAGGTGTGCCCGGCAGACGCGATCAAGCGTTCCGAGGACGGCATCGTCCACACCGCGCGTAAGCCGCGCTGCATCGCCTGTAACAACTGCGTCCTCGCCTGTCCGTTCGGCGTCCCGAAGATGCAGACCAGGATGAACCTGATGATGAAGTGCGACATGTGTTACGACCGCACGTCCGTGGGTCTCAAGCCGTGGTGCGCGTCGGTATGCCCGAGCCAGGCGCTGGCATTCGGCACGCGCGAGGAGATGACGCGGCTGCGTCCGCATGCGAAACCGATCAATACCTTTCAGTTCGGCATGCAGACCATTCGGACCAAGGTGAACATGATGGTGCCGCGCGACAGTGCCGCCGACATCGTCGACGTCACCGCATCCATGCACGAACCGACCGTTGGTCACGAGATCCTCGACGATGTCTTCAGCCAAGCCGGTGGAGGTGACCGATGATTCAGCACCAGCGCGAGGTTGAAGGGCCGAGGGACGTTGATCACGGCACCGTCGCCCCTGACGGCCGGCCGCCGGCGGAGCAGCCGCAGTGGCGCCAGGACTTTCCCATCGACGTGGCGCAGGACGAGTACGTCTCGCGTCGGGAACTGGTCAAGTTCATGGTGCTCACCAGCGCCGCACTTGCGGTGGGGCAGGTCTGGATCGTGTTGAGGCGCGCGTTCGGCCGGACCCCGGCATCCCCCGCCAGTGAAGCCATCGCTGCCGTCAACGAGCTTCCAGTCGGGGGCGCCAGAACGTTTCACTATCCGGAAGGAAGCACCCCGAGGCTGCTCGTGCGGACAGGTGCCGCCACGTTTGTGGCCTACGACCAGCAGTGCACGCACCTGATGTGCCCGGTCGTACCGGCGGTGGAACTGGGCCGGCTTCATTGTCCCTGCCACAACGGCTGGTTCGATCTGGAGACGGGGCGGCCCGTGGCAGGCCCGCCGCAGCGGGCGCTCCCGCGAGTTCTGCTGGAGGTGCGCGACAACACCGTGTACGCCATCGGGGTCGAGGAGCCGACGACATGAGTCGGCGCCTGCGGATGGTCCGCGCGCAGCGAATGCCCATCATCAACGCGATGCTCGCGTTCGTGGTGTTGATTGTCATCCTGCAGCTCTGGCTGCTGACCGCGACGATGAACGCCTATCTCGGCGGCGACACCACAATGATCCTTCCGGCCGCAGTCGTGAGCCTGGCCTGTCTGGGTCTGAACTCGGGACTGCTCTGGTATCTCTTCGGTCAGGGCTAGATGACCGGCGTGCTGACCAGTTCGACGATGCGGCGGCGGCTCGGCGACAACGTGGCGCATCTGTTCCCCGGCTACTTTGCCCTGGTGATGGCGACAGGCATCGTCTCGATCGCGGCGTTCCTGATGCAGATGCCCCGCACGGCGCTGGCGCTGCTGGCCGTGAATGCCGTCGCCTACATGGTGCTGGCGACCGCGATCACGGTTCGCGTCGTTGCCTATTTCCCGAGCGTGATGGCCGACTTGAACAACCACGCCAGGGGGCCCGGCTTTTTCACGCTGGTCGCCGGCACCTGCGTGCTGGGCACACAGATTCTGGTTGTCACCGGTCGCGCTGACGTCGCCTACGCGCTGTGGATCGCAGGGATCGGACTCTGGTTCCTCGTGATGTATGCGTTTTTCACGGCCACCGTCGTCCGCGACGTCAAGCCCTCTCTTCAGGAGGGTCTCAACGGGGCGTGGCTGCTCTGCGTCGTGGCCACGCAGGCCGTGTCCGTGCTCGGCTCACTGCTCGCGCCGACCATGGCGAGCGGACGCGACGCTGCGCTCTTCCTGGCGCTGTGTATGTACCTGCTTGGCGCGATGCTCTACATCACCATCATCACGTTGATCTTCTATAGGCTTACGTTCGTGGCCTTCGCAGTGGAGCAGATGACACCGCCCTACTGGATCAACATGGGCGCGGTCGCCATCACAACGCTCTCGGGATCGTCGCTCCTCATTCAGGCACGGCAGTGGCCGTTCCTCGAGGGGCTCAGACCTTTTTTGACGGGCTTCACCCTGCTCTTCTGGGTGACGGCGACATGGTGGATTCCACTGCTGGTCATCCTGGGGGTGTGGCGCCACGTCGTGCGGCGGTTTCCCTTGCGCTACGATCCCCAGTACTGGGGCCTGGTGTTTCCGCTGGGCATGTACACGGTCTGTACCGTCAGGCTGATCCAGGCCACAGGGCTGCCGTTCCTG
The DNA here is from genome assembly GCA_043743165.1 of Acidobacteriota bacterium. GTDB lineage: Bacteria > Acidobacteriota > Vicinamibacteria > Vicinamibacterales > CAVVIG01 > CAVVIG01. Next base: position 42,725 of record JAYTXA010000059.1, read on the forward strand.
TCCATCATTCCGCGCATCGGCGTCTACGTTGCTCTGACCGCGTGGACCGTCACCTTTGCCGCCATGATGCGACATCTCTGGCTCACCCTTCGCCACGACTGACGGTGAGCACCCTCGAACTCCGAGCGATCCAATCGCGTGTCGCGCGCCCGGTATACCCCTTCTACCGCTCGAAGGCGGAGCGAGCCCCACGGCAACCACGAGCCGCACGTGGACGACCGCGCCGCCACAGCCGTTCGCTTACAGGTGGATGCGAACGCCGCCCCACACGAGATAGTTGTTCGGGATGTCGCTGGCATGGTCGAGGAACCCACGCCCCTCGATCAGCAGGAACACCGGTCGCGTCGGGCTATGCGTCAGCGGGACACCCACATGCGCGAGCCACGCAGGTGTGAACGTGTCCGAGCGCGACATGTCCCACGCCGACATGCCCGCGCCCACGAAGGCGCGACGCAAGTATTTGTTGACCTCGACATCCGCGAACAGTTCATGCTCACGGACCTTCGTGTCGCTGTTGACGAGGCTGATGGCCAGGCCGATCGCGCCGGCCACTTCCCAATCACTCTGAAAGCGCATCGCCGCGCCGAACTTCACCCCGATAAGCGGTGAGCACTGCGCGAAGTCGGTGGCTCCCGCGTTCCCCACGACAGGCTTCCCGTTGATCATCGTTCTGCCTTCGATCGGTCGAACCCGGCGGTCCTTGCCGACAAGCGCGTCGATGAAGAACGGCGTAGCTCTCGCGACGACAGCCGGTGGTGGCGGTGGTGGTGGTGGTGGTGGTGGTGCTGGCGGCGGCGCCACAACTGGGGCCGGCGGTGGTGGTGGCGGTGACGGTGGTGGTGACGGTGGTGCTGGTGCCACGACCAGTGGCGGCGGTACCGCAGCAGCCACGCGCGGAGCTTCCACCATGTTCATCAACGTCAGGTTGCCGCAGACCGTCGGGACCACGAACGTGTAGGTGCGGCCCTCTCTGGCCACGCGGAAGAGATAGGCGTGGAACGGCCGTCTGCCCGCCCACCGAATGTTATGAAGAAGCCCGAGTTCGGCGCCCCCCTTCGGTCGGTACGCCATCCACTGCATCGTCTGTCCTGGCTGGACGTCGCACTCGACGAAGACGCCGTCAGCAGGCGTGGCCTCGCTGCAGAAGCCTCCCTTCACAGACGTACTGGCACTGGCCAGAGCAGCGACCACGCTGTCCGTGAGTTCTGACACGTTGGCTTGTCCCAGCACGTTGCGGATGTCAGCCACGATCGTCGGACTCGTCGTCATGCCCTTCAGCGTGGAAGCCGTCGTGAGCGGACGCGTGTAGAGCGCCGTCGAGCCACCGAGTCTGTGAATGTCTCGCGCGGCTGGAGAGCCGCGGTCTTGCCCTTCTAATGCCCCCGCCAGCGTCAGCCCGAGCAGCAACATGCCACTCCGGACCGCCCACTTACTCTGCATTGCGCTTGTCATGATTGCCTCCGTTCGCGGGGCCGCAGAGACTGAACCCGGCCACGCACGATGCGCCTCTCGGCTATGTCTTGTTCCGGGTGGATTCCTTTCAGCTGAACGAACCGCTGGATCTCGCGGTGAGCGGCAGGAGAGGCCGAGGCCGAGTGGTCACCGTCCTCCGGTGTCTATGTCCACGCTAGAACCAGAAGGGTCGGCTGTTGTGTACCCGAGTGAACAGGGACGGCCTACGCCCCGGCAACTGCCGGAAGTCCGCCAGCGCCGAGGCATCAGCGGATGTGCGGCGGTAGAGACCGTGAGATCGCACTGCGGGCCGTGGCCGTTCGTTGGGTGTTGAATTGCAGAGCCCACAGGTGGGGCGTCACGGTCGGCGGTGTCGCATGACCGCGTCGCTCGCACGGGGCCTGCCAGACAGCCCCCACGGGAGCAACAACCATGCACACCCAGACGTTCCGCACTCCACCCGAACCCCTATCGGTGTCCTGCCGTCCGGGCGACCAGCTCGACTGGGCAGCGGTTGCATCCGTCCCGTTCACGTACGAGGCGGGCGCCACCGTGTTCGCACAAGGCGGCACAGCCGCGAGTGTGCTCTGGGTCCAGAGTGGCCGGGTCCGCCTGTCGGTGCTGTCACGCCGCGGCAGGGAAGCCGTCGTGGCCATCCTCGGGCCTGGGCACTTCTTCGGTGAGAGCTGCCTCGCGGGCCAGATGACCCGAATGGAGACAGCGACAGCCATGATGGCGACGACAGTGCTTGTGGCAACGCGCGAGGCGGTCACGCAACGCATCCGCAACGACCCGCGCTTCGCGGCTCAGTTCCTCACCCACATGCTCAAGCGCAGTATGAGGGCCGAGCAGGACCTCGCAGACCAACTCCTGAATGCCAGCGACAAGCGCCTGGCGCGGACGCTCCTCTTGCTGGAGCGGGATGGCGAGGCGGGTTCCCCGACCCACCCGGTGCCGCGTGTGTCTCAGGAGGTGCTGGCCGAAATGGTCGGCACCACACGCTCGCGCGTCAACGTCTTCATGAATCGATTCCGCAAGCTGGGTCTAGTCGACTATGGCCTCAGCGGCACGCTGACCATCAATCCATCGCTGCGGCAGTTCGTCGACTGCGACTGACGACACGCGCGTCCATGCTCTTCGCGTGTGCACTGTCGAGCAGCCACCGGACCTCGATGAGAGGACACACTCAGGTGACCCCGCCAGCCTATTGGAGCCTCGCGTCAGAGCCACTCTTCGCTGCGTTGCGCGCCACGAGGAACGGTCTCCAGCCCGCCGACGCCGAGCAGCGCCTGCAGCAGTACGGGCTGAATGCCATCAAGGCACAAGAGCAGACCACCGCCGTCGGGCTGCTGCTGAACCAGTTCAAGAGCCCACTGGTCCTCGTCCTCATCTTCGCCGCCATTGTCTCGCTGGTCCTTGGCGAGTGGCCCGATGCCATCATCGTACTGGTCGTGGTAATCGGCAGCACGGTGCTCGGCTTCACGCAGGAATACTCCGCCAGTAACGCCGTCGAGAGACTGCGGTCACGGGTCACCATCAACTCGAGCGTGCTTCGGGGCGGCCAGCCGCAGACGGTGCCCTCGGAGCAGCTGGTGCCAGGCGACGTGGTACTGCTCTCTGCGGGCAGCCTTGTCCCAGCCGATGGCGTCGTGCTGGCGGCCAACGATTTCTTCGTCAACCAGGCCGTCCTCACCGGCGAGACATTTCCAGTAGAAAAGCTGCCGGGGATCCTGCCCGCCAACGCCAGCCTGGCAGAGCGCACGAACTGCGTCTTCATGGGCACGAGCGCCAGCAGCGGCACCGCGCAGGTGCTGATCGTGCAGACCGGCAAGGCGACGGTGTTCGGCGACATTGCGCAGCGGTTGAGCCTGCGCCCACCGGAGACCGAGTTCGAACGCGGCATTCGACGTTTCGGCAACCTGCTGACACAGGTCATGCTCGTGATGGTGGTCATCGTCCTCGCGGTGAACGTCTTCCTCGACAAGCCGCCGATCGACTCGCTGCTGTTTGCGCTTGCGCTGGCCGTGGGCCTGACGCCTGAACTGCTGCCGGCGATCATCAGCATCACCCTCGCGCGTGGCGCGCAGCGCATGGCGACACGCGGCGTGATCGTGCGTCGCCTGAACTCAATCGAGAACTTCGGGAGCATGGACGTCCTGTGCACCGACAAGACCGGCACGCTTACCGAGGGCGTGGTCAGGCTCGACGATGCGCTCGACACGGCCGGGCACCGCTCGGCGGCGGTCCTGCGCTATGCCTACCTCAACGCGCACTTTCAGACCGGGCTGGAGAATGCGCTGGATGAGGCGGTTCGGTCGTCCGCGCAGCAGGCAGGCACGGACATCAGCACCGACGAGAAACTGGGCGAGATCCCGTACGACTTCATCCGCAAGCGCTTGAGTGTGGTCACCGCAGATTCGTGGGGGCAGCGCACGCTCATCACCAAGGGCGCCCTGGACAACGTCTTGAGCATCTGTGACCGCGTGCAGTCCGAGGACGGCGTCCAGCCATTGGACGCGACGAGACGGGCGGCCATCGATCAGCTGTTCAGCGGATGGAGCGCCCGAGGCTTTCGTGTGCTCGGCGTCGCGACCAGGACGATGGCCACGCGGCCTGACGCGTATGGGCGCCACGACGAACGCGCACTGACGTTTGCAGGATTCTTGCTCTTCTTCGACCCGCCGAAGGCGGCTGTCGAGCAGGTGATCATCGATCTCGCGCAGCGCGGTGTGCAGCTCAAGATCATTACTGGCGACAACGAGAAGGTGGCTCGACACATCGCAGATGCCGTGCACCTGCCGATCGAGGGCGTGCTGACCGGTGCCGCGCTGGACGCGCTGCGCGACGAGGCGCTGTGGCATCTGGCCGAACGCACAACGATCTTCGCGGGGGTAGACCCCAACCAGAAGGAGCGCATCATTCTGGCCCTCCAGAAGACCGGTCACGTGGTTGGCTACATGGGCGACGGCATCAACGACGCCCCAGCCCTCCAGGCGGCGGACGTCGGCATCTCAGTGGACACGGCGGTTGACGTTGCCAAGGCCGCCGCCGACTTCGTGCTCCTGAAGACTGACCTCGGCATCCTGCGCGAGGGGATCGACGAAGGTCGCCGGACGTTCGCCAACACGCTCAAGTACATCCTGACCACCATCAGCGCCAACTTCGGGAACATGTTCAGCATGGCCGGAGCGTCGGTGCTGTTGCCGTTCCTGCCGCTGCTCGCCCCGCAGATCCTGCTGAACAACTTCCTGTCGGACATCCCCGCGGTCGCCATTGCCGGTGACAACGTGGACCCGGAATGGGTGGAGAAGCCGCGCCGTTGGAACACCACGTTCATCCGCAACTACATGGTGCTCTTCGGACTGGTCAGCGCGGTCTTCGACTTTCTGACGTTCGGAGTCCTGCTGTTTCTGTTTCACGCCTCGCCCAAGGAGTTCCGTACCGGCTGGTTCATCGAGTCTCTGCTGACGGAGCTCGTCATCGCGCTCGTCGTGCGAACGCGCCATGTCTTCTTCCGGAGCCGCCCGGGAAAGTGGTTGCTGGTGAGTACGGTGGCCTTCATCGCCATCACCCTTGCCATTCCGTATCTGCCATTCAATGCGGTGTTCGGCTTCATCCCCTTGCCCGCACCGCTGCTGCTGACGATCATCGGGCTCACGGTGCTGTATGTGGTGGCGACCGAGTTAGCCAAGCGGTACTTCTACTCCAGACCGGACAATGCGGTGGCTTAGCACACCCGCTCGGCCGATGCCCGCGGACCGCTCGGATTTTGACACTCCACGCTCTACGGGTCCGCCCTGCGGGTAGCACGGGACTCGCGCGGGTCCGCACTTCCCACTCGAGGCGGCGGCTTCCAGGCTGTTGTTCCGCCATGCCTGCGCCGCCCGCCAGGGCACCAATCCGACGCGCGAGAACGCTAACCACCACATTCTCTAAGCGTTGCACGCCCGACTGGCGCAACGGTGCAGCCGCCAGTGCACTCACCCATCGAGCGACGTTCGCACGGTCCCCCACCTCCATACACGCTGGCCTGCCCCCTGCACTCCTGGAACGCGTATGTCACACCGCGTGCCTCATTGGTTCCGCGGCCTCACTGTCACCACACTGGCCTGCCTCACACTCCTCTCCACCAGCCGCCTCGTCTCGGCACAAACGGCGATCTATCACCTGCACCGAGAAGCGTCGGTTACACCAGGGCTCCTGCTGATGAAGCAGGGCGCACCTGACGCAGCAGCCACCGCGCTGCAGTCCATCGACCTGAAGAACCAGAGCGTCGGTGAGTACACCCTGAAGGAGTTCGAAACGGCCGCGAACGATCCGAACGTCACCGGATCGCTCGCCAGCGGCGCATCCTACGTCTTCACTCTGTGGATGAAGCGCACCAGCAACTTCGGGACCTTGGTACCACGCGCACGCATACGCCTCAACGGGGCGTCAGGCCCACTGCTCTGTCAGGCGACCGGACCGAGCGCGGTCCCCAGCAAGCTGGCCGCTCTCACCCTTGCCTGTTCCACCAGCAGCGCGGTCACCCTCGCACCGACCGATCGACTGCACGTCTGGATCGGCGTGGCGGTCACCGCCACCGCCGGCAACCACAGCCAGCGTGCGGAACTGGATATCGAAGGCGCGTTGAACGGGAACTACGACTCGCGGATCACGCTGCCCGTGCCGCCCACCATCACCAGCATCGCGCCGTCGGCTGCACCCGTCGGCACGTCGGTCACCATCGCAGGCAGCGGCTTCGGCTCGAGTGCGACTGGCAGCGTCGTCTCGTTCAACACCACGACCGCCACCACCACCGCGTGGACACCCACCAGCATCCAGGCCACGGTTCCCTCCGCCGCCTCGTCCGGCCCGGTCACGGTGATGGTGGGCGGAGCGAGAAGCGCCGGCTTCCCGTTCACGGTGCAGGCACCCGCCATCTACTCGCTCGAACCAACGAGCGGTGCCCCAGGCACCATGGTGACGCTGGTCGGCTCAGGCTTCGAGACGCAGCAGGGCGCCAGTTCGGTTTCGGTTGGCGGCGCCGCCGCGTCGCCGTCCATCTGGAACGACAACCGCATTGTCTTTCCCGTCCCAGCACTAGCCAGCAGCGGCCCGGTCGTTGTCGTCGTGAACGGCAAGCCCAGCGCGGGAATCACCTTCGCGGTGACGGCCCCGCCTGCCATCACTGGCCTCACGCCGGCATCTGGCCTGCCCGGAACCCTGCTGTCGATTGCCGGCACGAATCTGTCAACCGCCGGCACGGTGACCTTCGCCGGCGTCACCGCTTCGGTGAAGTCGTGGTCCACGACAAGCATCGTGGCCGCAGTGCCGCAGAGCGCTGCGTCCGGCAACGTCGTGGTCGATGTCTTCGGCGTCCGCAGCAACGGTCTGCCGTTCACGGTGACACCGCCACCAGCCATCACCGCACTCACGCCGGCGGTTGGCAACGCCGGACAGGTCGTCACCATCAGTGGCAGCGCCTTCGGCGCGACGGAAGGCATCAGCGCGGTCACCTTCAACGGCCTGCTGGCCAGGGTCAATACCTGGTCTGACACGGGGTTGTCGGTCGTGGTACCGCGCGACGTGTCGAGCGGACCAGTGGCAGTACGCGTCGCCGGCCGGCCAAGCAACGGCGTGATGTTCGCGGTGCCGACGGGCACCCTTGCGGGTACGGTCACACGCCTGTCGGACGGTGCCCCGCTTGCCGGGGCTGCAGTGTTGGCGCAGGCACCCGCAACCAGTTCCCGCACGGCAATCACCTCGCGCGATGGCTCGTTCGTGATGCCACTTCCTCCAGGCACCTACAGCGTTCAGGCCTTCGCGGCAGGGCATCAGAGCAGCACCGTGCCTGGGCAGACCCTGCAGGCAGGAACAACGACGAGCCTGCCCATCGCCCTGGCGGCCGCGCCAGACGCGGCCTCACTCCTCTACCAGTACGATGCGGGCGACCGGCTCGTCGGCGTCGTCGATCCGGCCGGCGCTTCTGCGGCATATCGATACGACGCAGTCGGCAACATCATCGGCATCGAGCGCGCCGGAAGCGGCCGCGTCACGATCACGTCACTGTTCCCGCTGCAGGGTCCCTCCGGAACGGCCGTGGCCGTGACCGGCACGTCCTTCGGCGTCTCGGTTGAGAAGAACGCGGTCGCCCTGGGAGGACGCACTGCCACCGTCACCTCCGCGTCGCCCACACAGCTGACGTTCACGGTCCCGCCCGCTGCGACTACGGGCACCGTCTCGGTGACGACCACTTCGGGCACGGCGACCAGCGTCGCTCCGTTCGTCGTCACAACATCGTCGGGCGCACCGACGGTGTCGGCCGTCACACCGACAACGGTGGTCGCCACGCAGGCCGTGACGATCGCGGGAGCGAACTTCGCCACGGCCGTCGGTGGCAACCGCGTCACCGTGAACGGCGTGCTCGCACCGCTCACCAGCGTCACGCCGACCTCGCTTGGCATCGTGGTCCCCACCATCATGGGCGGACGCGTGTTGGTGGAGACGTCGCTGGGCGCAGCAGCAAGCCGGCCCGACCTGTTCATCGCGCCTCGGCTGCCATCGAACTACACCGTGGCCGACGTGGCGTGGACCGGCCGCGCGGCGATCAACGCCAGTGTGCCGGTGAGCATCGGCACAGCCGGCAAGCTTGGCCTGCTGCTGGTGGATGGAAATGCGGGCGAAGGTCTGTCGCTCCGCGTGAGCGGATCGACCATCGCGTCGGTGCATTACTGGGTGTACGCACCGGACGGCACCATTATCCGGGATGGCGTTTCCTCTCTCCCGGACGGCACCGGCTATGTCGACTCGGTGACACTGCCCCGAACCGGTACCTACACCGTCTCGATTGCCCCATCGTCGCCGTACGTCGGCACACTCTCGCTGATGCCCGTGGGCGACGTGAGTGGCGCAATTGTGCCGAACAGCGGACTCACACCTGTCACGATTGCCAGCCCTGGGCAGAACGCGCGCTTCACCTTCTATGGAGTCGCCGGCACACGCGTCGGCGCCTTCGCGCAAGGCTTCAGCGGATGCTCAGACTTCGGACTCAGCATTTTGAAGCCCGACGGCTCCACTCTGGTCACTGGAGGCGCCAGCTGTATGCCGTCCGCGTCGATCGGCCAAACCACCCTGCCGGCCACTGGCACCTACACGGTGGTGTTCGATCCCGGTTACGCCGCAGTCGGGACCGGCGCACTCAGCGTCTCCACAGAGGCCACATCGTTGGCGCCATCGCTCCAGGGAGACCGGTAGTGCCGGCCTCACACAGGACGTGTCTTTCACTTCACTTCGAGGAGCAAGGAATGGGATATCGGCTCGTGGCCCGGCTGGCGCTAGGCATCGCTCTGCTCGGTTGTTGCCTCTCACCGTCGCTGCACGCGGCGCAGCGTTCTCTGCAGACCGCTGACACCCACGAGCTCAGGCCAGGCGCCTCTCGAACCCTGTTGCCAGACGGTCGGGTGCTGCACCTCGGCGGTCGCAGCCGCGAGAGCGCACAGGCAGACGCCTCGCTCGAAGAGCCCGACACAGGGCGGGTGTTCAGGGTTCCGTCAACGATGGGCACGCCCCGCGTGGGTCACACGGCTACCGTCCTGGCTGACGGAACGGTACTGATCGTGGGAGGCGTCGGGACACACGGCGACCCAGTTGAGCGTGCCGAACTGTTCGATCCTGCACTCGAACGCTTCATCGACGTACCGCTTTCTCTCGCCACAGGCAGGGCCGGACATGCGGCAACGTTGCTGAGCGATGGGCGCGTCCTGATCGTGGGAGGCGACCAGCGTTCGGCGGAGGTAAGCATAGAGCTGTGGGACCTGACGAAAGGCACTGTCGAACGTGTACCTGGGGCGGGCTATGGTCGTCAGGCTCTGGCGCAACTGCAGGCCGACGGCACGGTGCTGGTCGGCCGCTCGCGCGCCGACGACCAGGACGTCGACGTCTTCGACCCGACCACCGGTGGCGTCGCGCCGCGCCAACTCGGGGGCGACGTCGCGTCGTCGCTGGCGGCGCACCTCGCCGCGTCCACACCGTCCGACGGATCACAGCATGTGGCGGGTGGGGCAATGGTCTCGCTTCGCTTCTCGCTCCCTCTCCCGCTGCACCAACTCAACTCGAGTGCGTTCACATTGACCGGACCTTCCGGACTTGTGGGTGTACGCGTCGTCGGCGCGGCCGATGGACAACTCGTGTTCGTGCGCCCGCTCGTGGAGCTCGACTTCGACAGCACCTACACGCTGCGCGCCCTTGGCCTTCAGGATGCGAACGGCGCGACGGTCGCTGTCGCGCCGATCACGTTTACCACCGAGTCGGCGCGTGACACGTCCGATTCGACCGACTCGCCGTGGATGCCCGACGCACAGTCTGGCTGGAAGATTGACGCCGCCCGTTCACCGTGGGAGTCGATGAAGCCGCTCATGGCCAGACCCGGTGAAACAGCGCTGTCCGGCCGCACCCTCAGGCTCGACGGCACGCCACTGGCGGGCGTCTCCCTGACGGTCGACGGTCATCAGGCGCGAACCGATGGCACTGGGCGGTTTCTCATCCATCTCGACGACGCCGAGTCCGGGCACGAAGAAGTCTGGGTGGATGGCCGCCCCGCATCGTCCGGGTCGGTCACCTACGGCACCTACGAGATCGGCATCGACCTTGTCGCCGGGCGAACGGCCATCCTGCCGTACACCATCTGGATGGGAGCGCTCGATACCGCGCATGCGGTCACCATCGAGTCGCCGACGCGCAGCGCCTATCGCATCGCCACGCCATTGATTCCGGGCCTGGAGCTTCGGTTGCCTGCCGGCACCGTCATTCGCGACCACGAAGGGCAGCCGGTCACCAGCATCTCCATCACGCCCGTCCCGTTGAACAGGCCGCCCTTCCCTCTTCCCGCCGGTGTGGACGTGCCCATCTACTTCACCGTGCAGCCAGGCGGTGCCTATATCTACGTCCCGCAGTCGTCCGGGGTGCGCGGGGGACAACTCGCCTATCCGAACGGTCTGCGTCTTCCCCGCGAGTCGACGATCGACTTCTGGCAGTACTCACCGGATGGCGACGGGTGGCATGTGTACGGCCAGGGGACAGTGACGCAGGACGGCAGCCAGATCATCCCGAACCCTGGCGTGGTGCTGTACGAGTTCACCGGCGCCATGGTGGGTCTCGGCCCTCGCTTCGCTCCCACGGTTGCGCCGCGCGTGGCCGACCCGCACGGCAGTGATGGCGAGCCGGTCGACCTGAGCACCGGCCTCTTCGTGCACAGGAAGACCGACCTTGCAGTGTACGGCCTTATTCCCCTGCACGTCGACCGCGCCTACAGACCGGCTGACACACGAATGCGCGCATTCGGAATCGGTTCGAGCCATGCGTACGACGTGTTCCTGCTGGGCAGTGCCAGCCCGTGGACGTACGTCGACGTCGTGCTCGAAGACGGCGCGCGCATTCACTTCGATCGCACGTCACCTGGCACCGGGTGGGCCGATGCGGTCTACGCGCACATCCAGACACCGGGCCGCTTCTACAAGTCGACCATCCGCTGGTATCCCAGCACTGTCCTCGGGCACTGGCGCCTGACGTTTCCGAACGGCGATATCTGGATGTTCGCAGAGAGTTCGACGGCGACCACAACGACGGCCGCCGGCCTCATCGGCATGCTCGATCGCTTCGGTAATCGCATCGACGTCGAGCGCGCCCTTGGCGACCAGACGGTCACGCGAGTCTCTGCCCAGAATGGCCGGTACATCGCCTTCAGCTACGACAGCAGTGGCAGGGTCGTCAGGCTCACGGACAACGCCGGCCGGACGGTCTCCTATACCTACGACGCCGTGGGGCGACTGTGGACGGTGACGAACCCGGAGGGCGGCGTCACGCAGTACGCCTACGATGCGTCCCACCGCATGACAACCATCACGGACGAGCGCGGCGTGCGGTTCCTGACCAACGAGTACGACGCCAGCGACCGCGTGACGCGGCAGACGCTGACAGACGGTGCGGTGTTCGCCTTCGCCTACACCGCCGACGCCCAGGGACGCATCGTCCGAACTGATGTGACGAATCCGAGAGGCATGGTGCGCCGGACCAGCTTCAATACGGCCGGCTACTCGACGACGGTGGTCGATGCGGTCGGGACACCGCTCGAGCGCACGCGGCTTCGCCTCGAGCGCGCCATCGGCTCGAATCTCATCACCGCGGAAACCGACGCACTGGACCGTCGTACCGAAACCGTGCTCGACGCGGTGGGCAACGTGGTGCAATCGATTCGACTGGCGGGCACGCCTGACGCCGCAACGACCGGATACGAGTACGAGCCGCAGTTCCAGGAGCGGACAACGGTTGTGGACCCGCTTGGACACCGGTGGACCTGGGAGTGGGATCCGCTCGGCACACCGCTCGCTTCAACCGATCCGCTCGGCCATCGAACCCGGGTCCAGATTAACGCCTCTGGTCAGGTGACGCAGGTGACCGACCCGCTCGCGAACAGCTGGACTGCGGCCTACGCGGACGGCGATCTGTCGTCGGTGACCGATCCGACTGGCCGAACGGTCACGCAGTTCGTCGATGCCGCCGGACGAAGGCTGGCGGGCACCGACCCGCTGGGCGCGCGCGCCACGGTGTTGCTCGATGGCCTCGGACGGCCGATGACCTCGACGGATCACAACGGCGCGAATACGCAGTACCAGTTCGATCAATCGAGCCTGCTCAGGACACTGACCGACGCTCGCGGCCAACAAGTCGTGTTCGACTATGACGAGTCCAACCGCCTGACCCGTGTCACCGATCCACTCGGTGTCTCTGAACACCACGCCTACGACCCGAACGGCAATCGCATCACGCAGACCGACAGGCGTGGATTGGTGACGCACCGCGAGTTCGACCTGCTCGATCGCCTGAACCGGGTAACATTCGATGGCGGTAGCACCGTGTCCTACGTCTACGACGCGGCCGACCGCTTGCTGCGGATAACCGACTCACGGAACGGCACGATCGAAAGGGTGTTCGACGACCTCGACCGGTTGCTCTCCGAAACCACACCGGAAGGCACGGTCAGCTACACCTACGATCTGGACGGACGGCGCACGTCGATGATTGTTGCTGGTGAGGGCACCACCACGTACACCTTCGATGCCGGTCACCACCTGGTTGGTGTGTCGAGCCCGACCGCCGCCGTGGCCATGACCTACGACGACGTCGGACGTCGAGCCAGCATCGCGTACGACGATGGGCTGGTTCAGACTTACACGTATGATGCCGCCGGGCAGATGACGCGCACCGGAGCGACGCTGGGTGGAACCGAGCTCGGCTACCTCACGTACGACTACGACGCGGCGGGCCGGCGTAGCGGCGCGAGCGGCCCATGGGCCAGAGTGGCGTTACCAGGGGCGGTTGGCTCGGCGTCGTACAACGGGGCGAACCGGGTCGTGAACTGGGGCGGCAGGAGCTTTGTCTACGACGCCGCCGGCAATCTGCTGTCTGACGGGGTCCGCTCGTACACGTGGGACGACCGGAATCAGCTGGTCGCGGTGTCAGGAAGCGGCGGCGCCAGCTATGAGTACGACGCCATCGCCAGGCGCCGCTCCGTCACTGTCGGCGCAAGTGCCTCAAGCTTCCTGTTCGACGGTGCCGACATCGTCGTTGAACGCGCAGGCGCAACCATGACACAGCGGATCAACGCGGGGCTTGACCAAACGCTCGCCACGACGTCCGGCGTGTCGACCACCGCGATGCTCCGCGACGCGCTGGGCAGTACGCTGGCGGAGGTTCGCGCTGGGACGATCGCCGCGAAGTACACGTACGAGCCGTTCGGTGGCACCAGCATCGAAGGCACCTCGAGCAGCAGGGTCGCGTTTGGAGGGCGTGACAACGACGCCGTCGGGCTCTACCATCTGCGGGCGCGCTACCTCGAGCCTGAGACCGGGCGCTTCATCTCGGAGGACCCGATGCGCTGGCGCGGCGGCGACCTCAACGCGTACGGCTATGCCAACGATTCGCCGACGAACCTGCTCGACCCGACCGGCCTGCTGCCTATCCACGGCAACTGGTGCGGGCCGAGTTGGGCAGGTGGACGCATGGGCACGTACAACCCGGCGATGGACAGTGTATACAAGGCGCCGGTGGACGGGCTGGACCGCGGTTGCGAGACGCACGACAAGTGCTACACGGCATGCCGGCAACGACTTCCATGCGCCGCAGGCGAGCGACTCAGGTGCATGAAGGATTGCGACGGCACGCTGTTTTTAAACTACGTCACTTCCATTGCCTTTGCGTCAGACATCCTCAAGACTCCAATCGGTCTTCCCATGTACGCGATCCGCGGCGTCGCCGTTGTCGAAGCCGTGTACTTTCACGATCCATCGGAATCCAATGACCCGTCCTGCCGCTGCCCACGCTGAAGACATGTCAACGACACGCCTTCGCCTCGCGGCCGTGAGGCGTGTTGTGCCGAGAATGAACGCTGTGGCCTTGTGCCTCTGCCTCGTTGGAGGAGCGATTTCCCTCGACGCTTCGGCATCAGCGTATCAGGCTGTGGCGCCACACTCTGATGCACTGGACATTCAGGGGATCTTGCAGCGTGTTGGCCGCACATACGCCGCGCTGGCTGGGTATTACGACCGCGGCGTCTGCACCGTGTTCTCGTCCCGACTTCCCGAGTTGAATACTACGCAACGATTTGCGACGCGGTTCGAACGCTCGAAGTATTTCAGTTGGACATCAGACCTGGCTGACAAGAGCGCCTATCGAATCACGTTCGACGGTGTACGGGTCGTCAGGCAATGGTACGGACGAAGTACAGAACTTTCGAAGCTGAGCGACGCAATCGCTGGCGCCACTGGCATCTCCGACTCTGCCGCCTTCTGGGTGCCGACTCTCTTAATGCCCGAAATGATTCCTAGCGCAGGCTTAATCCCTGAGTTCACGCGCGCGGCTTCGACGACCAGGCTGCCCGACGAGTATATTGCTGGCGAACGCTGTTTCGTTTTACGAGCCCAAGACGGTTTGGCGTATGTCCACGTGTGGATCAGCATGCGCGATTTCCTGATACGCCGACTCGTGCATCGGAATGCGGGCCGAGATGAAGTCACCACCACCGACTACACACCCCAGACCGACATCTCGCTCACGCCGTAACGCGTTAGAGACGACGCGAGCGAACCAGACGACGGTCCGGTTCGCCCGATGAACCACCTGCGTCAGATGCGCGAGATGAGGCCGTTCACGCCGCTCGGGCAGAACCCGCCGGCATTGGCATTCGCGTTGTTGTTTGCCTAGACGATGGCTAGCACGTGGCTGGCCGTGCGAATGGTGCTGAGTCCCTGACCCATCCACCTAAACCAAGCGGCACCCGGTGAACCGATCGGTGGCACGTCGAGGCCGGCGACCATCGGCACCGGATGCGCGCGTCCCCCACGAGCGGGCGTAACACGTTCGTGTTCGAGATTCTCGGGGATATTACCTGTGGCGCTCGAGGTGGAGATCCGGAGCCTCACCAACCGGCAGCCTGAAGCTGAAGGTGCTTCCGCCGGCGACGCGGTTCTCCACCCAGATCCGTCCGCCGTGCCCGAGGATGATGGACCGGGAGATGAACAAGCCAAGCCCGACCCCACGACGGTCGTGCGGCGTCAGCTGAACGAAGCGATCGAACACCGCCTCCAGCTTGTCGGCGGGGATGCCGGCGCCGGAGTCGCTCACGTGACACACCACGTCGTCATCGACGCGCATTAACCGCACCACGATCGAGCCGTGTTCTGGGGTGAACTTCAGCGCGTTGGCGAGAAGGTTACACAGCACCTGCAGAATCCGCGCGGGGTCGAACGGCATCGGCGCCAGGTCCGGTGCAATCTCGACCGTCAGCACGATCCCGCGCTTCGACGCCTCGGCCTGGAACATCTCCACGGCCTCGGCCACGACGTCGGCGGGGATCCCAACCACCCGCGCCACAGCGAGCTTCCCGGCTTCGATGCTCGCCACATCCACGAGGTCGCCCACGAGCCGAGCCATCTGCGCGCCGGAGCGCTGCACGCGCCGCGCGTGTGCCACCACCCGCTCGACGTGGTCCTCCTTCACGACCTCCCGCTCGATGAGCGCCGAGATCCCGACGACGGCGTTCAACAGATTCAGCAGGTCGTGGCTGACGATTCCCATGAACTCGTCGCGCCTCGCCAGCGCATCATCGGCCCGCGCCCGCTCGTTCGACAGGTCGTGATCCGTGGCCAGACGTTCCCTGGACAGGACCGTGACCTGCTCGGAGCGAGCGCGGTGCAGCGCCTCGTCGGCAGTCGCCCGTTCACGGTGGAGCACGAGGTCCGCATGCACGCGTGCATGCGCGACAGCGTCAGCGGCGTGGTCGCCGCTCGGCGATTGGTCGACCTTCGCTCGGGCGCTCGCCAGCAGCGCGTCGGCGCGCGCACGGGCCCGGTTGGTCACGGCGTCCGCCAACTCCTCGGCGTCGGAGACCTCGACGTCGACAAGGAGATCGGCCCGGTCACGCTCGAGCTGCAGGCTCTCGTCCGTCTTGTCGCGCTCCGACGGCGGAGGTTGAAGTTTAGCCATGTCTACTCAACGTTATGCTACCCCATCGTGAGCGCGCTTCTGTCCGGACGGAGCGAACGATTACGATTTGTAACGATGCTCCCAGTCGACGCCCTGTTCACCTTCGTCGCCAGCCACCCCCGCCTGCTCGTCCTTACCGGCGCCGGCTGCTCGACCGACTCCGGTATTCCCGACTATCGCGACACAAACGGCGACTGGAAGCGTGCCCAGCCGGTCACATTCCAGGCCTTCGTCGGCAGCCTGCACACACGCCAGCGCTACTGGGCTCGCAGCATCGTCGGCTTCCGGAAGATGCGCGGCGTGCAGCCGAACGACGCCCATCGTGCGCTGGCCGTCCTCGAGGCACGGGGACGCGTCGAGTTGCTGGTGACGCAGAATGTCGACGGCCTGCACCAGGCCGCTGGCAGTCGCAGCGTGGTCGACCTGCACGGGCGCATCGACGCGGTGCGCTGCCTCGCCTGCGATGCGCGTGTCGCGCGCGACCTCTTTCAGGTCGAGTTGACGCGCCGGAACCCGGCGTTTGCCGAACTCGACGCGTTCGGCGCCCCCGACGGCGACGCCGACCTCGACCACGTGCCGTTCGATAGCGTGGACGTGCCGGCCTGCAACGCGTGCGGAGGACTCATGAAACCCGACGTGGTCTTTTTCGGTGAAGGGGTGCCGCCCGATCGGCTCCAGCGCGTGACGACGGCGCTGGACACCTCAGACGCGATGCTGGTGGTCGGCTCGTCGCTGATGGTCTACTCGGGTTTCCGCGTTGTGAAGGCGATGTCCGAGCGGGGGAAACCAGTGGCCGCCATCAACCTCGGTCGCACCCGTGCCGACGACCTGCTCGCGCTGAAGGTCGAAGCCAACTGCTCGGCCGCGCTGGCTGGTGTCGTTCGATGAGCATCTCCGTGCGCAACGCGATTGCCCAACGATGCGAGACGGCCGTGAGCACGGTGTCGAGGTTCTGATAGAGGATGAATCCGGCGACCAGCAGCAGGAACACCGAGAACCCTCGACGGAGCGCGTCCTGCGAGACGAATCGGTGCAGGTAAGTGCCGAGCGCAATGCCCGGTAGTGTTCCGGCGGTCACCAGGGCCATCGAACTCCACGTGAAGTGCACATGTCCGAGGTAGCCGGCGACACCGACCGCGCAGTTTGTCGCGATGATGAGAAGTGACGTCCCTACCGCCTGCCTCATGGGCAGCGCAAGCAGCACCAGTGCCGGCACAATCAGGAAGCCGCCGCCAACGCCGACCAGGCCGGTCAGCAGGCCAACCGCCAGACCCTCGAAAACGACGAGTCCGGTGGCGGCACGAAGGCTGCGCCCATTAGGGGAGTCAGGCGCGCGGCGACCGCGAAACATGAACCCTGCAGCCACCAGCATCACCACCCCGAAGATCGCCAACTGGGTCGCGCCGGACAGAAACGCCGCCAGCCGCGTGCCAGCGTAGGTGCCCACCATCGCCACCGCGCCGAACGTGGCTCCCGTCCGCAGGTTGACATTGCCTGCACGCCAATGTCCCGCCACGCCGACCAGGCTGGTCGCGCCCACGACCGCTAGGCTCATGGCAATGGCCTCCTTCGGGGGGAATCCGAGGATGTAGACAAAGATCGGCACGGTGAGGATCGACCCGCCGCCACCCAGGAGGCCGAGGGAGGCGCCGATCAGCAGTCCCAGTGCGATGGCGGTGGCGACCACGTGCGCCTGATCCTCAGTCGGTGACGCCGAGGTTCAGGTCGGCCCGGCGGTAGTTGGCGAATACGTCGTTGACCTGCACTGGCTGGTAGCCGAGGTGCTCGAGCATGGACACCGCGGCCGCCGACCGCGCGCCGCTGTTGCAGTGCACGAGGAGTGGGGTACCGGGCGGCAGCGTATCCAGGAGCGCCGCCACGCGCGTATGCGGGATGTTCATCGCACCGGGCACGTGTCCGGCCTCGAACTCCGTCGCGCCGCGGACGTCGAGGACCTGCGCGGTTCCGGCGAGGCGCTGGGCTTCCATCTGCGCCATGTCAACCATCTGCGTCTGCACCAGGCGGCCTCCGTGTCTAACGAACTCGGCGAGCGTCTCCGGCGTCACGTAGCCCGTTACGCGATCGAGCCCAACGCGGACCAGGGCGCGAACCGCCTCGCCCACCCTCCGCTCGTCCACCAGCAGAACAATCGGCGTGTCCACCTCGACGTACGACCCTGCAATCGCACAGAACTGGTAGTCGAGATCGGCGAGCACCGCACCCTCGAGATGGCCGGCAAAGAACGCGTCACGCGACCGCGTGTCGATCACGGCGATAGCGCGGCGGTTCCGAAGCCCCGCCACGTCCTCCGCCCCGAGTCGCGCCGGCGCTGGCAGGGACGGCAGCAGGACCGGTCCGCGGCGGTTGTCGCGTTTCATCCGCGCGAAGTAGAGAGGCGGCTCAGGTTGGCCCGCGAGAATGAAATCGACGAAGGCCTGCTCGTCGGATGCCGCCTTGATTGACGGATTGGTCCGAAGTTCATAGCCAACCGTGGAGGTCGGGACATCACCGAGCGACTTCCCGCACGCGCTTCCCGCTCCGTGCGCCGGCCACACCTGCAGGAACTCGGGCAGCGGCCGGAACTCCCGCTGGATGGAGCCATACTGCGCGCGGGCCGAAGGCACCATCACCCCGACCATGCCGGCGGCACGCTCGAGCAGGTCGGGCCGCCCGACGTCCCCGACGAACACGAAGTCGCCGCTCGCAATTGCGATGCATTCGGAGGCTCCGGCGCCCGCGTCTCGAATCAGGTAGCTGAGGTGCTCCGGGGTGTGCCCGGGCGTGTGGACCGCACGAAACTCGATGAAGCCGACCGAGAAGCTGTCGCCGTGCCTCAGCAACCGGTGCTGATAGGTGGAATGGCGCAGCCATTCATACTGCCAGTCGGCTCCCCCCTCGCTGGACGCATAGACCAGCACCCCGCGTTCGGCCATTTCCCGCAGACCCGAGAGGTAATCGGCGTGAATGTGGGTATCGACGGCCGCGACGATCCGCAGCTTGTGGCGAGCCGCCTCATCGAAATACCGATCGATGTCGCGCTCGGGGTCGATGATGATGGCCTCACCTGACCGCGGACACCCGACCAGATAGGCGAACTGCGAGAGCTTCGTGTCAACGACCTGCCGAACGAGCATGCGACCTCCCTGAACCGCTAGAGCCGGTTGAGAGATGCACGAATTCGAAGAACGTAACAGGAAGAAATGGGCTGAGCTGCTTCTTGGCCAGGTTCAGCGCGTTGACCAGCTTGGTGCGGTGGTCCGCTTCCAATCTAGAACAGGAACTTCACGGCGAACTGAAGCACGCGGGGGTCGAGCGCCGTGGTGATGGTGCCGAACGCCGCCGATCCGAATGTGCCGTTTGGTGCACCGAGCGCCGGCGTATTCGTCAGGTTGAAGGCCTCGGCGCGCAGTTCGATCACGCGCCTGCCGTTGACTGGCACGCGCCTCGACAGGGCAACGTCGAGATTCCGATATCCCGGGCCACGCACCGGATTGCGCGAGGCGCTGCCGATGGTGAACTGCGGTGCGGTGGCAAACGCGGCCGTGTTGAACCAGCGGTTCACGGTGCGCTCGTCCCCCGGTAGCGTGGGGTCGCCGACCAGATTCGGGCGCTGGATGCCGAAGCCGGCAAATGCGTTGTTGTTGGTCGACTGAGTCACCGCCACCGGCACTCCGGACTGCAGTGTCAGCACCCCGGTGAGCGACCAATCGCTGAGGAGCCACGTTGCCGACGTCGTGAAGACCTGCGGGATGTCCCCGGTCGAGTAGTCGCGCTCCAGTGTCCGGTTGTAGCTGTCGGCGACAGGGGAGTTCGCGATCGGCCCGGTGAGAATCGACGCGTCGAACACCGACGAGGCATCGTCTTTCAACCGTGTGCGCGTGTACGCCATGAGGTACGACAGGCCATGCGACAGGCGCTGCTGTACTTTCATCGAGACACCCTGGTAGGCGGTGGTGCCCACATTGTTGCGGTAGAGGCTGACCGCCGTGTACTGCGGATACGGCTTCAGCAACTGCGCCAGCGGAATCGTCGGGTCGCCGAGCGACGACGACCGGGGAATGATGCCGAAGTACGGGTTCGACACGCGCTGCGTCAGCGCCGCTCCCAGCGCCAGTTGCTCCACGCGCAACTGGTTCACGTTCGAGTCCGGAATGCCGACGTGGGTGATCCTCGAGCCGAGGTAGGCGACTTCGGCGGTGACGTTCGTGCTGATCGTCCGCTGAACCGACACGCTCCACTGCTGCACGTAGCCCGAGCCCAGGCTGCTGTCGACGGCGAACACACCCTGGCCGAGCCCGGCATCCGGGGTGAGCGGACTGGGCGCCACCGTTGGACCGCTGGCGAGCGAGAAGGCCGGCGCGATGTTGTCGAGCGTTCGCTGCGACACCGTTTGCAGGAATGGAAATGCCGGTGTGGTGAACGGCGTCGTGATGCCCGCCTGTTCGATCCAGACCAGGCCATAGGCCACGCGGGCCACGGTGTTGGCGTTCACCCGGTGCACGATGCCGAGCCTGGGGCCGACGTCGTTCTTGTGCAGCCGGCGCGCCGAGGTGGGGTTGCCGTTCTGCCCGAGGTAGTCGAGTTGTCGCGTCTCGAGGTTGAACACCGCCGCCTGATTGTCGACTTCGGTCGACGGGAAGTTCAGCGTATAGCGGACGCCGGCGTTGATGGTGAGCCGATCGGTGACGCGCCAGTCGTCCTGCGCGAAGTATTCCTGGATGTGCGCCCGGTTCCTGATCCGCCCTTGCTGCAGATCGATCGAGAACTGTTGCACCTGCCCGAGCAGAAAGCTCGCGAGCGGCGACCCCGTGTTCGCGGTGCCAGGCAGGTCGGTGAACAGGCTGCTGAAGGTGAACGACCCGGTCGGCGACGGTGGCTGGATGACGTTCAACCGCACCCACCGGATGTCGGCGCCGACCTTGAAGCTGTGACGGCCGCGTAACCAGGTGAGCGCGTCTGCGACCTCGGTGACGCTGGTGCTGAAGTTCGTCGCCGTGTTGCCCGGCGACCCAAGCTGCTGATAGCCGGCAATCAGGAACGTCGGGAGCGTGTTGGGGAAGCGGGCCGTCGACGGAATCCCGGGCAACCCCAGCGTCGCTGACGCGGCGCCGGCCAACTCGGCGGCCGTGCGGGCGACGTGCCGACGCGTGTCACCCACGCGCACCTCATTGAACAACCGGGGCGACAACGTGCGCTGGTAGTGCGACGCGAACGAGTACGCGGTCGTCTCCTGCGGGCCGAGCGTCCCGGTCGTGACGCCACTGCCGTCCGGAAGCGGAGCTACCGGCAGGAAGCGCTCACTGACGCGCGTGAGCCGGCCGAAGATGTGGTCCTGGTTGTCGGCAAACTGCTGGTCCAGCCTGAGACTGCCCTGGTTCTGGTCCTGCACTTCATCGCCGACGCGCTGGAAGTTGTTGGCGGTGCCGCCGCTGGTCGGCAGTGGGTACCGTGCAAGCAGCGCGAACGCCACGGGATCGATCTGGCTCGCAGGAATCGTGCTGGCCGCAAACGGCGTGCGCACCATCCCGACCGTTGTCATTGGGTCGTAGATGACCGGTACGAGTCCGCCAATCGCCTCGGAGAAGATGCCCTGCCGCTGCAGCACAGTCGGCACCGTGGAAATCGCCGTGCGGCCGATCGTCTGGCGCTGCCCCTGATAGTCGGCGAAGAAGAACGTCCGATCCCTCTTGAGTGGGCCGCCGAGCACGCCGCCGAACTGATGGCGGCGGTACCTGGGCTTCACCGCGTTGGTCGCCGCAAACAGGTTGCGCGCGTTGAGCGCCTCGTTCCGCAGGAACTCGAAGCCGGTACCGCGCACCGCGTTGGTGCCCGACTTCGTGGTCAGGTTGACGACGCCGCCGTTGAAGCGTCCGAACTCGGCGGGCGGACTGTTGGTCTCGATCCTGAACTCCTCGATGGCATCGATGTTCGGGACGAACGCCACCTGGCCCGGCTCGGGCTGCAGGACCGAGATCCCGTCGAACAGATACTCGTTCGTGCGGGGCCGGCCCCCGTTGATGCGCGGCAGCGACGAGTTCGGCGGCAGCGCCACGCCGGGGACCAGACCCGCCAGCGTGATGAAGTTGCGGCCATTCAGCGGCAGGGCGGTGATCGTCTGGTTATCGATGACCTGTCCGAGGCTTGCCGAGGCGCTGCGCAGCAGTGCGGCATCACCGACCACTGACACCGAGTCGGACACCGCGCCAACCGTCAGTGCAGCATCGAGGCGGACGGTCTCACCGGTCGCGACGCGCACGTTGCTGCGGTCGATGGTTCTGAACCCGGCGAGTTCGACGCGAACACCGTAGGCGCCGGGCGCAAGTCCCGCAACGACGTATCCCCCGTCCGTGCTCGACGTTGCGACACGCACACGATGCGTGGCGACCGCCGTCACTGTAATGGTCGCCCCCGGCACCGCGCCACCAGACTGGTCGGAGACGATGCCGGTCAACGCCCCGGCGCCCACCTGCGCGTGAGCCGGCGCTACCGTGGCGAGCACACTGACGACCCACAGGCACAGCCGTGCCGCACTCCGACGTCCACTGATCAGCAACCGTCCCCCACGTCGTGAACACTGTAGACGGACCTGATACGATCTTCAAATCGACTTGAACCGTATCGACCTGTGCACGCCAGCTCAGCATCCATCGACGCCGGCGTCGCGCCATGGCTGCGTCGCCTGTTGGGGAGTGGAATGGTCGACGGCCGTGGGTGAAACGCGGTGATACGATTCAGGTCGATCTTCCGGAGGTCCCATCTGCATGGCACTGCTGACTGTGAGGGCTGCGGCCGAACGGCTTGGGGTGGGTTACTCGACCTTGAAGCGCTGGGTGCTGAGCGGCCGAGTGCGCACCACGCAAACGGCAGGCGGGCACCATCGCATTGCCGACGCCGAGGTCGATCGGTTGCTGACGCGCCGCGACCCGGTGCGGCCGGCGGCGCCAGTGGCCGTCGACGAGGAGATTGCCGACCTGAGCGCGCGCAATAGGTTGCACGGCTACATCGAGGAAGTGCGCGTGGACGGACTGCTCGCGCAGTTGCGCATCCGTGTCGGCGATCAGACACTGACGGCCGTCATCACGTCGGACGCGATTCGCGCCTTGAAGTTCAAGCGCGGCGACGATGCGATTGCGATTATCAAGTCGACCGAGGTGATGGTGGCACGGCCAAGAAGGTCGGCGGCCGCCAGTGTTCCGGCGCCATCGACACGTGCCGGCACGCGACGCACCCGACGCTGAGGGTGCGCCGCGTGGCGACGTCCTACTTCGGCGTGACGCGGTACAGGCCGCCCGTCGGCGAGTCTTCGAGCAGCCACAGCGCGCCGTCAGCCGCCACTTCCACATCGCGAAGGCGCTTGCCGACGTTCCAGCGTTCCGCGGGCGCGGCCCCGCCCTTGCCGTCGAAGGTCACCCGGCTGAGCGACGTGGTGGCAATACCACTGATCAGGGCCGAACCCTGCCACTGCGGGAACAGCGCGCCCGTGTAGAAGGTCAGGTTGCCAGGCGCGATGACCGGCGTCCAGTAGATGACCGGCTTCACGAGGTCGGTACGCGTCTCTGGACTCGGAATCGGCACGCCGTTATAGTTGGTTGCGTAGGACACCAGCGGCCACCCGTAGTTCTTGCCCGCCTCGATCAGGTTCAGTTCGTCGCCACCCCGCGGACCGTGTTCCAGTTCCCATAGCCGGCCGTCCGGAGCGAAGGCCAGTCCGTACGGCGTCCGGTGCCCACTCGTCCACGTCTCGGACGGCGCGAGGTTCGGGCTGGTGAACGCATAGGTGCTGACCACCGGCGCGGTCTTCGCCCGCTCGGTATCGAATGGTGGATCGATGAGCGGCACGCTGGTGGCGCCGGTCTTCCCGGCCATCGGGTTGCCCGGTGCCGGCTTGCCGTCGAGCGTCAGGCGCAGGACCTTGCCAATCGCCTGTTCGGCGTCCTGGGCCGGCGTCATGCGCTGACGGTCGCCCACGGCGAGGAACAGGTACTGCCCATCCGGCGAGAAGGCGATCTGGGCGCCGAACTGTCCGCCCTTCCCCTTCGGCAACTGCCGCCACAGCACCTCGAGGTTGTCGAGGCTTGCGGAGCCTTGTCCGATGGTCAGCTTCGCCCGCGCCAGCGCGAGGCCACTCGTCCCCGCCACGTCGCCGGGTTCGGCGTACGTCAGGTACACGCTGCGGTCGGTGGCGTAGCGCGGTGACACGAACACACCAAGCATGCCGCCCTGTCCCTGGAACAACACGGCAGGGGCATTGGCCACCGGTGTCTTCTGCCCTTGCGGCGTCGCGAGCCACACCGGACCCACTTTCTCGGTGACCAGCATGCGGCCGTCCGGGAGGAACGCCACGCGCCATGGACGATCGAACGTCGCCACCTGCGTGAGCGTGAACGGCAGGTCGGCCTCCGGCTTCAACGTGCCGGCATTGACCTGGGCGTGGACGGTGGAGGCGGTCAGCAGCAGAACCGCCAGATTCAATAGCGTCTTCATATCTCTCCTACTACGGTTAGCCAGTACGTCGAGCGCCGCAATGCGGGCGCGACCACGGAGCATTCCCATGATACCGGCCAATGGCACAACGGTGCCGGCGGAGAGCAGCGGATGGCGGTCGGCGCAGGTTCGGGCAGGGATGGACCTTAGCGTTCGCCCTGCCGACGCATCCAGTTCCAGGCCGACGCGATAATCGACTCCAGCTCGCGATGCTGCGGTACCCAGCCCAGTTCGCGGCCAATGGCGTCGGACGCCGCCACGAGCACGGCCGGATCGCCCGGTCGCCGCGGTGCCAGCACCGTCGGTATCTCCCGGCCGGTGACCCGCATGGCTGTGTCGAGCACCTCTCGCACCGAGTAGCCGCGCCCGCCACACCCCAGGTTGTAGGCGCGACAGACGCCCGCCTCGCCAAGCGCGCCGAGCGCCAGCACATGCGCGCGTGCCAGATCCTCGACGTGGATGTAGTCGCGGACGCAGGTGCCGTCCGGTGTCGGGTAGTCGGTCCCGAACAGCGTCACACAGGGACGACGTTGTGCGGCCGCCTGCAGCACGAGCGGAATCAGGTGTGTCTCGGGTTCGTGCTGCTCCCCGTGCTGCTGGGTGGCACCAGCAGCGTTGAAATAGCGCAGACTGATCGAACTGAGGCCGTAGGCCGCTGCGTACCAGCGCAGCGCCCGCTCGAAAGCAAGCTTTGTGTCGCCGTAGGGATTGGTCGGCTGGGTCGGATCTGACTCCACAATCGGCTGCTTCGCCGGTTCGCCGTACACCGCAGCCGTGCTCGAAAAGACCAGGCGCGGCACGCCGGCGTCGCGCATCGCGCCGAGCAGCGACAGGCCGTTCGTGACGTTGTTGTCGTAGTACTTTGCGGGGTCGGTTACCGACTCCCCCACCAGCGAGTGCGCCGCCATGTGGATCACCGCTTCGCAGCGAAATTGTCGCAGTTGCGTCGCCACACGCGCCCGATCGGCGAGGTCGATCTCCGCGAACGGGCAGTCGCCCACCGCTTCACGATGCCCCTTCGACAGGTTGTCGACGACCAGCACGTCGTGCGCACCTGCCCGCAGCACTTCCACCACGACGCTACCGATGTAGCCGGCTCCGCCCGTTACCGCGACGCGCATACCTCTCTCCCATCCCAGACCTCGAGCGGGGCCAGCGGCGTGGGACTCATGCGGCACTCATCGACACGTCGCGTCGCGGCAGACCGCTGAACCTCGCGTAGAGCGTGAGGGCCTGCGCCACCACCTGGTCCATGTTGTAGTACTTGTAGGTGCCAAGGCGCCCAAGGAAGTGCACGCCGGGGGTGACCTCGGCCAATTCCTGGTACTTCTTGTAGAGAGCCGCGTTCTGCGGCTGCGGCACCGGGTAGTACGGGTCGCCCTCGGCCCGCGCATACTCGTAGACGAGCGTCGTCTTCGGGTGCTCCTGTCCGGTGAGGTACTTGAACTCCGTCACGCGGGTGTAGGCGTTATCGTTCGGGAAGTTGATCACCGCTTCCGGCTGCGCCACCGGCACGTTCCGCGTTTCGAACTGGAACTCGAGCGAACGGTACGGGAGCTTGCCAAAGCGCCAGTCGAAATACTCGTCGATCGGCCCGGTGTAGATGACGTCGGTGTGCGGCAGCGTGCTCTTCACTTCCCGATAGTCGGCATTGAGCAGGATCTTGATGTTCGGATGGTGCAGCATGCGCTCGAACATCCGTGTGTAGCCGTAGCGCGGCATCGCCTGGTAGGTGTCGGTGAAGTAGCGATCGTCCTTGTTGGTGCGCACCGGCACGCGCGCGGTCACCATGGCGTCGAGCTCCGATGGGTCGAGTCCCCACTGCTTCCGTGTGTAGTTGCGGAAGAACTTCTCGTAGAGTTCGCGGCCGACCTTGCTGACGATCACGTCCTCCGACGTTCGGATCTGCTCGACCGGCTCCGCCACCGATTTGAAGAACTGCTCCAGCTCGAAGGAGGTGTAGTTGGTGCCGTACATTCGGTTGACGCTGTTCAGGTTGATCGGGATTGGCAGCAACTGTCCGTCAACCGATGCCAGCACGTGGTGCTGGTAGGGGCGCCACTCGGTGAACTGCGAGAGATATTCGAACACCTGTTGCGAGTTGGTGTGGAAGATGTGCGGCCCGTATTTGTGAACGAGGATGCCGGCGTCATCGAAGTGATCAAAGGCATTGCCGCCGATGTGCGGCCGCTTGTCGCAGATCAGCACTCGCTTCTGTCCATGCGTCGCGAGGCGCTCCGCGATTGTGGCGCCGGCAAAGCCGGCGCCCACTACCAGGTAATCGAACATATGGTTTTCCCTGCCCAGACCGGCTGGTCCTAGACGGCTCCGGCGCCGCTGGCGAGATCGCGGCTTACCTCGTCGGAGCCGGCGCGCCGCGCTACTGTGTCAATCAGCCCGCGAATGCGCGCCCAAGTGCCGTCCCATGATGTGTGGCGCAGGAAAGCATCGCTGTTGGCTACCCTCTCAGACGCGTCCTCCGCCATGGCGGCCGCGCATGCCTCCACGAACGCAGGTCCCTCGTCGGCGATCCGCACGAGGCCAAGCTGGCCGTAGGGGCGCACCACGTCGCAAATGGAGGTGGAGACGACCGGTACGCCGGCTGCCATGTACTCGGGGGTTTTGGTCGGACTGATGAACCGCGTCGCCTCGTTTCGCGCGAACGGCAGCGTCGCCACGTCCCATCCGGCCAGGTAGTGCGGGAGCGCCGTGTAGTCCTTGGAACCGAGGTAGTGGATGTTGGGCCGCTGCGGCAGCAGGGCAGGATCGATCTTCACGACCGGCCCGATCAGCACCAGGTGCCAGTCAGGGCGGGCGGCCGCAACGCTGTCGATCAACTCGAGGTCCATGCGTTCGTCAATGACGCCGAAAAACCCCAGCCGCGGATGTGGGATGCCCGCCTGGTCCGGCGGATCGATGGCGACACGCCTGGCCTGTGCAAAGTGGGCCACATCCACACTGCTTGGAAGCGGGTGGATGTTGTCGTGCTGGTGTCGTTTGGCTTCGAATAGCGACTGTCCACCGGTCAGCACGAGACTGGCACGGCTCATCAGCTCGGCCTCCATGGCGCCGAGTATCGCTGGCGCTCCCCTGAACGCCGACAGTTCGTCCATGCAGTCGTAGACGATGGTGCGTGGCGTCAGGTGGTCCGTGAACGCCAGCGCCATCGGCGTGTAGTACCACGCGACGTACTCATCGATCGCCTGTCCCTCGATCAGTTCATCGACGAGCGATCGGAGGACCGTCTCGGTACCTTCCCGCGCCAGCGCCTCAGGCAGATGCGGCACCACAACTGTGACCGATGCAGTTCGCTGGATATCGAGTCGGGGGATTCCCCCGGGTGAGAAAATCGGTTCCTCCACGAAGAAGACTCGGCACTCACGCGCACACCGGGTCATCAGGTGCTGCGGGCGCTGGAACACGAAGTTCCACCGCAGGTGGGAGAAGCAGATGAGATCGGCGGGGGACTGAGAAGTCATGCGGTGCATGCAGACCGTAGTCCAATTTTCGTGCCGGCCAGAGCGGCCGTCATTTGCTCATCGGCAGCAGCACCACAGCGGTACGGCTCACCTGCTGCTCGTATGCGCGGCTGATCTCGGTAGCCGCTACCTTGCCGCATCCGGCGCGGGCCACCATCACCACGGCACCACCGAATCCACCGCCCGTCATCCGCGCACCGTACACGTCCGGGTGTCGCGCGCCAATCTCGACAAGCGTGTCAACCTCAGGCGTGGAGATCTCGTAGTCGTCGCGCATCGAGGCGTGCGACGCAAGGAAGAGTACTCCAAGCGTGGTCGCGTCACCGCCGCGTAAGGCAGCCACCGCTGCCAGCACGCGTGCGTTCTCGGTCACCACGTGCCGGGCTCGCCTGGCCAGCAGCGGCGGCAGCTGTGCCAGCCGCCCGAGCTGGGCCGTGGGCACGTCGCGCAAACGCTCCACGCCGAGCAGCGCCGCGGCCTGGAACGATTCGCTCCGCCGTTCAGAATAGGCACCGCCGGCATGCCGGTGGGTCACACCTGAATCGATGACGATAATCTCGAGCACAGGCGGAAGCGGCACCCGCTCATACTCGAGGGTGCGGGTATCAAGGAACAGCGCCTCACCATCGCGGCCGACACTGGACGCCATCTGGTCCATGATCCCGACCGGCGCACCGACGAAGTCGGTCTCGACGTGTTGCGCAAGCTGCGCGAGCTGCGTGTCGTCATACTCCAGCTCACACAGCAGCCGCA
Organism: Acidobacteriota bacterium; assembly: GCA_043743165.1. Taxonomy (GTDB): domain Bacteria; phylum Acidobacteriota; class Vicinamibacteria; order Vicinamibacterales; family CAVVIG01; genus CAVVIG01. Next base: position 71,413 of record JAYTXA010000059.1, read on the forward strand.
GACCGCGCAGAACGCTGACCACCAGGGCAGCGCTCGATGACACGCCGGCTCCCGACGGCACGGTAGACGTGACACGGAGGTCGAAGCCGGGTACCTCCACCCCCTGGCGCGCCAGCACCACCGTGGCCCCCTGCACGTAGTCGAGCCAGCCACGACCTGCCGACTCCCGCCCAACCTCATACGTGACCCACGTATCGGCGACACCAGCGCTCGCCGCACGTACACACTGGTCGTGACGTCGTGCCAGCTGCACCGACGTGCGCTGCGGGAGCACCATCGGCAGCACGTATCCGTCGTGGTAATCCGTGTGCTCCCCGATCAGGTTTACGCGTCCGGGCGCACTCGCCGACGCCTCGTCACGCATCCACATCGACCTCGACGGCCTGCAAATCGCGCACGCGCTCCTCTGGCACGGTGTCGGCCGTGAACACCCCGGCACCAATCTCGCTGCCGGCCAGGTATTTCAGCCGTCCCTCCATGCGGTAGGCCGGATAGATCTCGGCGTGGAGGTGCGCTTCCGGGTGTTCGCCACCATCGGTCGGCGCCTGATGAAATGCCATGATGTAGGGGAACGGCCGGCTCCAGAGCCCGTCGTACTTCAGCAGCACGGTTTTGAGCGCTCGCGCGAAGTCGCGGCGCTCGTCCCGCGTCAGCGCGGCAAACGACGGCGCGGCCCGCATCGGAGCAATCCAGATCTCGTAGGAATAGCGCGCACAGATGGGCATGAACGCGGCGACCTGCGGCCCGCCGTAGACGAGGCGCGTGCCGGCGCTCACCTCACGAGCCACCAGGTCCTCCAGCAGCCCGCTGCCGTGACGCTCCAGATAGGCGCGCTGCTGTTCGAGTTCGCGCGCGGCAATGGGTGGCACGAACGGGTAGGCATAGATCTGTCCGTGCGGATGGTGGAGCGTCACCCCTACTTCGACGCCGCGGTTCTCGAACGGGAAGACGTAGGCCACGTCCGGGAGCGCGCCAAGCTGCTCGTAGCGATCGGCCCACACGTCGATGATCAATTCGATGTGCCCGAGCGACAGCGTGCCCAGGCTGGCCGCGGCATCCTGCGTGAACACCACGACTTCACAGACCCCGCGAGCGGGCCTCGTCGGCACCTCGAGCGGCGGTGGCTCCGGCACCCTCATCGCAAAGGTCGGGAACAGGTTCTCGAACACGGCCACCTCCCACGGGCCGGCCGGCAGCTCGGTCGGATGCCGCGGGTCGACCGTCGTGGCGAGCGGACTGTACTCTGCCGGAGGGAGGAACGTGCGATGTTGGCGATGGGTGGCGTACGCGACCCATTCGCCGCGCAGAGGATGCCACCGCAGGTGCGAGACGGGCGCGTGTGGCGTGGCGCTCGGACTGGGCGCGGTCATCGTGTCCGGCAGCGGCGCGCGCGCAAACAGCATGAGCGCACGGCCGTCTGGCTTGGTGAGCACACGCTTGTACATCAACGGCTCTCTTCGCGCTCCAGCGTGCTCTTGATCTGCTCGAGGCCGTCCCATCGCACCGCTCCGGGCCCCGCCGTAGCGCGAGCAATGTCGGCGATCGGAATCTTCGGCGTGCGGTCCGCATGGAGCAGACCATTGGCTTCCTGATAGGTGTCGCTGAACTGCGTGTAGCAGAAGCCGGCCAGCAGCCCAAGGTTGCGGATGACCGCCATCAGACGCTCGTATCGCTCGGCGAACTCCTCGGGCGTGCTCGACACGGCATATCCCCACGTTCCACTGCCGGGCCGCGCCAGCGCAATTCCCCCAAATTCCGTGAGCATCAGCGGCATGTCGACGTGCGCGTGTCCATCGAGCACCAGCTGACGCCCCCCTGGCCGCTCGCGCTTGAACAGACGCGGCAGCATGTCGTCGGCGAGGTACCGCTTCGCCAACCGCTCCGGCACATCGTCGTAGTCGTGGATACCGATGATGTCGGTGGCGACGCTCTCCCAGCCATCGTTCCCGATCACTGGCCTGCTGGAGTCCAGCGTCTTTGTCAGGTGATAGAGCGCCTGCACGTAGTGCCGCTCGCGCGGGTTGTCCGGCAGGTTGGGCACGCCCCACGACTCATTGATCGGCACCCAGGCGACGATGCAGGGGTGGGAGTAGTCGCGGTGGATAGCTTCGGTCCATTCGCGCGACAGACGGTCCACCGACTGCGTCGTGAATCGGTACGCACTCGGCATTTCTTCCCAGACCACGAGACCCAGCGTGTCGGCCCAGTACAGGTAGCGCGGATCCTCGATCTTCTGGTGCTTGCGCACGCCGTTGAAGCCCATCGCGCGCGCCAGTTGCACGTCGCGCTTCAGCGCATCGTCGTCCGGCGCCGTCAGCCCGCCCTCCGGCCAGTAGCCCTGGTCGAGCACCATACGCAGCGGGTACGGCCGGCCGTTCAACAGGAAGCGATCGCCCTGCGCGGCGATCGAGCGCAGCCCCACATAGGACTGGGCACGATCGAGCAACTCGCCCCGCTCGCCCCACAGTTCGAGGACCACGTCGATGAGATGGGGTACATGCGGACTCCACAACAACTCATTGCGTGAGTCATCGATGCCCGGATCGGACAGCGACACGCCACGATGCACCTCGCCGCAGATCACCTGATACGTGTCGGCGGCCAGGACGGTCGTTCCGCTCCGCAGGCGAACCGACAGACGGGTGTCGGCTCGGCGTTCGCCTTCCAGCCACATCTGCACCCCAACCTGCCAGTGGGCGAGGTCGGGGGTGAATGCGACGCGCCCGATTCGGGTGGCAGGTACCTTCTCGAGCCACACGGTCTGCCAGATACCCGAGGTCCGCGGATACCAGATTGAATGCGGCTCGAGCTGCCAGTCCTGCTTTCCCCGTGGCTTCGCGAGGTCCTGTGGGTCGTCATCAGCGCGGATGACGATCTCGCACGTCGGTCCGGATAGGACGTCGGTGACGTCGAAGCTAAAGGGCGTGTAGCCACCCTCATGCTCCCCCAGAGACACGCCGTTGACCCAGACGGTTGCCCGCCAATCAACCGCGCCGAAATGGAGCATCCAGCGTTCGCCCACCTGGGACTGCGGCAACTCGGAGCTACGGCGATACCAGCAGGCCTGGAAGAACGAGGTGTCGCCGATGCCGCTCAGTGGCGCTTCCGGAGCGAACGGCACCTGAATCGGTCCATTCCACACGACCTCGTCTGGACGTCGCCACACGCCGTCGGTGTCGATGGCGAAGTCCCAGGAGCCATTGAGCGAGTACCACATGTCCCGCCGCAACTGCGGGCGCGGGTAGCCGCGGCGATAACTGTCGAGGTGATTGGATGGGATTGGGTCGATAGGCATGGGAGTAACGCGTCGGGATGCACGTTTGCAAGCAACCCGCCAGACCTACGACACGTCGAAGTGCCACGTGGTCATCGAGCGGTATTCCGCACCAGGGCGAATCACCACCGAAGGAAACGCAGTCTGGTTCGGAGCGTCCGGGAAATGCTGGCTCTCGAGACAGAGGCCCGCGTGCTTCCCGAAGAGAGAGCCATCAGACGCGGCCGTCCGGTCGAGCAGGTGACCGCTGTAGAACTGCAGTCCAGGTTCGGTGGTCCGGATGTGAAGCCGGCGCCCCGAGGCTGGGTCGCGCAGCGACGCCGCAGGAGCCAACTCACCCATCGCCGTGGCAAGCACGAAGTTGTGGTCGAAGCCGCCCGCTGCCTGCAACTGCGGATGCTGCTCGTGGAGGCGCTCACGGAGCCGGGCTGGTCGCCGAAAGTCGAACGGTGTCCCGGCAACGCTCTCCAGGGTTCCAGTGGGAATCAGGTCCGGTCGGACCGGCGTGTAACACTCGGCGATCATGGTGAGTTCATGGTCGAGCACGCTCGCGCTCGCCGTTCCAGCCAAATTGAAGTAGCTGTGCTGCGTGAGGTTGATGATCGTCGGGGCATCCGTGGTCGCCACATACTCGAGGACGACGGTGTCCTCGGTCGTCAGCAGGTAGCGCGCCTCCACCTGCACCGCGCCGGGATAGCCGTCCTCCCCAGCTGGACTTGTTCGCGTCAGCGCCATGCCAGCCGAGTCGTCCGACAGCAGAGGCGCAGCGCTCCACAGTTTCCGGCTGAACCCGTGATAGCCACCGTGAAGGTGATTGGGACCGTCGTTGGTCTGCAGCCAGTGCACCACGCCGTCGATGCTGACGTGCCCGGCGTCGATGCGGTTCGCGCAGCGTCCGATCAAGGCTCCGATGTACGAACGGTTCTCCACGTACGGCTCGAGACGATCGAACCCGAGCACCACATTTGCCAAGCGACCATCGCGTCCCGGGACGTGCAGCGACGTGATGATCCCGCCGTAGGTGATGGCAGACAGGGTGAGGCGGCCATTGCTGATCGTGAACAGGTCAACCACACGACCATCGGCCAACGTCCCGAATGGACTGCGTTCGACCGCCGGCGCACGAGGTCGGATGCCACCACCGCTCATGACACGAGGCCCAGGATGTTCTGGCTCAACTGCCGCAGACGATGCCGGCGCGCGTTCTCGTCTTCATGCTGCTGTTCGGGCGGGCACGGATGGTCGTCCGCTACGTGCAGCACGTCGAGTTGCGCGCGGTGCGCCGCAACAAACATGGCGTGTCGCCAACCCCACCCCAGGCCGGCATCGAGCGTGGCGACGTGCGAGAGCAGCGTCCGCGGCATTACGAAGGGTCCGTATGAGTAGTCGCCAGGGCGACTGATGGTTTGAGCGCACAGCTTATTGATTACGCGTTCCGCATAGCGCTGCATCGGCGGGAATGTCGCGAAGCTGCCGTCGGTTCGGCTCGCGAGCGTCATCCCCATGCGGTCGTGATCGGGCACAGCTTTGAGGAACGCCGGCAGGCGGTGTTCGAAGAACAAGCGCTTATCCGGCTCCACATACAGGATGAAGCGACGGCCGAAAGTCGAGGCCAACGCCATACTTGCCTGCACTTGTCCAACCAGCCCCTGTTGGGACGCCGCACAGAGATGAAGCCCCTTCAGATTGCAGAGCCGATCCGTGAACACCGCGCGCCCATCGCGGTCGGCGACCGCGACCGGCATACCCGTGGCGGCCAGGCACCGGAGGGCGTCCACGAGTGTTGCCTCTTCCTCATCCGTTCGGGCCCAGGTGATAGTGCAAACCGCAATGTCGGTGCAGTGCATACACCTGTCCTCTACCGGCACGTCTCGGGTGGACTGATAACTTACTCGCCCTCTGGATCCGATTCAGGCGCCGGTTCGTCGGCGAGCGCGTTCGGATTCGTCCGCTTGATGTTCATGCTGCTGCCAAAGCAAGCGGCACGCCGTACAGCCCCGAGGCTCGTCCAGCCCATGGATGTCAACGAAGATGGCCGGAATTCGAGGCGGCTCGGCTTCTTCTTCAGCGCCAACCGCGCAAGCGGTCGAGGATGAGGCACGTGCTAGCGGGCGCAGGCCGAGCAGGATAACGACGGTAAGCCAACGCTGCCAACCACACTGCGGGTCAGCGCGGCTGGACGTTGCGTCGGTCTTGGCTCGACTTTGGCTTAGAGGTGAGCGAGACAGCTGGGGCTGTCAGCAAAGGAGGGCATCATGACGAGACAAACTGCGGTAGTCGTCGGGCTGGGCACGGTCGCGCTGGTGGTGGCGTCCGTGTTCGCGTCGTCGCCGACGGATAAATCGCCGAAGTCCGCCGACGTCACGATGCAACCGCTCGACCCGGCAGTCGCGGCTAAAGCCGAGGATAGTTGCTGGTTCAAGGTGAAGAACCGATCGGGGAAGGCTGAAGAAGTACGGCAGTGGGCGGCCGTGTCACCCAACGGCGCCAGCACCCAGCGGTTGGGCGAACTGCTGATCGTGACCGGTGCGATGGAACCCTCGGTTCATGACAACCGCTTTTACGGCTGCTCCCTGTTCGAGTACACCAAAGGCTCGCCCGTGGTGATGACGGCCACCACGGCGTCCGGACCGGTCAGGCCAGATACGGTGGTGCCGTTCGGATTCTCGAAGGACGGGATGAAGCAGCAGCGTTAGCCGTTCACACCAGCACGCTCCTCGCGCGCAGCAGCGGCCCGAATGCGGCGGGGCGAGGGGTAGGGTGCTGTTCTTGCAGCCGTGCAGGCATGCCCAACAACATGGAACCGCAACCACCCGATCCGTCCCACGACGACCTGTCCAACCCTGGCCCTCACCGCCCCGATACGCCTGTGGTCGACAACGAAGCGCACGACCAGAACGACGACGGCCCGGGTGCGCCGTATCCGGACGCGGACAGCACCGCAAGCGAGGCGACGCAGACCGGCACCAAGAAGCCGCTGTCCGACATGGCGCCGCCTGGACAGGACGACCTGCAGGGTTCTGAGTAGCGTCTCGCTCGCGCTCGGTGCGGCTGGGGTTCAGTCCCCAGCCGCAGGCACCCTCCTCCCTTCCTGTCCCATCGTTCCCTCCACGACCTCCCCGTCACCGAGTTCTTGACAACCGTCTGGTCCCCCTCTACGATGACCATTATGAGACCGAGTCTCATAATCACAAGTCGTCAAAACGAGCGCCTTCCGCGGCTGCGGACCAGCGCTCCACGGGCTCGGTAACCCTCTTATATACGCGGGTTTTGGTGATGCACTCCTCTTCGACTGTCGACCTGTCACCCGTATCGACACCTGCATCCGAGCCAATGCCCGAAGGGTGTCAGGCGCCCGATCAGTGCCAAGCTTCTCCCGTCCGCCTCTGTCTGCTTCCAGTAGGCACCGAAGCCACGTTACACAGCATCGATGACGATCAGGCTCGTGGCCTGCTGCGATCGCTCGGCGTCATGGGCACGTGCCGGCTGCGCGTGTGCCAGTCCGGAAACCCCTGCGTCATCCAGGTCCGCAGCACCCGCATCGGCATCTCGCTGCGCACGGCCGAATCGGTCTGTGTGGTGCCCGAGTCACCTGGTGCAGCGTCAACCGCACTCCGTTCCTAGATGACCAGCGCTGTTGCCGGGGTCGCCACTGCGGCGGCCGAAGTCCGCACGCTTGTCCTGATCGGCAATCCCAACACGGGTAAGACCACGCTCTTCAACGCCTTCTGCGGCGCCCGAGCGAAAACCTCGAACTTCCCCGGAACAACCACGTCGATTCGTCGGGGCCAACTGCGCGGCGGCGCGCTCGCCTCGGGCATCGAGGTGCTCGACCTCCCCGGCGTCTACGACCTCTCCGAAGACAGCCCCGAAGCCCGCATCGCCACCAGCGTGCTGTCTGCCTCGTCGAGCGGCGCCGAGGCACAGGTCGTCGTCGCGATCATCGACGCCTGCCACCTGGCGCGAAACCTGACCATCGTCGGGCAGACGCTCGCGACGGGAAGCCGGCTGGTCGTGGCCTTGAACATGGTCGACCTTGCCGAGCGCAACGGTCTGACGATTGATGCACCCGCGCTCTCGGCACTGCTGGGTGTGCCGGTCATCCCGATCGTCGCCCGTACGCAGCGGGGGTTCGATCAATTGCAGCGCGCCATCCTGAACGACGCGGTGGGACGCACCCACGCCGCACCGGACACGTCGGATGCCGAGGCTCTGGCCAGATGGGCCGATGTCACGACAGCAATGGTGCAGTCTGGACGCACCGGCAATGAGCCGGACCAGATGGCCGACCGCGTCGACTACTGGCTCACGCATCCGGTCGCCGGCGTCGGCATCTTTCTGGCCCTCATGGGCGCGCTGTTCTACCTGCTGTTCTCGATGGCCACGGTGCCGATGGATCTCATCGAGACGGTGTTCGCCTCGCTGGGTGGACTGATCGAGCGCACGCTCCCGGACGGCGCACTCAGGGATCTCCTGATCAACGGCATTGTCGGCGGACTGGCGGGCACCGTCGTCTTCCTGCCGCAGATCTGCCTGCTCTTCTTCCTGATCTCGCTCCTCGAAGACACGGGCTATCTCGCTCGGGCGGCGTTCGTGATGGATCGATTACTGGCACCGTTTGGACTTCCAGGCCACGCCTTCGTGCCGTTGCTGACATCGCATGCCTGTGCGCTGCCTGGCATCATGAGTACGAGGCTCATCCCGAACCGGCGCGATCGGCTCGCCACGATCCTCATCGCGCCGTTCATGAGTTGCTCGGCGCGGCTGCCGATCTACGTGCTGCTTACCAGCCTCCTGTTCGCCGGCCGTCCGGCTGCAGCCGCGGCTGCGTTCGCGGGGTGCTATGCGCTTGGCGCAGCGGCCGCTCTGCTGACGGCCCGTCTCTTCAGCAGCACCATCCTGCGCGGGCGACCGCGGCCGATGATTCTCGAGTTGCCCAGTTACAAGCGGCCCTCGTTCATGAATGCCCTGCTCTCCGCCAAAGACCAGGGCCTGTCGTTCCTGACCACCGCGGGCACGGCCATCATTGCCATCTGCATCGTCATGTGGTGGCTCAGCGCCTATCCGAAGAGCGAGGCGCCTGCCCGCGTGCACGACCTGCGCGTCGCCGCGTCCACCGCCCCGAGCGCCGAGGGCCGTGCCGCCCTCGTGCAGGAAGCCGACACCCTCGAGGCCCGCACCAGGCAGGCCAACAGCTTCGCGGGGCGCATCGGCCGCGGCCTGGCGCCGGCCTTCCGGCCGCTCGGGTTCGACTGGCAGCTCACCGTCGGTGTGCTCACCAGTTTCCTCGCACGCGAAGTCTTCGTCTCGACCATGACGGTGCTCGCCGGGGCGCGCGACAACGGCGATGTCGACGCGGGGGTGATTGCCCGCATCGGGTCGATGACACGCGACGACGGGTCGCTGGTCTTTACGCCGTCGACGGCCGCGTCGGCGCTGGTCTTCTTCGTGCTCGCCATGCAGTGCCTGCCGACGCTGACGGTCACGCGAAAGGAAACCGGCAGCCTGAAGTACGCCGCGCTGCAGCTGTTCTACATGTCGGGCCTGGCGTATGCCGCGGCGTTCCTTGTGTACGCCGGCATGCGCGGAGCCGGACTCTCCTGAGGCTGCCATGATGACGATGATGTCGATGCAGGATGGTCTCGTGACACTCATCGCCCTGGGTGCGGGCGCCATCCTCCTGCGCCGCGTGCTCGGCTTCGCCAGGAGCTCCGGCGACTCGCCGTGTGCGCACTGCTCGTCCTCGCCCTCGAAACCCTCCGTTGCCGCTATGGGAAGCAGCTCGAACACGACCGTCTATCCGCTCACGCTCGTCCGCCCCGCCGGCAGCGCGCCACGATCGGCGTCGGCCGCCACGGCAACGGGTCCGGCGCCCGGCCGTTCCTGCCACTCGTAGACCGCGCTCCCTTCACTCGTCGGCTCGGCGTTCGGCTCCCTCGGTCCCACCAACCATTCTGACCAACGTGGCAGAATGGAACCCTGTACCGTTCACCCTCCCCCGCCGGCCTCACCGATACCGTCGCGCCGCTCGCCGGCCGCGCTCCGTGGTCGACCGTTGGGGTGAACGTGTGGATGTTGGGGCTGACCAGCCTCGTGACCGACATCTCGTCGGAGATGGTCACCAGCATCCTGCCGGCGTATCTCATCTTCGTGCGCGGCATCTCCCCGTCGACCTTCGGTGTCGTCGACGGCCTGTATCAGGGCGGCGCCTCGATCGCACGGCTCCTGAGCGGACTGGTAACCGACCGCCTTCGCCGCTACAAGGAAGTGGCCGCTATCGGCTACCTCGCCTCGGCACTCAGCAGAGTGGCTCTGCTCCTGGCCGGCGCTGCACCCGCATGGCTGGTATCGGCCATCCTGCTCGACCGCGTCGGTAAGGGCGTACGCACGGCACCGCGAGACGCGCTGATCTCGCTGAGTGCGCCGCGCGGCCGGCTCGGCACCGCCTTCGGCGTCCACCGCACGCTCGACACGGTCGGGGCGACGCTCGGACCGCTCGTCGCCTTCGGCATCCTCTGGTTCACGCAACGCGACTTCGAGTCGGTGCTGGTGGTGAGCATCGCGGTGGCCCTCATAGGCCTGGCCATCCTTCTGACCTTCGTGACGAACCCGGCACGTCCGATGACGACGGCAGCTGCGTCCGCGCCGGCCAGCATCACCTCGCAGGCGAGGCTGCTTGCGAACCCGCCCTTTCGAGCGCTCGCAACCTGCTCGGGTTTCCTTGGCGCCGTCAGCCTGAGCGACAGCGTCATCTACCTCGCCCTTCAGCGACAGACCGGGCTTCAAGCCATCTACTTCCCGCTGCTCTACGTCGCCACGCCGGCCGTCTACGCCGCTGCGGCCGGTCCGGTGGGGCGTCTCGCCGACCGCATCGGCCGCAACTGGGTGCTCGCCGGTGGCCACGTGGCGCTGGCGCTCCTTTACGCGGTGTTGCTGCTGCCCGCGCCTGCCTGGGCGACCGGTACCGGCGTCATTGCGCTGCTGGGGCTCTACTACGCGGCAACGGACGGCGTCCTGCCGGCGCTGGGCAGCGGCGTCCTTCCGCCCGCGTCACGCGCCACGGGGCTTTCCGTCATCGGCACGGCGCAGGACATGGGGCGGCTCGTCGCCAGCCTGGGCTTCGGATGGCTCTGGTCGCGCGGCTCGATCGACAGCGCAGTCGCCGTGTATCTCGCGGCGATACTCACCGCATTGCTGATGCTCCTGCCGACATTGCGGCGCCTGGGCTCTTACTCGGACTAGCACCAACATGCAGCATCGTCCTTCGCCCCGTCCGGCCATCGTCGCCTTCGTTCTCGTCACGCTCGTCTGCGTGGCCGGCAGCGTGGCCTTCCTCATGTCGCGGCGGCAGCAGGCCGTGGCGCGGACGACGCCGGCTTCGAACATCGGGACATGGCCGCAGTCGCCCCGCGTCGATTCCGCCGATGGTCAACGCCTACTGGCTGCCATCCGCTCGGCGCCGCATGTCTACGTGCGCAGCGTACGTCCGGGCGAGTTCGGCCACGTGGTGGTGGCGGCGCTGGACGCCCCTGACGATCGGCGCGTGGTCACCAACCTGGTGTGCGATCGGCTCGACTTCGGTCGCCAGCGCGGTATCTGCCTCCTGGCGAGCGGCGACACCGTTGGCCCTGCAGCCCGCGCCATGATCGTCGACCTCGACTTCAACGTGCTGGCCAGCATCCCGCTGGCCGGCACGCCGATCAGGACCAGGCTTTCGCCCGACGAACAGGTTGCGGCCGCAACGGTCTTCGTCACGGGAGAACGCTACGATGCGGACTTCACTACACGCACGACGCTCATCGACGTGCCCTCACTCACGCCGGTCGCCGACCTCGAACAGTTCGAGGCACAGCGCGATGGGCGGCCCTTCAAGAGAATCGACTTCAATTACTGGGGTGTCACCTTCGCGTCGAACAGCAACCGGTTCTTCGTCACGCTCGGCTACACCGGCACGCGCTTTCTGGTGGAGGGGGATGCGGCGGCGCGGCAACTGCGCGTCATGCGCGACAACGTCGAGTGCCCGTCGCTGTCGCCGGACGAACGGCTCGTGGCGTTCAAGAGCCGCGTCCCGGAGTCGAGCGAATGGCGGCTGCACGTGCTCGACCCGAGCGGCGGCGCCGAGTGGGCCGTGGCCGGAGAAACCCGGAATATCGACGACCAGGTGGAATGGCTCGACTCGGGGCACGTGCTCTATCAGGTGCTCGCCGATCGCGGCATGCCGGAGGATGCGCTGAACGTCTGGAAGAGCCCCGTCGCGCAGGGCCTCTCCCAGCCGCCGGTCCGCTTCATCCGCGCCGCCAGTTCACCGTCCGTCGTGCGCCCGTGAGCCGAACCGCGCCACTAATCAGATCTCGAGGTTGCCGCCACACCACCGGGGCTGGCCATCCTCGCCGAGGGCGTCAACCTCGCGTGGTCGGCCCGGCTTTATGGCGGCTTCCTGCTCGGGCGCGGCGCGTTTGCCGCGCTCGAGCGGTGGCAGATGGCCTACCTGCCGGTCTACCCCGCCTGGGCCGCGCTGGTCGTGATGGTGTTCCCGCCGCTGTTCGGCTACCGCTGAGCGTCCGGGCCGCGTCAGAGGTCGACGCGGTCGATCTCGGCGTAGGTCTTCTGCAGCCAGTACTTCACGCGCTGCCGCTCCAGAAGTCCGAGCGACGCACCGTCCTGGTTGCCGCGCGTGGTGGCGGCCCAGAAGCTGGTGTTGTGGGCGTCGATCTTCTGCATCGTGCTGTCCTGCAGGCGGCCGAGTGTGACCACCGTCGCGCCGAGCGCCCGCGCCCGCTTCAGGGTGCCGGACGTGTCCAGAATCGAGAAGTCGCCACCGCGCACGGCGTTCAGCACCACAACCAGCGGCAGGCGCCCGCCAAACCGATCGAGCAGCGTCGCCAGCAGATCGGCGGAGTCGCGGCCCGAATCCATCACGTGCCAGTAGGTTAACGACAGCCCGAGGTCGTCGCGCAGGTCAAGCAGGCCCGACTCCTCGATCCACTGGGTGAGAAAGCCGTAGGTTTGCGCCGCGAGGTCGACCAGGATGCGTCGATCCGGTTCCGCGGCCGCGGCCTCGACGAGGCTGTCGAGCCCTTCGTAGCGGTCGATGACCACCGGCGCCGCATAGTCCCCATAAAAGCGGAGCAACGACCCGTGAGACCGGTCGGAGTCGAAACCGAGAAAGGGAATGGTGCGGTCGATGAAGTACTGCGCGAGAATGCGGGACACGACGGACTTGCCGACGCCGCCCTTCTCGCCACCAATGAAATGAAGGCGGGTCATGGCGATATCTTGGCACACGCGCCGAAAACCAACAGTCTTGTCTCTTGTGACCTCGGCCACGTCGCACTAGTCTCGTAGGACGCCATGAGATTCGACGATTACCACACCGGCACGTTCTTCGACGAAATGTTCGAGCCCGGTGGCGCGCCGCGCCCCGCCGCTCGCGCCCTCGCCCATTTCATCGAATCGATGTCCGACGGCGAACTGCTGCATCGACAGCTGTCGGCCGAGCGGGCACTGATGCACATGGGGATCACCTTCAACGTCTACGGCGACACCTCCGGCACCGAGCGGATCTTTCCGTTCGACCTGGTGCCCCGCATCGTGGCCGCCTCGGAGTGGAACTGGATCGAGAGCGGGCTCAAACAGCGCATTCGCGCGCTGAACCTGTTCATCGACGACATCTACCACGACCAGAACATCATCAAGGACGGCGTCATCCCCGTCGACGTCGTCAAGACGGCGAGCAGCTTCCGCAAGCAGTGCGTCGGGCTGAATCCGCCGGGCGGCGTGTGGTGTCACGTCACCGGAACCGACCTCGTTCGCAATAGCGACGGACAGATTTATGTCCTCGAAGATAACCTGCGCTGTCCGTCGGGCGTGTCGTACGTGCTCAAGAACCGCGTCGTGATGAAGCGGACGTTCCCGCAGGTGTTCGAGTCGTCGCGCATCCGGCCAGTCGACGACTACCCCGGGCGCCTACGCGACACGCTCGAGGCGATGTCGCCGACCGACGTCGAATCGCCGCGCGTGGTGGTGCTGACGCCGGGCATCCACAACTCGGCCTACTTCGAGCACTCCTTCCTCGCCCAGCAGATGGGTGTGGAACTGGTGGAGGGACGCGACCTCGTCGTCTCGGACGGCTTCGTCTGGATGCGCACGACCAAGGGCTTCGAGCGAGTGGACGTGATCTACCGCCGCATCGACGACGACTTCCTCGACCCGAAATCGTTCAGGGCCGACTCGGCGCTCGGCGTGCCTGGGCTGATGGACGTCTACAAGTCGGGTCGTGTCGCCATTGCCAACGCGCCGGGCACAGGCATCGCCGACGACAAGGTGGTCTACGTCTATGTGCCGAAGATGATTGCCTATTACCTCGGTGAAGAGGCGATCATCCCGAACGTCCCCACCTTCCTGTGTGCGCAGGAGGACGACCGCAAGTACGTGCTGGCGCACCTGCCGGAACTGGTCGTCAAGGCGGCGAACGAGTCGGGTGGCTACGGCATGCTCGTCGGCCCGGCGTCCACAACTGACGAACAGGCGGAATTCGCGCGGCGCATCGCGGCCAACCCGCGCAACTACGTCGCGCAGCCGACGCTGTCGCTGTCCAGGGTGCCGACGATCATCGACGGCTCGTTCAAGGGGCGACATGTCGATCTGCGCCCCTACATCCTCTACGGCCGCGACATCTCCGTGCTGCCTGGCGGCCTGACGCGCGTGGCGCTGCGCGAAGGGTCGCTCGTCGTCAACTCGTCACAGGGCGGCGGCAGCAAGGACACGTGGGTCGTGGCCGACGAACCTCGGCACGATGACACGGCTGTCACTCCAACCGCTCCGCAGAACCGCAGCGTCGCAACGCAGACGCAGAGGCAACGCTGATGCTGGCCCGGGTAGCCGAATCGATCTACTGGATGAGCCGTTACGTCGAGCGCGCCGAGAACGTGGCGCGCTTCGTCGAGGTGAACCTGAACCTGATGCTCGACCTCCCCGCCGGGGCCGAGCAACAGTGGCAGCCGCTGGTGGCGACCACCGGCGACGCCGAGGCGTTCGCGAAGCACTACGGCGAAAGCACGCAGCAGAGCGTCATCCAGTTCCTCACCTTCGACGAGGAGAATCCCAACTCCATTCTCTCGTGCCTGCGAGCGGCGCGCGAGAACGCGCGCTCGGTGCGCGAGGTCATCTCGTCGGAGATGTGGGAGCAACTGAACAAGTACTACCTGACGGTGAACGCCGCCGCCGAGGACCAGGGCAGCCTGACCGACCCGCAGGAACTGTTCGCGTCGGTCAGGATGTCGGGGCACCTGTTCACGGGCGTCACCGACGCGACGATGACACACAACGAGGGGTGGCAGTTCTGCCGCCTCGGACGCCTCCTCGAACGCGCCGACAAGACCTCGCGCATCCTCGACGTGAAGTACTTCCTCCTGCTGCCGACGTCTGACGACGTCGGGACGACGTCCGACGACATCCAGTGGGCAGCCGTGCTCCGCTCGGCCAGCGCCTTCGAGATGTACCGGAAGACGCATGGCCGCATCGCCCCCGAGCGCATCGTCGAGTTCCTGCTGCTCGAACGCGACTTCCCGCGCGCCATCCAGTACTCGCTGACCCACGCCCGCGAGGCAATTCACGCCATTTCCGGCACGCCGGTCGGCATCGTCCGCTACCAGGTGGAACGGTTGCTCGGCGAGATCTGCTCGGAACTGGCCTATGCCCGCGTCGAGAGCATCATCGCGGCCGGCCTGCACGAATACCTGGACGGCCTGCAGACGAAGGTGAACCAGATCGGCATCGGCGTTGCTGAGGCATTCTTCGCAGCGCGCGCGCTGCCGCCGGTCCGGCGGAAGTCGAGGGGACGCACCTCTTCCGGTCAACCGGCGGTGTGACAGACACGAGGCCACCTGACCATGCATCTCCGCGTCGGCTATGAACTGATCTACGACTGTCCGCAGCCGACGCCGATGATGCTGATGCTCAACATCCACCATTCGCGCGCCAACGACATCCGGCAAGCCGATGTGCTGCAGACCACGCCCGTCGTGCCGCGCACCACCTACCGCGACGGGTTCGGCAACTGGTGCACCCGGCTCGTCGTGCCGCAGGGACGCACGGTGCTGACCGCCACGGGCGTCGTCTGGGACTCAGGCCTGCTCGAGTCGATGGTTACGTCGGCCCGATCGACTCCGGTGGAGGATCTGCCGGAGGAATGCCTCGTCTTCCTGCTCGGCAGCCGCTACTGCGAGACCGATCGCCTGTCGGACACCGCCTGGTCGCTGTTCGGCCACACGCCTGGCGGCGCCCTCCGCGTGCAGGCGATCTGCGATTTCGTGCACGAACACGTCACCTTCGCCTACGAGGATGCGCGCTCGACGCGGTCCGCGTGGGAAGCGTTCAACGAACGGAAGGGTGTGTGCCGTGACTTCGCGCACCTGGCGGTCACGCTCTGCCGCTGCATGAACATCCCCGCCCGGTATTGCACCGGCTACCTCGGCGACTCGGGCACGCCGCCGCCGCACGGCGTGATGGACTTCGCCGCCTGGTTCGAAGCGTTCGTCGACGGACGCTGGCAGACCTTCGATGCCCGTAACAACGTGCCGCGCATCGGCCGTGTCCTCATCGCACGCGGGCGCGACGCCACCGACGTCGCCATCAGTAACGCGTTCGGTCCGAACACGCTGGTCGGTTTCAGGGTGTGGACCGATGACGTACAGTTGGGCGCCGAGCAGTAGGAGGCGGTTCATGACCGACGACCTCGAGCGGAACAAGGCGACGGTCATCGCGTTCTACGACCTGATGTTCAACCAGTGCCAGCCGGCACAGGCCGTCGCGCTCTACACCGGCGACACCTACATTCAGCACAATCCGGTGGTGGCGGACGGCAAGGACGCCTTCATCGCCTACTTCGAGCGGATGGCGCGCGAGTACCCGGGCAAGCGCGTCGAGTTCCGGCGGGTCATCGCGGAGGGGTCGCTGGTGGTGTTGCACTGCTACCAGTACTGGCCGAACGACGGCGACTGGGCGGGCATCGACATCTTCCGGCTCGACGGCCGCGGGAAGATCGTCGAGCACTGGGACGTGCTGCAGCGGGTGCCGGCCTCGGCCGCCCACCCCAACACCATGTTCTAGGCAGCGCGACGTAGCTGCGGACCTTCAGGTCGGCCCGGCCTATGGGTTCGTCAAGGAGGCGCCGGGAGGCGGGACGCGATATCGTATAGGTGATGCCCGTCCACACCGGGCCCTGCTGACTCACACCTGCATGCTGACACTGCCCGGCGCTTCGGCCCTTTCGCCCTTCCGTCTACAACGCCTGCTCGCCCGCCTTGGCGGTGACGCCGCCGGCATCCGCGGCCTCGGGGCCAGATTCGTCCATTTCATCGACGTCGAGGCTCCGCTCGATGCTCAGGCACTCGTCGTCCTGGAACGTCTGCTGGAGTACGGTCCACGACGGGCCGCGGCAGACGAGCGCGGCGAGCTGTTCCTGGTCGTGCCGCGCCCAGGCACCCTGTCGCCCTGGTCGAGCAAGGCCACCGACATCGTGCGCAACGCCGGGCTGACCTCGGTGCGGCGGGTCGAGCGCGGCATCGCGTACTACGTCGACGTGCCGTCTGGCATCACGCCGGAGCAGCGCTCGGCGATGTCGGCGCAACTGCATGACCGCATGGTGGAGAGCGTGCTCGCCAGACTCGACGACGCCGCGCGGTTGTTCGAGCAGGGTGCGCCACGGGCGCTGGTGAGCGTCGACATCCTGGGCGGCGGGCGCGCCGCACTCGAGCGCGCCAACCTCGAGCGCGGCTTTGCCCTGGCGCCTGACGAAATGAATTATCTCTGCGGGGCGTTCACCGACCTGGGCCGCAACCCGACCGATGTCGAGCTGATGATGTTCGCGCAGGCCAACAGCGAGCACTGCCGCCACAAGATCTTCAATGCCACCTGGACGATCAATGGCGCCGAGCAGCCGAAGAGCCTCTTCGGCATGATCCGGAACACGTACGAGCAGGCCGCCGACCCCGACGTCCTCAGTGCCTACTCGGACAACGCGGCGGTGATCCGCGGTCCGCAGGGCGCGCGTTTCTTCCCCGATCCCGCCACCGGACGCTTCGCCTTCCACGATGAGCCCGTGCACATCATGATGAAGGTCGAGACCCACAACCACCCGACGGCGATTGCGCCGTACCCCGGAGCCTCGACCGGCTCGGGCGGCGAGATTCGCGACGAGGGCGCCGTTGGCTGCGGCGCGCGGCCCAAGGCGGGCCTCGTCGGATTCAGCGTGTCGAACCTCCGTGTGCCGGGGCTCGAGCAGCCGTGGGAGCACGGATACGGCAAGCCCGACCGGATCGTGTCGGCGCTGCAGATCATGCTCGACGGTCCGATCGGCGCGGCCGCGTTCAACAACGAGTTCGGCCGCCCGGCCATCTGCGGCTACTTCCGCACGCTGGAGCAGGCCGACGGCGACCGGATGTGGGGCTACCACAAGCCGATCATGATTGCCGGCGGACTCGGGAACATCCGTGACGCCGACGTGCTGAAGCGCGACATGCCGGCGGGCTCGCTGCTGGTGGTGCTCGGCGGCCCGGCCATGCTGATCGGGCTCGGCGGCGGCGCCGCGTCGTCGATGACGTCAGGCGCCAGCGACGCCGACCTCGACTTTGCCTCGGTACAGCGCGACAACGCCGAGATGGAACACCGCTGCCAGGAAGTGATCGACCGCTGCTGGCAGCTGGGCGATCGCAATCCGATCCGTTTCATTCACGACGTCGGTGCGGGCGGACTGTCGAATGCCCTGCCCGAACTGGTGAAGGACGGCGGACGCGGCGCGCGCATCGAGCTGCGCCGCATTCCCAGCGCCGACGCCGCGCTGTCGCCGCTCGAGATCTGGTGCAACGAAGCCCAGGAGCGCTACGTCCTGGCGATCGACCCGGCCGACCTCGGCGCGTTCGAGGCCATCTGCGTCCGCGAGCGTTGCCCGTTCGCAGTGGTCGGTGAAGCGCTCGCAGACGCCACGCTGCACGTCGACGACCGCCAGTTGGGTAACGCGCCGGTCGACCTGTCGCTCGCGGTACTCTTCGGCAAGACCCCGCGCATGCTGCGGTCGTTCGAACGGCAGTCACTCGCGCGTGCGCCACTCGCCCTGGCCGACGTCACGATCGCCGATGCGGTTGAACGGGTGCTGCGGATGCCGGCGGTGGCGAGCAAGGGGTTCCTGGTCACCATCGGCGACCGGAGCGTCACCGGACTGATTCACCGCGACCAGATGGTCGGCCCGTGGCAGGTGCCGGTGGCCGATGCCGGCATCACCCTCACCAGCTATACCGCCTACACGGGCGAGGCGATGGCGATGGGTGAACGCACCCCGTTGGCCCTTGTCGACGCGGCGGCATCGGGCCGGATGGCCGTCGCCGAAGCCATCACGAACATCGCCAGCGCACGCATCGGCGCGCTGCGCGACATCAAGCTCTCGGCCAACTGGATGGCCGCCGCCGGACAACTCGGTCAGGATCAGGCGCTGTTCGACACGGTCCGCGCCGTCGGCATGGAGCTCTGTCCGGCGCTCGGCATCGTCATCCCGGTCGGCAAGGACTCCATGTCCATGCATACGCGGTGGACGGTAGAGGGCCAGACGAAGGCGGTCACGGCGCCGCTGTCGCTGGTGGTGTCGGCATTCGCGCCGGTGCCCGATGTGCGGCAGTCGGTGACGCCGCAATTGCGCGCCGGCCTGGATAACGACCTGCTGCTCGTCGATCTGGGCGGCGGCAAGCACCGGCTCGGTGGCTCGATCCTCGCGCAGGCGTGGGGCCAGGTGGGCGACGAGGCTCCCGACCTCGATGCGCCGGAGTTGCTCGTGGCGTTCTTCGGCGTCGTCCAGAGCTGCCTGCAGGATGGCCTGCTCGTCGCCTATCACGACCGCTCGGACGGCGGCCTGTTCACGACGCTGGCGGAGATGGCGTTCGCGGGCCACTGCGGGCTCGACCTCGACATCTCGGCACTCGGACCGCAGCCCGTGGCGGCACTCTTCAGCGAGGAGCTCGGCGCGGTGCTGCAGGTGCGACGGGCGGATGCAGCCACGGTAGTGGCCCGCTTCGACGCGGCAGGCCTTGGCGCGATGACGCACCGCATCGGCCACGCGGTGACCGGTTCGACCGTGCGCGTGGTGCACGGTAGTGCGGAGTGCTACCGCGCGTCGCGCATCGACCTGCACCGCACGTGGGCTGAACTCAGCGCAACGATGCAGGGCCTGCGCGACAATCCGGCCTGCGCCCGCGAGGAATACGACACGCTGCTCGACGAGGCCGACCCGGGCCTGTCGGCCTCGCTCACCTACGACCCCGCAGCGGATGTGGCGGCACCGTTCATCCACACTGGTGCGCGGCCGCGGCTTGCGGTCCTCCGCGAGCAGGGCGTGAACAGCCAGTACGAGATGGCGGCCGGGTTCGATCGCGCCGGGTTCGACACGTTCGATGTCCACATGAGCGACATCCTCAGCGGACGCGTCGACCTCTCCACCTTCAAGGGGCTGGCAGCGTGCGGCGGCTTCTCGTACGGCGACGTGCTCGGCGCCGGCGAAGGCTGGGCCAAGACCATCCTGTTCAACGCGCGGGCGCGCGACCAGTTCGAGGCGTTCTTCGCACGGCCAGACACCTTCACGTTCGGCAGCTGCAACGGCTGTCAGATGGTGGCGAACCTGCGCGACATCATCCCCGGTGCGGCCCACTGGCCGAAGTTCGTCCGCAACCTGTCGGAGCAGTACGAAGCGCGCGTCGCGCTGGTGCGGGTCGAACGGAGTTCATCGCTGCTGTTCAACGGCATGCACGACTCGGTTCTGCCGATTGTCGTCGCGCACGG
This sequence comes from Acidobacteriota bacterium, assembly GCA_043743165.1. GTDB lineage: Bacteria > Acidobacteriota > Vicinamibacteria > Vicinamibacterales > CAVVIG01 > CAVVIG01. Next base: position 91,511 of record JAYTXA010000059.1, read on the forward strand.
CGAAGGCCAGGCCGAGTTCCGCGCCGACGGCGTCCGGGAGTCGCTCGAGGCAGGCGGCGGAGTGGCGCTACGGTGGGTGGACACGCGCGGACACGCAACCCAGGTCTACCCTGCCAACCCCAACGGCTCGACGGCGGCAATCGCGGCCGTCTGCTCCGACGATGGGCGCGTGACGATCACGATGCCACATCCCGAACGGGTGTTCCGCACGGTCCAGAACTCGTGGGCGCCGACGGGCTGGGGTGAAGACGGCGGATGGATGCGCCTGTTCCGCAACGCGCGCGTCTGGCTTGGGTAGAGCGGGCCGACCTGAAGGTCCGCTGTTTCCTCAGGTCGGGATGCCGAGCAGGTCGAGCACACCACACACGAACGTCAGCGGATGCGGCGGACAGCCCGGCACGTAGAGCGTCGGCGCCAACCGTTCGAGGAACCCGCGATCGAGAGCCGGCGAGCCGTCGAACGGTCCTCCCGCTATGGCGCAGGCGCCCACGGCAATCACCAGCTTCGGCGCCGGCATCGCGTCCCAGCACACCTGCAGCGCGCTGGCCATGTTGCGCGTGATCGGCCCGGTCAGCACCAGGCCATCGGCGTGTCTCGGCGACGTCACGAAGTCGATGCCCCATCGCCCGATGTCGAAGTTGACGTTGCTCAGGGCGCTCACTTCCAGTTCGCACGCGTTGCAGCCGCCCGCAGACACAGACCGCAGCTTGAGCGACCGGCCGAACCGCTGATGCAGCGCCGCCGACACCTGCAGCGGCTCGGGAACGGGCCGTGCGCTGCCGATCACGAGCCCCTCCCGAATGGCGCTCGCCAGCCTGAACACGTTCGACGAGGACAACGTCTGCGTCGGGCACGCCGCGATGCAGTCGCCGCACATCGCGCAGCGCCCGGGGTCGATGCGCACCGCGTCCGGGCCCTGGCGCAGCGCAATCGCCTGCGTCGGGCACACCTGGACACAGGCGTCGCATCCTGCCTCGCACGGTGGGGAGCCGACGTGCGGCGCGCCCCGAAACCCCACGAGTTCGGCGCGACGCGGATCGGCGATGTACTGGCGCCCCTGCGAGGCCCTGACTCTGATCGACTTGAACACGATGACGCCCCTAAAGATCGTTGCCGCAGTACGACAGGTCGAAGCTCTTGTTGCAGATCGGAAAGTCCGAGATCTCGTTGTTCCGCACGGCCAGCGCGAGCCCGAACCAGTTGACGAGCGACGGATCCTGGACCTTGTAGTGCACCAGGCGGCCGTCGCTGCCGGTTTCAAGCACCTGCACTACGGGACCCCGACACCCTTCGCGCACCGACACACACACCGTGTCCGGCCGCAGCACCGCGGACGTGTCGCGCACGCGCCGGTCGCAGCCAGGCAGGTGCAGGTTCGGCTCGTCGAGGACGCTCGTGACCCATCGCACCGATGCGTCCACCTCACGCATCCGCACCAGCGTCCGCGCCCAGCAATCGCCGTCCTGTTCGGTCACCGCCGCGACGGGATGCGCTGAGTAGAGCGCGCCGGGCTGGCTCTCCCGGGCATCCACTGCGAGGCCGCTCGACCGTGCCGCCACGCCGACAAGGCCGATGTCGACGGCTGCCTGTGCGGTGACGATGCCGACGCCGCGCAGTCGGGCGCGGACGGTGCGGGCCGACAGCACGAGGTCGTTCACCTCCGCCATATCCTGGCTGAACGCCGCGAGCGTCGTCGACAGGTCGTGCCGCAGGGCGTCGGCAAGGCCGAACCGCGGACTGCCCGGCCGCAGCCATCCGCGTCCGAAACGGCTGCCGCAGATGCGCATGGTGGTGTTGATGATGGCCGTGCGCAGCCGTCCGTAGGTGGAGCTTCCCTGCAGGAAGGCGATGTCGGCCATCAGGCCGGTGAGCGTGGCCAGGTGCATGGCGACACGCTCGAGTTCGAGCGCGATGCCCGCAACTACCTCGGACGCCGCGCTGACCGTCGCCTCGCGCAGTGCGTCGACGGCGGCGCAGTAGCCCCACGCGTACGCGACGCTGCTGTCGCCGGCGATCGACTCGACGAGCGGCGCCAACGCGTGTACGGGCCTGGTCAGCAACCGCGCCTCCACGCCTCGGTGCTGATAGCCGAGTTGAACCTCGAGGAGGTGTACCTGCTCGCCGTGACACATGAAGCGGAAGTGCCCGGGTTCGGTCACGCCGGCGTGAATCGGGCCGACACCAACCTCGTGGACCTCCGGGCCCCTCACCGAGAAGAACGGGTGTTCGCGCATGCGCTGCTGGCGCACGCCCTCGTAGCGCACCGGCTTCAGCCACGGATGTCCGTCGGGCACAATCCCCGTCTGCTCCCACAACTCGCGCTCGAACATCTGCACGGCTGGGAATCGCGGCGTGAGCGAGGGAAACGACACCTCCGACGCCGCCTGCCCGCGCAGCAGCTCCATCGGGCCTCCGGCCCGCTCGAGCACCGCCGTCGTCACGACGCCGCCATTCGTATCCGGTCGTCCGAACAGCGTGACGACCCTGGCGCCGGCCTCGAGGCGCTGTTCGATGAGACGCGCCCACGACGCGAGCTCGTCGAGTGGACGGCCACGAGCCGGGAAAAGGAGCACGGGTTGGTTGGTGACCATCAGCGTCCGCCTATCGACTGCGCCACCTGCTGCAGCAGGGCGGTGATGGGCGCCGGCGTGTAGACGCCGAGCAGAATCAGCGCGGCGACAAACCCCAGCTTCGGCACGGCCGTCACCAAGGTCTCGGTTCCCGCGCGCCCTTCGCGCTCGGACGGCCCCCAGATCATGGGGAAGATCGAGCGACCGGTGGCGACGAAGATGACGCTGAGCGTCGCGCACATCAGCGTGAACACGATGAGGTTCCCCACCTGCACGATCCCGGAGAGGATAAGCATCTCCCCCATGAAGCTGCCGAAGGGCGGAAAGCCGAGCAGCGCGAAGATGCCGACCGCGAACAGCAGGCCCGAGAACGGGAGCACGCGGATGACGCCGCTCAGCGCCTTCACCTCGTTGGTGTGATACACGGCCCGCAGGCGGCCAGCCGTGAGGAACAGGAGGGCTTTCACGAAGGCGTTGCTGACGATGTAGAGCACGACGCCGTAGGCAGCGGCCTTGCCCACCGACAGACCGATGGCGATGACGCCGGACGAACTGACGCACGCGTAGGCGATGAGCCGCTTGTAGTTGCGTGAGGCCATCACCTGCATCGCCGCCACCATCAGCGACAGGCACCCCATCAGCAGCAGTTCGTACGACACGAACTCGGTGTCGCGGCCGCGGAACACCTGGAGCACACGGAACACCGCCACCACGCTGATGTTGAATTGCACGGCGGCCAGCAAGGCGCTGGTGCTGGTCGGCGCGGCTTCGTAGGCCTCGGGCATCCAGCTGTAGAGCGGCGCCAGGCCCAGCTTGCTGCCGAGTCCGAACAGCATCAGCGCCAGCCCCAGCCGCTGCCAGCTATCGGAGGGCGAGGCGATGCCGGCCGCCATCTCGTCGAGCGCGAAGCTGAGTTCCAGCCCGCGCAGGTGCGCCGAACGGGTGAGGCACATGATGCCGAGGAACGTGAGGGCCAGCGACATGCTCGAGTACAGCAGGTAGTGCCAGGCCACTTTGCGTGGAGCCACGGTGTCGCCCTGCGCCACCAGGGGCGCCGCGCACAGCGTGGTGAGTTCGATGAATGCCCACAGCAGCAGCAGGTTATTGGCGAGCACGCCGGCGTTCATCGCCACCATGAAGGCCAGCGTGAGGAGGGCTCGCGGCAGCAGGTTGTCGGCCACCACGCGCGACGTGCTCGCCCGCGACGACATGTAGACGCTGATGCCGAGGAACACGCTGTTGATCACCAGGATGAACAGCAGCGACGTCGCATCCAGCACGAAGTAGCGCCGGCCGAAGTAGAGCGGCAGCGCGTCGAGCGGTTCGCTGAGGAACAGCCCGACGGACGCGAGCAGGTCGGCAACCGCCAGCGCCACGAGCGCGGGACCGACCCAGAGCCGCCGCGTCGGCAGCACGGGCGCCGTCCCCATCGCCACCGCGCCGACCTCACTCATAGGTGCCCTACGAGCGGAGCGGCAGCGGTCGGGTCTGGCGTCGCGATGAGCCAGGTGCCAACCGCCACGGTAAGCAGGTAGACCAGCATCAACGCGACGTGCACCGGCAACGGCCACGGCTCTGGCTGGAGCGACTCGAACAGCGCCAGGCCGTTCTCCATGAACAGCACGGCCACGAACTGGACTGGCGGCGAATCGTTGGTCGACAACAGCAGGAGCGACACCGCCACCGTCGCACCGACCACACCAAGTGTCAGCGCCTGCCGGTCGGACATGGCCGGCGCCGCGAATTCGAACGCCAGCACGACGAGCGCCATGCCAATCGCCCACGCAAACAGGTTCGACGGCATCAGGTCGAGGTTCGGCTCGAGGCGACGCTGGACGGTGTGGCGAATCGCCGCCGGCGCCACGACGGCGCGGAGTGCCAACACCTCGATGAGCGCCACCACGGTGTGGGTCGAGAGCTCACCGCGCACGCCGAGGTTCCAGGCCAGTGCGGCTCCCTGCGCGGCCAGCCAGAACGGCGCCGACCGGAGCTTGCCGAAGAACACCGGCATCACCACCGCCACCAGGAAGATGAGCGACGGAAGGGTCACGGCATCCTCGAGAGCCAGCCGGCCACGCCGAGGCAGGCCGCGGCGGTGAGCGAAGCCAGCATCAGGAAGCTCGGCACCGAGCGCAGCCGCATGCGGGCGATGAGCGACTCGACACAGCCGACAGCCACGCCGACGCCGGCCATCGCCACGAGCGCGAAGAGCGTGCCCGATACCGGGCTCACCCGCGGGTCGAAGGGATTGACGAGCGCCGCGATCAGGCCGGCGTAGATGGTCATCTTCACGGCCGCCGCGTACTGCATGGCTGCCAGCGCCGGACCACTGTGGTCGAGCAGCATCACCTCGTGCACCATCGTCAGTTCGAGGTGGGTCTGCGGGTCGTCGACCGGCAGGCGCGCGGCCTCGGCCTGCAACAGCACGAACAGCACGCCCACCACAGGCGCCGCAAGCCACGGGAACGACGCCGCGTGATGCCACTGCCCCATCAACCCGGCGAAGCTGGCCTGCCCCGTTGCCAGCATGGCCGCGCCGAGCAGGAAAAACAGCGCCGGCTCGATGGCAATCGTGAACAGCGCCTGGCGGGCCACCCCCATGCCTTCGAAGGCGCTGCCCACGTCCATCGCGGACAGCATCAGGAACAGGCGCGCCAGGCCGAGCGCGTAGGCGAAGAGCAGGAAGTCGTGGTCGAAGCGCAGCGGCGCGACGTCGCCCAGGATGGGCGCCACAAGAGCGGCCACCAGTGTGGCGGCGAGCACCACCCAGGCACCTGCGAAGAATAGTGGCGTACTGGTGGTGCTGTAGACCGGCTGCTTGGTCAGCAACCGCCGCAGGTCCCATGCCGACTGCGTCAGCCCGGGGCCTTTGCGTCCCGCCCAGCGCGCCTTCGTCCGGTTCACGACCCCGACGAGGAGGAACGGTATCGCCAGCACGATGACGATGTGGACGGCTCCGAGCAGCAGGGTCACTGCAGCGGCCCGCCCACAAGCACGACGAGCCCGGCCATGGCGATCACCACGATGAGCGCTGCGGCAAAGGCGATACGCGGGTCATCTTCCCGCAGCGCGCTGGACAGCTCGTGTGCCGAGGCGTCGCCGTTGGCGATGACGGCGAAGAGGCGTCGCTCCACTGCGTCGACGCAGGTGGTGACGAGATAGCTATCAACCGGGAAGTATCCTGCCGGCGCCTTCTGCCGTCGCAGCGTCAGCACCACGCCGCTCACCCGCGACTGGAGGTCGGCAGAGAAACTGGAGCCGGTGTACTGCATGCGCGCGCTCGGCGAGTCGTCGCCGCAGGCCCATGTGGCACTGGTTGGAGCCGGACGCTTCGAGACGCGGCTGAGAGCCCAGACAAGCGCGGCCACGCCCAGCGACACGGCGCCGGAGATGAGGCCAACCCTGGTCAGGGTGGCCCCCAGCCGAGTCAGTACGTCGGTGCGTGCGCCGGGAAGCGCCGCGAGGGCAAGGTCAGTCGCTCCGCGCACGAGGGCGAGGCCGAGGGACGGCATCACACCCAGCAGAACGACCGCCACGCCGTGGATGCCCATCGGCAGCAGCATCCAGGCGTTCACCTCGTGGGCCGCAGGTACCGACGTGTCGCGTGCGCGCCCGAGGAACACCACGCCGAAGGCGCGCGTGATGCTGAACGCCGACACCGCGCCGACGAAGGCGAGCGCGGCCGCGCCAGCCCCCAGCGCCACCCTGGCCCAGACCCCGATCGGTTCGCCCGTGAAAAGCCCCGAGTAGACGACGAACTCACTGGTGAATCCGTTGAGGGGCGGCATGCCCGAGATGGCGATGCCGCCAAGCAGGAAACTGAACGACGTCCACGGCATGAGCCGCAGCAGTCCGCCGAGGCGCTCCACGTCCACCGTATGCACGGCGCGATAGACGGCCCCTGCGGCATAGAACAACTGGCACTTGAAGAAGGCGTGGTTGAGGACGTGCAGGAGTCCGCCCGCGAATCCGAGCGCCACGAGCGGCGCGCTGTGCCAGGCCAGCCCGAGACAACCGACGCCGAAGCCAATGCCGGCGATGCCGACGTTCTCGGTCGACGAGTACCCGAGCAGCCGTTTCAGGTCGCGCTGGCCGATGGTGTAAAGCGCACCAATCACTGCGGACAGCAGCGAGAAGCCGATCAGGAACCATCCCATCCAGGCATCGGGCGTTCCGATGAGCAGCAGCACGCGCACCAGGGCATAGAGGCCGGCCTTGTGAATCACCCCCGACATGAGCGCCGACACGTGAGCCGGAGCGGCGGCGTGGGCGCGCGGCAGCCACGAGTGGAACGGGAAGAAGGCCGACTTCAGGCCGAAGCTGGTCACCAGCAGCAGGAACACCAGGTTGCGTTCCGCGCCGGGATGGCCGCGCAGCCAGTCGCCGAAACTGAGGAGGTCCCACGACAGCGTGTGGGCGTACAGGATCATGAACGCTGCAACGAGGAAGATCAGGCCGAAGTGGGTCGACACCAGGTAGTTGAACCCGGCGAAGCGCACTTTCTGGTTTGTGTAGTCCCAGATCACCAGGAGCCACGCAGCGATCGCCGCGGTCTCCCAGCCGAGCAGGAAGACGAGGGCGTGGTCGCCGGTGTAGACCAGCACGAACGACAGCGCCGTGAGGTTGAGCAGCGCGAAGTGCCAGCCGAGGTGCCTGGCTGAATCCAAGTGCGACCGCAGGTAGCCGACGGCGTAGATGCTGCCGAGCAGCGTCATCGGCAGCGACCACACCAGGAAGAACGCGCCGAGCGCGTCCAGCCGCACGCGCATCGTTCCCATCGGGTAGGCCCAGGGCAGTTCACCCGAGACTGGCGCACCACCGAGCAGCACCGGCACGACGGCGGTGAGCACCAGCAGCATGGCGACGCCCTGCGACACGAGGCCACACGCGACACGCGCCCGATTGGCGACCGGCAATAGGCAGGCCGCCGCGCCCACTAGCAGCACGACGACGGCCACGATCAGCGCACTCATCGCGCGTCAGCGCTTCCGTGCCTGCCGCTGCAACTCGCGCAGCAGCCCCTGCGAGCCGACGAGATGGTTGTTGAAGATCTGGCGCGCTGCCTTCAGCAGGTCGCCGATGAGCGGGTCGCGCACGGTGTAGCGCACGCTCGTCCCCGCCTTGCGGCCCGACACGATGTTCTTCGTCCGCAACACCGCCAGCTGCTGCGACACCACCGGCTGCTCGAGGCCGAGCGCCTCCTGCAGTTCCTGTACGCTGTGCTCGCCCTGCAGCAGCACCTCGAGGATCGCGATGCGGACCGGGTGCGCCAGGGCGCGAAAGAACTCCGCCTTGAAGTGCTGGAGATCGCCAGCAATCGATTTATCCATGTATTCAAATATTACATCACAGCGATATTTACCGACAAGGCTCAGGCGTGACGGACGCCGCTGGAGGCGGCACCCCAGCCGCGCTTGCGCCACAGGCGCAACACGCACGGGAACCGCACGTCGACGGCAATCTCCTCGTAGCTGCGCGGCAGTGGCCCGCCGAAGCCGTTGTAGGTGATGATCAGGGTGCCGGCGGGCGCCGTCGCCAGCAGGTACGACATCGCGAACAGGTCGCGCGCCATGGTCTGGTTGTTGAACGGCACGCCGAGTTCGGCGTAGCGGGGCGAGTCGAAGTCGTACTCGCCGAACGGGTTGTAGAGGTAGTAGGCATCGGCGACTGGCGTCGGCAGCGCGCCGAAGTCGCCAGAAAGGAACGTCACCCGCTCGGCGACATCGAAGACGCCGGCCAGGCCGCGCGCCGTGTCGACCAGCGATGCGCGCTGCTCCACGCCGATGAACCGGCACGATGTCAGCAACGCGGCGGCGACGCAGAACTTGCCGGTGCCGGACCCGATGTCCACCACCGTCCGCACCTGCGTTTCGCGCAGCCAGGCGGCCGCCCGCACCGCCACGGGCATCGGCGTCCAGTACTCGCCCGACCGCTCCCGCAGCGCCTCGGGCAGCCACCGGTCGAAGGCGTCGTCCACCAGGGTCTGCCCGGCCTGCAGGGCATCGGCCACGCGCCTCGCGGCACGCCGCGCCGCACCGTGGTCGGTCGGACGGCTGGATCCGGGAACATGTGTCTGCGACACGACTCGATTATGTGTCCACATTTCAGATCTCAGTCGGCGGAGCCTCGAGCCGTTGCGCCGCAGGCTGCACCGATCACGCACGCCATTTGTCCATCGTGCGAAGGCGACATGAACCGGCGCCCGACCGGGCTGCTCTAACCTTCGGTGCGCGGGAGTCCATTGACCTACGCGTCTGATCGAGCGTACGCTCGCGGCATGGCAAAGAAGGCTCGCAAGCATACGGCGGCGGAACCACAGTCGGCAGCGATCACCATGACGGCTGCGGCAGAGGCCAGGCTGGAGAACTTCGCCGACGACCTCGGGACCCTTCTGGGTCACGCACAGAACAAGGCCGAGAGCTGGCTCGGACAGCGCAAGGCGATCGCCGAACAACTGGCGGGCGTCCGTGACACGGCCGTCAGGCTGCTGGCGCAACTCGGTGTCGCTGATCCGCCGAAGGCGGCACGCGCCGCGAAGAAGGTGGCGGGCAGCGGACGAGCGGTATCAAAGCCCACTGTTGTGAAGAAGAAGCGCACGATGTCGGTCGAGGCACGCGCGAAGATCGCGGCTGCGCAGCGCGCGCGGTGGGCCAAGCAGAAGAAGGCCAGGGACTAGCGCACTGGCCACTCGCGTCGGGCAGGTCTCGACGCAGGTGAGCCGAACTCGGCACGATCGAGACGCCGATCGTGCCGGCACGATCGCCTTCGGCTGGAAGGGCGGCATCGGTACGGCGTGGCGCGTGGTGCGCGTCGCGCCTCACTGGACGGGCCAGCGGACGAGGAGCGCCGGCGTGCCGGCGACGGCTCGTGCATGATTGTCGTCGCGACCGATGCCCCTGTCGACGCGCGTGACCTGCGGCCGTACCGGCACGTCCTACAGCAACGGCAGCGGCGACTCCGCCACCGCCTTCTCGACATCGACGGCGATGCGCAGCCGCTTCAACGACTCGCGATCGCCTCCGCGCGTTGCTCTAGGTCAGATAGCTCGCCCCCTCCACCGCTACGACACCGGTTCGATCTTCAGGACCGCGCCGTCGTCTTCCTCGGTCAGGACGTAGATCAGGCCGTCGGCGCCCTGACGCACGTCGCGTACGCGCTGATGCAGGTCCTCGAGCATCAGCTCACGGCGCTGCTCCCAGAGCTTGTCGTTGAACACGATGCGCTCGATATGGCCCGTGCCAGGGATGCGTCCTCGCTGGATGCTGCCGACGATGATGTTCCCCTTCCACTTCGGGAAGCGGTCGCCGGTGTAGAACAGCATGCCCGACGGGGTGATGCCGGGGTTCCAGGTGATCCAGGCCGGCTCCATGGCGCCAGTCAGCGGCGGCATCGGCGAGCCGTCGTTGTCGCGGCCGTAGCCGTTGGTCGGCCAGCCGTAGTTGCCGCCAGCCTTCAGGATGTTGATCTTGTCGCCACCCAGAGGCCCGAGTTCCCCGTGGAAGATCTGCCCGGTCGCCGGGTTCACCGCCAGCCCGTGGTGATCGCGGTGACCCACCGTGAAGATCTCGGGCCGAGCCCCGGCCTTCCCCACGAACGGATTGTCGGCGGGTACCGTGCCGTCGTCTTTCAGGCGCAGCACCTTGCCGAAGATTGTGTCCGTGTTCATCGCGTCGGGCAGGCGCTGCGCACCGCCAACGGTGATGTAGATCAGGCCGTCGTTGCCAAACGCGATGCGCGAGCCGCCGGTGCGGACGGCGTTGCCGGCGTACAGCTCTTGCACGTTCGACAACCCGGTCCCCTCGTAGCGTCCGCGCGCCAGCGCCAGCGTGTACGTCTCGCCGCCGAGTGGCTTGTGGTAGGTGAAGTAGATCAGCCGGTTCTCGGCGAACTTCGGATGCACCGCCATGTCGAGCATGCCGGTCGTTCGCGTCGTGCGCATGACCGGCAGCCCGGTGAGCGGCGTCGGGTCGAGCACGCCGTTGCGGATGGCCAGCACCTGCCCCGTCGGTCGCACCCCAACCAGAATGTCGCCGTTCGGCAGCGGCAGCAGACCCCATGGGCGCTGGATGCCTCGCGCGATGACCGTCACCTTGATCTTCTGCTCGAACGTGTCGTATTCACGCGGCGCAGTCGGCAGCGGGAACTTTGGGGCCGCCGGGTTCGCGGCCGGCTGCGCCAGTGCAGACGGCGCGAGCGAAGCGATGAGAAGGGCGGCAAGGGCCAGCCACCTTCGGACATACGTTGTGGTCACAGCGGTGTTCTCCAATAGCGAGGCAGTCATAATCATCGGGCCTTCTTCGCGAGCGGCACCGACTGGCCAATGAGATGGCGCGGGTCGGCATCCTTTTTCGGCGTGAGCTTCTGTGGACGGCCGAGGACATTGTCACCCGTGTAGACGTTGCCCTTCGAGTCGAGCGAGAACTGGTGCAGTTCGCCGAAGCCGCCGGGAACAGGACCGCTGGCATTCCAGGAGAACAGCCGGTTGCCCCTGGTGTCGAACTTCAGCACTTCGGCGGTCATGTTGTCCGCGACCCAGACGATCTGTTCGCCGCCCGTGCTGGTGTCGCCGGGCGCCGGCTCGGTCACCTGCACGTGGTTCGGAAAGCGGATGTTCGGCCAGTTGGCCAGGTGCGTCCCCTTCGAGTCGAACACCTGCACCCGCTTGTTCAGGCGATCGGCGACGTAGACACGGCCGTTGCGGTCGACGTCGATGCCGTGCACTGCATTGAACTGGCCGTCGCCCGTGCCGTGTCCGCCCCAGGAAGTGACGTACTTGCCGCTGCGGTCGAGCTTCACGATACGCGCGTTCGTCAGGCCGTCTGCCACGAGCACACTGCCGTCCGGGAGGAACGCCAGGTCTTGCGGTTTGCCGAAGTGGCTGTCATCGTCGGCCGTCGCCCACTCCACGCCCAGCGTCTGCAGCAACTGCGTGCCGTCGTTCGAGAAGACGTAGATGACGTTCTTGGTCTCGCCGACGACCCAGACGCGACGCTTCGGGTCGTAGGGGCTGATCTTGATTTTGTGCGGTCCGTTGGTCCCCTGGAACAACTTGTCCCACTGCGACCAGATCTCCAGCACCTTGCCGCTGCTGTCGACCACGCGGAGGCACCCGCGGACTTCGTTCTCGGGCGCATTCAGCGCGGAGCGAATCGTGCCGAAGAAACCGAGGAAGCCGGCCGGCAGCGGTGTCGGTAGCTTGATTTCCCCTCGGCTGGCAATGAAGATGCGGTCGTCGGACTCGACGAAGATGCCGGGCACCGACCCCCACGCATAGCCCTCCCGCGGGTACGGCAGCGACCAACTGGGCACGACGTCGTAGTCGAACGGTTCCATCTTCTCGAGCACGGCGAACGGCCGCGGCGCCTGCTGGGTGGACACGGATGCCCCCAGCGCGATGGTCAGGGCCACCGCTCCGCCAATCGATCTCCACGTCATGTCACTCACTCCTGTTGAACGAACGCCTCAGGTCACGCGGTTATAGCATGCCCCTTCCCGCGACACGGTCGCGGCGGCGACAATAGGCACGTGGAAGAGACGAAGCGACCGCTCAAGACGCTCGAACGTGTGATCTCGAAGTCCGGCCTCGGCTCGCGCACCGAGGCGCGCCGGTGGATTCACCAGCGGCGTGTCAGCGTGAACGGGGTCGTGGTCGAGAACCCCGACACATGGGTGGACCTCGAGCGCGACCGCGTCCTGTTCGACGGCGAGCCGCTCGAGCGACGCGAGCGCGTCTACATCCTGCTCTACAAGCCCACCGGCTACATCACCACCTACAAGGACCCGGACGGCCGCCCCACCGTCTACGAACTCCTTCCCGACGTCGACAGCTTCATCTACCCGGTCGGCCGACTCGATCTCGACACGTCGGGCCTTCTGCTGATGACCAACGACTCGCAGTTGGCCGAGCGCATCATGAACCCCGATTCGCACGTGCCGAAGACCTACCTGGTGAAGGCCTCGAAGCTGCTCTCGGACGAGCAACTCCAGCAGTTGCGCGACGGCATCCTGCTGGCCGACGGTCCAACGCGGCCGGCGCGCGTCGAGCGCCTGCGCGACTCGGGCAAGTACTCGCACTTCGAGATCACGCTCACCGAAGGCAGGAACCGGCAGGTGCGACGGATGGTGGAAGCGCTCGATGCGGTGGCGCTGAAACTGGTACGGGTGCAGATCGGCGCGCTCCGCATCGGCGCACTGCCGATCGGCCGCTGGCGTCATCTCACACCCGACGAAGTGCTCGCGCTCGGCGCCTGACGCCGCTCTGCCAGCTATCCCTTGGGATTGAAACGATAACCGACCCAGGGTTCCGTCACCAGGTAGCGCGGGTTCGACGGATCCGGTTCCAGCTTCTTGCGCAGCTGTCCCATGAACACACGCAGGTATTCGGGCTGTTCCTGCGACGCCTGCCCCCACACCGCTTCGAGCAGTGCGGCGTGCGTCAGCACGCGGCTCGGGTGGCGCGCCATATAGACGAACAGGTCGAACTCCTTCGGCGTCAGGCGCACTTCGCGTCCCTGCGTGTGCACGCGACGCGCGTCCATGTCGACGCGGAAGTCGCCCGCCTCGAATGACGACGGCTCGTCCACGGCTGGTGTGCCACGGCGGCGCAGGGCGGCGCGCACGCGCGCCATCAACTCGTCGATCCCGAACGGCTTGGTCACGTAGTCGTCGGCGCCCGAGTCGAGCGCTTCTACCTTGCTGCGCTCCTCGCCCTTCACCGACAGGACGATGATCGGCACCGTCGACGTCTCGCGAATGCGCCGGCATAGTTCCACGCCGTCCATGTGCGGCATGTAGAGATCGGTGATGACCAGTTCGGGCTGGAACTCCCGGAAATCGACCAGCGCGCGCTCACCCTCGGGGGCGGTGCGCACGTCGTAGCCCTGGCTGCTGAGGACGGTCTTCAGCACCCGCGTGATCTGGGGTTCATCGTCGACGACAAGCACTCGCGAGCTCTCTGCGCGGTTCATGAATGGATCTCCTATGCGCGAAGCGCGATCTGCGCCTGCATGTTCTCTGTCAACGTCTCGGTCGCCACGCACGGCAGCGTGAGCACAACGGCGGTGCCTCGTCCCGAAGCTGGGGTCTCGATGCCAATCTGTCCGGCCTGTGATTCGACGAGGCGCCTCGCAATCGGCAGTCCGAGGCCGATGCCGGTTCGCTGCGGGTCGACCGACTCCCGTCCCGGTATGCGGAAGAACTTCTTGAAGACCTGCTCGCGCAACTCCGGCGCGATGCCCGGGCCCTCGTCCTCGACCGTGATGCAGACGTGGTGCGGGTCGGCGACGCGTGCGCTGACGCGAATCGTCGTGCCGAGCGGCGCGTACTTGCTGGCGTTGTCGATGAGCGTGTAGAGCACCTCGCCGATTGCCGAGCGGTCGACGGCTAACTGCGGCAGGTCCGGCGGCAGCTCGGTTACCACGTGGTGCCGGCGCGCCACCGTTTCGGCTCGCGCCACCGACTCGCGCACCACCTGCTCGACGGACACGGCGCGGAAGCTGCTCGGCTGGCTCGGGTCGGGCCGGTCGGCCACGGTCAGCCCTTCGATGAACCGGTTCAAGCGATCCGATTCCTCGTCGATGACTACCAGCAGATCCCTGCGGCTCGCACTCGAGAGCGCCGACGCATCGATCTCGTCGGAGCCGAGCATCGCCGTGACTGACGCCTTGATCGCGGTGAGCGGCGTGCGCAGGTTGTGGGTGAGCGCATCGAGCAGCGCCGCCTTCAACTGCTCGTTACGCCGCGCCGCCTCGGCCTCGCTCGCCCGCTCGAACGCCGCACCGAGCTGTGTGTAGAGCTCTTCGATCTCCCGCTTCCCGTCCTCGAGCTCCATCTGCCGCCGTTCCGCGCGCGCCGCGAGTTCCCCGACGACCACCGCCGTGATGGTGAAGACGCCGAAAGCCACCCAGTCGTTGATGTCTTCGATGAAAAGACCGGCGGGAGGCAGGAAGTAGAACGAGAAGGCGATGCCCGAACACGCCGCGGCCATCAACGCGGGTCCCGTCCCCAGTTCGCGCGCAACCAGCAGCACGGCGAGAAGCAGGACCGGGGCGGCCGCACCGGTCGTGATCGCCGGAATGGCGAACAGCAGCTCAGCGCAGACACCGATCACCGCGATCGGGATCAGGTATGCGACGAAACGAGCCTGTGGCGACGCCCTGCGGAACACGTACGGCCATTATAGGACTCGGGCGTGGCCGAGTTCCTCATCATGGTTTCTTGATATGGGTCTTGCCGACGACTGCGTGCTGGTGTCGCTGCGGACCTTCAGGTCCGCCTCAGTAGCCGGACGAGGTGGCGGTTGGCTTCTCGCCTCGGGCCTGCTGCACGATCTTCACCCCGGCACTGGCGCCGACCCGCGTGGCGCCGGCTGCCACCATGGCCTTGAGGCCGTCGAGATCGCGTACGCCTCCAGCGGCCTTCACGCCCATCTCGGCCCCGACCACGCGGCGCATCAACGCCACGTCGGTCGCCGTGGCGCCGCCAGGGCCGAAGCCGGTGGAGGTCTTCACGTAGTCGGCGCCGGCCGCCTTGGCGAGCGTGCACGCCGTCACCTTCTCGTCGTCGGTCAGCAGCGCCGCCTCGATGATCACCTTGCTCAGTACTCCGCACTCGCGACACGTGGACGCCACCGCCTCGATGTCGCGCTCGACGACGCGCAGGTCACCGGACTTGAGGGCGCCAACATTGATCACCATGTCGATCTCGCGCGCGCCGTCGAAGATGGCGCGACGCGTCTCGTACGCCTTCACGTCGCTGGTGGTGGCGCCGAGCGGAAAGCCGACGACCGAACAAACACCGACGCCGCTGCCAGCCAGCAGGCGGGCGGCCGTGGCCACCCAGGCCGGGTTCACGCAGACGGTGGCGAACTTGAACTGCGACGCCTCGCGGCACAGGTGCTCGATCTCCTGCCGCGTCGCGTCGGCCTTCAGCAGCGTGTGGTCGATCATCGAGGCCACGCCCTCAGGAGCACCGCCCGTGGCGAGCACGCCAACGCGGGTCGCGCCCGCTTCAATCACGCCCTGCAGTCGATTCGGACAGCACTCGGCCGTCACCGAGTGGCACGCGCAGCGCGCGGCACGTGGCGTCTGGGCCGCCGACAGCTCGGAGACGATGAGGGTGATGAGTCGCTGCAGTTCGTCGCGTGTCACGTCAGCTCCGTCGTTCCAGGTCGCGGATCTTGGTCAGGCGCCGGATGTAGCGCGGCTCGCGCATGGCGGTCGATATCCAGGTGGTGACGATGGCCTTTGCCTCGTCCACACTGAGCAGCGACGCGCCTAGCGCCAGCACGTTCGCGCCGTTGTGCTCGCGCGAGTAGCGCGCAATGGTTTCCGTGGTGGCCATGACGGCGCGGACGCCGTCGATCTTGTTCGCGGCGATCGCCGAGCCGATGCCTGCTCCGTCGATCACGATACCGGCGTCGGCCTCGCCGCGTGCCACCGGACGCGCCACCGATGCGGCCACGTCCGGGTAGTCGACCGATACCGTGGAGTCGGTGCCGAGATCGAGCACGGTCAGGCCCCGGCCGCGCAGGAACGTGATGAGGGCGCGGCGCAGGGCGATGCCGGTGTGATCGCTTGCCACGGCCATCACCCTGATGTCGGCCGTCGGCACGAGCGCGTTCGCATCCGCCGGCGCCTCGGTGTCGAGCACTACGGCGATGCGCCGTTCGCGGAGCGTGTCCTGGGCTAGCGGCGTAATGTGCCCGTGCCGAGCCAGTTGCACCGGCTCGCCCGCGGGCAGGACGCGGGCGTCAGCCTCGGTGATGAACGCAAATCGCTTCACAGGGTGCCCCGGAGTATCATGCAGAATCCATGGTCGACCGTCGCCCGTCCAACGTCCTGATTTCCGCCGAACAGCTCGAGAGCCGCGTCGCCGAACTGGCCGCGCAGATCCGAGCCGACTACCCCGAGAACCTGCACATCATCGCGGTGCTGAAGGGGGCGTTCATGTTCATGTCGGACCTGGTCCGTCATATGGACGGCAGCGTCTCGATGGACTTCATGGCCCTGTCCAGCTACGCAAAGGGCACGACGACGTCCGGCGAAGTGCGGCTGCTGAAGGACCTGGATACCTCGCTCGACGGCAAGGATGTGCTCATCGTCGAGGACATCGTCGACACCGGGCTGACGCTCACCTACCTGCAGGAGATCCTGCGGGCGCGCAATCCACGCACGCTGCGCACGGCGTGCCTGCTGAGCAAGCCGTCGCGCCGCAAGGTGGAGGTGACGGTGGAATACGTCGGTTTCACCATCGACGATCACTTCGTCGTCGGCTACGGCCTCGACTACGCCGAGCAGTACCGCAACCTGCCGTACATCGGCCTGATCGAAACCTAGCGCGCGTCCCCTCACTGGACGGCGTCCCGCACCTTCTGCGCCAGCGCCTTCGCCTGCGCCAGCACCTCGGCTTCGTTCAGCGTGCTCAGGCGACGATCGCGCATCAGCACCTTCCCGTTCACGATGGTGTTCCGCACATCGTCGCCGCGCGTGACGTAGACCAGGTGCGACACCGCGTCGTACATCGGCACCTGCCGGGCGGCACTCATCGACACCGTAATCAGGTCGGCGCGCTTGCCCGGCTCGAGCGAGCCGATGAGCGCGTCCATGCCAAGCGCCCTGGCGCCGTTGATGGTGGCCATGTCCAGCGCCACCTGCGCCGGCACCGCCGTCGGGTTGCCGGAGGACAGCTTCGCCAGGAACGAGGCCTGGCGCATCGCCTCGAACATGTCGAGGTCGTTGTTGCTCGCGGCCCCGTCGGTGCCGAGCGCCAGGTTGACGCCGGCCGCCAGGTACTTCAGCACCGGCGCGGCGCCGCTGGCGAGCTTCATATTGCTCTCGGGGTTGTGCGAGATGCCGACGTTGTGCTTCTTCAGGATGGCGATGTCGTCGTCGGTCACCCAGATGCCGTGGGCCGCCACCGTCTTCGGCCCCCAGAAACCGAGCGACTCCAGGTAGCCGGCCGGCGTGCTCTGGTGCTCGTCGCGCGCCGTCTTTACCTCGTCCTGCGTTTCGGCCAGGTGGATGAGCACCGGCACGTTGTACTTGCGGCCGAGCGCCGCCGTGGCCTGCAGCGTGGCGGCATCGAGCGTGTACATCGCGTGCGGCGCCACGGCGGGGACGATGAGCGGGTCGTTCCGGTACTGCTGGATGAAGGCTTCGGCGCGCGCCAGCCCCTCGGCCGGCGTCTTGGCGTCGGCTACCGGAAACTGGATGACCGTCTGGCCGAGGACACCACGCAGGCCCACTTCCTTCGTGGCCTTCGCGACCTGGTCCTCGAAGTAATACATGTCGGTGTAGGTCGTCGTGCCCGACTGGATCATCTCGAGCGCGGCCAGCCGCGTCCCGGTGCGGACGAAGTCGGGCGACACCGTCTTCGCCTCGGCCGGGAAGATGTACTTCTGCAGCCAGTCCATCAGCGCCAGGTCGTCGGCGAGGCCGCGGAACATCACCATCGCCGCGTGCGTGTGGGTGTTGATCAGGCCGGGCAGGACGATCTGGTCGCGCGCGTCGATCGTCTGCGCGGCGCTGTAGCGCGCCGCGATCTCGGCGGGAGTGCCGACCTCGACGATGTCGGTGCCGTTGATGGCGACCGCACCGGGCGACAGCACTTGGCGCGTGTCGTTCTCGGTGAGGACCGTGCCGCCGATCACCACCAGCGACACCGCGCGTCTGGCTCCCTGCGCCGACGCGACGACCGTCGCGGCCACCAGCGCCAGAACGACCGCGAGAGATGCACGCATACGGGGGAAATTGTATAGTGTGGGACCGTGCCGGTCCACATCATCGATCACCCACTGGTGCATGACGCGCTCGTCGAGCTGCGCGACAAGCAGACGTCGCCTGCGCACTTCCGGCGCGCTGCCACCCGCATCAGCGTGCTGCTGGCAGCGGAGGCGCTGCGCGAGGCGCCGTCGGTGGTCGTCACCGTCGAGACGCCGATCGGGCCCGCACCCGGACGTCGGCTGAAGCCCGAAGTGGTGGTAGTGCCGGTGCTGCGTGCCGGACTCGGCATGCTCGACGCGGTGCTGGAACTGGTGCCCGATGCGCGTGTCGGCCACATCGGCCTGCAGCGCGACGAGGAAACCGCCATCGCCTCGCGCTACTACTCGAAGCTGCCGAACCGGCTCGAACACAGTTACGTGCTGATGATCGATCCGATGCTGGCCACGGGCGGATCGGCCGTGGCGGCGATCGACCTGCTGCATCAGGCCGGTGCGAGGGACGTCCGGATCGTGTGCATCGTGGCGGCGCCGGAAGGCATCGCCACCGTCGAGCAGCACTTTCCGCATGTGCATATCTACACGCCAGTAGTCGACCTGAAGCTGAACGAGCACAAGTACATCGTGCCGGGCCTGGGCGACTTCGGCGATCGGTTGTACGGCACGCTGTAATTCTGCCGGCTGGAGGTGATCCGTGTCGGAGTCCCGCTCGAAACAGCCGCCCGGTGAACGACGGTCGCAGGGGCGACAGCCGTCGGACGCCTGGCACACGGCGCTCACCGCGATCGCGCCAAACGCGATCATGGTGCGTGGGTTCCACCTCGATGCGTTGATGGGGCGGCTCGATTTCGCCGACGCCGTCTACTTGCTGTTGATGGGCGAGCTTCCGTCGCGAGCCATCGGCCGCATGCTCAACGCCATTCTCGTCTCGCTGATCGATCACGGGGTGACGCCGCCGTCGACGCTGGCGGCGCGGAACGTGGCCGCAAGCGGCGCGCCGCTGAAGGACTCGGTGGCGGCCGGCATCCTGGCGTTCGGTCCGTATCATGGTGGCGATATCGAGACGTGCATGCGCTTCCTCGACCAGGGGCTGTCGCTCGTGCGCAGCGGCTCTTCGTATGCGGAATCGGCCGACCAGCTCGTGGTCGACCTGCTGGCCCGCGGCATTACCACGCCGCCCGGGTTCGGGCATCGGCTGCACACGCAGGATCCGCGGGCGCCGCGCCTGTTCCAGTTGGCCATGGAACTGGAACTGGAAGGCGAGCACGTGCGGATGTTGCGCGCCATCGAGCAGGCGCTGGCGGCGCGGCAGGATCTGCTGGGGCGGCTGCTGCCGGCCAACGTCGACGGCGCCATTGCGGCGATTTCCGCTGACCTCGGGTTCAGCTACGAACTGGGGAACGCCATTTTCCTGATTTCGCGGCTGCCAGGGCTGATCGCGCATGCGCACGAAGAGCGGATGCGGCAGCAACCAATGCGGCAGATCGATCCGAAGGACCACGTCTACGACGGATCGAGCGAACGACGGTTGCCTGAGGGGCGGAAGTAACGTTAGAATCCTGAGTCCCAGCGTCAGGCTGGCCGGATTTTCGGACGATTAGCTCAGCTGGTTAGAGCGTTCGCTTCACACGCGAGAGGTCGCTGGTTCGAATCCAGCATCGTCCACCACTTCCAAGACGCCCCCAGAGCATTCGGGGGCGTTTTCATTTTGAGGACGCGTGGCGGGGCGACCGAACCGGCGCCCGCCTGTCAGGCTGCCGACGTTGCGCCGGACCAGAGGACCATCGCCGCCCGGCGTTCGTCAACTGGAGTGCGCTGACTCCCCTTCGAACGTCAGCTTGAATACCGTATCGGTCATCCAGCGCCGGAAGGACTCGTTGTCCATGAACTGCTTGAACAACTCGGTGTCGTCCTTCAGCACGGCGGTCATCACCCTGGCCAGCGCCTTGTCGTGCTCGATTTTGGCGTTCTGCTTGTCGGAGTTCTTCTTCGCGTTCTGAAACGCCGTGTCCGCGGCAACGCGGCTGGGGATGTCCTCGGTGATCAGCTTGTGCACTCGGTCGGCGTCGCTCCACGGGATGTTCCCGAACTGGTCGTTGAACGCCTTGATGATGTTCGACAGTCGGTCCAGCGCCGGCTCCGGCTTCCGTCCGCCGCCGCTAGTGGGGACGGGCTCGATCTCGGCGTCCGTGTCAGGCAACTGGATGCGCTGCACGGCCTTCTTCTCGGCCCGGTAGCTGTCCATGTCGATGGTGTCGAGGATGCCTCTGGACAGGTCCTCATCGATCGGCGCCGGCAGCTTCGCGATGAGAAAGTTCAGGAAAATCGACAGCTTCTCCCAGTCGCCGTTCGTGTAGGGCAGGATGGACGCCAGGAACCCGTAGGCCCGGACGAACGCCTTTGCCTTTCCCTTGAAATCGACCTGCTGATCTTCCCCGAGCGCCACGTAGGCCGCCCTGCATACGTCCAGGACGGGGTCGACCTTCGGTCGTTCGGCGCCCTCCAGATAACGCTCGACGAACGCGTCCACCTGTTCTGGCGAGTAGACCTCGTACCCGTCGAGCGCCGCCTTCAGGTCGTGCAGCTTGTTCGGGTCCGTCTCCTCACTGAGGAGGGTCGTCCGGTAGTAGTCGGCAAACGACTCGCGGATGGCGTCGGCGTCATTCATGAAGTCGAGGACGAAGGTGTCGTGCTTCTGCGGATGCGCCCGGTTGAGCCTCGAGAGCGTCTGCACGGCCTTGATGCCAGACAGCATCTTGTCCACATACATCGTGTGCAGGAGCGGCTCGTCGTAACCGGTCTGGAACTTGTCGGCACAGATCAGGAACCGATACGGATCGTCCTGAATCTTGTCGGCGATCTTGCTCGACGGGAAGCCGTTCAGCACCGCTTCGGAGTAGTCCTTCAGCTTCGCCCCCTTGGCGTCCTTCAACTCATCGAAGCGATTCTCGTGCTCTCCAGAGAACGCGACGATGGCCTTGAAGGGGCTCTTGCGCTCGGTCAGGTAGGCGCGAATCGCGACGAAATACTGCACGGCCCGCTCGATGCTGCTGGTCACCACCATGGCGCGCGCCTGGCCGCCGACCTTGGTCAGCGCCACGACCTGCTCGTGGAAGTGGTCCACCATGATCTCGGCCTTCAGCCGGATGGCATGGTCGTGGCTCTCCACGTAACGGCGGAGCTTCTTAGATGCCCGCCTGGTGTCGAACTCGGGGTCGCTCTCGACGGTCTTGGCCAGCCGGTAGTAGCTCTCCACCGGCGTGTAGTTCCTTAGCACGTCGAGGATGAAGCCTTCGTCGATGGCCTGCTTCATCGTGTAGCTATGGAACGCGACGTGGCGCACCTTGCCGTCAACCGGCGGCAGCGCCCTGCCGAAGATCTCCAGCGTCTTGTTCTTCGGGGTGGCCGTGAAGGCGAAGTAGCTGGCATTCGGGAGCAGCTTGCGCGACTCCATGATCCGGTTGATCCGGTCTTCCGTCGTCTCGTCGTCGTTCTTGGTCCCGGCCTCGGACAGGGCCATGTTGATGGCGGCGGAGGCCTGCCCGCCCTGGCTCGAATGTGCCTCATCGATCACGATGGCAAACCGCCGGCCGCGCTGCTCGTTGCCAATCTCATCGAGGATGTGCGGGAACTTTTGCACCGTTGTGATGATGAGCTTCTTGCCGCCCTCGATGAATTTGCGAAGATCGCCTGAGTGCTCGGCGTGCCCGACGGTGGCACTGACCTGAGCGAACTGCTTGATCGTGTCGCGGATCTGCTTGTCGAGGATTCGGCGATCGGTCACAACGATGACCGAATCGAAGACCGCGGCCTCGTCCTTTCGAAGGCCGATCATCTGGTGGGCCAGCCAGGCGATGGAGTTCGACTTGCCGCTGCCAGCTGAATGCTGGACGAGGTATCGCTGGCCGGCGCCATGCTCCGACACGTCGGCGAGCAGTTTGTGGACGACATCGAGCTGGTGATAGCGCGGCCAGATCTGGACCGACTTCTTCTTGCCGGTCTTCTCGTCCTTCGTTTCGACAATCTGGGCGTAGTTCTCGAGGATGTCCGTCAGCCCCTCCCGAGTGAGGACACGCGTCCACAGATAGTCGGTCTTGAGGCCTGCCGGGTTCGGAGGGTTGCCGGCGCCGTCGTTCCATCCGAGGTTGAAGGGGAGGAACCAGGAGCTCTTCCCCTTCAGGTGCGTGCAGAAACGCACCTCGTGGTCGTCCACGGCGAAGTGCGCGGCGCAGCGGCCGAACTCGAACAGCTTCTCACGCGGGTCGCGGTCGCGCTTGTACTGCTCCACCGCATCGTCTGCCGTCTGCTTCGTGAGGCTGTTCTTGAGTTCCAGGGTGGCGACGGGGAGACCGTTGACGAAGAGGGCTAGGTCCAGGGCTCGCTGCGTTTCGTCGCGGCTGTAGCGAAGCTGACGGGATGCGGAGAAGCGGTTCTGGTGGTAGCGCTTCGCCGCGGGTTCGTTGCCCGGTGAGGGCGTGCCGTAGAAGAGGTCGACGTGGTGCGGACCGTCCTTCACGCCGTGGCGCAGGACGTCGATGACGCCGCGCTTGCTGATTTCACCCTGCAGGCGCGCCAGGAACTTTCGGCGGGATGGCCCCTCCTCGGCGATATTGAGACCGTCGAACGCTTCGGGTTGCGTCACCACCAGGAACGCCAGTAACTGCGCGATGTCGACCGTGTATTCACGGTCGTAGTCGTCCGGGTGGCCGGGAAGCCAGCCAGCGGCACCGGGTTGCGCCTCGTGCGGGTCCGGTTTCGGACCGGCCGGGTTGCAGGCGGTGCCGGTCAGCGACTGGCAGATCAGTTCTTCGAGACCACGTTCGCTCGTGTCACTCGGCATCGTCCGTCCTCAGGCCACAGTGGCCGACACTCGTGCGGCCCTGATGATGGGCACGAAGAACGCAGCCCCCGCAGGGTGCGACTGCTCCCAGGCCTGATCCGGCACGAGGTCGCGCGCATGCGCCAGCACGCACGCGCGCCAGTCCTCGGCAGTTCTCAGCAGCCCGGTCCGCATCTCGTCAGCATCGAGGAAGCCGAGGTAGACAAGAACGACCGGCACGCCGAGCGAGCCCACTTTCCAGGCCCATGCGAAGCGGTTGCATAGCTGATAGTGCGCGGCAGCGCACAGGTTCCAGCCAGACTCGGCCCCGCCAAGGGCGGCGTTCGCTTCGAGAATGGCCGCCGCGATGCTGGCATCGTTCTTCTCGTTGCCCTCGCTCTTGCCGTCTCGATGCAGTTCGCCAGCGTGAGCTTTCGCTTCCACGAGAACAAGCCCTGCACGTCCATCAATCCAGCAGGTGCTGACGATGTCCCAGTTCGGCGTATTCGCGCGTTCCCGCACGGCGAGCCACCACGACGTTAGCACCTCGCGCTGGTCGGCGTTCAGGAACGCCGCGACTTCCCCCAACCGAGCCTCGTTGCCCTCGAGAAACCCGCGCGGCTGCCACACGTCGTCAAAACTGACTGTCGCGTGCGGCTGGACGAGCGTGTTCAGGAATGCAGCGACGTCCCGTCTGCCGACGCTGGTGGCCATGAGGCAACGCAGCCGACTGCCCTTGAACTCCCGCCGTCTGAAGGTCACCCCGTCCGTCACTCGACCGTCTCCGCAAAATCCAGATCCGCTTCGTCAGGCTCTTCCGCCTCAATTGCGGCCTCGTCGTCAATCCCTTCGAGCGATGGCTCCTCTGAGAGACGGGTCGCCGCTTCGCGCACGTCAAGGCGACCCATGACGACATCCGATATCAATTGCGTTCCATAGTCGCGGAGAAGAGCGACTTCCGTCCGAGCCCGCTGAATCGCTGTCTCCACACGGTCAGTCGCCCGGGCGAGATAATCAACGATTGCCTCCTGTTCGCCAACCGGGGGCACGATGGACTTGACGTTGTAGAAGTTCTGGTTCGACAAGTTCTGCAAGCCCACCGTCATGCCGTTGGAGCGACCAGCGTAGATGGTTCTGTACGGCGCCGTGTGATACAGCAACTCGAAATACTCGGTAATCAGTTCACGCCTGGGTTCGAACACCCCGTAGTGGAACGAGACAATCCCTCGAAGGGACGACGCGAAGAACACTCCGAGGTGCGCCTTGAATCTGTTGACGACCAAGTCTCCAGAGACAGTCAGTTTCCAGTTGTCGTAGGTCGACGTCTGGAGGGACCTTTCCTTCATTTCGGTGGTCGCGATCAGTCCGTCACGTTGCGACAGCGATAGTGGCGTTTCCGGTAGCCCATTGTGAGGTCGAATGTTCTCTTTGAAGATCCTTTGGTTCAGCACCACGTCCCAGTGAGCCGGAACGTCGCCGAGACACTCGACGCCGGAGGGTTTCAGGCGAACACTTGGATCGAGCCCCATCGTCACAGCACGAAGGATTGTGGCTTGCTTCTGTTCCTCAAGCAGTTTGATCAGCCTCTGCTTCGCCCGGATGTACCGCCGGATTCGTCCGCTCGCGTGTTCCATGAATCGAAGGAGAGGGAACTGCTCATCGGGGGATGGCAAGCAAACAGTCGTTTCAAGGAATCGGTCGTCGTAGAGCCGCAGGAATCCGGCGCTACCGGTTCCCAGCCCTGTCGATTCACGCCTGAAGTGATCTCGATAGGGCTGAGTCCGCAGTAACTGACTCAGGAACGGCATCACGACTCGGGCATCGCGCGCTTCAAACACTGAGTAGTCTGGGCTAACAAGTCCGTCGAGCCCGGAGTCGAATACTAGGCCGTTGTTGGCTTGCAGCCGGTTGACGACGAGTTGTCCTTTGTTCACCAGCTTGTATCCGACCATCGTCGCTCCCTGCGACGGTCGTTCGAAGTGTTCGCTGTAAACGACGATGCCGTGGTCGCGGCGGAGCGACAGCAAGGTCTCTGCGCCCGTTGTCGAACGCCGGTCAACAGGCCGCAGCAGCGCCTTGATTCGTCTCCGCTCCCAATGAGATGGCGCCGCTCCCAGCCATTGCACGCCGGAGTCCACCATCTGAGGATACGGTTTCAGACCTGCAATCACGCTCCGGCCTCTCCGTCGAATAGACCGACATAGGCGTCGTAGCGGAAGCGACGGTGCCTCGCCTGGCCGGTGATCTCGTTGAGGATTCCGAGGTCCACCATCCGTTGCACGATCTGGTTGGCACCGGCGAACGTCGTCCCGATCAACTGCTGAACATCCGCGACGCTCATGATCGGGCGCTCGTAGAGATGCTCCAACACTCGATGACCGTTGCCGGCACCACGTCCGAGTCCATCCGTAATCGCACGGCGATGCTGCTCGCGCAGTTCGAGGATGCGGCGCGCGGTGTCCGCCGCCTCCAGGCTGACCTGCGCAATGCCGCGCAGGAAGAACGCGAGCCATTCCTCGAAGTCGCCCGCGTCGCGCACGGCCTGCAGGCGCTCGTAGTACTCCAGCCGGAAGCGCTTGAAGTAGTGCGACAGGTAGAGCACCGGCTTGTGCAGTGCGCCCTTCTCGCACAACAGGAACGTGACGAGCAGACGGCCGATACGTCCGTTGCCGTCGAGGAAGGGATGAATAGTCTCGAACTGTGCGTGTGCAAGGCCGATCTTCACGAGCAGCGGCAGGTCGTCGTCGCGATGAAGAAAGGATTCGAGATCGCCGAGCGCGGCGCTGAGCTCCCCCGGAGGGGGCGGCACGAAGCTGGCCTCTGCCAGCGTGCAACCTGACGGGCCAATCCAGTTCTGGCTCCGCCGCAACTCGCCCGGCGTCAGCCTCGACCCGCGAACGCCCTTGAGCAGCTCGGCGTGGATTTCTCGAATGAGACGAACCGACACAGGGAGTTCGGGTAGCCTTGCCAGTCCGTGCCGCATGGCGCTGACGTAGTTGACGACCTCGTCCACATCGCGCGGGCGCCCCTCCCCGAGGACCTGCGCTTCGGCAGCCAGCAGGTCCTGGAGCGAACTCTGCGTGCCCTCGATCTGGCTCGAGAGCACGGCTTCTTTCCGGACATACATGTAGACGAAGAGGTCCGGGTTGGGCAGGGTCTGGACCGAGCCGTCGAGCCGGCCAAGCGCCCGGTCCGCTTCGGACAGCAGGCGCTGCAGTTCCCCCATCAGCTGAACCGGAGGGTCCGGGGGCAGCGGTGAAGGAATGAAGGCGCTGTAGCCTTCAGCCTGGCGAATGTAGCGCCCCGCTCGCCCCTGAGCGGCTCGGTTACTGCCTGTGCTGGTTTCTGCGTTTACCATGGCCCTAATCAGGCCCCATGATAAACGCAGCGTTTAACATGGGCCAGCAGAACGGCCATGCTAAACGCTGGCTTTCGCAGCGACCGACTCGTCTGTGCCGAGGATCTCGCTCAAAAACCCCTCAGATTCCCGCTCGAGTCTCAGAATCTCGGTCCGGATCTCATCGAGGCTTCGGAGCTGCTGGGGCTTGTAGAAGTAGCGCGTGAAGCTCACCTCGTACCCCGTGCGAACGCTGTCCGTGTCGTACCACGCGTCCGGCACGTGCGGCAGCACCTCGCGCCGCAGGAAGGCCTCGATACCGCCCGGTTCGAGCAGCGGAACCTGCTCGGTGTCGCGCAGATCCGGGTCCGGCTCGTACTCGAGCACCACCTTCTTACCGTTCGACACGCCTTGGAACAGGCCCTTGAGCGGGTCGGCCTCGACCTTTCCGGGCTTGTGGACGCGCGCCACCACTTCCTGAGCATTCTCATCGCGCTCGGCCAGGATGCTCTGAAGCATCTTCCTGCGCCTGGCGGTTAGCTTCACCCCGTGCTTGTCAACGTCGGCATCGACCACGTCGATGAACTGATTGAAGTCGAGGTGAGGGCCAGCCCCGAGGGTGGCGGCCACGCGATCGACCACGTTTGCGAGCGGCTCCTCGCCATCGTCAATGCAGGACTTTCGGAAACCGGCGCGTCGCGCCTCGCCGAGGTCGACCCTCAGTCGAAGCGGCCGTTCCACCGTCAGCTTCCAGTAGCCGAACGCGGCGTTCGGGAAGATCTTCGACTGCTCCGTCTCCTCGAACGCCAGGAACGTGTCGCAGATGCGCTGGATGTCGGCATCGGCCAGTTCGCAGTTCTTCTTTCCGAGATTCTTCCGAAGCGGCTTCGACCACTGGGTGGCGTCGATCAGCTGCACTTTGCCGCGCCGGTGCTCCGGCTTCCGGTTCGTCAGCACCCAGATGTAGGTCGCGATGCCGGTGTTGTAGAACATGTTCAGCGGCAAGGCGACAATGGCCTCGAGCCAGTCGTTCTCGATGATCCAGCGGCGGATGTTGCTCTCGCCCTGCCCCGCGTCGCCGGTGAATAGCGACGAGCCGTTGTGCACCTCGGCGATGCGGCTCCCGAGCTTCGTGCCGTGCTTCATCTTGCTCAGCATGTTGGCCAGGAACAGCATCTGGCCGTCGCTCGACCGCGTTAGCAGCGAGTACTCGGCATCGCCGTCGTGTTCGATGAGGAAGCGCGGATCCTTGATGCCGTCCTTGCCGCCCAGGCGTTCAAGGTCGCTCTTCCAGCTCTTGCCGTAGGGCGGATTCGACAGCATGAAGTCGAACTCGCGGCTCGGGAAGGCATCGTTCGACAACGTCGAATACTCCGGTCCACCGACGATGTTGTCGGCGGCTTCGCCTTCGCCCTTGAGCAGGAGGTCGGCCTTGGCGATGGCGTAGGTTTCGGCGTTGATCTCCTGGCCGAAGAGGTGTGTCGCGACATCCTTGCCGTGCTGGCTGGCGAGCTGCTGGAGCGTCTCTTCGGCAACCGTCAGCATGCCGCCCGTGCCGCAGGCTCCGTCGTACAGCAAGTAGGTACCCGACTCGATCTGGTCGGCGATGGGCAGGAAGATGAGCCGCGCCATCAGCTTCACTGCATCGCGCGGGGTCCAGTGTTCGCCGGCTTCCTCGTTGTTCTCCTCGTTGAACCGGCGCACCAGCTCTTCGAAGATGGTCCCCATCGCGTGATTGTCGAGCCCCGGATGCTTCACTGACCCATCCGGATTCAGCACGGGCTTCGGGCTCACGTTCAGGTCGGGCGAGAGCAGCTTCTCGATGAGCGTGCCGAGCGCGTCGGCCTTGGTAAGACGCGGAATCTGGTTCCGGAACTCGAACTTCTCGAGGATGTCCTGGACGTTTGGCGAGAAGCCGTCCAGATACGCCTCGAAGTCGGCCTTCAGCTGCTGCTGGTTCGAGCGCGCCTTCAGGTCGCGCAGCGTGAACTTCGACGTGTTGTAGAACGCCTGCTCCGCCGCCTGGCGCAACGCTTGGTCCTGGTGGACGATGCCCGCCTTGTCGAGCGAGGTCTTCATCTCGAGCACGGCCTGCTTGGTCGGTTCGAGCACTGCGTCGAGACGCCGCAAGACGGTCATCGGGAGGATGACGTCGCGGTACTTCCCGCGCACGTACAGGTCCCGGAGCACGTCGTCGGCGATGCCCCAGATGAAGTTGGCGATCCAGTTGAGATTGGCGTCCATTGCGGACTTGAGTATACGGTTACCTCGCGAGGGTGATCGCGGCGACGCGTGAACGAGCCGCACCGGCGGCGACGCTACTGCTTTGCCTCAGCGCTCCAGTTCATGAGCAGCGTGATCGGTGCGGCAGCGCTGTCCAGCACGGTGTTGATCAGGAAGCGTCCATCGGGGGCGACGTCGTATTGCCGGCCAAGCTGAATGTCCGCCCCACCGCCCAGGATTCGGGTCCGAAACAGCATCACCGGCGCTCCAGGCTCGATGGTGTCCCCGGACACCGGGATGGGCACGGCC
Source organism: Acidobacteriota bacterium (assembly GCA_043743165.1). Taxonomy (GTDB): domain Bacteria; phylum Acidobacteriota; class Vicinamibacteria; order Vicinamibacterales; family CAVVIG01; genus CAVVIG01. The sequence continues at coordinate 120,487 of JAYTXA010000059.1, forward strand.
ATCATCGCGCCGGACGGGTTGAGGTAGTACAGCTCCTTGCCGTCGGCGCGCCAGGCGGGGTGGATACCGCCGCCAGTCGAAACCTGCCACTGGCCCGTTGCCTGCGACTGCTGGACCGCGCCCTGACCATTCGTGAGGGCCTGCCCTGTCGAGTCCGGCTCCCTGAACGGCCGGACATAGACCTCCTGGCGTCCGGATTCATTGGACATGTAGGCGACCCATCGTCCATTCGGCGAGAACACACCCCACGCCTCCCGAAACGTCGTCTTGACAATCACCCACGGAGCCCGGCTGTGGTCCGTTGGCATGACCCAGAGGTCGGTATTCGACTGCGGATCGGTGCTGTGAAACAACAGGAAACGCCCGTCTGACGACCAGCTGTTCGGAGTCTTCAGCTGGTCCGACGTGATCAGCCGTTCCTCCTGCGTGGCGCCACTGGTCGCCTTCAGGAAGATGTCGCCCGTTCCAGGGCTCCCGCGCTGCGAGCGGAAGGCGACGCGGGCTCCGTCGGGAGACCAGAGCGGGAATCCGTCCAGAGCAGGATCGAACGTGAGGCGGAGCGTCCGCGACCCGTCCATCATCCAGATGTCGGCGTTGCCCTGGACCGTGCGCGTCATCACCAGGCGCTGCCCGTCTGCCGACAGGCGTGGGTTCGACTGGCTCTCGTCCTCGGTGCCAAGGGACCCAAGCGCCGTTCCGGCCCGATCTCTCCACACGAGTTGTCGTTTGCTGCCTGCCCCCGTCCGATAGGCGATCAGTCCGGTAGGCGTCACCGAGACGCCGCTGCGATAGGAGGTATCGATACCTACTCCGTCGGCGAGGGTGAGCGGCTCGCCGGTCAATGCCGCGCGATCGGGATCGAGGCGCTGTGCCACTAACGCGCCGGCCCGCACCCACAGCAGCCAGCCGTTTCCCTGGCGCGGCCCACGTGCGCCAGGTCTGTCGGCCAGGTGAACCCCGGCACCATCGGCTGATGTGAGCCGGGTCGGTGTTCCGGCTTCAAGCGAACCGAGGTAGATCCCGGACACCGCCGCTGCCCCGGTGACGTAGAACAGGAATCGGCGCCCGTCGGGCAGGAAGTATGGCGCAGTGTGGCCGGCTTGTTGAGAACTGAGATCCGTGACGCCGGTTACCTCTCCGCCTGAGGATGGCACGCGCATCAACGGAGTTGTGCGGCTCGCCCCAAAGACGATCACGCCGTCGGCGTTCCAGGAGCCGCCGCGACCGACAATGACGGGCGCCAACGTCTGGGCGGCCGCGCCGCTGAGATCGAGTCGTTTGAGCGCATTCGACGCGAAGAAGCCAATAGACCGACCGTCAGGCGACCAGAACGGAAACAACCCGCCTTCTGTGCCAGCCAGAGGCTCGGCAGTGGTGGTCCCGAGCGAACGAAGCCACAAGCGAGGAACGCCCTCTGCCGACGCCGCGAAGACGATCTGGCGGCCGTCTGGTGACAGGGCGAAGGACGTGGGGTCGTCGGTTGTCGGCGTGACGATGTCCACTCGGGTCTCGGCCTGCGGGAGGGGCGTCGCCTCTTGAATGTGACGAAGCGCGGGGACCGCGAACACGGCCGCGGCCATCAACGAAGCGACCGCCGCGACCCACGCGGTCCGTTCGCGTCTCAGTGTGTGTGGGGTAGTCGCTGAACCGAGCGCCAGCACGCCGCCCTGCTGCACCCACATCAATTCGTCGTGCAGGTCCTTCGCGCTCTGCCAGCGGTCATCCGCGTCTTTCGCCAAGCACTTGCTGACGAGGCGCTCGAAGGCCGGCGGCGTCATCGGCTGACGCGTCGAGAGTGCGAGCGGTGTGTGGTTCAGAATGGCGCCGATGATGCTGGCCGCGGACTCGCCGTTGAACGGTCGCTGCCCCGTCGCCATCTCGTACAGCAGCGTGCCCAGCGCCCAGATGTCGGTGCGCGTGTCGGCGTCGCGCCCTTCCACCTGCTCGGGCGCCATGTAGTGAATGGTGCCGAGGATGGTCCCCTTCGCCGTCGCCGGACCCGCCGTCGTGGCGGCAGTTTCGGTGGACAGCGACACCGGCGACGCGGCGCTGTGCAGCTTCGCGAGTCCGAAGTCGAGCAGCTTCGGGCCGCTCTTCGTGAGCATCACGTTTGCGGGCTTCAGATCGCGGTGCACGATGCCGGCGCGATGCGCCTTGTCGAGCGCGTCGGCGATGGACGTGCCGATCTTCAGAACCTCGTCGATCGGCAGCGGGCCTTTCGCGCGCGCGAGTCGCTCCGCGAGTGTCTCGCCCTCGAGCAGCTCCATCACGAGGTAGTCAATACCTGTCCCTGAGCCTGTCGAAGGGTCCTGGTGCCCCACGTCGTAGACGACGCAGATGTGCGGGTGGGAGAGCGCGGCAATCGCGCGGGCTTCCCGCTCGAAGCGCGCGCGAGCGGACGCATCGGCCGCGGAATCGGACGGCAGCACCTTGATCGCCACGGTGCGCGCGAGGCGCGTGTCGCGGGCCTTGTACACCTCGCCCATCCCGCCGGCACCGAGCGCCGAGAGAACTTCGTAGGGACCGAGTCGGGTGCCGGGTGTGAGCGCCAACGGTGCGCGCGATTATATGACGGCTGAGCTATCGGGCCGACTGTCAGGCCTCGAATGCGTTCAGCATGCGGCTTCCAGGCTACGCGCGGTCGAGTTCGGGGCGAAGCTCCGACAGGATCTCGGGAACCTTGTTCAGCGCCACGTCCCACAGTTCGTCGGCGTCGATCACCCAGTAGCCATGAGCGAGCAGGTTGCGCAAGCCGACGATCTGGCGCCACGGGACCGCCGGTCGAGCTTCCTTCCACTCCTGGGACATCCGGGCCGCGGCTTCGCCGATCACGAACAACTGGCGCTCGACGGCGGCACGCTTTTCGTCGTTGCCCGCAAACGCCTCGAATGTGACCCCGTCGATGTAGCGAAGGACGGCTTCGCCGGCCGACACCATGTCGGCGACATAGAGGAGCTGATCACGCGACATGCACGAGATCCCGTTCGATGAGTGGTCGGAGTCTGGGCTTCAGACCTGAGGCCGTCACCACGTCGACCCGGCGCCCGAGCAGGTCTTCGAGATAGACAAGGAGACCCATGTGCGCGTCGAAGGTGACCGGACCAGAGAACTCCACCAGCACATCGACATCACTGTCCGGTCGCGCCTCGTCCCTGGCGGTGGAGCCGAAGATCGACAGCGACCGCACGCCAAATCGCTCGGCGATCTCCTCCCGCTTTCCGCTCAACAGCGCGACAACCTGGGCTCGGCGCATGCTGACATGATAGCCCGCTGTGGCCCATGAGAACAGGACGCGCTGGCCGTCGCATCGCTCTCGCGGACGAGCGACGGCCCATGGGTCAGTAGCGCTTCGCCCACCCGCCAGTGACGAACCTCACCTCGGGTGCGCTGGTCACGCCGGCCTTCTGCATCGCATCCTTCAGGCCGGGGTTTGCCATGAACGCCTTCAGCTCGTCGAACGACTCGGCCTGGTGATAGACCAGCGCCGTGTTCGGCGCCTCGAGTAACTGGTTGGCCGCAGCGCCAATGATGCCGCCCTGCGTGCGCACGACGGCCGCGGCGGCGTATCCGGCCAGCCACGTGTCGAACTGCGCGACCTGATGCGAGATCATCATCGCGGGCAGTTCACGGTCCCACACGATCTCTTCTGACACCGGTGTCACCCACACCGCCGACGGCGCGCTCTTGATACCGGCGGCGCTCATCGTCTGGCGAAGGTCGTCCGACGCGGCGAACGCTTTGGCCTTCTCCACGTCCGACACGGCCAGGTAGACGCTCAGGAGGTTCGGGTTGTCGACGTGCCTGTTGATGTGATGGCCGAGGAAGCCCGCGGCCTTGCGCGCCCCTTCGTGACCGTCGAAGACCGACTTCCAGGTGCCGAAGTCCGCGACTTCGTGCGTGAGGATCAGAGCCGCCGAGGGACGCTGCGTGGATGCACTCATGGTTTTACTCTCTGCAGGCTTGCGTGCCCATCCCGGTTCGGACGAGAGGGCTGAAGGTCAGGGGCAGACGGTCCGACCCGTCGTGAACAACGTCAGGGAAAGGTGCCAAGGTCGGCCAGCACGTCATCGAGCAACTGCGCCAGCCGCTTGAGCCTGGCCTCGCCGAGGTGACCGACCATCGCCGTCGGCATGCGCAACACGTGCGGGTCCAGTTCCTCAACCACCGCGATGCCCTTCGGCGTGATGCCCACTTCGACGACGCGGCGATCGCGCTCGGCGCGGACGCGCTCGACGAGGCCGCCGGCGCTGAGCCGATCGACCAGGCGCGTGACGTCGGGATCGCGGGCGATCATCCGCTCGGAGATCTCGCTGCACGCCAGCCGGGTCGGATGGCTGCCGCGCAGGATGCGGAGCACGTTGTACTGGCTGGTCGTCAGGCCGGCCCTGTCCTTCAGGAACTTCTCCCACGGCTCGACCAGCCGCGCCGCAAGGACGCGCAGGCCAAGCACGACGTGCTGCTCGGGAGAGACGAACCGGCTTTTCTGCTTCAGCGCGCGCGCGACCGCTCGAGCCATTCGCGGAACAATAGTCGTTACAACGACTATCGTCAAGAGGAGTGTTGAGGCGCGACCCGGGGGCACGCCGACTCAGTGTCGCCGTGCCGTCAGGGTCCTGATGTGGGCCACGCCGAACCCACGCACCACCACCACATCGAGCGGGTCGGCCGGGTCGTACCAGCACGGGACCGTGGCTCCGACCGTCCACCGCGACAGTTCCTCCAGGCGTCCGCCGCGGCCGCCAACGCCCAGACGTGAACCGGAGTCGTATCCCGACGAGTAGGTCTCGCGTCCGTCGACGTCGTACTCGACCCCCAGGACAGGCACGTAGTCGTTGTCGTCCAGCGGCTGGCTGGGCATGGAACGGCTGTTCGAGGCCGCCGCCTGCGTACTGAGACGACCGCCGAGAATGGTGCACGAGGTTTCGGGCCAGCGCGTCAGCGACTGGTAGTCGCGCCAGGCCATCACGCTGAACATCGTCCAGAAGCCGACAGCCACCGTGATCGCTGCTGCGGCGCCGCCCGCGCATCCGAGCAGCATGGCAAGCGACAGCAGGAACGACGCCAGCGTCCGCGCGACTTCACGACGGGGTGGACGAGATCCGGGAGTCAGAGCCACGTGCGGACTGGATTGGATGGGCGGACGAGCGCAGATGGCCAAGTCACCTGGCCACAACGCGGCGCACAGGCCGATGCGCCCGTCCGCACCGATCACTCGTGCCTTACGCGCCGCCCCGCTGAAGCCGCTGCAGCACGGCCACCATCTCCGGCGAGATGTCAGTGTGGTGATGCACGATCTTCCACACCCGCCCGGTGCGGATGTAGACGTTGGTGACGCGGTCGTTGATGGCGACCGTCGTCCCGGCCATGATCGCCGTGCCCACCTCGACGCCCGACTCCACAGCCATATCTTTCGTGGCGTTGATCCGCGCCGACTTGAGCCTGACCTTCCCGCCCGAGCTGAGGCTGGCCACCTGCGCCCACGGCGCCTTCACCTTCGACCAGCCGCGTTCGCATCCCCCAATCGGGTGCATGGTGGTGGCCGCCGGTGTCTGCGACCAGGCCGCCAGCATCGGTTCAGGGTTTCCCTTCAGCATCTGGTTGAGTGCGGCGTAGAACGACTTCGACGCGAGCGTGAGCGCGGGCGGAACGGGCATGGGTGCTGTCTCCTCGTTGGCGGCGCGTGGTCAGGGTGAACACGCGGGGGAATTCTAGCCGTTTGCCCATGGCCATGTCCTCCTTCGGGTCCACCCACCAGTTCGTGCCGCTCGTGGACGCGGCGCACCCGCCTCCGCAGGCAGACTTCGTCGGTCGCGTGACGCAACACCTTCGCAGCCGGGACGACGAAGCTGGCGTCGGACATCCCGAGCGGCTGGCCAGCGATGCGCTCCACGATCATGCCGAGGAGATAGAGGCAATCTCCCTATGGGTCACTTCGTCGGCACGAGTCTGTTCAGTTCCTCGAACCAGTGCTGCACGATCACCAGGTGGGACGACCCTACCAGCGGGTCCGCGACGGCCTTCAGCATCAGGAATCGATTGCCGTCTGGCGAGATGTCGTACTGTCGCACCCAATACGGCGCCGGGTATCGACCATCCACCACGAGGCGCGGCGCATCGAACGACAGTATGTTTCCCTGCCGAACGGCGACGGCAAACACCTTCCCTGGCGTCAGGTAGTAGAACAGTTCGCGTCCGTTCCGGTTCCACACGGGGCGCGTGCCGCCCTCGAGCGAGACCTTCCATCGCCCGCCATCGATGTCTGGAAATGGCCGCACGTAGATCTCTTCGATCCCGGACTCGCCCGACTGGTAGGCGAGCCACTTGCCGTCCGGCGACAATACCCCGTTGCTCTCGTTGTATCGCTCCTGCAGAATCAGCGATGCTTGCCCGTCCTGCTTCGAGCCCGCAAAGCCAAGGTCGTAGGGTGCGGCGCCAGGTTGGAAGAACAGCAGCCCCGTGCCATCTGGCGTGAAGGACAACGGGTACCGAGGAATGCGGCCGCTGGTAATGGCCGAGGGGATGCCAGTTCCATCGGCGCTCTGCGAGGCGATGATCTCTTCGCCGCCTCCCTCTGATCGGAACGCGAGACGTCGCCCGTCGGGCGACCACAGCGGATAGAGATAGTTCTTGCCGGCTGCACCGGAAAACGGGGTCAGGATTCGACGGCCGAGATCCCAGATCCAGATGCTCGACCGTATCTCCCGCACATCGACGGCAACTCGAGTTCCGTCGGGTGACACCTTTGCACTGGCATACAACTTCGGGGGAGCTCCGGTCACTTCCTCGCGCCCCTGTCGATCGACCCACACGAGCGTCTTCTCGACGGCCCCCAGCTTGCCGTGAAGGTAGAACAGCGTGCCTGTCTCGGATACGACATACTGCCCGGCCCCCACGCCCTTCGTGGCCACCTCGCTCACGACCGCGACCGGTTCACCTCGGGTCTTCAGGCTGGCGATGTCGAACGGCACGGCGAGCAACGCACCATCGGCAACGTAGAGCAAGTGACCAGTCGCCGAATATCGCGGTGTACTGCCATTCGAAATGAGCGGCGCCTGCGCTCCGGAGCCAAGGTCGAAGGTGACTATCTGACTCGGAACCCCAGCCGACGCCGCAAGCGTGAAGAGCAGTGCGTTCCGACCAGGCAGGACGGCCGGGAAGATGTGATCCTCGCCGGGCTTTGGCGTGGTCAGCACTACTGGCGTGCCGCCAGCGACAGGGGCGCGCAGCAGGCCAGTCGTGATGTCTGAGGTCGCCGCGATGATCGTGTCTTCGTCAACCCACACGATTCCGCGAGCCGCGCCGAGCGCCGGCCCGATGGAGGCTGGCGTCCCACCGGATGCGGGAATCCGTTTCAACTGGTTCATGTTCTCGTCGAGAAACGCGATCCAGTTGCCGTCCGGCGACATCGATGGGCCTCGGATGTCCCCCGTCTGCCCCGACAGCACGAGGCGCGCCTCCAGTTGGCCGAGGGATCGAACGTAGAGTTGCTCGATACCGTTCGTTGCGGCGAGATACGCGACCCGACGACCGTCGGCGGAGATCGATACATCCACGTTGTTGATGGACGGTCCGATCTCCGTCACGCCCGGCGGCAAAGCCACATCGGTTCGCGTCACCAGAGGCGGAGTCGGTGTCGCGGCATTCCATCGGCTCGCGCCCAAGCCCGCGATTGTGCCCACGAGAGCGGCGGCGATAGCAGAGAAGATCCAGCGTTGCGACCGCTTGCCAGACTCGTGCTCGCCCATGCGGACCGCGGAAGCTGCGCCCGCTGGCGCTGGAACCGTGACGGCACGGCTGCCGCTTTCGGAAATCCACTTCAACTCGTCGCACAAGTCCTTCGCGCTCTGCCACCGCTCGTCTGGATCCTTGCTCAGGCACTTGCTGACGAGTCGCTCGAACGGCGGCGGCGTCAGGGGCTGTCGTGTCGAAAGCGCGGGCGGTGTGTCCTTCAGAATCGCGCCGATGACGCTCGCGGCCGACTCGCCATTGAACGGCCTCGCGCCCGTCGCCATCTCGTACAGCAGCGTGCCCAGCGCCCAGACGTCGGTGCGCGTGTCGGCCTCGCGCCCTTCCACCTGCTCGGGCGCCATGTAGTGAATGGTGCCGAGGATGGTCCCCTTCGCCGTCGCGGGTCCAGCGGTCGTGGCGGCCGTTTCGGTGGGCAGCGACACCGGCGATGCGGCGCTGTGCAGCTTCGCAAGTCCGAAGTCGAGCAGCTTCGGGCCGCTCTTCGTGAGCATCACGTTCAAGGGCTTGAGGTCGCGGTGCACGATGCCGGCGCGATGCGCCTTGTCGAGGGCGTCGGCGATCGCGACGCCGATCTTCAGAACCTCGTCGAGCGGCAGCGGGCCTTTCGCGCGCGCGAGGCGCTCGGCCAGCGTCTCGCCCTCGAGCAACTCCATCACGAGGTAGTCGATACCGTCCTGGTGCCCGACGTCGTGGACGACGCAGATGTGGGGATGCGAGAGCGTGGCAATGGCGCGGGCTTCCCGCTCGAAGCGCGCGCGGGCGGACGCATCGGCCGCGGTATCCGCCGGCAGCACCTTGATGGCGACGGTGCGGGCGAGGCGCGTGTCGCGGGCTTTGTAGACTTCGCCCATCCCGCCGGCACCAAGGGGCGAGAGAATTTCGTAGGGACCGAGTCGGGTGCCGGGTGTGAGCGCCAACGCTGGGGATTATATGGGGGAATGGCCGCGATGGCCGAAGCGCTCGGCAGGAGATTGCGCGCGCCTCAGGCTTGGCGGAGGAGGGACAACAGTGAAGCCCTGAGAGGCGGCAAGTCCACGGTAATGGTCTGCCACAGAATCCCGATGTCAACGCCGAAGTACTCGTGAATCAGGACATTGCGCATTCCGGAGACATCAGCCCACGGGATATCCGACGGAATCTCCTCGCGCACACGCGACAGATGTCCTGCCGCTTCGCCGATGACCTCGAGGTTCCGGACGACCGCATCGACGGTCTTCCCGTCAGCCTGAAACTGTTCGAAGTCCAGACCGGCGATGTAGGCCTCGATGCGGCTTGCGGCTTCGAGGATATCTTCGACGCGGAGGCGCCAATCTCTAGGCGGCAAGGACGGCCTCGCGCAGTATCCGATCGCGCAGCGCCGGCTTCAAGGCTGCGGGGGTCACCAGGTCCACGCGATGCCCGACAATCTGGGCGAGCCGTCGCTGCAGGCGTACGAACTCGAAGAGACCAATCGGGCGATTGAACTCGACAAGCAGGTCCACGTCGCTGTCGTCCCGTCCTTCGTCACGGGCGAATGAGCCGAACAACCGCAGGTTGGCAACACCGAATACGGCAAGGCTGGTGCGTTGCTCACGCAAGGTCTTGAGGATGTCGTCGCGACGAAGCGCGGCGTTCGCAGCCATGGGCCATTATCACCGGGATTTGTGCTACTGCGGTCGCCTGGCGGCACCTCGATGGCCGCGGTGCGAACCGCGTCAGCGCGCCGGCACCGCCCCATCCGCCAACGGGATGTACAGCGAAATGCGGTCGCCGGAACCGATCGCCCGTGAGATGTGTCCCTGGCCGGTCGTATCTTCGACCAGGAGAATGTTCCCAGGTCCCAGATGGATCTTTCGACCGCCTTCGAGTTCCACTTCGCTCTCTCCGCTGAGCGTGACGACGTATTGCCGCGTTGGGGCTGGATGCCAGTCGAGGTTGTAGTCCTTGTTCGTGCGGCGGAACTGCACGCTCTTCGCTGGCACAACAACCGAAAGGTCTGTGCCTGTGTTCTGCACCTTCAGCGGGATTTCGTACTCCTCCACTTTCGTCTTCCCGTCCGTCCCCGTGTAGAGCCGCGTGACCTTCACGGGTGTGGCGCGCCCCTGCGCGAACAGGCCGCCTCCGGTGATCCAGTTGGCTCCGGCCATCAGCGCAAGGGTTGGAATCCATCCGAGTGTCAGAAGTGAGCGGATCACGGTGCGTCGCATGCGTCTCTCCAGATGAACGGCGTTGTCAGGTCAGCTTCGCTGTCGCGTCGAATGGATTCGGCTACTTCGTTGCGGCGTCCGGTCGCCAGTTCATGAGCACACCCAGCGACACCCTCGATGACGTGCCTTCGAGTGGCGTGAGCGCGAGTATGCGGCCATCGGACGCGATGTCGCACGGATGAATCAACTCGGCAGGCGGTTCGACAAGCGGCATCAACGAGCGCGGCTCTCCGGTCGTCATCGAACCGCCAGAGTCCTTGAAGGGCACAACCACCAGGTGTCCGTCATCGGACCGGTAGAACCCCGTCGGGTGCCGGGTGTGAGGGGCAACGGAGGCGATTATATGGGCGGAACGGCAGAGATGGGTTGTGCCCTCCCCCGCTCCAACAAATCTCTTGTGTCCCGTCTGCAACAGGCGCAGGATGCGTCCGTCAGGCGACGAACAGGTCATCCAGGGAGGCGCGAATGCACCGCAGACCGGACACCCTCACGTTGAATACCACCGCAGTTGTCGTCATGGTCGCCACGAGCGCAGCCATCGCGCTGGTCATCTTCGCGGCGCTCACGGGCGTCCACCTGCTGCCATCGGCGCTCGTCGCTCGCGACATCGTTCATCTGGCGTACTGACCGCCGAATCCTCAGGGCGCTCTGCGTGATGTGAGACGACGACAGGGCCACGGTGCGGACGGTTGGAACTACTTCTTCGGGTCGGGGTTCCAGTTGATGAGGAGCGTGATTGGCGTCGCATCCTCCGTCAACTCCGTGTTGACAAGGAATCGGCCGTCCCGGCTCACGTCGTACTGACGGTTCTGCTGGTTGTCGAGGCCGCCTCCGTAGATGTGCGGCGTGAAGAGCGCGACCGGCGCGCCCGGTTCCAGCCTTCCGCCCGCCGTGTTGATGGGGGCAGCCATAAGGCGACCATCCGGTGCGATGTAATACAACTCCCTGCCGTCAGCACTCCACTTCGGAAAGATCCCGCCGCCGGTGGAGATCTGCCATTGTCCGCGGGAGCGCGACTCACCGTTCGACGACGCCGTCGGTTCGATGAAGGGGCGGACGTACACCTCCAGCCGTCCCGACTCGTTCGACATGTAGGTAACCCATCGGTCGTCTGGCGAGAACTGGCCCACGCGCTCGTCGAACCGGGTCTTCAAAAAGACCCACGGCTTTCGATCGCCCTGCATGGGCAGCACCCAGAGGTCCTGCGCCGTCTGCGGGTCGAGGGTGCGGTAGAGGATGAACCGTCCATCGTGGGACCAGTCGTTTGCAGACTTTTCCCCTGGCGCGTCGAGCAGCAGCTGCTCGCTGCCCGCGTTCGCGGAGGACAGCAGATACAAATCCCGCCGGCCGGCTCGATTCGAATCGAACACGAGGGATTTGCCGTCAGGCGACCACTGACCGAAGCGGTCGAGCGCCGGGTCGAACGTGAACCGACTCAGGCGCGCGCTGTCGAGCATCCAGATGTCGGCATTGCCTTGCACGATTCGAAACATCGACACGCGCCGGCCGTCGGGCGAGAGCCGGGGCGTGCTCATGCCGTTCTCGTCGGGCGCTCCCATCGTGCCAAGGGCGGCGCCGGACCGATCGAACCAGGCGAGTTGCCGCCGTTCGCCAACACCTGCTCGGTAGGCAATCAGCCCAGTGGGCGAGACGGACACCGCAGATGTCAACGACGTGGTGTCGGACGCGACGGACCCGGCGATCGTGATCTGGTCCCCAATCAGTGCCCGCTGCGACACGTCCAGTTTTCGGGCCACCAGCCTTCCGGAGTCCACCCATAACAGCCAGCCCGACGGAAGGTAGGCACCGCCTCTGTCGGCCGGAGTCAGCCTGGTCGCATCAGACGAGTCGAGGGAGCCGAGGTAGATACCGGCCGAGGCCACCGGACCGGCCTCCAGGAAGAGAAAGTGCCGACCATCGGGCAGGAACGCCGGCACCCGCTGATCGGAGGCGGAGCCTTTCAGCGTCATGGCTGGAACGGGCAACCCGCCCGATGCAGAGACACGGTACAGCGGACTGCCGGTATTGGGCGTGAACAGAATCACGCCGTCCGCATTCCATGCACCACCGCGCGGCGTCGCCGTCGCGAGCACCTGCGGCCGGCCACCCGCGAGGTCCATGCGGGTCAGACGCCCGTCCTGGAAATACGCAATCGAGCGGCTGTCCGGTGACCAGAACGGATACTGCGCACCATCGGTGCCGGGCAACGACTGTGCGACCGTGCCGGAGAGCGACCGCACCCAGAGTCGGGAGACTCCCGCCTCCGAGGCGACGAAGGCGACCTGCCGCCCGTCTGGAGAAAGCGCAAACGAGAGCAGGTCTGAGGTGGCGGGCGTCTGGAGTTCGACCCGCATCTCCAGGGGCGCCGAGAGAGGTGTCTCGCGAAGATGCCGGACCGCAGGCAGCGCGAGCCCGGCTGCCACGAGGGCAGCCGCACCAATGCCGAGCCACGAGGTACGGGCGGTGCGATGCGAGGAAGAGGCCGCAGGAGCAGGCAGCGGTGTCGGGAATTCCTCCACGGCGCCGCTGAGGAGTTCCTCGATTTGCAGTCGCGCTTCGCCGATGTCGCGCATCCGCGCCTTCGGTTCCTTCTTCAGGCACCGCGCGAGCAACCGGCGAAGCGCCGATGTCGTCGCGGCCGGCAGCGCGCTCCAGTCCGGCTCCCTGCTAACCACTGAGACCATCGTGTCGGTGACGTCCTCGCCGGGGAAGGCACGGCGAGCCGTCAGCATCTCGTACAGCACTGCGCCGAACGCCCAGATGTCGGCGCGCTTGTCCACGGCTTTGCCGCGCGCCTGCTCGGGCGCCATGTACGCCGCCGTGCCCAGGATCATGCCCACCTCGGTCATCACTTGCCCGCCGTAGCCTTGGCGGAGGTAGGCGGGCGACGTCAGTGTGGGCGATGCTGACAGGTCGTGCCCACCAGGCCTGCCCGACCCACCAGACTCACCCGACCTATCCAGCGCCTTCGCCAGCCCAAAGTCGAGCACCTTCACCGTGCCGTCAGAGCGCACCTTGATGTTGGCGGGCTTCAGATCGCGGTGAATGATGCCCTGCTCGTGCGCGGCCTCGAGCGCCTCCGCTATCTGCTTCGCAAGGGGCAGGGCTTCGTCGAGGGGCATCGGCCCGCGCGCAATGCGGGCGGCGAGTTCCTCGCCGTCGACCAGTTCCATCACAAGGAACGGACCGACCTGACCCTCGCGACCCTCCTGCCCCTCTTCGAGCCCGTGGATGTGCGCGATGTTCGGATGGTTCAGCGCCGCCAGGGTCTGTGCCTCACGGCGAAAGCGCGCCAGACGTTCCGGATTGCCCGCGACCTCAGGCAGCAGCACCTTGATCGCCACCTGCCGCTTCAGGTTCGTGTCGGTTGCCCGATAGACCTGCCCCATCCCGCCTTCGCCGAGAAGCGCGGTCACTTCATAGGGACCAAGTCTGGAGCCTGGTGTGAGAGCCAATGGTCGGGATTATACGAGCGGAACGGTCGTGATGACCGCAGGGTTCGACGCACTGCCTGACGTGCGTCCGTGAGACCGCGACAGGGTCGTAAGGTGCCGCGTCTTCAGGAACACACCCGGCGTGCGGTCACCGGCCATCGGCGAGGTTTTGCTCATTACGTACTGAACGTACATAATGCACACATGTCCAAGATGGCGGCCACCGCCCTTCGTAGCAACATTGCCGAAACGCTCAACCGCGTCGCGTTCCAAGGCGAGCGCATCGAACTCGAGCGTCACGGCAAAGCCGTCGCTGCACTAGTCAGCATCGAAGATTTCGAGTTGCTCGAGGCGCTGGAGAACCGCATCGACCTTGCGGCCGCGCGTCGGGCGCTCAAGGAACCGGGCCAGCGCAGTTGGAACAAGGTAAAGGCAGACCTCGGCCTCTAACGCGCCATGCCTGGCCCCGCTCGGTATACCGTCTTCTTGAAACCTGCAGCCGAACGGGCCCTGAAGAAGATCGTCCAGCCCATCCTCCGCCGACTCGCCAAGGCCATTGACAACCTCGGCCACGACCCGCGCCCCCCAGGTGCGACAGCGCTCCACGGCGAGTCCAGCCTGCTGCGTATTCGCGTCGGCGACCATCGCATCATCTACAGCGTCAACGATACTGTGCTCACCGTGCTGGTGGTCGCGATCGGTCACCGGCGCGAAGTCTATCAACGCCGATAGGTCTACCCTTCGCGTACGGTGAGTAACCTGCTGGTCTCACGCTGCGGCTGGCGCAACGTGAAACCGACTCACGACAACAGTCACGTTGTCCTTCCCGCCGCGGCTGTTCGCTAGATGGACCAGCGCCCGACACGCGTCCTCCGCCGTCTTGGCGGTCCCCAGCGCCTCAGCGATCATCACCTCCGGGACCATCTCCGTCAGTCCGTCCGTGCACAGCAGCACCTGGTCTCCGTCATCGAGACCCGTGAAGTGCAACTCGACGTCGATCGGCTTCCCCTTCGAACCAAGTACGCCCGACAACATGTGACGCATCGGGTGACTGGCCATCTCCTCCGGCGAGATGACGCCCTTCTCGAGCAGCGACTGCACCATCGTCTGGTCCCGCGTGAGCCGCTCCAGGCGCCCCTGACGATACAGATACGCCCGGGAGTCGCCGACGTGCGCCACCAGGAGGTCCGCTCTGAAATTGATCACGAGGGTCATCGTCGTGCCCATACCGGCGAGGGCCGGGTCGCGGCGGACGGCCGCTTCCAGCGCCTGCGTGATCTGCGCGAAGCGCGCCGCCATGCGCGTCAGCACATCCTGTGTGCTCTGTTTGTCCAACCGCATGATCAGGTTGGGCGTGCGCAGCACGATGTCCACGAACGTCCCAATCGCGGTGCGACTTGCCACTTCGCCGCCCGCCGCGCCGCCCATACCGTCGGCCACGATCTGTGCGGTGATGCGCTCGATCACAGACGATGGCAATGCGTCAGTGGGCATGTTCGTCTGGACCGTGCGCCACGAGCGCTCGAGCTCGGCGATGAGGAAGTGATCCTCATTGCCCTCGCGCCGTAGCCCCCGGTCGGACAGCCCGCTCGTCTCGACCGTCACGACGAGTTCGCGGTCAGACGCGTCGAGCGTCGGTGCGTCTGATCTCAACGTGAGCGATGGGTCGCGCGTGTCGTCGGTCATGGCTCTTTCCACGGTGGAGCTTAACGCAGCCACGCTACGACAACGCGGCGAATTCGGTCGCCCGTGGAGGACCTATGAAGATAGGCTCTGTCCCGGAGGAACGACCATGACCAGACTCATCGCCCTGTGGACAGTCGTGCTCGCCGTCGTGAGCATGTCAGCCTCGCAACCGGCCAACAGGCCCCGGCCCGACCCACGCACCGTCGGGCTGCGCGGCGATCGATTCCCGCCGCTGACGTGGGACGCGATGACCCCGCCGCAGAAGACCTTCATCGAACACCTGCTCGCCGGCCCCAGCGGTGGCGGCACTGAAGGCCCGTTCAACGTGCAGTTGCGCAGCCCGGAAATGGGCGACCTCGGGCAGCAGTTCGGCGCCGCAACGCGATTCGCGACCACCGTGCCGCAGCGGTTGTACGAGCTGGCGATCCTCATCACCGCTCGCCACTGGACCGCGCAGTTCGAGTGGACCGCGCATCACCGCAGCGCGCTCCAGGCCGGTCTCAGCCCCGTGATCGCGGATGCTATTGCGGTCGGCCGGCGACCGTCAATCATGCAGCCTGACGAGGAAGCCGTCTATAACTTCGCGACCGAACTGCTCGAGACCAAGCAGGTGAGCGACCGGACGTTCGACGCAGCCAGGCGCGTGCTGGGCGAGCGAGGGGTCGTGGATCTGATCAGTGTCCTGGGCTGGTACGGGACGGTGTCCATGTACCTCAACGTAGACCGCTACCCGCTGCCGGAGGGCTCGCAACCGGAATTGAAACCGCTCAACTAACGCTTCCCGCTGTGTGCAGCTGCCGGGCTTACTTCCAGTTCTCTATGGCTTCAGGCTAGCCATCCAGTTCAGGACCACCGTCATCGGCGGAGACGGAGCCACCTTCAAGACGGCGTCGACGAGAAACCGCTCGCCTCCAGCCGCGACGGCGTAGCGAATCGCCTGTGGCACTGTCCCGGTCGTGGTGGCCAGATAGACGGGAACCGGGAACAATGCCACTGGCGAGCCCGGGGTGAAGACAGGACCAGCGGCGACAGGAACTGCCGTCATCAGGGTGTCCGCGCTGATGTAGAACAGCTCCCTCCCGTCTCTCCGCCAACGCGGCTGGCTGCCACCATCTCGCGACACGAGCCATTTACCTGACGAGGCGTCCGGAAAAGGCTGGACGTAGACCTCGTTTCGTCCCGACGCATTCGATGTGTAGGCCACGTAGCGCCCATCAGGCGAAAACTGGGCCTGCGTCGTGACCATACCTGTCCGCAAGTACAGCCGAGGAGTTCGGTCGGCCCCAGTCATGGGAAGGACCCAGAGGTCGCTTCCTCCGGCCTGAGCGGAGAGAACGCTATAGAGAAGGAAATGTCCGTCCTGGGACCAGTCCTGTACGTATTTCTGCTCGGACGACTTGAGCAGCAATTGGTCCGTGCCTGAACCAGTCGCGGGACGCCGATACAGGTTGAGGACGACGTCACGAGTCGAGCTCCACGCGAGGCTTGCGCCGTCGGGAGACCACACGCTGTAGCCGTCGTTAGCAGGCTCGAACGTCACCCGCGTACTGAGGCCGCGTGCGAACTCGTAGACCCAGACATCGGCGTTGCCCTTCGCGTCGATGACGTCGGTCCGGCCGAAGGTGACCCGTGACTCGTCGGGTGACAGGGCCATTGAGTTGTATTGGGCGACCTTGTCGATAGAGGCGAGCGCCTTCCCCGTTCGATCAAACCAGGTGAGCTGCGAGTCTCCGAAACTGGTCACACCGGGCTGGTAGACAAGCACGCCGGTGCTGGACGCCGAGAACAGGCCCGCCCCCGGGCTACCAACCTTCTGCACGGGCTCGACCACCGGTACCGGCTCACCCATCGGCGCGAGGCTGCGTGGATCGAGCGGCTGCGCCATCAGCGTGGACTGGCGAAGAAACAACAAGTTGCCTTGCGCGTAGATGGCGTTCGCGCTGTCTGCCTTGGTGATGACACGCGTGCGCTCGGCCGTGTCGCGCGACGCCATGTAGATGTCGCCGAATGCACCGGCCTCCGATCGAGACCGTGCGAAGTAGACGAAGTGGCGGCCGTCTGGCAGAAAGCTCGGGCGCCAGTGCCCTAACTCGGTCGTGGCCAGCGTCGTCGCGTCGGAAGGGGCGCCACCAGCGGCAGACACTTTCTTCAGCGCTCCCCCGGAGATGGTCGCGAAGAGGATCACGCCGTCCTGATTCCACGTGCCACCTCGAAACTCAGAGGCGGCACAGAGCGAGATTGGCGTGCCGCCAGCAAGATCGACCCGCTTGACCTGGCCGTCCGCGAAGAAGCCGAGAGATTTGCCGTCGGGCGACCAGAACGGCGAGGCCGCACCCTCTGTCCCCGGCAACGGCTGCGCAGCAAGGCTATCGAGCGTCCGCACCCATATTTGGCTCCGGCCCGTGACCGGGCTCGCGACGAATGCGACCCGTGACCCATCGGGCGAGACCGCGAGTGAGGCGGGGGATGCTCCGGTCGCGGTTGCCGCAGCCATCGTGACCCACCCCTCGGGTGGCGGGAGCGTGAACCGAATCGTGCCAAGACCTGCGCCGGTGGGTTGACGCCACGTGCGTGCTGCCAGAACCAGTGCCGCGATTACCGCTATGGCAAGCACCGTGCTCAGCGCCCGAAGGCCAACACGGGAGCGCTGCGAAGAGAGCGGACCTTCAATCGGCGTCGCGACGGTGGAGCGTGCGTTGAAGGCAGCGTCGAGTGCGAGTCGGGCGTCTCCGATGTCGCGCAGCCGTTGCCGCGGGTCCTTGACGAGGCAACTGGCGACCAGCGCGCGAACGTGGGCCGGCGTCTCGACGGGCAGCAAGGACAGGTCTGGGTCGCGCTGCAGCACGCGCGACATCACGTCTGCCACATCGTCGCCAGTGAACGGTCGGGCGGCCGTGAGCATCTCGAACAGCACGCAGCCGAAAGCCCAGATGTCTGCGCGCCTGTCCACGACCTTCCCGCGCGCCTGCTCAGGCGACATGTAAGCAGCGGTGCCGAGGATGACACCCATGCCCGTCATCTGCGCCGGCGACGTCAGCGTCGGCGAGGCTGAAGAGTCGTCCCTGCCAGGCCCTCCCGACTTTCCCGGCCCAAGGTCGAGCGCCTTCGCCAGCCCGAAGTCGAGCACCTTCACTGTACCGTCGGCGCGCACCTTGATGTTCGCGGGTTTGAGGTCGCGATGGATGATCCCCTGCTCGTGCGCCGCTTCGAGTGCGTCGGCGATCTGTTTCGCGATGGGGAGCGCTTCGTCGAGCGGCACCGCACCACGCGCGATGCGCTGTGAGAGATCCTCACCCTCGACGAGTTCAATCACGAGCGCGACTGTGTAGTGTTCGGAGGCTTCAGCCGGACCGCTGCTCGCGGCAGCCGGACCTTCTTCCATCCCGTAGATCGCGCCGATGTTCGGATGATTCAGCGCGGCAAGGGTCTGGGCCTCGCGGCGGAACCGCGCCAGCCGCTCCGGGTTGTCGGCGACCTCTGGGAGCAGCACCTTGATCGCGACATCGCGATTGAGCTTGGTGTCGCGCGCACGGTAGACAGCGCCCATCCCGCCGGCGCCGAGAGGAGAGACGATTTCGTAGACGCCGAGGCGTGTGCCTGATGCGAGTGCCACGTGGGCGGGATTATATGACGGTCGAGCTTCTCGCTTCGCTGGTGGGCCTTCCGATGCCGTGTCGGGGCTGGATGCCAGAGCGGCAGTTGATTCGGGCATCTGAAGTGGTCACAATGACCACATGGCAGCTTCTGACGTCGGCTCGCGTGAGCTCAAGACCAGGCTCGGCGCATATCTACAGCGCGTGCGCCATGGTCAGAGCTTCATCGTCACCGACCGCGGCGAGCCGGTGGCGGAACTGCGGCCGCTGGGCCGCGGCACGTCGACGGCAGAACAGCTGGACAGGCTGGCCGCGAAGGGTGCCGTGACGAGACAGCGCAGCGGCCCTCTGGCCGCGTTCAAGCCGGCACAGCTCAAGAAGCGGACGTCCGCTTCGAAGGTCGTCTCGGAAGATCGCGAGGACCGTTTCTGACGCGCTACTTCGACGCCAGCGCGCTTGTGAAGCGTTACGTCACGGAGGCGGGCAGTGTCGCTGTTCGTCGACTGATGCGCGAGCCGGTCGCCACGAGTCGCCTGAGCGAGGTCGAGGTCGCGGCGGCGCTGGCCAGACTCGCGCGCGAGGGCGCGATGTCCGCCACCGAGCGCGACCGGGCACTCGAGCGGTTGACCGAAGACGTCAAGAGCTTCTGGGTCGTGGAGACGACGCGCGACGTCGTCGCACTCGCGCGGACACTGCTCATCGCTCATCCGCTGAGGGCGGGCGACGCGGTCCAGTTGGCCAGTTGCCAATACCTGCGTCGGGAACTCTCGGACACCGTCGCAATGGTGGTGTTCGACGAACGCCTGCGTTCAGCGGCCAGTGCGAATGGCATCCGGGTGATTCCGGCTGCGATGGGCCCTACGGTCGCTCTGAGCCGCCGTCTCCACCTTGCCCGCCTACAGCTGAAACACCAGGAACGTGCCGCGAAGATTCGCGTTGCTCCCGATCGCCGCGATGATTTCGTAGACGCCGATGCGGGAACCGGGGGTCACTGAACTCCCCTTGACGCGAGTGTCTGTTCCAGTTCTTCCGTCCAGTTGACGACGGCGCTCAGCTTGCCGCCACTGCCGCCCCGTCGCACCATGATGAACCGGCCATCGCCGGTAACGTCGTAGTTCGCGATGCTCGTGCCGACGCCGAACTCGTACGCATCGGTGAAGAGCGCCGTGGGTTTCCCGAACCTGGGCGCTGCGCCAGACGGCTCGAAGGGCACCGCGACAACGTGCTGGTTGCCACGGTAATAGATTTCCCGGCTGCTCCGACTCCACCGGGCCTGCGCGCCTCCCCCCGCCGAGACCTGCCACGATCGGTCCAGCGCAGGATACGGCCGGACGTAAATCTCAGCTTGTCCGGACACTGCGGACTGATAGAGCAACCAGCGTCCATCCGGCGACAACTGCGCCCCACCGTCGTACTGCGGAGTCACGACCAGCGGCTTGGGCTCGAACGCGCTGGTGATTGACTCGAGGAACACGTCGCCCGACGTACCCGGTCGGATGCGGAGGGCAATGAACGAATCCGGGGTCGGCCCCGGAGACGACGGGAAATCGTTAATCGTGGCGCCTGGGACCAGGCCCGTCGTGCCGCTCCCGTCGGTCGCTGCCCAGAACACGGTATTGAGCCGCTTGAACACGACTCGAGTCCCGTCGGCGTTCCATGTGGAGAAGAGCGTGATCTGGGCCCCGGCTGTGAGACGTGCGCGAGTGCCGCGCTCGAGATCGAACGCTTCGATCAACTTGCCCGCATTCTCGACGAGCAGGCGGCGGCCGTCCGGGGCAATCCTGGGATTCGTGTAGCGGCCGGGTGCCATATCGAGAGCCAGAGCCGCGCCGTCACGACTCACGGACATCACTTGCGTATCTGTGAACCCTGCGGGTCTATAGAGGAGCGTCCCGGACGACGACAGGTCGAAACCGAGGTTGCCGGACGCAATGCCTTCGGCCGCACCGGGCTTCATCACCGGAACCGCGGTTCCGCTCAGCTTGGCCGTGTGCGGGTCCATCGGGGCCGCCAGCACGGCGCCGTCCCTCGCAAAGATCAGATGCCCGGTCGATGACCACGCGGGGGTGCTGGCTCGCTCGACCACCACCGAGGCCCACCATCGATCGACACGGCCTCGATTCGCTCCTCCCCAGGTTCGGTCGTCTGACATGTAAACAGCACGAACCGATCACCAGGCAGTACGACCGGGTTGTCGTGGGCCACCTCATGACGGGCGGTGTCGAGGGTCGTGAGCGTGCGCGCGCTGCCGCCTTCGGCCGGAACGATCCACAGCGCGCCACCTCGACCGAAGATGATGCCGGCGCCGCTCCAGGCAAGCCCGCCCTGGGTGTCTGCCTCGAGCGATACATCCTTGCGCTGTTGGTCCGCCAGTGAGATGCGCGCAATGGCTCCGTTGGCCAGATTCACGGCCACGCTGTCGCCGTCGGGGGAGAACGCGACGGAGTTGGCACCTCCCGTGTCTGACACTTCGCTGGCGTCGGCGCGATCGAGCCGGCGCACGAATAGCCGGCGCACGCCGTCCTTCACTCCGATCATGGCGACGGTTCTCCCGTCGGGACTGATGGCTGGACCATTCGTCAGTGCGGAACTGGGTTCTACGCCGTGCGGAAACCCAATGTCGAAGTGGGTCACTGGAGTCCTGAAGGCGGCGGGTCCACTTCGCCCCCAGAGGGCCCACGCGGCTGCAAGCACCGCGATGACCGCGAGACTCCAAGGCAGCGCCCACCAACGTGTGCGCGTCACCAACGTCCTCCGTGCCGCTGCCTCACCGCGCCCCTGACGCAAGCGGTCGCCGGCAATCCACGACAGTTCCCGCTTCACATCACGGGCGTCTTGCCAACGTTCGTCAGGATCTTTCTCCAGACATCGCTCGACGACGTGCTCGAACGACGATGGCGTCAGCGGCTGACGCGTCGACACCGCCGGCGGCGTGTCCTTCAGGATCGCGCCGAGCACGCTCGCCGGCGAGTCCCCCTGGAACGGCCGCTGGCCCGTCGCCATCTCGTAGAGCACCGCGCCGAGCGCCCAGATGTCGCTGCGCGGGTCCGCCTCGCGCCCTTCCACCTGCTCCGGCGCCATGTAGTGGATCGTCCCGAGAATAGTTCCCTTCGCCGTCTGCGGTCCGACGGTTGTGGCGCCGGTTGCATCGGTCATCGAGACCGCGGGCGTCCCGCCCTGCAATTTGGCCAGGCCGAAGTCGAGCAGCTTGGGGCCGGCCTTGGTCAGCATCACGTTCGCGGGCTTGAGGTCGCGGTGCACGATCCCGGCGCGATGCGCCTTGTCGAGGGCGTCGGCGATCGCTGTCCCGATCTTCAACACTTCGTCGAGCGGCAGCGGACCTTTCGCGCGCGCGAGGCGCTCGGCAAGTGTCTCGCCCTCGAGCAGTTCCATCACCAGGTAGTCGATACCGTCCTGGTGCCCCACGTCGTGGACGACGCAGATGTTGGGATGCGAGAGCGTGGCAATGGCGCGGGCTTCCCGCTCGAATCGCGCACGAGCTGACGCATCGGCCGCGGTATCCGCCGGCAGCACCTTGATCGCCACCGTGCGCGCAAGCCGCGTGTCACGGGCTTTGTAGATTTCGCCCATCCCGCCGGCGCCAAGCGCGGAGAGAATTTCGTAGGGACCGAGTCGGGTGCCGGGTGTGAGGGCCAACGGTGGGGATCATATGGGCGGAACGGCAGAGACGGGTTGCGTCCTCCGCCGCGCCGTGTCGATCTGCATCTCAGCTTTCCCAGCACTATGGCTTCAGGCTAGCCATCCAGTTCAGCACCACCGGCAACAACGTCACGGACGCGTGTGCGATTCACGAGTCACTGTCCTGCACGGTCACCGCGGATGGCGCGTGTGCCACCTCGTGGCTTGTTCATAGGCGTGAGCCAGCCTGAGCACCGTGGCATCGGCTCCAGGCGGCCCCGCAATCTGCAGGCCGATGGGTAGCCCTTCACGCGTGAACCCGCAAGGCACGGAGATCGCCGGCCATCCGTACAGGTTGAACGGCGCCGTGTTCCGCGTCGTACGAGTGGTCACGGCCATGGACGCTCGCACATCGTCTCCGATGTCGGCGAGAAGAGACGGTTGAACCGCAACCGTCGGCGTGACAATCACGTCTACGGTGGCGAAGGCCTCGCCGCTCGATCGTCGGATGACGTCCACCTCCCGTCTGGCACGAATGTACGCAGGGGTCTTCACGTCGGCATCTGCACGAAGCCGGGCCAGCGTTTCCGGCTGGTAGAGGTCGGGGCTTCGGTCCACGAACTCGGCATGAAACGCGTACGCTTCGCCCGACC
This sequence comes from Acidobacteriota bacterium, assembly GCA_043743165.1. Classification (GTDB taxonomy): domain Bacteria; phylum Acidobacteriota; class Vicinamibacteria; order Vicinamibacterales; family CAVVIG01; genus CAVVIG01. Next base: position 143,427 of record JAYTXA010000059.1, read on the forward strand.
GCACGGTGCTCCTCAGGTCGATCAGTCGCTGCGTGTCGCCAGGCAGCGCCAGGTCGCGCAGACCCGCCGTGATGCGCTCGAGCACACGCAGTGCCTCGTTCACGGCCTGCTCCGTCTCCATGTCGAGGTCCGAGAAGAGCAGCGCCCTCGGAATTCCGACGCGCACGGCTGCCACCGTATCGCGCAACCCGTCCATGTAGTCGGGGACGCGAATCATCCGGCTGCCGATGTCGAGCGGGTCGTAGCCGGCGACGGCCTGGAGCACGAGGGCTGCGTCCGCGACGGTTCTGGCAAGGGGCCCGACATGATCGAACGTCCAGGCCAGGGGCGTCACCCCCCGCGCACTCACCAGGCCATACGTCGGCTTCAGGCCGACGATGCCGCAGAGTGCGGCGGGCTGGCGGATGGAACCCGCGGTGTCACTACCGAGCGCCGCGAAGCACAGTCCGGCCGCGACGGCCGCAGCCGAGCCGCCAGACGACCCGCCCGCAATCCGTGACGTGTCCCAGGGGTTATGCACCGCACCGAACGCACTCACGGCTGATGTGGTGCCGTAGGCGAACTCGTGCATGTTTGTCTTGCCCAGCACCACGGCGCCTGCGTCCTTCAACCGGCGCACCACAGCGGCGTCCTCCGCGGGAACGCGGTTCCCGAACACAGCGCTTCCCGCCGTCGTCCGCACACCAGCGGTGTCGAACAGATCCTTCAGGGCGATGGGCATGCCGTGAAGCGGCCCCCTCCAGTGCCCGCTCCGAATCTCGGCTTCCGCGTTCCGCGCTTCGGCCATCGCGGAGTCCGCGGTCACGGTGATGAACGCATTCAGCACCGGATTCAGGCGCTCGATCCGGGCGAGGCATTGCTGCGTGAGTTCAACGGGAGATAGGCGTCTCGCGCGCACGCGAGCAGATGCCTCCTGAAGGCTCAGGGTGGTGAGGTCTTCGACGTTGCGCTGCCCGGCCACACGAACGGACCCGAGCATGACCGATCCCGCCGCACCTGCGGCAGCCAGGGCCATAAACGACCGCCGAGAAGGATGCAGTGGCGACGTGCCGAACTCGCTCTCGTTGCGCACGATAGTACCCCTCAGATGTCCATTGACCGCAGCGGTCAGATAAGTTTGCGTGGCGGAGGTCCTCGCGGCGGTCTACGAGGCGAGCAGCGCCTTGATCTCGCGTTCGATGAAGTCTGCGTCGGCGGGATTGAGTCCCGAGCCTGCCATGTGGCCCCAGAGTGAGGGAATGACCTGGAAGCGAGCGCCGCGTATGCAGGCCGCATCAGCCTCGATGTCCGCCGCCGTGAAGTACAGGTCCGTCTGCCCGGCCATGACGGTAGCCCGCGCGCGGATCGTCCCCAGTGCCCGCGCGTGGTCACCTGCGAAGCGCGGCGTGCCACCCACGTTGTTCAGCTCCCAGGTGCGAGCCATCGACAGCATGTTGTTCGCATCGCGTCGGGTGAACCGAGGCTCCCAGAACGTCGCGATGAAAGCGTCCAGCGAGGTGACACCAAGCGGCCGATACAGCTCCTGCTTGAAGAAGGGCTGCGAGAACGCCCACCCCGCATAGACACGCGCCAGTGCGCGCACGCCAACGGCTGGCTGCTCTTGGTAGTCTCCGTCCTTCCATGCCGAATCGGCCGTCAGTGCCGAGCGAACGCCCTGGAGGAACAGGGCGTTGTGGGGTGTCGTCTTGGCCGTGCCGCAGAAGGGCGCGATGCGTTCCACCATGTCCGGGTGGCTGACCGCCCACTGGAATGTCTGCTGCGCCCCCATCGACCACCCGGTCACCAGCGCGAGCCGCTCGATACCGAATCCTTCGGTCACCAACCGGTATTGCGCGGCCACATCGTCTCGTATCGTGACGGTCGGAAACCGCGCTCGGTCAAGTGGCGCCGCCGTGTTACTTGGCGACGATGACACACCGTTCCCCATCTGATCGACCACCACGATGAAGTACTTATCCGAGTCCAGCGCATTGCCGGCCCCGACAAGCCATTCGATGTCGGCGTGCTGGGCGGGGAACGGGGTGGGATAGAGAACGGCGTTTGTTTTCGCGGCGTTGAGCCGGCCGTGGGTCTTGTATCCGATCCGTGCATTCGGCAGCGACACGCCGGACTCCAGAACCAGAGTGCCGAGATCGAATGCGCCTTCCTGTGGCAGACCAGCGGCGTTCTGGGCGGCGACTGGCGCCGACGAGGCGAACGCCACGCCGAGCGCCGCTGAAGAGAACACGCGTAGCGCGTCACGACGAGAGGGATGCGGGTGCATCACGACTGCCCCCCGGATGCGCAAGCGCTGGGCACCTCGCCCATGCCGTCAGCGGCGAGCGCCGAGAGGATCTCGTAGGGGCCGAGTCGGGTGCCGGTTGTGAGCGCCAAGATTGAGCGGGATTATATGACGTGCGACGACGTGCGCGGGCGGGCTGAACATGGAGATCAGCGCCGAGGCGCCGCGCTCGCCTGGGTTGGCGCCGGAATCATCGCCAAGTGGTTGATAGCGCAGACGGCGGAATGAGCACCGCTCCCGCCATCGGCGAGCACACTGGATGCAAGTCTTGTAGGGGACGTGCCACCGGAGCCTGGCGCCGGTTCGTGCCGGCGGATAACTCGCGAGCAACCGCCTTGTGACGATCAATTTTCATGTCCGATGCAAAGTCCACCGGACCTGGCACCTATTTCGTCGGCACCTTGGCCTTGAGCTCCTCGGCCCAGTTCAGCACCAGGTTGATGCGCCCTGAGCCCGAGTCGTCCTTGACCATCAGGAAGCGCTGGCCATCGACGCTGACGGCGCGAATGCACCGCAGACCGGACACCATCACGTTGAACACCACCGCAGCTGTCGTCATGCTCGCCACGAGCGCGGCCATTGCGCTGGTCATCTTCGCGGCGATCACGGGCGTTCACCTGCTTCCGTCGGCGTTGATCGCTCGCGACATCGTCCGTCTGGCGTACTGACCGCCCAATCCTCAGATCCTGAGCCGCTGGCCGCCCGGTGCAGTCCCAACGGCGACGGCCTGCGTGTCCTGGCTCGTGCTAGGCCAGCGCCTTGCCGTAGAGCGCAAGCAGACGGCTCCACGCCTTCTCCGCCTGCGGCTCGTTGTAGACACCGGAGTCGGGCGGGCACCAGCCGTGCGCGGCACCAGCGTAGACCTCGATCTCCGCCGCCAGGTTCGCCGTGGCGAATGTCTGCTTCAGCACGTCCTTGTCGGTCGGCGCGCGCTGGTCGTCGTTGGCCGCGACGCAGACGAGGAACTGCGCTGTGGTCTTCGCCGCCTGCAGATGCGGGCTGTTCGGTGCCGGGGTCACAAGGCCGCCGCCGTGGAACGAGGCGACCGCCCCTACGCGGTCCGGCACCGCCGCCGCGGTGCGGAACGCCATCGGCCCACCCATGCAGTAGCCCTGCGTTCCCACCTTCCGGTTCTTCGCCACCGACGGCTGCTGATCGAGCCAGGCGACGAACGCCTTCGCGTCGGTCATGTGCGTCGTCTCGTTCAGCGCCTGCGCAAGCGGCACGAGCTCAGGAATGGGAGTCGCCGCGCCCGCCGCCGCAGTCGGCGCCTTCTTGGTTCGGTAGAACGGGTTCACTACCAGCACCGAGTAGCCCGACTCGGCGAGCCGCTTTCCCATCTGACGGAAGGCTGGACGCAATCCGAAGATGTCGGGCCAGATCAGCACGGCGGGCGCCGCGCCAGTGGCCGGATGCACGAAGTAACAGTCGGCCGTGCCGTCCAGCGTCGTGACGGTCACGTCGGACTCCGTCACCGCCACCGCGTTCGCCACCTGCGGCAGCATCAGGGCGATGCCGGCCCCCAGCAGCACGCCGAACTGCCGCCGCGTCACGAGGCCGCGGGCGATGAAGTCCTGTCGGTCGTCTTCACAATGATCCTGATCGCACATGGCAGCTCCCTATCGAGGCAACACGGGTTGCAGACCGGCAGAGTCTAACCCGACGGGGCACGTGACTGGCAAACGGCAGCATCCGGCCCGCCAGGCGCAACACGCGGATGCCCCGATCGGACTTGCGGTCGACTCCGTCGCTTCACGCCGACGCGTCAGCGACGTGTCGATCGCCACGTGACCACTTGTCGTCGCGAGTGTGCTCTTCTGCACAGCAGCGTCAGGCCGGACACGCTACGCTGAGAACGAGGTCATCATCATGAGCGCAAGCCACACGAGTACCGATCTGCATCTTCGTCGTCACCGCGCAAAGAAGCGGGCCAAGTTGCTCGCACGTATCGCCGCCACTCCGGCGGTCGGGCGCGCTGCGCTCGAAGCGCGGGTCCTGCGTACTTACTCACCCTTCCACGTCATCGCTGCACCGAAGCCGCCGGAAGCCGCCGTCTAGACCATTCCCGCCTGACCGACGCGTCCATTCCGACGCGCCGGTCTCTCAAGCGCCACCGCATTCAGCCGATAGAGAGGTGACGACCCAGGTGCCTGGACACACTCTCTGCGCATGACCACTCAGCTCGATACACGCGACGGCGTCGTCGCCGCCGTCCTCGGTCGGCTCTCGCATCTCGCCATGCTGCCTGACGTTGCCGTCAGGGTCCTTGCGCTCGCAGGCGACCCCAACGTGACGATGGCGCGAATGGCCGAGGTGATATCGGTCGCGCCCGAGCTGACCGGCCGCATCCTCAGGATCGTCAATTCAGCGTTCTACGGCTTCCCGGGCCAGGTCCGTTCCATCGAACGGGCCACCATCCTCATGGGGCTCGAGAGCGTGAAGAACGTCACCATTGCCGCCAGCCTGACGCGGGCGTTCCACGGCCGTCCCGTGTCGCCCAGCTTTTCACCCAGGGATCTCTGGACGCACAGCCTGGCGGTGGCGGCGGCCTCGCGTCTCGTGGCGGTCGGGATGAACCGCGGGCTGGCCGAAGAAGCGTTCCTCGCCGGCCTGATGCACGACATCGGCCTGACCGCCGCACTCCAGTTCGACCGCCAGAAAGTGGCGGCGGTGCTCGCGCAGATGGACGCGGATCCGTCGGCAGACATCCTCCGCGTCGAGGAACAGATCTTCGGCGCCACGCACCAGGACTTCGGCGCGGCGCTGCTCCAGGGCTGGAAGCTGCCGGCGATGTTCTCCGAGGTGGCCGCGTCGCACCATTGTCCGTTCGACCTGCCAGTTGCACGCCGCACGCTGCCGATGATCGTCTTCGTCGGTGATCGCCTGGCGGCCGCACTGGAACCACCGTTCGTGCTGGATGATCGTTCTACCGCGATTCCGGACGAGGCGCTGAACCACCTGCGTCTTACGCGGGCGCAGGTGGAGGCGATCCTGCCGGCGCTGCCAGGGGCGGTGTCGGAGCTGGAAGCGGCGCTGGGCTGAGCGGGCCGCCGACCTGAAGGTCCGCGGCTACGCCATGACGAATCGCAACACCGCCTTACGCTGCGGCGCAGCGCGACGAGAAATTGGTGCCGAGCAGCGCCTCGGCGTCCTCGAGCGGCATCGCGCGCCCGAACAGGTAGCCCTGAGCGAGGTCGGCTTCGAGGGCAAGCACGGTCGCCACCTGCTGCGGCTCCGACACGCCTTCCACCGTGATCGTCTTCCCGAGGTTGTGCCCGAGCGCAATGATGGCGTTCAGGATGGTGATGGCCTGCACGTCGCCGTTCGAACGCTCGAGGAAGCTGCGGTCCACCTTGAGGCCGTCGAGCGGCAAGGTGCGCAGCAGGCTCAACGACGAGAGTCCGGCGCCGAAGTCGTCGAGGTGAATCTCGAGGCCGAGTGCCTTCAGGTCCTGCAGCAGCCCGGAGACCGGTGTGGTGGCCGGGCCCGACACCGAGGTCTCGGTGATCTCGAGCCGCAGGCGGTTCGGAGCCACCGTCAGGCGTTCCATCACCGACCGGACGCGGGAGAAGAAGCGCGGATGCGCCAGTTCACGGCGCGACACATTGACGTTCATGCAGATGGACTCGCCCCCGGGCAACCGGTTCATCCGCTCGAGCGCCCCGACCGCCTGCGCCATCATCAACTCGCCGATCTGGAAGATCAGGCCCGTCTCGTCGGCGATCGGAATGAAGACATCGGGCGGCACCATCCCGTGTTCGGGATGCTCCCAGCGGGCCAGCGCCTCGAACGCGACAATCGAGCCTGTGGAGAGGTCGACGATCGGCTGATAGTGGGCGCGAAGTTGTCCCGTTTCGAGCGCCGCCCGCAGGTCGTTCTCGAGCGTCAGCCGCCGGCACGCTTCCACGTGCATCGACTCATCGAACACGACGAAGTTGGCGCGGCCAGTCGACTTGGCGCGGTACATCGCCGTGTCGGCTTCGCGAAGGAGGTCTTCTGTAGCCAGCGGCCGGTCGGCGCGACCGCTGACGCTGATGCCGATGCTGCACTGGACCGACACCCGCTGCCCGGCCAGTGTGAACGGCGCCGCCATGGCGCCGAGGATGCGTTCGGCGACGCCGGCGGCTTCATCGGCTGACGTGAGGCCGTCGAGGATCAGCACGAACTCGTCACCACCGAAGCGGCCGGCCAGCGACTCGGTGCGCCGGGCCACGGTGTCCTGCGATCGCACGACACGCATCAGGCGCTGCGCGGTCTCGATCAGCAACTGGTCGCCTGCGTGGTGACCGAGGCTGTCGTTCACGTACTTGAAGTTGTTGATATCGATGAACAACACCGAGTAGAGCGTGGTGTCCTGCGGTGTCAGGCGTGAAAGGTCGGTGAGCCGCGTGGTCACCATCGCGCGGTTCGGCAACTGCGTCAGCGTGTCGACGAGCGCAGCGGCGCCCATGGCCTCCTCGGCGTTCCGCCGCTGCGAGATATAGCGATCGTTGCACATCAGCACGAATCCGAAGGGCAACACGACCGCAAAGGCGTAGAACACAATGAGCGACGCCGAGCTCATCGCATTGGGGGTGGTCGGCAGGATGCCGGCCGGGTCCGCCACGAGGAAGACGGCGCCTCGCATCACCAGAATGAGGCCGCAGACGCCGAACACGCCCGCCATGAAGACATGGCTGGCGACGCGACCATCGCGCCCCGACCACAGTACCCAGGCACTCCGCAACGTGATGAACCCGGTCGTCGCGGCGATCAGCACCTGCCTGGCGGCGACGCTCGGTACGACGAAGGTGAACCAGAGCGCCAGGGTGAGATAGGTCGCCAGCAGCAAATACAACCAGCGCCGCTGGATCGGCCTGGACTCGAAGTCGTGGAGCACGACCAGGCACAGCGTCAGCGCCGACTGAACCAACAGCGGGCCGAGCACGCCGGAGACGGTCTCGGGAAGGACCATGCGCATAGGCCCGATAACGATCCAGCCCACGGCCTGGAGCAGCGTGGCGACGGCCCACTGCTTGGCGCCCTTGACCTCACCGAAGTAGTCGCGGGTGACCAGCAGGCCACCGCCGATCAGTACAGTGCTGATGATGATCACCACGACCATCGTGAGCGGATCGAGATTCATCGGCTGCTCTGGAATCGGTCGCGCCGACTCGGAGCTTGAACGCCGGTTGCACGCCACCGCGCAGCCCTGCCCGATTCTCGGCGACGGGCGCGAACGTTTTTGGGAAGCCGCCTGGTCGCACGGTCAGCGCCGCGGCCCGTACTGCGGCAACGGCGTGTTCAGTTCCAGCGCCCCAAGATCGGGTCCGCGACCGGAAAACCCGTCCGTCACGCCCGGCAGCGCCACCCCGGCATCGACCGCGGCCGTCCCTGGCCGCAGCCTGAAGTCGAGGCCCTCCACCGGGTAGACCTTCTGCACGGTGGCGCGGTCGAGCGCGCTCAGCCGCGGCACATGCTGAAAGATGTCGTAATCGACCAGCACGCTGCTGCGGTCCTGGTTCGTGGCCTGCGCGTAGGCGGCGAGGGTCGCGAACGACCGCGCCACCAGCGAACTGGCCGCGCCAGGCGCCGTGGGCGTCGTCAGGCTGGCGTAGTCGGCCTGCCGCTCGGCCGGCGGTGAATTCCAGGCGAACGACGTCTCCGCGCCCGGATTCGGGCGGAAGCCGTTGTGGTCCGACGACGAGTAGTTTGTGAGCGTGTTGACTGAGAACAACGTTGGCGCCGACTGCTCGCCCAGGATCAGGTTGTTCCGGAAGTGCACGTTCGAACTGGAGGCCAGGCCAACCTCCGACAGGATCGTGTTGTTGTAGAACAGCACGCCGGCTGACCCGCCGGTCATGCGGATCGCACCACCAGGCAGGTGATAGGCGATATTGCGAATCCAGTAGGTCGGCCCGCCCATCGACGGCTGGTTGCAGAAGGCGTGCGAGGCCGCGTTGAGCATTACATTGCGCATGACGCGAATGTTGTGCAGCCCGCCATCGATCTCGAACGGGTTGTCATGGAAGTTCGTCATGACGTTGTTGTAGAAGTCGATCGCGACCGGCCGCAGTCCCCAGTCCTGCCGCGGCGGGTAGGCCGGCCCGCCCTCGGCCGCCGAGCCGTCGGGGTTGCCGTAGGTTTCGATGTCGATGCCGTCGTGGAAGTTCGCCACGTAGTTGTAGGCCACGACGTGGCCTGGACCGTACACCTTCACCGCCACATAGGACGCCATCGGCGGCGGGAAGCGCTGGCCATCCACACCGTTGAACGGCTCCCAGATGCTGCCCGACCAGCCAATGACATGATCCGGATCGTCGCGGCCGAGGAACACGTTATCGGCAATGTAGAAGTTGCTCGAACCCGAGAAGTTGGTCCAGACGCCGGCGCCAACCTGCTCGAAGCGAGAATGCTTCACCGTCAGCCCTTTCGCGCCCAGCAGGAACTGCGTGCCGGCCAGGATGCCGTACTCGGCGTTCCTGAAGGTGATCCCTTCGAAGTAGGTGTAGTCGGCCCCGCGCACGTCGAAGAGGGCGAAGTTGCCCGCGCCGTCGAAGATCACGTCCCCGTCGCCCGCAGCCTTGATCGCGATCGGCTGCTCCGCCGTGCCGTCGGCGGTCAGATAGTAGGTGCCATCGAGCGGCCCAGTGCTGTTCACCGACGGGTTGGTCGTGTACTCGTAGCGGTTGTACTTGTAGACCCCGGCATGTACCAGCACTGTGTCGCCAGCGCGGACGCGCGGCCGACCGGCCGTCGAATAGTCGGTGCCCGAGCACGACAGGTTGTAGGCGCACATCAGCCCTTCGAACGCCGGCTGCGTCTTCTCCCCCTTGAACCCGTGCGGATAGACATGGAACGTCCGCCCGTCGGCCGACGGCATCGGCTCGGCACGCGTCCGCACCGTCACCCGCCGCGTCGCGTCACCGCGCACGCCGTCCGCATCGGTGAGCACGAACTGCGCCTCGTAGCTGGTGTCGGGTTCGAGGTCGAGGATGCTGCCGGCGAACATGTTGGGCACCGTCACGTCGATGGTCCGGCCCGACTTGACCCGTTCGCCCTGCAGCCGCAGCAATGGCAGCGCCTGCCGCCACGTCGTCTGGCCGGTCTTCCGATACGTCACCGCGACCGAGGCCGATCGGTTGGCGTCGCCGTCGATCAGCCACTCGAATCCGAGGTTGATGAGCGTCGGCGGGTCGACGATCAACTCGCCGGTGACGACGGCATTGCCGGACGGGGGCGCCTGCGCGTCGAGCGCACGGGCGGCGTAGAGCAGCGTTGCCGCGGCGGCAAGGACGGCGGCGCAGCGGGATGCGGCGATTCTCATGGGCGCGATTCTACCCAACGACCCATGCGCTACACTCAACAAATGCCCGCGTCAGACGAGCTGCGCATCTCAGGGCTGAGCGTCGAGTTCACCACGCGCCGCGGCGCCCCTCACAACCCGGCTCTCACGAACCTTGACCTCTGCGTCCGCCGCGACCGCTTCGTTGCCATCGTCGGCCCGAGCGGCTGCGGAAAGACGACGCTGCTGCGCGTGCTGATGGGGCTCGAACGGCCGTCGGCAGGGCAGATCACATGGCAGGGCCAGGCTGTGGGCAATCTGGCGGACCGCGCCGCCATGGTCTTCCAGACGCCGAACCTGCTCCCGTGGCGCGACGTGACACGCAACATGGCCTACGGCCTCGAACTGCGACACACTGCGCCCGACGAGACCGCGCGTCGCGTCGACGAACTGCTGCATCTCACCGGCCTCGCCCGGCACGCACACAAGCGTCCCTCGGAGCTGAGTGGCGGCATGCAGCAGCGCGTGAATCTTGCCCGCGCCCTGGCGGTGAAGCCGTCCGTGCTGCTCATGGACGAGCCGTTCAGCGCCCTCGACACCCTCATGCGCGAGCAGTTGCAGTTGGACCTGCAGGCGATGTGGCTGCGCGAGCCGTGCCTGGTGCTGTTCGTCACGCACCAACTCGACGAAGCGCTCTGGCTGGCCGATGAGGTCGTGGTGATGTCCGGTACGCCGGGACGCATCACGAAACAGATCGACGTGCCGCTGGCGCGGCCGCGCACGCGCACCGCCGCCGCCATCGCGCAACTGGCGGCACTGCAGGCCGAACTGCGCGACCACCTCGAACAGTCGAGCGCCTATGCGCTCGCCTGAACCACCGCGCGGCCTGGGCTGCTCGGTGATCGTCCTGCTGCTCGTGGCCTGGCAGTTCGTCGCGTGGTCTGGACTGGTGCGACCCATCTTCCTCAGTTCCCCGCTGGCCATTGCGCAGGCGCCGTTCGGCATGGACCTGCGCGAACTCAGCGCAGCCGTGCTGACGAGCGCCCGGACCTACAGCGTCGGCATGACGATTACGGTGGTGGCCGGTGTGGCCATCGGCCTGATGCTCGGCGTGAACCGCCGCCTCGACGCCGCGTTCGCTCCCGTGCTCGCCGTGCTGCAGGCCATGCCGCGCGTGGCGTTCGCGCCGTTCCTCATTCTGTGGCTGGGTATTGGCGCTGCGTCGGTGGTGGCGCTGATCGTGATGAACGCCATCGTGCTCGTCATCGCCACGACCGCGACGGGCGTACGGAACACCGACCCGCGCCTGCTCGAGACCGCCCGCGCCTTCGGCGCCTCGTCGGGCCAGGTGGTGCGCACGGTGCTGCTGCCTGCCAGCGTGCCGCACGTGCTGGCGGGCATCCGTCTCGCTGTCGGGCGAGGGCTGCTCAGCATGGTGGTCGGCGAGTTCCTCACCAGCACGGGCGGCGTCGGCTACCTCATTCGCGACTTTGCCTCGTCGTTCCAGACGGACCGCATGTTCGTCGGCATTGCCATCGTCACCTTCGCCGGCGTGTCCCTGAACGCCCTGCTCGAAGCGGTCGAGCGGCACCTGCACTCGTGGCGTCCGGCATGACCGGGTGTTTGACTGGCTCGAGGGTTGGCCTCGCGAGGCGACTCGCCATCGTCGCCGTAGCCCTGGCGTCGTTCCCGGCCTGCGCCGGTCGGGCCGTCCCTGACGGCACGGTCACCGCCTGCTACTCTGGCACGGACGCCTCGAGCAGCGCCGTGCTCTACGCGGCAGACCACGGGTTCTTCGAGCGCAACGGCCTCCGGGCGACGCTGCTCTTCGCCAACGGCGGATCGGCGGCAGTCGCGACCCTGCTGTCGGGACAGTCCCAGATCTGCCAGATGTCGGGCGCCAGCGTTGTACCGGCCGCGCAAGCCGGCGAAGACCTGGTGGTGGTGGCCGGCATCGTCAACATCACGCCGTTCAAGCTGATTGCCGCGCGACAATTCACGCGGCCCGAGCAACTGGTCGGACAGACGTTCTCGAGTCCGGCCGGGGGCGGCTCGTATGAACTCGGACTGCGGCTGCATCTTGCGTCGCTCGGTATTCCATTCGGGCAGGTGAAGTTCGCGCCGCTCGGCTCGCAGGCCGCCGTGATGGCCGCCATGCAGGCCGGTGCAGTCGCCGCCGCGCTGCAGGTGGCGCCGGAGTCGGCGGAACTACTGGCCCAGGGCTTTGTCGAGCTACCGTTCGGAGCCGGCGCGCGCCCGGCCTTTCAGCACATCGGACTCGTCACCCGCAAGGCGTACCTGAAGGCACATCGCGCCACCGTGCTCGCGTATGTGCGCGCGGTTGGCCAGGCCATCGCGGCGATGAAGGACGACGAGCCGGGCACGAGTGCCGTCATCGCGAAATACCGCCGCCTCGATCCGGTGGCACAGAAAGCATCCCTGGCAATCGCCCATCGCGAGATCGTGCAGGGCGTGTTTGCCTCGGTGCCGGCCCCGACGCTGGCGGGGATGGAGTACATCATCAGCCAGTCGTCGCCGGAGCCGGGGGCACGGCGCGTCACCGCCGCCGACGTCGTGGACACCAGCGTGGTGGCGGAACTCGAACGCGCCGGCGCGTTCGCCGGGGCGCGGCGATGAGCGCCTGGGCTCCCGAGGAACTGCACGGCTCACTGCGCGAGCGCCTCGAGCGCGTGGCGGCGCGCCTGCCCGGCGCCGAGGCGGTGGCGGCCGTCAATGGCCGACTGACCTACACCGAGTTGCTGCACAGGGCCGCCGACGTTGCCGCGCGCGTCGTGATGCTTGCGCCTGCGAACGACGCCCGCGTCGCCGTGCTCTGTGGCGCCGACAGCGCCCGCATCGTGGCGCAGATGAGCGTGGTGCTCGCGAGTCGGTGCCTGGTGGTGCTCGACGCGAAGGCGCCGGCCGCGTGGAACGCCGCGGTTCTGGCGGACTGCACGCCGAGCGCCATCGTCTTCGATGCGGCGCAGGCCGACGCCGCTGCGGCACTCGCTGGTGCAGGCGCCGCCACTGCGTTGGTGCCGGTGGAGTCTTCCGCATTGCCGACCGGGACGCTGCCCGTCGCGTCCGCTCGGGGACGCGACCTGGCCGCCATCATCTACACGTCAGGCTCGACCGGCACACCGAAGGGTGTGATGCGGCCGCACGACTCCTTCCTCCATACCACCCGCATTCATGCCGAGCTGACCGGCATCGGCGAGTACGCGCGGTTCGGCTCGGCCGCGTCGGCCGGGTATGCGCGGGCGACCAGCGACGCGTTTGCCGCCTTGATGAACGGCGCCTGCCTCTGCATGTACGACTTCACCACCCAGGGACTCGAAGGCCTGGGCGCGTGGCTGCAGCAGGAGCGCATCACGTCACTGAACATGCCGGTGGCGATGGTGCGGGAATGGAACGCGCGACCACGCCCGGCGGTCGACGTGCCGGCGTTACGCGACATCCGCTTCTCGGGCGCCATCGCCCACCAGCGCGACGCCGAGCAACTGGCCGCCAGGCTTCGCGGCTCGTGGCGGGCGTGGACGGCGTATTCCTCGTCGGAAGGCGGTAGCATCGCGCGCTCGGCCCTGCAGGAGGTGCATGCCCTCCCTGCAGGCGCCATGCACGTGGGCAGCGCCGTTCGCGACCGGATTCTCAAGCTCGTCGACGCGGATGGGCACGACGTTGCTCCGGGATCACCTGGCGAGCTGGTGCTGAGCGGACCGTTTCTTGCCACCGGCTACTGGAATAACCCCGAACTCACGGCGGCGCGCTTCACGACGGACGACACCGGGCAGCTGTCGTATCGCACCGGCGACCTGGGCTACGTCGACGACGACGGCCACCTGCATCTGGCTGGGCGCAGCGACGATGTGGTGAAAGTGCGCGGGTTCACGGTGGCGCCGGCAGCGGTCGAGGCGGTGCTCATGGCGTGGCACCGGGTGGCGCAGGCCGCCGTGCTGCCAGTGGAGAACGCGCGCGGCGATCGCGAATTGGCGGCGTACGTCGTGCCAGCGGCCAACGAGACACTGACAGGGGCCGAGGTGCGCGACTATGTCGGGCGCGGCCGTCCCGCCTTAATGGTGCCGCGCCACGTCGTCCTGCTCGAGCAGATGCCGGTACAGCGCAGCGGCAAGCCCGACCGGTACGCGCTCGGTCGAATCGGCCTCGCTGGCCCGGAGGCACCCACGGCAGCTCCAGGCGACGCGGCGTCCACGCTCGAACTGGTGACGCGCGCCTGGCGCGACGTGCTGGGGCACGAACCGCGCGACGTCGACACGGCGTTTGTCGATCTCGGCGGCGACTCGTTCGCGGTGGCGCATCTCGAGCGCCGGCTGTCCGAACTGTTCGATCGCCCACTCGAGCTGGCCGGACTCTTCGCGCATCCCACGATCAGGCGGCAGGCCGGCTGGCTCGACGCGCTGCTGGCAGGCCCAGGCAGGACCGTCGCCTCGCCCGCGCGCATCGTCACGTTGGCAGAGCGCACCGGTCTGTCCTCCATCTACGTCCTCCCCGCGACGGACGGCTCGCTCGCCTACGCACTGGAATTCGCACACGCATTCACGGCGCGGTCGGTGTTCGGGGTCGAGGCGCCGCTGCGAGCCGACGGTAGCTTCGACGCGGCCTCGTTCGAAGAACTGGCGGCGCCGATGGCCCGGTGCATCGCGGCGCACGCGGCCAGTTGTTCCGTCGTCCTGATGGGACCATGCGGCGGCGGCAAGCTCGGACTCGAGGTGGCCACACACCTGCGCGCGGCCGGTGGTGCCGTGAGCCGCGTGGTCGTGGTGGAAGCGCCAGGCCACGCACGTGCGACGTCATGGACGGCACAGCGCGTTCGCGACGTGGTGGCGAGTGGCTGGCAGGCCATGCGCACGCTCGGCGAGGCCGCTGCGCAGGGCGGTCCGCTACGTCCGTTCACCTACGCCCAAGCCGCGCTGGAACTCGCGGTGCAGCGCATGTCGCGTCCGCTTGCACAGCGGGGCACGGTGCTGGAACGCCGCCGCACACTGCAGTTCCACGCGATGAGCCTGGCCTATCAGCGTTCGATCTATCCGTTTCCGGTGCTGCTCATTCGCGGCACATGGAGCCAGGGCGGCTTCCTGTGGTCCGGCTTCGGGCCGACTCTTGGGTGGAATCGCCACTGCCCAGCACTGACGACGAGGTTTGTCCCAGGCACGCACGCGTCGGTCTACCGGTCGCCGTTTGTCCAGGCGCTGGCAGCGACCGTCGCTCATGAGCTTTGACCCGCGACGATTCGCCGGCGGGTCGCAACCGCAGCGAGTAGACTCGAACCTCGCAGCCATGACCGTCAATCTGCACACCAAGACCGACTTCCAGAAGGGCGACCTCGGTCGCGTCGCCGGGCACGTCGTCACGCGGGTAGAGACACCGGTGCCTGGCGAGCACTATGTGGTGGCCCTGCAGGACATCGCCGCGGGCTCACATGGGTGGTTCGAGAAGAAGTAAGCGCGTCGCGCTACGCCGTCACGACGCCGGGACGAGCCATGGCCGGCACGGCTGGCGCCGGGCGCCGCTCACCAATCTGCTGACGCCACATCGCGAAGTAGAGTCCCTTCAACGCGAGCAGTTCGTCGTGCGTGCCCGCCTCGGTGATGCTCCCCCGTTCGAGCACGAAGATGCGGTCGGCGTGCATGATCGTCGACAGCCGATGCGCGATGAGGATGGTGATCACGTCCTTGCTGGTGCCGACGTCGCGGATGGTGCTGCAGATCTCCTCTTCCGTGAGCGAGTCGAGCGACGATGTCGCTTCGTCGAACACCAGCAGGTGCGGCTGGCGCAGCAGGGCGCGGGCGATGGACAGCCGCTGCTTCTCGCCGCCCGACACCTTGACGCCGCCCTCGCCAATCACCGTGTCGAGCCCTTTGTGGGCGCGCGCCAGCAGGGTGTGGCACGCGGCCTTGCGCATCACCGCGAGGCACTCCTCGTCGGTCGCGGTCGGGTTCACGAACAGCAAATTCTCGCGGATGGTGCCGGAGAACAACTGCGTGTCCTGCGTCACGAAGCCGATGCGCTCGCGCAACTGGTTCAGGTCGATGGTGGCCGCCGGATGCCCGTTGTAGAGGATGTCGCCCGACTGCGGCGGATAGAGCCCCACCAGCAGCTTCACCAGCGTGGTCTTGCCCGCGCCCGACGGCCCGACGAAGGCCACCGTGTCGCCCCGCTTCACGTCGAACGAGATGTCGGTGAGCGCCGGCGTCGACGCCGACTGGTGCTGGAAGCCGACGTGCCGGAACGCCAGTTCCCGGAGTTCAGGCACCGCCACGGGGTTCTCGGGCCGCGGCTCTTTCTTCATGTCGAGGATGGTCTGGAAGTTCTGCAGCGACACCTCCGCTTCGCGATAGATGTTGATGATGTTCCCCAGTTCCTGCAGCGGACCGAAGATGAAGAACGAGTAGATGAACAGCGAGAAGAACTGCCCCACCGTAATCTCGCGCGTGAAGATCAGGTAGAGCATCAGGAACATGATGGTGGTGCGCAGGAAGTTCACCACCGTGCCCTGGATGAAACTGAGGCTGCGGATGTAGCGCACCTTCTTCAGTTCCAGCTGCAGGATCTTGTCGGTGGTGCTGTTCAGGCGCGCAATCTCCTGCGGCGCCAGCCCCAGGCTCTTCACCAGCTCGATGTTGCGCAGCGACTCGGTAGTGGCCCCGGCCAGCGCGGTCGTCTCGGCGACGATCACTTTCTGGATGACCTTGATCTTCTTGCTCAGGATCGAGCTGAGGATGCCGAGCGCCGGAATGGTAAGGAAGTAGATCGGCGCGATCAGCCAGTGCACACTCCAGGCGTACACCATGACGAACACGATGCCGACCACCGAGGTGAAGAGGATGTTGATCGACGCCGAGATCAGCTTCTCGACATCGGTGCGCACCTTCTGGAGCTTGCCAAGCGTTTCACCGCTCCGCTGATCCTCGAACACCGCGTACGGCAGTTCGAGCGAGTGACGGATGCCGTCGGCGTAGATCTGGGCGCCGAGCCGCTGAGTGATGACGTTGATGAAGTAGTCCTGGAAGTTCTTCGCCACGCGCGACACGAAGGCGACGCCTACAGCCGCGCCGAGCAGCAGCGACACCCCGCGAAAGAACTGGCCGGTGGTGTACTCGGAGAAGCGGGTGGCGTACTCGTCGATGACGTGTCGGAAGATGAGCGGGTCGAGCAGCGAGAAGACCTGGTTGACCGCGGCAAGCACGAGCGCCAGCAGCACCAGGGGCCAGTAGCCCTTGAGATACGACAACAGCAGTTTCATGTGGTGAATGAGTGTACAGCCACCACTGGGCCTGGCACCTCCCCCGAACGCTCAGTTCAGCTGCAGGGTGATCGTGCAGCGGCCGGCCGGTCCGGTCAGTGTGCCACGCCCAGCAATGAGACGTCCCGAGAACGAGCCACCAGTCCCGCTGCGGCCGCGGCCGCCTCGCACCACCTGCAAGGTCACGCCCCCATCGTCCGCAAGTCGTCCACGCGCAACGACCGGCGCACGGCGTCCGGCCGCGGGCGGGAACGACACAATGAGGTCGTTCACCTCGACACGCACCGTGCCCGCTCCGGTCAGCTGATCGTCGCCCTCGCAGGCGCCTGAGGCGGTGCCGCCGCTGAACGCCAGGGGCGCAGCCGCGGCAGGCGGGGACGGTGCTGCGGCGACGGGCGCGGCTGCGGCGACGGGCGTGGGCGGAGCGGAGACCGGGGCCGGTGCGGGTGCACCGACGGCTGCGGGCGCTGGCGCCGCGGCCGGCACCGGCTGCGGCGGGCGGGCCCGAGCTTCAGCAGCTGCCGGCGGCTCGCTGGTGCGCGCGGCCGGCACGAGCGACTCGGCGGCGCTCGTTTCCGTGGCGGCCGTCTGCCCCCTCACGTTCGCGGACTGCCGGCTGCCACCGAGCACCGTCACCGCCACGACCACGAGGCCCACTGCTCCGGCCGCCGCCAGCCACAGCGTGGTGCTGCTCTTCGCTGCGGGCGATGCCGGCGCCGCTGCGACGCCGGACTGCGACGCCGCAGCCTCGGCTCCATCGCGCGCCACCATGTAGGTGCGGACAGGACGGCCGATGTTCTTCAGCGACTGATGCCCCATGTCGGCGAAGCCGAGGTTCAGCTTGCCGCTGATCTGGTCGTAGATCGACGACGACACGCAGATTCCGCCCGGGTCAGCAATGCTTTCGAGCCTGGCTGCCACGTTGACGCCGTCGCCGAGGATATCGTCGCCCTCGACGATGACGTCGCCGAGGTTGATGCCGATGCGGAACAGCAGGCGGTCGGCCTCGGCCAGGCTGCTGTTGCGTGTGGCCAGCGCCGCCTGGATCTCCACGGCGCAGCGCACCGAATCGACCGAACTGCCGAACTCCGCCAGTACGCTGTCGCCCGCGGTGCCGACGATGCGCCCGGAGAAGGTGGCGATGAGGCCGTCGATGATGACGCGATGTCCGGAGAGCACGCGCAGCGTGCCTTCCTCGTCGCGGGCCATGTGCTTGGAGTAGCCGACGGCGTCAGCGGCAAGAATGGCTGCGAGGCGGCGCTTGAGTGAAGGAGCGTCCATGCGAGTCGGGATTCTACTCCGGGACTCACCCGCGTTCAGTGCCGCCGCAGCACGCGTCCGCCGCGCGCCCCGGTCATCGCCCCATCGGCCAGCGTGACGACGCCGTTGACCACGACCGCGGACACGCCCTCGGCATACTGGTGCGGCTTCTCGAAGGTGGCCCTGTCGATGACGGTGTTCGGATCGAACACCACGACGTCCGCCTTCATGCCCGGCCGGATGAGGCCCCGGTCTGGCAGCCCCATGCGCCGTGCGGGAAACGACGACATCTTGCGCACTGCCTCCTCTAGCGTCAGCACCTTCTTCTCGCGGACGTAGAGCCCGAGCACGCGAGCGAACGTGCCGTAGGCGCGCGGGTGCGGCACGTCCTTGCCGAACGTCGGAATGCCGGGCGCCGCATCGGACGCAATCATCGTCGCCGGGTGCTGCATGATGCGCACGAGGTCATCTTCGCTGATGGCGTGATACACGGCGCTGCAGCCGCCCTTCTGCACGATCTCGACGACGAGGTCGGCCGCCTGGTCTGGCGTGGCCGGACGCTTCCGCTCGCGCAGCACCTGCCCCAGATTCTTCCCGGCGAGGCTCGGGTCGAAGCCGCAGGCCGCGAGCACGATGTTGGCCGGGTCGCCGCCGCCGCGATCGTTCTCGATGGCAGAGATGATGGCGGTGAGCGTCCGTCGCAGTTGCGTTTCGTCGCGCAGTCGCTCGAGCATCTTGTCGCGGCCGCCCTCCTGCACCCACGCCGGCAGCAGGCCGCCCTGGATGGAGGTGCTGGACGCCGTGTAGGGATACTGGTCGATGGTGGCATCGATACCGCGCGCCCGCGCCTCGTCGATCAGCCGCAGCGTCTCGACGCTCCGGCCCCAGTTCGCCTTGCCAATGATTTTGTGGTGCGTCACCTGCGTCGGCAGGTGTCCTTGCTCGCCGATGGCGATGGTGTCGCGCACGCTGTCGAGCACCTTGCCGGTTTCGTCGCGCATGTGCGACTGGTGAATGCCGCCGAACTCCCCGGCCACCGCCGCAAGGTCGATCACTTCCTGCAGCGGCGCATAGCTGCCGGGCACATAGAACAGCCCGGTGCTGAGCCCGAACGCACCCTCGCGCATGCCGACGCGTACCAGCTCCTTCATCCGCTGCAGTTCCTCGGGCGTCGCCACCCGATCGGCCTGGCCGACGACCGCACCGCGCACGCTGCCGTGCCCGATGAAGCTGCCAACGTTCACGGTCGGTCGTGCCGCCGCCACCTTCGAAAGATACTCGCCAACGCGGACCGAGCCGCCGCCGTCTGGGCTGGCGAACAGCGTCGTGACCCCCTGGCGGATGTTGTTCTCGGCAGCCGGGTTGCCGATGGCATCCTGTCCCTCGCGCCCCTCCTCGGAGTGCGAGTGCACGTCGATAAAGCCGGGCGACACGACGCGGCCCGTAGCATCGATGACGCGGGCGCCGGCGGCATCGAGCCCTGTGTCCACGGCGACGATGCTGTCGCCCTTGATGCCGACGTCGGCGCGGAACCACGGATTGCCCGTGCCGTCAACAACGCGGCCGCCACGAATGACCAGGTCGAACGGCGCCGCCTGCATGGCCGGACGCACCTGCCATGCGGCCAGCGCCAGCACCACCCCGATCACCGCACCACGCACGCGACCAGACATCCGCATCGGCTCTCCCTGTTCCAACCCTGTTCAGCGACCCGTGTATTTCGGCGGACGCCCTTCGGCCTCCGCGCGCCGCCCCTCGACGAAGTCTTCGGTGCGGTAGAGCGCGGCGTACTGCGCGCCGAGGGTAGACAACGCACCGGCTTCCACCGGATCGACATAGCTGTGTGCCGAGGCGAGCGTGGTCTTGATAGAGAGCGGGCCGCACGCGGCAATCTTCCGCGCCATCACGATGCCGGCCTCGAGCGCCGCCGCCTGCGTCGGCGCCACCTGCTGCGTCACACCGATGCGCAACGACTCCGCCGCGCTCCAGTGATCGCCGGTGAGCATGTAGCGCATCGCATTGCCCCATCCGGCCTCGCGCACGAAGCGCACCGTCGCGCCGCCGCCAGGGAATCGGCCGTGGGTGTTCTCGTCCTGCCCGAACTGCGTATTCGCAGCGGCAATGCGGATGTCGCACGCCAGGTAGATCTCGTGTCCGAGATTCCAGGTGTCGCCGTGCACCACCGCCACAACCGGCTTGCTGCGTCGCGCGGAGCCCTGCGCATTGCCGAGGATATCGAGCGACGAGGCGGTGCTGGCGACGCGGGTGCCGGACACGATGCCCTGCTGCGACGCATCGACGTCGATGCCGCGCGAGAAGTTTGCTCCGTGCCCGAACAGCACCAGCGCCCGCAGCGACGGGTCGTGTTCGAACTGATAGTAGACCTCGCCCAGACGCAGGCGGGTCGGCGGGTCGACACGGTTCTGGATGGACGGCCGGTTCAGACCGACCAGCACGATGTCGTCGCGGCGTTCGACCGTCACCGTGACAGCCGGGCCGAGCGGCACGTCGGCCAGGCGCGTCACCGGCTCTGCGGGTAGCACCGGCGTCTGTGCCGCCCCGGCGACCGACGCCACCGCCGTTGCCGCCGCCACCATCGTCCCCTTCAACAACGCCCGTCGTCCGACCGTGTGTGTGGTGTCCTGCATCTGTCCCTCGCAGCGCGATGGTGGGACGAACAGCCGGGCTGCCGCAAGACAATTCGTCCCGCCCGTCGCAGAGGCCGTTGGTTGATTGACAGGGTCACGCCGCGCGTGGTTTCCTCGACAATCGCCCGACGAGTGACCATGACCACCGACACCCGACCACGTGACACCAGCCGCCTGCGCGCCTCGCTGCGCCTCGTGCTGGCGCGCTACTGGCGCCAGGCCCGACGCACACCCTTCATGTCCACCGCGTCGGTGTTGCTGCCGGCCGCGGCCGACATCCTGAACTACTACGCGCCGCCGCTGGTCATTGCCCGCCTGCTCGGACGCCTTGGACGGAACGAGACGCTCACGTGGCACGACCTGGTGCCGTACGTGCTGACGTTCGCGGGGCTCTGGATGGCCGGTCAGGTGTGCTGGCGCCTGGCCACGATCATCATCACGCGGGTCGAGATCCGCGGGCTGGAGGCGCTGTACATCGAGTCGATGGATGAACTGCTGGCAAAAGACCTGGCGTTCTTCCAGAGCAACTACTCGGGTTCGCTCACCAAGCGGGCCCTCGGCTTTGCCCGCCGCTACGAAGACGTCTTCGACGTGCTGGTGTTCCAGATGGCGCCGACCATGCTGCCGCTGGTGTTTGTGTCGGTGGTGCTGTGGCAGTACTCGCCCTGGCTCATCGTCGTACTGCTGAGCGTGCTCACCCTCACTGTCCTGATCATCCTGCCGCTGGTGAGGCGCGGACAGGCGCTGGTGGACGTACGCGAGGCGGCCTCGAACGTGATGGCCGGGCACCTGGCCGACTCCATCTCGAATGCGGAGGTCGTCCGTGCCTTCGCGCGCGAACCGGAGGAGGCGCGCATTCACGAGAAGAACGTCACCGACTTCGGCGCGAAGACGCTCCGCTCCTGGGACTACCAGAACTTCCGCATCGACATCGTCACGTCGACCATGTTCGTGACGACGAACATCCTCGGGCTCATCACGGCACTGGCGACGCGCGGCACGAGCGGCGGCAGCCTCGAGGCGGTGTTCATCACCTTCAGCTACTACTCCACGGCGACGCGCGTGATGTGGGAGTTCAACCGCATCTACCGGAACCTGGAAGGGGCGCTCACCGATGCGGCGCAGTTCGCCGACCTGCTGCTCGACCCACCGGTGGTGACCGACCTCGATGCGCCGGCGGCGCTGACGCCGGCCGACCACAGCATCACGCTGAGCCACGTGAGCTTCCGCTACAGCGACTCGCAGCCGTGGCTGTTCGACAACCTCTCGCTCACCATTCCCGCCGGTGCGAAGTTCGGCCTGGTGGGTCGATCGGGCGGCGGCAAGACCACGCTGACGCGCCTGCTGCTCCGGTTCTCGGACGTCAACGCGGGGCGCATCCTCATCGGTGGGGTACCGATCGACAGCGTGCCGCAAGGAGCGCTGCGCACCCTCATCGCCTACGTGCCGCAGGATCCGTCGATGTTCCACCGCAGCATCGCCGACAACATCCGTGTCGGCCGACCCGCGGCGACCGACGAGGACGTGCGGCGGGCGGCGGCACTGGCGCATGCGGCGGAGTTCATCGAGGCACTGCCGGAGGGCTACGGCACGATGGTTGGCGAGCGCGGCGTGAAGCTGTCCGGCGGACAGCGGCAGCGGGTGGCGATTGCGCGGGCCATCTTGAAGGACGCACCGATTCTCGTGCTGGACGAAGCGACGAGTGCGCTCGACTCGGAGAGCGAGGCCGCCATCCAGGACGCCCTGCTCACGTTACTCGAGGGACGGACGGCGCTCGTCATCGCGCACCGCCTGTCGACGGTGCGGCGAATGGACGAACTGCTGATCATGAACGGCGGGGCCGTGGTGGAGCGCGGGTCGCACGAAGCGCTGCTGGCGATGAACGGTATCTACGCCGGACTGTGGTCGCACCAGTCCGGCGGGTTCCTGGCGGACGCGGACGCGTGAAGGTCCGGCTGAAGCCTGACCGCTCTACCCCTCGCGGAAGCCGGCGTCGGCGTGCGTGCCGTCGCAGAGCGGCTTGTTCCTCGACTGGCCGCAGCGGCAGAGCGTGACGCGGTTCCGCACCTCGAGCGTGTCCCCGTTCGACATCGTCACCGGAATCCCACCCGTCACCCAGAGCGGACCATCGGTCGTGACCGAGATCGCTTCCGGCAGATCGGGTTCGACCGGCACGCCGTCGATCTCGTAGCTCAGTTTTCCGGACGGACATCGCTCCACCATCTGCATCACGGTGAAGCGCACCCGGGTGTCGTCGGTGTGCTCCATCATCTGCCACACTTTCTCGGCATGGTTGCCGCAGAAGCCGCCGTGCATACAGAGGATGGAGTCGTCGGTCATCGTGATCTTCGTGCCGACGAAGCGGCGGGCACGGGCGGCGCTCGGCGTGGTGGGCGCCGTTTCGGTGCCGTCGAAGCCGACGCGGGCATGCGTGTTGTCGCAGAACGGCTTGTGCGCCGACTGGCCACAGCGGCACAAACGGTAGCTCTGGTCCGACTCGAGCGTCGCGCCCTTCTTCCAGGTGAGCGGTTCGTGCAGTTCAGACTTCACGATCGACTTGCGGTTCAGCGGCACGCCACCGACGACGAGATACGGACCATTCTCGAGGACGGTGATCGTGTAGGCAGCGTTGGCGGCCTGCATCTGTGTGACCGGCGGCATGTACTCGAAGGTCGGACCGGCGTTCGTCGTGCCGTCGCCCGTCGGCATCTCCATGATCGCCTGCGCCACCACTTTCAGTTGCTGCATCGCCGGGATGGTCTTGAAGAGGCGTCCGGGCTCGCCGTTGAAGGCGCGGTGCAGGTCGCGCAGCAGATCTGAATAGAGCAGGTTGAACTCGCCCACCTTCGCCACCACCGGGCTGCCGCCCTTGTAGGTCTGCGAACGCGGGTTCGGACGCATCGGATAGACCGCCGAGTAGTCGAGCGTGAACGCCGCCCCGGTCGGGCCGGACTCGGGCGTGTCGCCGCGTTTGAACGAACGCTGCTGCTGCAGTTCCATGAAGCGGAAGTAGTGCGCCACTTCCTCACGCTCGGGGTGGAACATGTCGCGGTCGCCGTCCCACACCTCGGCGTGCTTCAGTCCTTCGCCCTGCTCTTCGATTTCGTCGATGGCCACGAGCGCCGACGCAAGGTCGTACACCGGTAGCACACGGCCGCTGCCGCGATACTCGAACGCCTGCGGCGTCACCTGCCGCGAGGGGTCGCCGGTGAACACGGCCGCTTCGCCGAGCGTCTGGCACAGCCGCTTCAGCCCTTCCTCGATCGCCTGGTAGAACTGACCGATCGTGTCGTAGCCTTCGGCTTCAGAGGTGGCTTCCCGGTCTTCCGGACGTTCGATCTTCATGAACGTCTCGACCGCCTGCGGCGAGAACGGCAGCAGCGACACCTCGAAGGCGTTGGCGCTGTGCGGCAGGAACGTTGGGTAGCGCGGGATGAAATCGGGCGAATCGAGGATGGGCGTGCCGCCGACCGCGTTCAGCACGTTGGCGACCAGCGTCATGTGGAGCATCTCCTCGATGAACACCGAGGTGATGACCCCGGCAGCCGCCTGGTTCGTGCCCGGCTTGATCGAGTAGAGCGCGCACAGATACGGCGGCAGCGTGGCGTGTTCGAGCTGAATCGCCCACTGCAGGTGTTCGCGGAGTTCGTCGAGGGTGGTTACGGGCATGTGCAGGGAAATTCTAGCACCCGTGCACCCCGGCGAGGTTCACGGCCGCGCGGCCGGCCCGTGCCTCAGATCTCGCCGCGCCTGGCGAAGCCGGCGATGTGCTCGCCGGCACGGAAGGCCAGCGCCATGATGGTCATGGTCGGCTGGCCACGGGTGGAGGTGACCAGGCTGCTGCCGTCGCAGATGAAGAGGTTCTTCACGTCGTGCGTCCGGTTGTACTTGTCCACCACCGACGTCTTCGGATCGTTACCCATACGGCAGGTGCCGAGCAGGTGCACCGCGTTGGTTTGTGGCGCCACCGGGTCTGGCCAGACCTTCGTCGCCCCCGCCGCCTCGGCGAGCTGCGTCGCCTTGCCGACGAGGTACGTGAGGTTCTTCAGGTCGTCCGGATGGTCGGTGTAGGTGACGCGCATGGCCGGAAGCCCCCACGCGTCCTTCAGCGACGGATCGAGCGAGATGCTGTTGGACGGCACCGGCAGCGACGTGCCGTGGGTGCCGAAGAACATCGAGCGCGTGTACTGCTGAGCGAGGCCGCGCGCGAACCCTTCACCCCACGTGGGTGAGCCGGGCGGCAGCCCGCCCAGGCCGAAGGTGATCGGGTACTTGCCGAAGCGGGCGTCGAGACCGCCGCCACCATAGTGACCGCGCGACGGGTCGGACTCGTAGAAGTCGAGCACGATGCGCGTGTTCTGCACGCTCTTGTGTTCGTTCAACTGCTCGGAGAACTGCGCGTTGACGCCGCTGTAGGTATTGAACATCAGGTGCTGCCCAACGACGCCGCTCGAGTTCGCCAGACCGTTCGGGAAGCGCGCCGACGACGAGTTCAGCAACAGCCGCGGTGTCTCGCCGCCGTTGGCGCAGAGCACCACCGCCTTCGCCCGCTGCCGCTGCAGTTGCCTGGCCGCGTCGAAGTAGGACACCCCGGTGGCGCGGCCGGCGCTGTTCGTCTCGACGCGAGCCACGTAGCTGTTCGGCCGGATCTCGCAGCGTCCAGTCGCCTCCGCCACCGGCAGCATTGTCGCCATCGACGTCGACTTCGAACGGAACTCGCACATGAAGAACAGGCAGAAGCCGCAATGCTGGCACGCTGGACGACCGTTGTAGAACTGCGAGTTGATGGCCATGGGCGCCGGCTGTGAGTGCCAGCCGAGTTTGGCCGCGCCACGGTCCATCAGCACGCCCGACGACTTCACCGGCAGCGGCGGCATCGGATACGGACGCGAGCGTGGCGCATCGAAGGGACCGGGCACACCCGAGACGCCCATCTCCCAGTCGACCTTGGTGTAGTACGGCTCGAGATCGCCGTAGCCGATTGGCCAGTCGACGAAGTTGGCGCCGGCGATGCCGCCGAGCCTGCTGGCTTCGTTGAAGTCGGTCGGGCGCAGCCGCCAGACATTGGCGGTGAAGTGGGCGTTGCTGCCGCCGACCAGCCGGCCGTAGATCGCGGCAATCTGCTGCTCGGTCTTCGCGCTCGGGTTCGGACGGAACGTCTGCGGCTGCGTCGCCGGATCATTGGCGTTCGAATAGCGGAAGAAGGCGCCGAACTCGTCGTGATCGAACTGCTGCTCGGTGAGCCGAGGGCCCTGCTCGAGCACCACCACTGAGAAACCGGCAGTCGATAGTTCCTTGGCGATGATGCCGCCCGCGGCGCCGGAGCCGACGATGACGAAGTCGACCTCGTCGCTCGGACGGTAGCGGGCGGGACGCGGCGGTTGCGGTGCCTGCATGGTCAACCTCTCCGATTGATGTCGGCGTCGTAGAAGCCGAACGGCGCCTGGAAACGCGGCAGGTGCTCGAAGCCGATCATCTGCCAGCCAAGATGGTCCTTGTTGCCGCCCCAGGTTGGCAGCGCGAAGGTGCCGACGATGGTGTCGAAGCGCATGGACTGGAAGAACGGCGTCTGCTCCACCTCGCGCAGCACCTCGTCCTGCTGCGCACCAGACAGGGCGGCAAAACCGGGGTTGCCCGGCGCCCTGGTTGCCGCACGCCGGTTCAGGTCGGTCACGCCGTCCACATACAGCCCCTTCTGTGCAGCGTTGAACGTGGCCAGCGCACGGTCGATGAAGGAGACCGCGCCCGCCTCGCGCGCACCGGGCCGGCCATCCACTGATGGGATGAGGCGCGCCGTCATCGCATCCAGGGCTTCCGCCTGGGGACGCGTCAGCGCGCTGAACGTGAGACGTCTGGTGCCGGCCTGCTGGCCTGCGAACGCGAGCGCCTCCTCCACAACGACGAGGTCGACGGCGGCCCACGCCACGCCGGCGGCGGCCACGGCGCGCAGGAACGCGCGACGGTTGTGCAAGTCAATCATTCTCGTCCCCAGTCGCGGCGGCTGGTGAAGACAACCGCGGATTCGAGCGCAGCCGGGCACCACCGGCGTTCCATTGATATGGGATGTCAGGTGAGTCGTACGGAAGGCGGTAGTGATCCGGATCCTGATAGTCGTAGGCGCGCGACGGCCAATTCAACATCAACGCGTCCGACGAGCCGAGGTTCTGGATGCCGTGCCAGACCCCAATCGGAATCACAACGAAGGCGGGCCGCACGTCACCGGCATGCAACTCCATGACGCGGTTATAGCTGGGGCTGTCCTCACGGCCATCGAACAGCACGATCTTCACGTGGCCCTGATTGATGAAGAGCCGGTCGACCGTCCTGGCGTGACAGCTCCAGGCGCCGATGGCGGCCGGGAACAGCCTCGACTGGTAGATGTGCACCACGGGCAGGCCGGTCGGATCCCATTCGGGGCGATACAGCTCGGTGATGACGCCGTGGTCGCGCGGCACGTGACGCACTTCGTGCACCGCCACACCCTCGATCGTCTCCTGCAGCTTCTGCCACTCCGGCGTGACCTGCTGCGTATCCTTGCGTGCACTCAGAAGCATCCCTACTCCTCCAGCCCCTTGAAGGCGCGCACCGCGTCGATCATGCCGCCCCGGCGCCACGGCAGGAACGACGGACGACGGATCAGGCGAGCCGTTTCCTTGATGAGATGACGAACCAGCTCGCGGTAGGAGACATTGCGCAAGCCTCCTTCCGCGATGAAGCGGGCCATGAGCTGCGCCTCGAGGTCGGGCTCGGCCTGCATGCGAGCCGACCACTCAGCCTGTTCGTGCGATGGCCGCGTTCTGTAGACGCCGGCCCGCCAGACCGCGGGGAACTTCACCACAGTGAGTCGGGGAACATACCGGAACAGGAAGTGGGCATCGAAGGCCCGCCGGAAGAACTCCGTTTCGGGCGCGACCCGCAGTTGACGATAGTGCGCCCACCCTCCGGTGCGTTCGGCCACGATCCGGCGGTGCACCATGCCGGACGGCGGAGAGAATGTCCGCCGACGCGGCTGCGGGATCGTCGGCAGGATGAACGCCGCATCAGGGCCGATGCAGGCCACAAGGGAGTACGTGACGTCGGCCGCTGCCTGGTCGAGTGCGCGAACGCTGGCGTCGAGGTGATGGGGAAACCACAGATCGTCGTGACCCAAATAGGCGATGAGTTCGCCGCGCGCCTGGCGAATGCCCTCGTTGTTCGGCGTCCCCTGATGGCCGCTGTTCACGGGAAGGTTGGTCCACCGCACCCGCGGGTCGCCAATGGCCCGCACGACCGCCTCGGAATCGTCGGTGCAGCCATCGCCAACGACCACCACTTCGAAGTCGTCATACGTCTGCCTGAGCACGCTGCCAATGGCGTACGGCAGGACACTGCTCCAGTTGTACGTGGCAATGACAACCGAGACGCGCGGCACGGCGCACATTCTGTCACGGGAATGGTCGGTTGGTCGTTGGTCGTTGGTCGCGCGTCAGCGACGGACGAGGTTCCAGGTGTCCGAGCGGCCGTGCTCGACGAAGGTGCCGGTGATGCGGTAGCCGTTGACGCGACCGGTGAACTGTCCGTCGCCGAGCGTGAACACCACGGCCTCGCCGCGCAGCCGTCCCTGCTGCACGCGCGTGTCGCCGAGCGTGCCGGACAGCATCTGGAAACGCTGCGTCAGCGTGAGATCGCCCAACGGCGTGCGCCATACGCCGGCGACCCGGGCCGGCACGACCCAGAACAGCGCCTCGCACCAGCGCTCGCATGGGCCGTCTACACGGACACGGTCGTCGGGTTCCCACTCGCCCATCGGAAAGGTGTTCGACACGACGCGCGTGCCGGGCTTCATGGCCAGGATCGTCGGGCGCAGCTGCAGGTTCAACGACGGCAACAGGAAGGTGAAGACCACTGTCGCCTTCGAGAAGTTGGTCTTGAAGATATCGCCGCGACGGAACTCCGCAAGCGCCTCGACGCCGGCCGCCTTCGCGTTGCGCTTCGACACCTCGACGAGGCTCGGGTCGTACTCGATGCCCAGCGCCTTCACGCCCCGCAGGGCGGCCCCGATCACGGTGACGCCGTCGCCAGACCCGAGGTCGACGAGGTAATCCGTCGGTGTCACGCTCGCCATGTCCAGCATCTTGTCGAGCAGGGCCGGCGGGGTCGGCACCCATTGGACGTCCTTGCCTTTCTGGTTGAGCACTGGCTCCGGCGGCGCGGCCGGTTGCGCCGACGCGACGACCGACAGCACGAGTAGCAGGCAAAGACCGTGGACGACGTGGCGAGCGCTGAACATGCCCCTCATTATTCCGCGAGGCGGCGGCTCGCGTCAGCCCTCCGCGCTCGCCTCCAGCGTCAGCGGTTCGCCCAGGAAGGCCGCGACCGACCGACCGCCGCAGCCACCGCGCCGTGCTGGCGCGCCGTCAGCCGCCGCAGCCACTCGAGGCGCACGTTCCGCCGGCGAGCGAGCGTGCGGCTCCAGCGACCGGCAACCTGGCCATCCACGATCACCGAGCGGGTGAGCAGGCCGTCTGGTCTGTGGTGGCGCACGAGTCCCGCTGCATCAACCGCATGACGCGACTCACTGTAGGCCACCACCAGTTCATCGAACGGCTGCAGCAGGTGCGCCGTCACGCCTCGGCCTGGCGTGCCAGCCACGTCACGCCAGACGACGTAGGTGATGTCACCTGCCTTGACCCGCGACACTGCGTCGCCGAGCGCGTCGATGCCGCGCCGGGCGTCGGCCGCGCTCAGCCCGGACCACCAGCGATAGTCGAGTTCCGTGGCCGGCGCATGGCTCTGAAAGTAGCGGCGCGCCAGTTCGGCCAACGCCTCGTCGCGCGTCAGCGTGACGCGTCCTGGCGCCCGCTCGTCGAGCAGCGCACAGGTCTGCTGCGCGCCACGCGCCGGTCCGCTGCAGATGATGCCTCGCAGCTCCGCGTGCATCAGCACGTGACCGACCAGCCAGTTCGACACGTCACCCAGTCCGCCCGCACGCAGCACGCACGCCAGGTCGGTGCGTGTCAGTGGTCCTCGGCGATCGAGCGCCTGGTCGACCGCCTTCACGCCCCTCACCGCTGTCGCCGCGTCCAGACCGGCGCGTTTGTCGAAGGGCCTGAGCTTCGCAAGCACCCGCGGCGCCGTCAGCTCGAGCATCCAGCGCAGGTCGTCGCGAGCCACGAAATGCCAGGTGGGGCGGAGCACATGCGTCCGAAGCAGCGCGCCTGCGTCAAGCGCGGCCGTCACCTCGCGCGCGGTGCAGCCGTTGAGGCGCTGCCCCACCGACCATGTCGCGAGTGGCAGGTCCTGCGACTGCACCGCGCCGCACCAGCGCACGAGGTCGGCCGGGGTGCGCGGCGCCGGAGCGCTGAGCCACTGCGCCGAGAGACGGCGAGTGGCGATTGTCTGCAGAGTCAGCGGCATGGCAGCCCGCGCATGGCTCGTCATTATTGCTCCTGCAACCGCGGCCGACTGCCCTGCTTCTTGCACGACATGTGGGCCATGGCCAAATCCACGCGCTCCTCGTCCACCTCGCGCAAGAAGACCCAGCGGAACAGTCGAGCCACCGTCTCGGGACCGTCCACACCACCCCGCAAGGGTCTCCTGGCTGACGACCTCACGACTCAGTTCGCCGCCGCCAACGAACTTGCCGCGAGTATTCCGTTCAACCCCATCAAGGCCGGCGAGTACGACGCGAGTCAGCCACCGCCGCAGGGCGTGCCGCACGACGCCTCGTCGCCACTCGCAGGCGCCAGCACTGTGCAGGAGTCGACGTCCTCGGACAAGGTCGGGTCGGGAACGGTCTCCCCCGGTACCAACCAGACCAATGGGTCGCTCGACCGGGTCCGCGCCGACGACACCGGGCAGATCCTCACGACAAACCAGGGCGTGCCGGTCGCCGACAACCAGAACTCGCTGAAAGCCGGACTGCGGGGGCCGACGCTCCTCGAGGACTTCATCCTGCGGGAGAAGATCACCCACTTCGACCATGAACGTATCCCCGAGCGCATCGTCCACGCGCGCGGCTCGGCAGCGCATGGCTACTTCGAGTGCTACGAGCCGCTCACGCAGTACACCCGCGCTCACCTGTTTTCGAAAGCGGGTTTGCAGACGCCGGTGTTCGTGCGCTTCTCCACCGTCATCGGCGAGCGCGGGTCGGCCGACACCGCACGCGACGCGCGCGGTTTCGCCACGAAGTTCTACACGCAGGAAGGCAATTGGGACCTCGTCGGCAACAACATCCCGGTCTTCTTCATCCAGGACGCCATGAAGTTCCCGGATCTCGTCCATGCGGCCAAGCCGGAACCGCACTTCGCCATGCCGCAGGCCGCAACCGCGCACGACACGTTCTGGGACTTCGCCTCTCTCATGCCGGAGATCACCCACATGCTGATGTGGGCGATGTCCGACCGTGCCATTCCCCGCAGCTACCGGACGATGCAGGGGTTCGGCGTGCATACGTTCCGGCTGGTGAACGCGGAGGGCGAGTCGCACTTCGTGAAGTTCCACTGGAATCCGAAGGGCGGCACGCACTCACTGGTCTGGGATGAGGCGGCGAAGATTTCCGGCGCCGACCCCGACTTCCACCGGCGCGATCTCTGGGAAGGGATCGAGGCGGGCGTGTTTCCCGAGTACGAGCTGGGCATGCAGATCTTCACGGAGGCCCAGGCGGAGGCGTTCAGCTTCGATGTGCTCGACGCCACCAAGCTGGTGCCGGAGGAACTCGTGCCGGTCACGCCAGTGGGTCGGATGGTGCTGAACCGGAACCCGGACAACTTCTTCGCCGAAACCGAGCAGGTGGCGTTCTGCACGGCGCACGTGGTCCCCGGCGTCGACTTCACCAACGACCCGCTACTGATGGGCCGTATCCACTCCTATGTCGACACCCAGATTTCTCGGCTCGGCGGGGCGAACTTCCACGAGATCCCGATCAATGCACCGGTGGCACAGGTGCACAACAACCAGCGCGACGGCATGCACCGCCAGGCGGTGAACCGCGGGCGTGTGTCATACGAACCGAACTCACTCGCTGGAGGCTGCCCGTTCCAGGCCGGCAGTGCCGGCTTCGTGTCGTACCGCGAACCGATGGTGCGGGAGGCGGACAAGGTGCGCGGCAAAGCCGAGCGCTTCGCGGAGCATTACGCGCAGGCGCGCCTGTTCTGGAAGAGCCAGACCGACGTCGAGCGCACGCACATCGTCGGGGCCTTCCGGTTCGAGCTGTCGAAGGTCCACACCCCGGGCATCCGGCAGCGGATGGTGGCGGGCCTGAGGAACGTAGATGAGGGACTGGCGCGCGCCGTTGCCGACGGCCTCGGTATGCGCGAGTTGCCGGCCCCGCTGCCGAAGATCCTGGCGCACGACGTTACACCCGAGGTGACCGAGTCGCCGTCGCTGTCGTTGACGGCGCGCCCCGGTGACGGTTCAGTCGCCGGCCGGCGCGTCGCCGTGCTGGTGGACGACTCGTCCGATCCGGCCGTGGTGACGCAGCTCACTGAGGCCCTCACAGCGGCCGGGGTTGTCGCCCGCCTGGTTGGGTCGAGGCTTGGTACGGTGGGTCCGGAGGACGAGGGGCTCGAGGTGGACACCACCGTTGAAGCCACGCCGTCGGTGCTGTGGGACGCAGTCGTGATGACCGCCAGCGGCGAACTCGCAGCAGACGGCCAGGTGGTGGCGTTCGTGAAAGACCAGTACCGCCACTGCAAGCCAATGCTCGTCCTCGGCGACGCAGCGATGCTGCTCAGCGAGGCGGGAATTCCGCCGCACCTCCCGTCTGGTGGAGACGACCCCGGCATCATCAGCGGCACGCCTGGGAACGGTGCCGACGCGGCGGACGCGTTCCTTCACGCGTTGGCCAGGCATCGGCACTTCGAGCGCGAGACGGACCCGCCCGCGGTGTAGCCCACGCGGTCTGTACGGCGGCCGCCCCATGGGTGGTCGCCGTGCGCTTCCCGTAACATGAACGGCATGGCTTCGCCCGACACGCCCGACATCGACGCCGTCACCCGTATCATCCAGCAGGTGGCGCACGACGTCATCGTTCCCCGGTTCCGCGCCCTGCGCACGGACGAGATCACCCACAAGAACACCGCCGGCTATGCCGACGACCTCGTCACGGTGGCCGACCGCGAGGCCGAGGAGCGGCTGACGGCGGCGCTGCTCGAACTGATGCCGTCGGCGCGGGTGCTGGGTGAGGAGTCGGCGCACGCCGATGCCGCGCGCCTGGCTCTCGTCGATTCGGACGGTCCGCTCTGGATCGTCGACCCGCTCGACGGCACGCACAACTTCGCGAATGGACTGGACGGATTCGGCGTGATGGTGGGGTTTGCCCTTCGCGGCGTCGTGCGAGCTGCCTGGATCTACCTGCCGATGCGAGAGGAGCTGTTCGTCGCCGAAGCGGGCTGCGGCGCCTATTTCAACGGCGACCGGATACGTGTGCCCAGCCGCAGCAATGGCGACCTGCCACGCGGCACATATCTCAGCCGTTTCATGCCCGCGCACGTGAGTGAGGCTGTGACGCGCGCGCTCGAACCTCGTATCAGCCCGGCCTCGCTGGCCGGCGCGGCGGCCGTGGAGTACACCGACGTGTTGCGGGGGCGGCGCGAGTTCGTGGCCTACTACCGTCTGCTGCCGTGGGACCACGGCGCCCCGGCGCTCGTCCTCACGGAAGGGGGCGGTGCGGTGGACCACCTCGATGGCCGGGCCTATAGCGTGCGCTCCGGCCACCAGGTGACGCTCGTCGCGCGCGACGCGGAACTGGCGGCACGGCTGCGGGGGTGGATCACGGCCGAACTCGGTGAGGATTCGGGTGAGGCAGCGGCGCCATGAGCGGAGCGATTGTGGCGCTGAGTCGGTCGGCGGCGCATGCATTCAGCAAGGACGCGGAGCCCCGCCTCACGCTCGTCGAGGGGCTTGGCATCGAGGGCGACGCGCACGCCGGCGTCACAGTGCAGCACCGCTCGCGCGTGGCCCGCGACCCATTGCAACCGAACCTGCGCCAGGTACACCTGCTGCACGACGAACTGCTGCGCGAGCTGAACGAGCGGAACTTTCCCATCCGTCCAGGCATGCTCGGTGAAAACGTCACCACCTCAGGCCTCGACCTGCTGGCGCTGCCGGCTGGCACACGGCTGCGGCTCGGGCAGGTGGCGGTGGTCGAACTGACGGGGCTGCGCAACCCATGCAGCCAGATCGAGAGCTTTCACGAGGGGCTCCTCGCGGCGGTCGTGCACCGAGGGCAGGATGGCCGTGTCAACCGCAAGACGGGCGTCATGGCCATCGTCGTGCGCGGCGGCGTCATCGCCACGGGCGACCGCATCGAGGTCGAGCTTCCGGCCGCTCCCCATCGCCCGCTCGAGGTCGTCTGAGAAATCGGACGGGGCGGCGTGGCCGGCGGCTGTGGTCGTGACAGCGCTGAGCTGTCCGCCGCACATCGCGGTAGAATTCGCGTCAGGCAATGACCGTTCGCGACACGTCAGCGGCGCCCGTCTTCACCGACGAGGCGAAACGCCACTTCATGGAAGAAGCGCTCGCCGAAAGCCGGCAGGCACTGCCCGGGTGCTATCCCAATCCGCCGGTCGGCTGCGTCATCGTGCGCGGCACGACCGTCGTCGCACGGGGATTCACCGGAGCCCCTGGTGAACCGCACGCCGAGGCAGCCGCGCTGCGCGCCCTTGGCCCCGACGCGCATCCCGAGGCGCTGGCGATGTTCGTCACGCTGGAGCCGTGCGCGTTCGTCGGACGGACGCCGTCGTGTGCGTGGGCGCTGGTGCATTCGGGCATCCGCACCGTGTTCGTCGGCACTCTCGACCCCGACCCGCGCAACAACGGCGCCGGCATCGCGATTATGCGCACTGCGGGCATCGACGTGGCCGTGGGGGTGGTCGAGGCGCGCGTGCTCGACTTCATCGCCCCCTATCTCGGCCACGCGCCGCAAGCCTGACGTGGACGATCAGTTCACGGTCACCTGTCCATACTGCGGCGAGTCGAGCGACGTGTACGTGGAACCCGGCACGCGTGGCAGCTTCGTGCAGGACTGCGAGGTCTGCTGCAACCCGTGGCGGCTGCGTCTCATTGGGCGTGGCGAGGACCGCTACCTCGACGTCTCGCGCGCCGACGGCTCGGAGTAGCGCGTCCGATGAGCGCTCCCCTTTTCCAACCCGGCCAACGCTGGATCAGTGTCAGTGAACCCGAACTCGGACTGGGCGAGATCCGCAGCGTTGGTCCACGCACGGTCACGCTGCACTTTCCCGCCACCCGCGAGTCGCGCCAGTACGTCGCCAGCGCCGACGCGCCGCTGCGGCGCGCGGCCTTTCGTGCCGGCGACACCATCCGCACGAAGGCCCACGGCGACGCCGTAGTGGACACGGTGATCGAGCGCGACGGCCTGCTGGTCTACCGCGTCGGCACGCGCGAGATCAGCGAGACGACGCTGAGCGACACCCTCAGCTTCAGCAGCCCGACGACGCGGCTGTTCGCCGGCCAGTTCGACGGATCGCACGTCTTCGCCTTGCGCGTCGCCGCGCTTGCCCATCAGCACGAACGGCGCAAGTCGGCGGTGCGCGGCTTCACCGGCGGCCGCATCGACCTGCTCCCCCACCAGTTGGGCATCGCGTCCGAGGTGACGAGCCGCCTGCTGCCGCGCGTGCTGCTCGCCGACGAGGTGGGGCTTGGCAAGACGATCGAGGCCTGCCTCGTCCTGCACCGGCTGCTGCTGACCGGCCGCGCGCAGCGCGTGCTCGTGGTCGTGCCGGAAACGCTGGTCCACCAGTGGTTCCTCGAACTGCTGCGCCGCTTCAACCTGTGGTTCCACATCTTCAACGAGGCGCGCTGCGTCGCCATCGAAGAGCACAGCCCTGGTGCCAACCCCTTCCTCGACGATCAGCTACTCATCTGCGAGCTGAGCCTGTTCACCGAGAACGACGGTCGCCTCGAGCAGGCGCTTGCTGCCGGGTGGGACATGGTGGTTGTCGACGAAGCGCACCATCTCGGCTGGTCGCCCGAGGCGCCGAGTGCCGCATACAGCACGATCGATCAACTGGGGCGCGCGGCGCAGGGGCTGCTGCTGCTCACGGCCACACCCGAGCAACTTGGCGTGCCGAGTCATTTCGCCCGTCTGCGGCTCCTCGACCCCGACCGCTTCCACGACCTCGAACAGTTCACCCGGGAGAACGCGGACTATCAGCACGTGGCGCGTCTGGCGACGCACCTGCAGGACGGAGCGGCGCTGAGCCGTGCCCAATGCCGCGATCTCGCGGCGGTGCTCGGCGAGGAACCGGCGGCACTGGCGGCGGCACTCGACACCGGCGGCGACAGCGCGCGACGCGAGCGCATCGTCCGCCTGCTGGACCAGCACGGCACGGGGCGCGTGATGTTCCGTAACACCCGCGCCACTATCGCCGGTTTCCCGGTGCGCGTCGCCCACCTGCATCCACTGACGGTCAGTGGCTCGAACCGGCACAAGGCGCTTGCCGACGAGTGGGCGGCCGATCTCGAGCCCTGCCCCGACGCGCACGCGCGCATGTCGCTCGAGCACGATCCGCGCATCGAGTGGCTGGTCGGGCTGCTGCAGGAACTGGCGCCCGAGAAGGTGCTGCTCATCTGCCGCACGCAGCGCAAGGCGCTCGCCGTCGAGGCCGCGCTGCGCCACCGCACCACCGTGCCCATGGCAGCGTTCCACGAGGGGTTGACACTGATCCAGCGCGACCGCGGCGCCGCCTGGTTCGCCGACCCCGCCGGCGCCCGCCTGCTGATCTGCTCCGAGATTGGCAGCGAAGGCCGCAACTTCCAGTTCGCGCACCACCTCGTGCTGTTCGATCTGCCGCTCGATCCGGCGCTGCTCGAGCAGCGTCTGGGCCGGCTCGATCGCATCGGCCAGCGTGAAGAGATCCGGGTACACGTGCCGTTCATCGAAGGCTCGCACCTCGAGGTCCTCAGCCGCTGGTATCACCTCGGGTTGAATGCGTTCGAGATGCACCTGCCAGGTGCACGCGAGCTGCTCGAGCGCTTCGAGCCGCGCCTGCGGGATCTGACGAACCGCGCGCACCGCGACCGCAAGACGCTGGCGCCCGAGATGGAACGGTTCATTGCCGACGTGCGCGCCGCGCGCCAGGATGTGGCGGCTCGACTCGAAGAGGGGCGCGATCGTCTGCTCGAGTGGAATTCGCTGCGTCCCGCGCAATCAGCGCGCATCATCGACGACATCGTCCGGCAGGACGAGGACCGCACGCTCGACAACTTCATGCTCGCGGTGTTCGATTTGTACTTCATCGAGGTCGAGGAGTTGTCGCCCCGCACCTACCGGCTCGGCTCGGCCGGCGTGCTCGTCGACGAATTCCCCGGACTGAAAGCCGACGGCCTCACGCTGACGCGCGATCGGGCGCGCGCCCTGCGCCGCGAGGATCTGCAGTTCCTGACGTGGGACCATCCACTGGCCACCGGCGCACTCGACCTGCTGCTCGGCTCCGAAAAGGGCAACTGCAGTTTCGCGCGCTGGCCCGACCCCGAGGTCTCGACCCTCTATCTCGACGTCGTCTACGTCCTCGAATGCCTCGCACCGCCGCCGATGCATCTGGACCGGTTCCTGCCGCCCACGCCGGTCCGCATCGTCGTCGACCACAGCGGCCGCGACGCCACAGCACTGGTGACATCGACCGCGGCGCTGGCCACGCAAACCAAGGCCACCGGCGGCCAGGCGCTGCTCTCGCGTGCGGACATCCGCGAGACGCTGCTGCCGCGCCTGCTCGACCGGACGCGGCAACGTGCCGACGAACGGGTGCCACTGCTCGTGGCGGCGGCGCGGACCGAGATGCACCAGCAACTCGACCACGAGATCGAGCGGCTGCGCGCATTGCAGCAGGTGAACCGCAGCGTGCGCGACGACGAGATCGACGCCCTGCTCGCGCAGCGGTGCGCCCTGGACGACTACCTCGACGACGCCAGGCTGCGGGTGGACGCGGTAAGGTTGATCCATCGCGGACCGCAACGCTGAACGCGTCATGACCGCTACCGGAACCGACACGACCGCGACACGGCGCCCTGCCGGTGCCACGCGCGTCATCTTCATCGACCTGGCGCGCGCGCTGGCCGTGGCGTTCATGCTCTACGGCCACACCGTGGATGCGCTGCTGGCGCCGGCCTACCGTTCGGGACGGGTCTTCGACATCTGGCAGTTTCAGCGCGGCCTCACGTCGTGCCTCTTCCTGCTGCTCTCGGGGTTCGCGTTCAGCATCGCCACCACCCGCCACTGGGCGTCGCACCTGGCGGTGACGCCGGCCCTGCTCAAGCGCGTCCGCCGTTTCGCGCTCTTCATCTTTCTCGGCTACGCCATCCGCTTCCCCGTTCCGTCGCTGTTCGGCATTGCACACGCCTCCGACGCCGAGTGGAAGCAGCTCATTGGCGTGGACGTCCTGCAACTCATCGGCGTCACCTTCCTCGGCGTGCAGTTGCTGGTGATGATCAGCCGCTCGCGGCGTGTCTTCAGCGCGCTGGCCATTTTCGTGGCACTCGCTCTGACGATGGGCGCACCGTGGGCCTGGTCGCACAACTGGTCACACCTGCCGGAATGGCTCTCGAGCTACCTCACGCCACACCAGGGTTCGCTCTTCCCACTGGTGCCGTGGTCGGCGTTCGTGCTGGCCGGGGCAGCACTCGGGCAGTTCTACGCACGCTGGGGCGCCACGCATCACGTCCGCTACGCCAACCGCGTGCTGCTGATTCCGGGCGTGACGCTTGTCATCCTGGCTCTCTGGCTGACCAGCCGGCAGGTGGCGTTCTTCGGGAACACGCCGCACAATTACGTCCCGGGCAACATCCTGCTCCGCGCCGGCGCCTGCCTCGTCATCGTCGGGATCGTCGCGCATGCGAGCCGCTGGATCGGGCAGCTGCCGCATGTGTTCGGGGCGGTGGCCCAGGAGTCGCTGCTCATTTACGTGCTGCACCTCGGCATCGTGTACGGGTCGGTCTGGGCCCCAGGCCTGCTCCCTACGTTCGGCGCCACGCGGACACCGTTGCAGTTGCTGCCGATCGTGCTGCTGCTGATTCTGTCGATGACGCTGGCCGCATACGGCTGGAACTGGCTGAAGCACACGCACCGGCGAGCGGCGTGGTGGACATCGGTGGCCGTCGGCAGTGCGATGTTCGCGCGCCTGCTCTAGGTCGGCTTGCCCGGCGCACCTGAAGGTGCGCGGCTACGCCGTGCGGGCGCGGGTGCGGATCGGGCGATGGGCGTTCGGGCGTCCGAGAAAGATCGTGTGGCGAGGGCCGCCCTTCTTCAGCCTCGCGCGCACGCGCTGCACGTCCACATCGAAGCCATTGGCGTTCAGGCGCTGTTCGAACTTGCGGTCCTCCCAGGCCGACCAGACCGCCACGACGCCGCCCGGCCGCAGCGAGGCGCGGATGATACCCAGCCCACGGTCGGCGTAGAGCGCCGCGTTGCGCGCGCTGGTGAACGCGTCGGGGCCGTTGTCCACGTCGAGCAGCACCGCATCGAACGCGGCCGGTCGGGCCTGCAGCGTGTCGAGCACGTCGCCGATGGCGACCTCGACCCGCGGGTCTTTCAGCGGTCGCCCGGCCTCTTCACCAAGCGGCCCCCGGTTCCACTCGACGACCCCCGCCACCAGCTCGGCGACTACGACCGACGCCTCGCCTGGCATCAACGCCAGCGTCGCCGTCAGCGTGAACCCCATGCCGAGTCCGCCGACGAGCACCGACGGCTCGCGCGCCGTCGTCAGATGCGCGCAGCCGAGCGAGGCCAGCGCTTCCTCGGAGCCGTGCATGCGGCTCGACATCAGCGGCTTGCCGCTCGCCAGGATCACGAACTCGCGGTCCCGGAGCATCAGCGTCAGCGTTTCTCCGTCAGGTGTGCAGGTCTCTCCGAGCAGTTCCCACGGCTTCACTCAGCCATGATGGCAGAGACCGGACCGTCGCTTCTCGTTGACTTCTTCCGCCGCTGGTCGTACAAACGGCCGCACGCGCGCACCAGACCGTCCACGCGACGTCGGCCCCGGTGAAAGGACAGCAGCATGAGCGGACGTGAGCAGTCACGGCGTAGGTTTCTCCTTGAATCGCTGACAGGCGTTGGTGCGGCGTGGGCGCTGGCCAACACCACCGGCATCGCCGAGGCGGCGGCGTTTGCCCAGCAGACGGGCCGCGCCGGAGCCGCCGCGCCGCCGGCGTTCTTCACGGCCGCCCAGGCCGCCGATGTCGAGGCGATGGCCGCCCAGATCATCCCGACCGACCACTCACCCGGCGCGCGCGAGGCGCGAGTGGTCGTGTTCATCGACCGCATCCTCGCCACCTTCGAGAAGGACGCCCAGGCCGCCTACACCAAAGGCCTGGCCGAGCTCACGGTGCAGACACGTCAGCTCCGCCCCGCCGCGGCGTCGTTCGCCTCGCTGGCGTCAGAGGACCAGATTGCGGTGCTGACGGCCATGGAGAAGACGCCATTCTTCAACCTGGTGCGCACCCACACCGTCACCGGCTTCTTCGCCGCCCCCGTGCACGACGGCAACGCCGGCAAGGCGGGCTGGCAACTGCTGCACTACGACGACGCGCTGAACCATCGTCCGCCGTTCGGCTACTACGACGCCCTGCCCGACTCCACCAGCCGCTGAACACGGGAGAGACCACAACATGGCTCAGTTCTCACCATCCACTGAGGTTGACTTCGTCGTCATCGGATCGGGGGCAGCCGGCGGCATCATGGCCAAGCAGCTCTCGACGGCCGGTTTCACGGTCGTCGTGCTCGAGCAAGGCGGCTGGGGCAAGTACGGCAAGGAGCACGAGTTCACGAAGGATGAGTACCTCAACGAGAACGGCGGCATCGACTACCAGTTGATGAGCGACCCCGTGCGGCAACCGAACACCTTCCGGCGCACGGACAAGGAGGCCGCCACGCCTGGTTCCCACAGTTACGGCTGCGTGGTGGGCGGCGGCACCGTCACCTACGGCGGCAGCAGCTGGCGGCACCTGCCGTGGGAGTTCAACGAGGCCACAGTGACGGGGGGCGTGCCTGGCACCGGGCTGCAGGACTGGCCACTTACCTACGCGGAACTCGAGCCGTACTACGTGCAGGCCGAATGGGAGATGGGCATCTCCGGTGCGCGCCTCGACTCGCCGTTCGTGGCGCCGATGTCGAAGGACTACCCGGTGCCGCCCGTCGCGCTGAAGGCCTCGGGTGCCCTGATGAGGACGGGGGCGTCGAAGCTCGGGCTGACGGTGGTGCGCGGACCGCTGGCGGTCATCTCGAAGGACTACCAGGGGCGCAGCGCCTGCGTGAACTGCGGCATGTGTTCCGGCTTCGGCTGCCAGGTGAAGGCGCGCTCCAGCTCCGCGGTCACGATGCTGCCGTTGGCCGAGAAGACCGGCCGCTGCGAGATTCGCGCCCGGTCGTACGTGTCCGAGATCTCGGTGGACAGCAATGGGGCGTGCACCGGCGTCGTCTATTTCGACCCGCAGAAGCGTGTCGTGCGCCAGCGAGCGAAGGCAGTGATTCTGTCGG
Organism: Acidobacteriota bacterium; assembly: GCA_043743165.1. GTDB lineage: Bacteria > Acidobacteriota > Vicinamibacteria > Vicinamibacterales > CAVVIG01 > CAVVIG01. Next base: position 184,611 of record JAYTXA010000059.1, read on the forward strand.
CGAACGGCACCGAGTCGGCGCGGTTGCTGCTGCTCTCGAAGAGCGCACGCTTTCCGAACGGACTCGCCAACACCAACGACGTCGTCGGCCGCTACCTGATGCTCGGCAACACGGTGAGCGCCAACGCGCTGTTCGAGCATGAACTGAACGACTACAAGGGGCTGGTCACCGGCGCCGCCATCGTCGACTACGTGCCAAGCGATCCGAGGCGCGGCTTCTACGGCGGCGGGCGCATGACGGCGCGCGGCTTCGACACGCCAATCAACTACGCGCTGCGCGGCCTGTCGCCGGGCACGGCGCGGTGGGGCGCCGCCTACAAACAGGCGCTGCGCGACGAGGCGAATCACAAGATGACCATCACCTCGTTCCTGACGCAGCTGCCGCTGGCGACCAACCGCGTCGACCTCGACCCGGAGGTGAAGGACGCGTGGGGACTGCCGGCCATGCGCATCACGTCGAAGAGCCATGCCGACGACCTCAGGAACATGGAGTTCTTCCGGCAGAAGGCACTCGACGTGCTGCAGGCGGCAGGAGCCACGAAGGTGTGGGCTGGACCGGTGAACGACGCGCGCGGCAGCGCCCACAACCGCGGCTCGTGCCGCATGGGCACCGACCCGAAGACGTCGGTGGTGAACGCCCATCACCGCGCCCACGACGTGCCGAACCTCTTCGTGGTGGACGGCAGCAACCTGGTGACCGGCGGCCGCAACCATCCGACGATGACCATTCAAGCGCTGGCGTTCCGTGCGGCCGAGCACATCGCAAAGGCGGCGAAGGGCGGCACGCTCGCACGGCTGTAAGATCGGCCGGTGCATCGATTCCACACGCTTCTCGGCGCGGTGACCGCCCTGCGTGGGATCGGGCCGACCCCGGAATGATCTTCGGGGTCGTGCGCCCCACGCCGGCGGAGCGGGTGGCCGGGGTGCCAAACAAGGTCGTCGCCTTCCGGCTCGCACCTTAGTGGTACGATTCCGCCATGTCCCTCGACGAACGCGCCTTCTTCACCGACCGCCAGGAAATGCGAACGGGCAAGTACGCCTGCCCGAAGTGCCGCCGCACGAACGACTACAGTGTGAAGTGGGTCCGTCGCGTGAAGAAGGATCGCCTGCCGCCCGGCGCTGACGAGGGTGACCGCGCCCGCTTCGCCAAGCTGAAGGACTACCTGCTCCGGCTCGACGAAGACGTGGTCTGCAAGGCATGCGGCAAGAAGTTCGACATTCCCTCGCAGCACTCGCTGGTGTTCGTCGATCAATTGTCCGGCCTGCCGAACGCCGACGAACTGGAAGCGGAGATCCGGGCGGCCTCTGGCGACATGGAGCCGGAACCCGAAGCCAAGCCGGCGCTGCCCGCCCGCTTTACCCGCAAGCCGACCGGCTGGAAATAGCGGCACCGCGCGCCGGGAATCCGGCACAGTCACCGAATCGATCACGTCTGCATCCGTGGTGATGAGTGGTATCGGTTTCGCACTGCGTCACGGTGCGGAACGAATCACTCCGGATTCGGATTGAGGTGACGTCATGCTGCGACTTCTGCGGTGGCCGGTAATGGCGGGGTTGGCGGTTCTGGTCTCGGGTTGCGCGACCATGAACGTCAGCTCGCATGTCGAGCAGGGACTCGATTTCACGCAGTATACGACCTGGGAGTGGGCACCACCCGACGCGCTTCCAGCCAGCGACGCACGCCTCGACAATCCCTTCTTCCGCGATCACTTCCAGGGCGCCGTCGAGCGCGAGATGACGCGCCGCGGCTTCACCCAGACGGTGATGGAAGGCGACGTGCCCGACCTGCGCGTCCACTACCACGCCAATCTCGCGCCGCGGATGCACGTGAACACCGGCGATCAGTCGTTCGGCGCCTGCTACGACGAGAACTGCACGGTAAAGGTGCTCGACCACGAGGTCGGCACCATCCTCATCGACGTCGTCGACGGACATACCAACCGTCTCATCTGGCGCGGCTGGGCGCAGAACGGCGTAGAAGGCGTCCTCGACCATCCGGAGAAGTTCCAGGCTCGCATCCAGGCGGCTGTCACCCGCATGTTCGGACGCTTCCCCAGCTCGATCTGAGATCCGACGTCCGGCGGCTTTCAGAACGACTTTGTGTGACGCGCCCACGGCGCGACTGGAGATCAGCCATGAGAACCATCACAGGAACCCTGACGCTGGCGCTTGCCGCCGCCCTCGTGGCCGCGGGCTGTGCGCCCGTCCACGTGAACGCCTCGCTCGAGCGAGGGATGGCCTTCACGAACTACGGCAGCTACACCTGGGCAGCGGACGACCAGTTCAACACCGGCGACCCACGTCTCGACAACAACGAGTTCTTCCAGCACCGGCTGCAGACCGCCGCCGAGTCGGTGCTCGAGAAGCGCGGGCTCGAGAAGGTGTCGGCGACGAGTGCGCAACTCGTCATCCACTACCACGCCAATATCAGCCAGCGGATCGACGTAAACGCCCTCGACCGCAGCTACGGCTACTGCCAGGACTGCCACTCGAGCATCTACGACGCCGGCACCATCACAATCGACTTCGTCGATGCGAGGACCCACACGCTGGTGTGGCGCGGCTGGTCGGAAGGCAGCCTCGAGGGGATCGACAACCAGCCGATGATCGAGTGGCGCGTCGACGAGGCCGTGCGCAAGATCCTGCAGCAGCTGCCGCCGAGACTGTAGCGGGATGAGGTTCGAGGTTGGAGGTCTGGAACACCCGAAGGGGTTCGACCCGAAGGGCTGACCGGCTCCCGGTATAATCGGCGAGGAGTCGCCGTGACACGTCCGCTTGCTGCAATCCTCGCCCTGCTCGTCGTCGCCCCTGCGTTGGTCGGGGCCCAGCGCCGTGTAGCCGGGTTCATCGACCCGATGCCGACCGCCACCCTGAAGAAGATCTTTCCCACGGCGGTGGCGTTCACGCCCCGTGGCGAAAAAGATCCGTTCTACTTCACGGCCTATGCGGTGGACCCGGCCAGGACACCCAACGCGAAACCGATCGGCTACGCCTTCTGGACCCTCGACATCGTCCCCGAGGAGCGCGGCTACCACGGACACATCCACATGCTGGTCGGCCTGACGCCGCAGGGGCGCATTGCCGGCGTCATCATGGACATCAACACCGAGCCATACGGCGACATCTCGATCAACCTGCCCGACTTCCCCGACCAGTTCAAGGGCAAGAGCATCCGCGACCGCTTCGAAGTGGGTCAGGACGTCGACCTGACGTCGCGCGCCACCATCACCGTCCGCGCCGCAGCCCGCGAGCTTCGCGAGAGTTCGCGCATTGTCGCGCGGGCCGTGCTCAATCCCGCCGACCTACGCTGAAGATCCGCGGTGCCGTCGTGTTGACGACACTCGAGGTTGCACCGAGTCGCCCCGACCGGCTACCTTCGGGGGTGGAGGATTCGATGACGGCTGTTCTGGCTCTTCTCCTCGCGCTGCAACAGGCGCCGGCCGCACCGGCGCAGATGCCGGCGTCCGGCGCTCCGGCGCCTGCGGCCCCGGCCCGGCGTCCGGCACCCACATCGTCCACCGTGCAGGTGCACGTGACAGACCGCACCGGCGCGCCCGCGTCGGGCGTGCAGGTGACCGCTGAGGGGCCGGCCAGCCGTGACGGCGTGACCGACGCCGCCGGGCAGGTGCAGTTCCGCACGATGGCCAGCGGCACCTACCGCATGCGCGCCTCGGGCGACCGGTTCGTGGCACTCGAGAAGGAAGTGGTGGTCAGGGCCGGCGCAACGGCGGCGCCGGTGGAGTTCGCGCTGTCGGTGGCACCCGCGCCACCCGCCACGGCAGCCGCACCCGAACCGCCGCCCGCTCGTGTCCAGCCCGCTGCCGCGCCGGAGGTGAAGCCAGGCGACCTGCGGATTCTCTCGATCGTTGAGATGTGGGAGACGACGCCGAACGCGAAGGAGCCGTCGCGCCTCTACCCCATCGCCTGCTCAGGTCTCGACAACACCGAGATGCTCGTCGTCCGCGAGAACTTCGCGGCGCCGGCCGATGCCGTCGTGGACCGCATGCTCTACGTGGTGGGTGGTGAGGCCACGCTAACGGTGAACGGGCGCGACCAAATCGTCACCAACGGCTGGTACGCCGTGATCCCGCGCGGGACCGCACACGCGTGGACGCGCCGCGGCCGTAACCCGGTGGTGATCCTCTCGACGACCGGCGGCCGGCCTTGCGCGCCCAAGTAGCGCCGCCGCGCTAGTCGCGCCGGCGGGTGTCGTTGGCGTCGACGAGCACCGACAGTGACAGCAGCGTGCTGATGATGCTGACGACCAGCGCCCCGAGGAACGCCGGCCAGAAGCCGACGACGCGTAAGCCGAGGCCAAGCGACGTGGCCAGCGTGCCCGTCAGCCACAGCATCAGGCCGTTCACGATGAGCGTGAACAGTCCCAGCGTCAGCAGGATGAGCGGACACGTCAGCATCTTCGTGAGCGGCCGCAGCGTGGCGTTGATGAGGCCGAAGATGAGCGCCACCACGAGGAACGGCCCGACGCTGCCGGTGTAGCTCACGCCAGGCACCACCTGCGTCGCCACCCACAGCGCCACCGCGTTGATGATCAGTCGCAGCAAGAACGACACGTGTCAGCCTTTCGATGAGTTCGGACCCACTTCATCCCCCGCCGATCCTGGGCACGAAATAGATCTCGCTGAGCGGCGAGAGCACTTCATAGGCGGCGTCGTGATGCACCTCGCCGTCGATGGCCACCGCCAGGTCGCCGAGCTCGAGTTCGAGTCCCGGAAACCTGGCGATGAGTGCCGCGAGCAGCTCGTTCACCCGCGGCGCATCGAGCGTCACCTGTTCGAGCCCGCCCGTATGAGGCAGGAGCACACTCGAGAAGTGCACGATCGGCACCGGTCCTACGCACCCTGCTGGAGGCGCGCCAGCACGCGCGGCGGCGACAGCGGCAGTTCGGTGAAGCGGAGTCCGGTAGCGTGCGACATGGCATTGGCCACGGCGCCGAGCGGTGGGACGATGGGCACTTCACCCACGCCGCGCACGCCGTACGGGTGCCCAGGATGCGGCACCTCGACGATCAGCGCGTCGATCATCGGGAGATCGGACGCGACCGGCATGCGGTAGTCGAGGAAGCCGGCGTTCTCCATGACACCTGCCGCGCTGTAGATGTACTCCTCGTTGAGCGCCCAGCCGATGCCCTGCGACGCGCCGCCCTGCATCTGCCCCTCGACGTAGCTCGGATGCACGGCCTTGCCGGCGTCCTGCACCGCGGTGTAGCGCACCACCTTGCTCACGCCCGTCTCGCGGTCCACCTGGATATCGCAGATGTGCGCGGCGAACGACGGGCCGGCCATCGGCGGATTCACCGACGCCCGTCCGATGATCGGGCCGCCGGTCTTGGCAAGCTTCGCGGCAATGTCCGCCACCGGCAGCGGCGTCCGCTCGGCGCTCGGGTTCAGCGGCACGACGCGGCCGTGTTCCCAGCGCGTCTCCTCGACTGGCACTCCCCAGATCTTCGCGGCACGCCCACGCAGTTGCTCGCGCACATCGCGCGACGCGTCGATGACCGCCATGCCCGTGGCGTAGCACACGCGGCTGCCGGCGGTGATTTCGGTGAAGCCGGCCGTGTCGGTGTCGGCCACGCTTGGCCGCACCCGCTCCACCGGAATGCCCAGTTCCTCGGCCACCATCATGGCCTGCGCCGCGCGCGTGCCGCCGATGTCCGGGTTCCCGGTGACCACCGCGGCGCTGCCGTCGCTGCCCAGCGTGACCGTGGCGCTGGAGCTCATGCCGGCGTTGAACCAGAAGCCGCAGGCGAGACCGCGGCCGATGCCCGGCGCGACAGGGCTGGTCCAGTGGTCGCTGGCCTTCACCCGCTCGAGCACGGCGCGGAAGCCGATGGGACCGTAGGGCGGGCCGTACGGTGCGAGGTTGCCCTCGGTCACGGCGTTGGTGAGCCGGATCTCCACCTGGTCGAGGCCCAGGATGCCGGCGATTTCGTCGATGGCCGATTCAATGGCGAGCGCCGCCATGGGCGATCCTGGCGCGCGGTACGCCGCCACCTTCGGCTTGTTCACGACGATGTCGTAGGCCTCGATGTGGAAGTTCGGAATGTGGTAGGGCGCGAACATGCACATCGCGCCAGCGCCCGAGGGCGACCCGCGGTAGGCACCCGCCTCGTAGTAGAGCGACGCGGAGGCGGCCACGATCGAGCCGTCCTTCTTCGCGCCAAGTTTCACGCGGATTTTGGTGGCTGACGTCGGGCCAGAGGCGCGAAACACCTCGTCACGCGTCATCACCATCTTCACCGGCCGCTGCGTCTGGCGCGCCAGCACCACCGCCAGCGGTTCGAGGTAGAGCGGGATCTTGCCGCCGAACCCGCCGCCGATCTCGCTCGGCGTCACCTTGATGTTCGCGGCATCGAGCCCGAGCATGGCCGCCGTTGCGTCGCGCACCAGGAAGGGGCCCTGCGTGCTCGTCCAGATGCTGATGCGGCCGTCTTCGTTGACGCGCGCCACGCAAGCATGCGGCTCGATGTAGCCCTGGTGGCTGGTCGGCGTGCGGAACACCCGCTCGACCACGACGTCGGCCTCGGCAAACCCGGCCGCCAGGTCGCCGCGCTTCAGCTCCATGCGCCCGGCAATGTTCGTCGGTCCAGTGCGGTCGATCGGCGGGCGGGCCTGCGTCACCATGTCGTCGTGCAGGATCGGGGCACCGGGCTCCATCGCCCGGTCAACGCTGAGCACCGGCTCGAGCACCTCGTAGTCGACACGCACCAGGCTCGCGGCCTCGCGCGCCGCCGCCAGGGAGGTGGCCGCCACGGCCGCCACCGCATGCCCGTGATAGAGCGCCTTCGTGCGCGCCAGCAGGTTGTCGGACATGTCCTTGAGGTCCATCGCGCCTTCGCCCATCCCGAGCTTGACGTCGACGAGCGGCACGTCCTGACCGGTGACGATCGCCTTGACCCCCGGCACGAGCAGGGCTTCGGACGTGTCGATACGCACGATGCGTGCATGCGCGTGCGGGCTGCGCACAACGACGGCGTGGAGCATGCCCGGCAGCGCCAGGTCGGCGCCGTAGTTCGCGCGGCCGGTCACCTTGTCGACGCCGTCGTGCCGGACCGGGCGCGTACCGACGGTCGTAAAGATCTGCTCGCTCATGCCCTGGCACTCCTCATGTCCGCTGCGGCGTCGAGCACCGCGCGAACGATCTTGTCGTAGCCGGTGCAGCGGCAGAGGTTCCCTGCCAGCCAGAACCGCACCTGTTCCTCGGACGGGTCCGGGTTCACGTCGAGCAGCGCCTTCGCGGCCACGATGAAGCCGGGTGTGCAGATGCCGCACTGCAGCGCGGCCTCCTTCAGGAACGCCGTCTGGAGCGGATGCAGCGTCGTGCCGCTGGCGATCCCTTCGATGGTCGTCACCGAGCGCCCCTGCGCCTCGGCGGCGAGTACGAGGCACGAGGCCACGAGGCGGTCGTCGAGCAGCACCGAGCAGGCGCCGCAATCGCCGGTGCCGCAGCCTTCCTTCGTACCGGTGAGACCGAGGCCGTTGCGCAGGGCGCTCAGCAGCGTCTCATCTGGCGCGCAGAGGAACTCGGCCGGCTCGCAATTGATGGTGGTGTCGATGTGGAGTTTCACGGCTTACCGTTCCTTTGCGCGCGTCAGGGCCACGGCCGCCACGCGCCTGGCCAGCACACCCACCACCGTGGTCCGGTAGGTCGCGGTGCCGCGCCTGTCGTCAATGGGACGAGCGGCGGCGCTCGCAGCCAGGGCCGCGCGGTCGAGCGCGGCGGCATCAAGGGTGGTGCCCACCAGCGCGGCGGCCGCCTCGGGCACCAGCAGAGGCGTCGGCGCCACGGCACCGATCGCCACTCGCGCCGCCGTGCACACACCGGACGGGTCCAGCGTGACGCTGACGGCAACCGACGCGACGGCAATGTCCATCTCGGTGCGGGGAATGAGCCGCTGGTAGGCATCGGCGGTGCGCGGAGCCGGCTTCGGCAGCCGCACCGACACCAGCAGTTCGCCGGGAATCAGCGCGGTCCTGCCTGGCGCCACCACGAACTGGTCAACCGGCACCGAGCGCTCACCGGACGTCGAGGCGATGCGGACGACGGCACCGCTCACGATGAGGGCGGGGGTGGAATCGGCGGCGGGCGAGCCGTTGCACAGGTTCCCGCCAAGGCTGCCGCGCCCCTGGATCTGCGTCGAGCCAATGAGGTGGACGCCCTCGACGAGTCCGGGCCACCACGCGCGAATGACCGGGTGGGCGACGATGTCGACCGCCGGGACGGCGGCGCCGATCGTCACGCCATCGGCGTCGGCCGCAATAGTCATCAATTCCGGGATGCGCTTCACGTCGACAAAGGCCGACGGGGCCCGAGCACCGGCCTGGTACTGCACCAGGAGGTCGGTGCCGCCGGCGAGGATCATCGCCCCCGGGTGGGCGGCCATGACGCTGAGGGCGTCGGCCACCGTGCCCGGCGCTTCATATCGGGTCGTAGTCATGCCTTGCAGCATATGGAAGCGGGCGCGGTGAGGCAAGCTGCGTCGAAAGCGACAGCGGCACGACGGCGCACCAACGTTGTCCGCAACGTCGGCATCAAGTCGCGCGGGTCCGGTATCCGCAGCGGCATCAAGCCTGGGCTGCAGTCGATCGTGCTTCGCAACAACACACAAGATCCGTCGAACCTGCGCGAGCGCGTCAGCATGCTGCTGTTCCACCGCATGGGACTGCCTGCGTCGCGCGAGGCGCACGCGCGGTTGTTCGTCAACGGCGAGTATGCCGGGCTCTATACTCGGGGTGGCTCTACGGCTACGAGTACCCGCCGGATGCGGCGCCGTTCCACTTCGAGGACCGCGGCGATGCTCCGGGTGCTTACGTGCCAGTGCCCTTCACGCCGGAGACGAAGGAGACCGACCCGCGCGGCGACATCATCGTGCGCTGGGTGCAGGCCATCGCCCAGACGGCTGACAGCGTCTTCCGCGACGTCGCAGGCCAGTTCGTCGACCTGCCGCGCCTGCTGCGCCTGCTGCGCCTGCTGCGCCTGCTGCGCCTGCTGCGCCACGTCGCCATCGAGGCCTACCGTGGCGACGACGACGGGTTCCTGGGGTTCATGGCCGGCCCCCGAGCCTCCATCTGGTACAACATCACGGATGTCCCGCCAGAGCAGCAGAACCGGCTGATGACGAGGGCCGGCCTCCTCCGAACCGCACGGCCTCGGTGACCCCGCCGAAATTTCGGCACTACTGCGGAAGAATGCCCGCAACAACGCCCACCTCCCGAGGATTTGCACCTGTTTCCGCGACAACGAACCCGGCACGGAGTCTGCTCAGGGTAATCGGCAACAGGCACTTGTATTAAAGGGAGGGACCCCATGTTCGATGAACTTGTTCGCCGTTGGTGGATTGTCGCAGCTCGAGGTGTGGTGTCGATGATGTTCGGCATCGCAGCGTTTGTCGCCCCGGAATCGACGCTGTCGTGGCTGATCAAGCTGTTCGGCCTGTTTGCCCTGGCTGACGGCATCTTCACGATGGGCGCGGGGCTGTCGGTGAGTTGGCTCACGCTCTTCCTCGAGGGCTTCGTTGGCGCGGCCGTCGGTTTCGTCACGCTCTTCGCGCCCACGTCGTTCGTCGAGCTCTGGCTCCCGGTCAACATCGCCGGTTACGCGGTGCTCACGGGAGGAATCGAACTCGTCGGCGCTCTGAGCCTCAAGCAGAAAGCCCGCGGCTCGATGGTGCAGGGCGACTGGCTGCTCGGCCTCAACGGCGCCATCTCGCTCCTTTTCGGCATCATCCTCTTCTTCAACACCGGGATGAGTTCTGCGACACTCGTCATGATGCTGGGAGGCTTCGCGCTCATCTCCGGCGCCCTGCTCCTCGCCTTCGCCTTCAACGTGAAGGGCTGGCGCGCGGTGCTCGGCTCACCCGCCGTCGCCTAAGGCGCGCTCGGCTCTCGACTGTCACCGGCCGCTGCCTCACCGCAGCGGCCGGTGCTGTTTTCGGCCGCCTGTTCCCGGGGAATCGACCATGACCGACGTCTCCGCGCTGATCGGTCTGCTGGTCGCCGCACTCGGCGGCGCGGGCATCGGCGTGGAGCGCCAGTGGTCGGGGCACGCCACCGGCAAATACGCCCGCTTCGCCGGCATCCGCACATTCACCCTCATCGGCTGCATTTCCGGCGTCGCCGGGCTCCTGGCGCACGCCGGCTACACCGCCCTCGCCGCGATCATCCTCGCCGGCCCGGTTGCACTGACTGTGGTCGCCTACGCCCTGGCCAGCCGGCATGACGCCGACGCCACCACCGAGGTCGCCGCTTTCGTCACCATCGCCGCTGGCCTCCTGTCCGGGCTGGGCTACACGACCGTCGCAAGCGGCATCATCGCCATCACCGTGCTGCTGCTGGTCGAGAAGTCGGAGTTGCACGCGCTCGTGGCGCGACTCGGCGACGAGGAACTGCGGGCTGTGGCACGATTCGCGGTGATGGCGGTCGTGGTGCTGCCACTCCTGCCCAAAGGCCCGTACGGACCACTCGGCGGAGTAAAGCCCCAGGAACTCTGGCTGCTCGTGCTGTTCTTCACGGGCCTGAGTTTCATGGGCTACATCGCCCGGCGCGTGGTCGGTCCGGCGCACGGCTACCCGCTGACCGGCGCACTGGCAGGCGTGGTCTCGTCGACCAATGCCACCTACACCTTTGCGCGCCTCAGCCAGGTGCGGCAGCAACCGTCGCGGACACTGGCCACCGGCGCCGTGGCCGCCTGCACGGTGCTGTTTCCGCGCGTTCTCCTCGCCACGAGCGTCCTCGATGCACGCGTAGCATGGGCGCTCGTGCCGTACCTCGCGGCGCCGTTCATCATCGGGCTAGTCATGGTGACGCTCTGGCTGCGGACGCAGAACGATAAGGGTCCCGACGACGGGCAGGCCGCCAACCCACTGCAGGTGTGGCCGGCCCTGCAGATGGCCGCCACCTTCCAGTTGGTGCTGTTTGCCGTGGCGATGGTGCGTGGATGGTCCGGCGACAGCGGCCTCCTGGCCACCGGCGCGGTGCTCGGCCTGACCGATGTGGACGCCCTCACGATCTCGATGACCAAGAGCGCGGCCACGGGCATCTCCCCGCAAACCGCAGCACGTGCCATCGCCGTCGGCATCGTGGCGAACAGCGCGATGAAGGCGACGATTGCGTCGGTCCTGGGCACGCCGGCGTTCGCCGCGCGGACCGCCGGCGTACTGGCCGCAATGGCTGCAGCACTCGTGGGGACGCTGGTGGTGCGCTAAGTGGCGCGCGGGCTCAGCGCGGCTGCGGATCGTAGACGCGCGTGCGCGCGCCACCAGGCAGCGCGCCGGCCGGACCACCCGCTCCGCCGCCATCGTCCGGGGAGTCGCCGGGGCGGCTGTCGTTCGTGCCGCGGCGCTGGCGTCCTTCGGCCCGAAGCGTGACCACCAGGCGGCCGGTGTCCTGGGCAATGTCCCAGGTCTCGGTCATCTTGCCGCCCATCGCACCGGCGATCTCGCTGACCAGCTTCTCGCCTTCCCAGTGGGTGCGACGCTCGATGCCGGTCGACTCGTCTTTCACCCTGGAGTTGTCGGTGGCCACGCGGGTGGTGCGGCCGTCGCCGGTGGTGATGATGACCATGGACTCGGTGCGAATGATCGTCATGCGCGCGGGAGCCTCGAGGAGGTCGCGCATCGCATCCATCCGGCGCCGCATCTGTTCGGGATTGCCCCGGCCGCCGCCACCGCCGAACCCGCCACGACCACCGCCGCCACGACCAGAGCCGCCCCCGCCCCCTGGCCCGCCCGGACCACCAGGCCCCCCATTGCCGCGCCCGCCGCGGCCGCGCCCCTCGGGCTCGGCGCCGTCGGGCGGAGCCGGCGGATGGTCGCTCAGTTCGGTGTTGAGGGTCCACGCGCCGACAATCGACAGCGCCGGCGCGGACTGCGCGTGCAGCGGCGGATATCCGAGAAGAGCGGCGACGAGCAGGAGGGTTCGGGACATCACGCCCCGATTATCGCGGGCAGACCGCGACGACGGCGTGAAAAGAGGATGAACTGTGTGGAACCTGGCGGGCGGAAGGCCCGTGACGCTCAGATGAAGAGTGCGTCTTCGTCGTCGGAGGCGCGGGAGCGCGACCGCGGCGGTCGCTGGATGATGCCGGTGCGCAGTGACTCGAGCACTGCCCGGAAGCCGACCATGAGCGCAGCGCCTTCACGGGCTGGCATGGCGATGGCGTGCTGGATGGCGCCCATCGTCGCCTCGAGGCGAACGACGGCGTCACCGAACAGGCGGTCGACGCGCTCCACCTGTGCCGTGGCGAGCGATGCGGCCTTCGCCGCGTTCTGCCCGATGGCATTCAGGCTGGCGAGCAGCGGCGTGAGTTCGCGCTCCACCTGATCGGCCAGCCGGCCGAGACGCTTAATCAGCATCCCGGCGGCGATGAGCACGGCAATCTGGATGACTGCCGTCGCGAGGGTCGCGACGGCAATGATGCCGAGAAAGATAGTGCTCCAGTCGTTCACGCGTTCTCCCGCCGTGCCTGCTGATAGGCTTCGCGTCCGCGTTCGACCGCCGACGACAGCGTTTCACGGCCCTGGCTCAGGATCTCGCGACCCTTTTCCGCGGCAGCGGCGGCGCGCTCGCGTCCTTCCCGTGCTTTGTCACCCAGAAGTTCGCGCGTTTCAGTGCCGGACTGCGGCGCATAGAGCAGCGCCACTGCCGCTCCGCTGACCGCGCCCAGGATGAACGCGAGCAGAACGGTTCCTGAACCAGCCCCTTCGTCTCTCGCCATGGTCGTTCTCCTAGAACACGCTGACCTTGATATTGAGGAACTTGCGCGGGTCTTTCCGGATGTCGGCGACCAGCGCGCGCAGGTCGCCCACCGCGCCATTCATGTTCTCATACAACTGCTTATCTTTCAGCAACTGGCCCGCTGTGCCCTCGCCGGTGTCGAGCTTCGTCACCAGCGAGTTGAGGCGTTCGGTCACCGAGTTCAGGCGGTTGAACAGCGCCGGGTCGGTCATCAGCTTGCCGGCCGTGCCCTCGCCGTTATTCAGCTTCGCCACCAGCGCATCGAGATTGGTGGTGGTGGACGTCAGCGACCTGGCGAGCGTGTCGTCCTTCAGCAGCACGCCGATGCTGCCGTCGCCGGCCGCGATCTGCTTCGTCACTGTCTCGAGGGTCTTCAGCGAGGCTTCGAGCGCGTTGGCCGACGCCGGATCGTTCAGCAGCTTGCCGAGCGAGCCCTTGCCCTGCTTGATGCCGTCGGTGAGCGCGCCGACCGACGCTACGAGGCGGTTCAGCTCGGCGTAGAGCTGTTCGTCGGTCAGCAGCTTGCCGGCCGTGCCCTTGCCCTCACGCAGGTCGTGGAGCATGGCGGTCAGTTCCTGGATGCCCTGGCTGGCCGAATCGGTCATGTCGGACATGACGGCAACCGGGCGCCCCTGCGGCACGTAGCCCCAGTCGGGAATCGGCGTGCCCGTGGACGCCGGCGAGATGTCGACCGCGCTCTGGCCGAGCAGCGACACCGACCCGAGGCGTGCCACCGACCTGTCGGTGATGAGCGGCCGGTTGCGTTCGTTCACCTGGAAGGTGACGTCGACATCGGTGCCGCTGAGCGCGACGGTGGTGACCGTCCCGACCTCGACACCGGCGATGCGCACCGGCGAGCCCGAGGCAAGTCCGGCGACGTTGGTGAACTTGGTCTTCAGCGAGTAGCGCTGCCAGGAGAAGCCCTTGGTGCCGGTCAGGCTGAAGATCAGGAACGCGCCGATGGTGATCGCGATGATCGTCAGCACGCCGATCTTCAGTTCCGACCACGCAAGTGAGCGAGTGCGAGGCATGTATCAGGTCCTACGAAAGAAACGACTGAATGTAGGGGTCGGTCGTGCGCCGCAGCGCATCCGCGTCCCCCTCGAACACGATGAGGCCTTCCTTCAGCATGATGAACTCGGCCTCCCGCTCCTTCTCCGGCGTGGCGCGCACGATCCGCACGGTGCCATCCGGTTCGCGCATCGCCGAGTGCGTCGCCACATAGAACGCGTCGCGCAGTTGGTGCGTCACGATGATCGAGCTCACCCCCTCGAGATCGCGCAGTTTGATGATCTCGTCGTCCACGGTGAGCGCGGTAATCGGGTCGAGGCCGGTGGTGGCCTCGTCGTAGAGCAGGATGCGCGGCTTGAACGCCATCGCCCGTGCGATGGCGACGCGGCGGCGCTGCCCGCCCGACAACTCCGACGGCATCTTGTCGATGTGATCGAGCATGCCAACGAAGCCCAGCACCTCGGCGACCCGGTGGTCGACGTCGGCGATCGGCATGTCCGACTCTTCGTAGAGCTTGTAGCCGACGTTCTCGCGCACGGTCAGCGAGTCGAACAGCGCCCCCTCCTGGAAGATGAGGCCGAGGTCGGCGCGCACGGCCATCATCTCGCGCTCGCGGAGCTGGTCGACACGCCGGCCGTTCACCCAGACCACGCCCTTGTCCGCCTTGAGCAGGCCGGTGATGATCTTCAACGAGGTCGACTTTCCCGAGCCGCTGGCACCGAGGATGATCTTGGTGTGCCCCTTGAGCAGCGTGAAGCTGACGTCGCGAAGCACCACCTTGTCGTCGAACGCGAGCTCGACGTGATCGAACACCAGCACCGGCGCGCCCGGCTCCGCGAGCACTTCCGAGGCGGTCATGTCCGAGACGGCGTTCATCTCCGCGGTGGTTCCTACGGCCATCAGTAGAGCAAGGTCAGCAGAATCTGGTTCAGGAAGAAGTCGGCCGCGATCACCAGCACCGACGCCGCCACCACCGCAACCGTGGTCGCCTTGCCGACGCCGGCCGTGCCGCCGGTCGTGCGCATGCCAACGTGGCACGCCACGGTGACGATGATGAAGCCGAAGACGAACGGCTTCACCAGCCCCATGCCGTAGACGTCCTGCAGGTAGAGGCCGTCGCGCACCGACGACCAGTAGAGCCCCGAGTTCACCTGCAACTGGAAGCGTGACACGATCCAGCCACCGGTGATGCCGACGAAGTCGGAAATCACCGTCAGGATCGGCGTCATCAGGAACCCGGCGATCATCCTCGGCACGACAAGCTTGCGGATGGGGTCGGTACCCAGGGCGCGCAGCGCGTTGATCTGGTCGGTCACCATCATCGAGCCGAGTTCGGCCGCGATGCCAGAGCCGATGCGGCCGGTCAGCATCAATGCGGTAAGCACCGGCCCGAGTTCCTTGATCATCGAAGCGCCGACCAGGCGCCCGACCACCGCGCGCGCGCCGAACTGATCGAGCGTCAGGCCGCTCTGGGCGGTGATGGCCATTCCGGTGAAGAGCCCGGTGAGCAGCACGACCGTGAGCGAGCCGATCCCGATCACATCCAGCTGCTCGATGATGTCGTGACGATAGATGGGACGCGTCACCACGCCGCGCATGGCGGCCATGACGAGGCGGACGTATTCCTGGACCTCCAGGGCGGCGCTCTTGAGCCAGTTTTCTACGAACGAGGGCACGCGGTCAGTTTCTCCGCGCCGGCCACGGGACTCCGAGGTCGGCGTTGCGCAGGCGTTTGAGGTCGTCGCGAAGGGCCGCGGCCTTCTCGAAGTCGAGATTCGCGGCGGCGGCCTTCATCTTCGCCTGGAGGCCGGCCAGGTGCGCGTCGAGTTCCGCCTGCGAACGGAAGATCTCCGCGCCGTCTCGCACCAGCATGGGCGCCGTCATGTAGTCGCGCTCGTAGACGCTCGACATGACCTCGTCGAGCTGACGGACAACCGACTGCGGCGTAATCCCGTGCTCGACATTGTAGGCTTCCTGGATGGCGCGGCGCCGTTCGGTCTCGCCCATGCACGCGCGCATCGAGTCGGTCACCTTGTCAGCGTACATGAGGACACGGCCATTCACGTTGCGCGCCGCGCGGCCCGATGTCTGGATGAGCGACCCGGCCGAGCGGAGGAACCCTTCCTTGTCGGCGTCGAGGATGGCCACGAGCGACACTTCCGGCAGATCGAGCCCTTCACGCAGCAGGTTGATGCCGACCAGCACGTCGAACTCGCCCTTGCGCAGATCGCGAAGGATTTGCACCCGCTCCAGCGTGTCGATGTCCGAGTGCAAGTAGCGCACGCGGACGCCGAGTCCCTGGTAGTAGCTGGTCAGGTCCTCCGACATCCGCTTGGTCAGCGTGGTGACCAGCACGCGCTCGCGCCGTGACACGCGGTCGCGGATCTCGGCGAGCAGGTCGTCCACCTGCCCCTTCACCGGGCGCACCTCGATCGGCGGGTCGATGAGGCCGGTCGGCCTGATGATCTGCTCCACCACCACGCCCTGCGCCTTCTGCAGTTCGTACGCTCCCGGCGTGGCAGACACGAACACGGTCTGCGGCGCGCGCCGTTCCCACTCGTCGAAGTTGAGCGGCCGGTTGTCGAGCGCCGACGGCAAGCGGAACCCGTACGAGACCAGCACTTCCTTGCGGGAGCGGTCGCCGAAGTACATGCCGCGGATCTGCGGCACGGTCTGGTGGCTTTCGTCGACGATCAGCAGCGCATCCGACGGCAGGTAGTCGAACAGCGTTGGCGGCGGCTCGCCCGGCGCGCGACCGGTAATGTGCCTGGCGTAGTTCTCGATGCCGTGGCAGTAGCCGATCTCCTTGATCATCTCCAGGTCGAACATCGTGCGCTGATGGAGCCGCTGCGCTTCGACCAGCCGCCCCTCCTGCTCGAGCTGACCGCGCCGCTCCTGCAGTTCCGCCTTGATCGTGTCGACCGCCTTGCGCGTCCGGTCGCGCGGCGCCACGAAGTGCGATTTCGGGTAGACGGCAATCTTGTCGTGCCGGCGCAGCGTCTTCCCGGTCAGCGGGTCGAAGGTCGACAAGCCGTCGATCTCGTCGCCGAAGAGCTCGATGCGCAGCCCCAGTTCCTCGTACGACGGGTAGACCTCGATGATATCGCCGCGCACGCGGAAGTTGCCACGGCTGAAGTCGTGGTCGTTGCGCTCGTACTGAATCTCCACCAGACGCCGCAGCACCTGCTCCCGGCCGATGCGCTGGCCACGCTCGAGCGGCAGCAGCATCCCGTAGTAGGCCTCGGGGGAACCGAGGCCGTATATGCACGAGACGCTGGTGACGATGATGACGTCACGCCGCTCGAAGAGGGACCGCGTGGCCGAGAGCCGCATCCGGTCGATCTCGTCGTTGATGGTCGCTTCCTTCTCGATGTACGAATCGGTGGCCGGCACATACGCTTCCGGCTGG
Organism: Acidobacteriota bacterium; assembly: GCA_043743165.1. Classification (GTDB taxonomy): domain Bacteria; phylum Acidobacteriota; class Vicinamibacteria; order Vicinamibacterales; family CAVVIG01; genus CAVVIG01. Next base: position 201,782 of record JAYTXA010000059.1, read on the forward strand.
TAGTAGTCGTAGTAGCTGACGAAGTACTCGACAGCATTGTCGGGAAAGAAACGCTTGAACTCCTGGTAGAGCTGGGCGGCCAGGGTCTTGTTGTGCACCATCACCAGCGCGGGCCGGTTGACGCGCGCGATGGCGTGCGCCATGGTAAACGTCTTGCCTGAGCCGGTCACGCCAAGCAGAACCTGGTGGCTGTCACCGCGTTCGAGACCGTCCACGAGTTCGCCGATAGCCCGGGGTTGGTCGCCCGCCAGCGTGAAATCAGAGACCAGATGGAAGCGGTCGTGGACCGATGGCATAGGAAACGCACATCGTACTACGATAGGTGGCCGTCTGCGGCTCTGCCACCGTTCGCGGTGTACCCGCGCCGCCTCTGGAACAAGCTGATGCAGTGCACGGTGCACGTCGTGACAACCTCGACTGCGTATAATGAGATTTTGGTCATGACATGCGCTGCCTAGCGGTCTGCCAGGACGAGCTGGTCATCAGGATGCTCGACGAGATCCTGCTGCCCGGGTTCGAGGTCGAGTTCATCGTCGAGAACAAGCCCGTTGCCCGCCGTCTGCACGATGCCGGTATCTCCGTGGTTGTCGGGGATCCGCGCCGCACGGATACCTTTCTCAAGGCCGACCTCACCCCCAGCACCTGCGTCATCATCGAAGACAACGGCCGCCGCAGCCCACGCAAGATCCTCGAGGCGGCGCGGGACGCCGGCGGCACCCTCGTCTACCTGCTCGGGATCGGCGCCGCGGCCACGTCGAAGCGCACCGAGGAATTCCACACCGAGTTTCCTGACGTCGCCTACCTGGCGATGTCGGAGCTGTTCGGCAATCCGCTCGTCACCGAGGTAAGCCGCTCGCTTACCCGTGCCCGGGTGCAGCAGTACCAGCGCTATCTCAGCGACGCGGACAAGGTCCTGATCATGCTCCACAACGATCCGGACCCCGACGCGATGGCCAGCGGCCTCGCGCTGCGCAACGTGCTGCGCCGGACGAAGACCACCGCCATCATCGGTGCGATGCAGGGCGTGACGCGGCCCGAGAACCTGCGCATGGTGAACCTGCTCGACATTCACGTCGAGACGATGACCCCGGAGACCATCCGCGAGTACGAGCGCATCTGCATGGTGGACGTGCAGCCGCACTACTTCGGCGGGCTAATCGACCGCGTCGATCTCGTGATCGACCACCATCCGGAACAGGCCGGCTACACCGCCGTGTTCAAGGACGTGCGCGCCGACTACGGCTCGACCTGCACCATCCTCACGGAACACCTGCGGGCGGTCGACGTGAACATCTCGGAACGCACGGCGACGGCAATGCTCTACGCGATCAAGTCGGACACGCTCTTCTTCAACCGCCAGACCAACCGCGTCGACATCGAAGCCTTCTCGTATCTCTACCCACTCGCCGACCCGGCCCTCATCCGCAAGATGGAGGGCGCGGAAATCACCAGCGAACGGCTCGAGTACGTGATGCGGGCGCACCAGGATGGGCGGCTCACCGACCAGGTCTTCTGTGCGTTCCTCGGCACACTGCCGCGCGAGGATTTCATCCCCTACGTCGCCGACTTCTTCCTGCAGCTCGAGAACGTGAAGTGGACGGTGATCGCGGGGATCGTGAACGACAAGCTGGTGATGTCGATCCGGAACCTGGGCTACACGCGGAACGCCGGCGAATTCGCCCGGCGCTTCTTCGGCGACATCGGCAGCGCCGGCGGCCACCGCGCCATGGCGAAAGCGGTCGTCCCGATGCAGGCCTTCCGCGACAAGTTCGCACTCGACGACACCAGCCTGATCAGCGGCAAGCTGCAGGAGATGGTCTGGCAGTTCCTGCACGACGCCTCGCCGAGCGACAAGAAGCGTGAGACGGTCAAGGGATAGAGCGGCTTCGGGCTTCAGGCTCTAGGCTTCCCCTCTCACCCGAGCGCCTGCGCGAGGTCCGCGATCAGATCCCCGGCGTCCTCGAGCCCGATCGACAGCCGCAGCATTCCCTTCGTCACGCCCGCCGCGGCCAACTGCTCGTCGCTGTGCCCCCACTGCGAGGTGAGCACCGGTAGGCTGACGATGCTCTCGACTCCCCCAAGGCTGGCGGCACGCTTGATGACCCGCAGGTTATCGAAGGCTCGCTCGGCACGGCCGTAGTCACCGTGCAGGTCGATGCAGACCATGCCGCCGAAGCCCGACATCTGCCCCGCCGCGATGGCGTGATCGGGATGCGACGCGAGGCCCGGATGGAAGACGCGGCTGATACGCGCGTCGCCCTCGAGGGCGCGTGCCACGGCCAGCGCATTCTCGTTGTGCCGCGCCACCCGCACGGCCATCGTCTTCAACCCGCGGCCCAGCAGGAACGCCGGCATCGGATCGAGCACGGTGCCGAGCAGGCGGCGCGCATGTTCGATCGGCTCGAGCAGGTGGCGCGGACCGGAGACGACGCCGGCGGTGACGTCGCTGTGGCCATTGAGATACTTGGTGGCGCTCTGCATGGTGAGGTCGACGCCGAGCGCCAGCGGGTCCTGGTTCAGCGGCGAGGCAAACGTGTTGTCGACCACCGACAGGACACCGCGCGCCCGGCACGCTTCGGCCACGGTGCGGATGTCGACACACCGCAGGGTCGGGTTGGTCGGCGACTCGAACCACACGACGCGTGTCCGCTCGCTGAACACCGGCCCGAGCGACGCCAGCGCTTCAAGCGAGACGAAGCGCGTGGTGATGCCGAACCGCGACAGCAGGTCGTGCAGCAGGTGCAGCGTGCCGCCGTAGATGGCGGCGGCGCACAGCACCTCGTCGCCGGCCCGCAGGTGCCCGATCAGGGTGGTGGCCACGGCGGCCATCCCCGACGAGAACAGCAGCGCGCGCTCGGCCCGGTCAAGACTGGCCAGCGCCTCTTCCACGGCGACGACCGTCGGATTGCCGTAGCGCGAGTAGAGATACCTGTCCGAGCGCCCTTCGTTGTAGGCGATGACGTCCGCCGCGCTGTCGAACAGGTAGGTCGTGGTTTCGAAGATCGGCGTCGTGAGCGGTGCCGGGTTGCCGGGCACATGGTCGCCGGAATGAATCAGGTCGGTGATGCTGGACATAGGCACGCTCCAGGACCGCGACGTCTAGAGCCCGTTCCCGACCTGTTCACCGCCGGCACCCACCACCGGCTCGATGAACTGGTGATAGGCATCTTCGTAGCCGCGGTTCATGAGTTCAGTGAGGCTCAATTGGCGGTCCGAACGATCGTCGTAGCCGCCGTCGAAATCGAACGGCCCGACCGGATTGTGTGAGGGTCGGATGACGAACATGGCGGGATCGTCGGCACGGCGGCGAGCCAGCGCATCGCGCACGGCTGCGGCCTCGGCCGAGTGCACGTACTCGCCCAGACGGCCACGGCCGTCGAGCCGCGGCGACGCCAGCGCATGCGGCCCGGGCGACTCGGGTGCCGCCGACACCATGATGATCTGATCGACGGCAAGCTCCGCCAGTTCGTGCAGCAGCCGCTCGAGGCTGCCGGCGCGGTCGCACAGCCGATGGGTTTCACCGCGCCAATAGGCATCGGGCGAGAAGTGCACGTCGTGCAGGTCGGTGGCCAGCGGCACGGTGAGCGCGGCGGCGACCGCGTCCGCCAGGTGGTCGCGCGCCACACCGGCGAGGTCGAACAGTTCAGCGCGGCGCTCCTCGGCGGCATGCGTCAACGGCCGGCGCACGAGGTCGCGCCGCCGCTCGTCGGCCACGAGCGCAAACACCAGGTCGCGCCCGGCATCGACGTCGTGCGCCACCACCAACAGTTCGCGAAAGCCGGGTTGCCCGATGTTCTCGGCCAGCAGTTCGGTGTAGCGTCGCGCCAGGTCGGTGCGGCTCGGCAGCCGCAGCTGCGCCGCCCCGCGCACCAGATTCCACACGGCACCCCACGCATGCGCGATCGCCGCGTCGGCGGTCAGCGGAGCGGGCACGACGCGCCACCACCATGGGCCTCGCGCCTGCCGCGTGTTCGTCCGGCGCAGGGCGCTCATCGCCGCTGTCAGTCCGGAAGCGCCGAGAATCAGCACGACGATCCGTGGCAGCCAGGTGGGGAACGCTGTCGGTGCAAACGCGGCATTGGCGACGCCGACGTACCAGCCGACCAGGCCGCCACCAGAGAGCCCGACCATCTTGAGCACGAAATCCAGGGGATAGACGACGAGGCCGATGGCCATCGCGGCGATCGGGAGAGCGACCACGGCCACCGCCAGCAGCAGCGCACCACTGAGCAGGCGCAGCGTGGGTCGCCAGCCGTACAGCGTCGCCACCTTCGGGTCTTTCCAGAAGCCCTTGTCGCTCCACAGGTGGGGTGCGCCATCGACTGCCGTGAACAGCGCGCCGACGACGCCGATGCCGCGGCCGGAGACGACGTCGAGCTTGACGCCCGCCTCATGCAGCGCGCGCAGCACGCCGGCGTGGTAGGCACCCGCGGTGCCGGTGCCGGTGAGCAGAAGAGCGGTGCGTCGCTGCGGGGAGTACGAGTCGGCCGACGGGACAGCGCCGCTGCCACTCATTCAGGCGCTTCGTCGTGCATGGTGTAGAGGCGATCGATCTCGAACTCGCGAACGCCGCCGGGCGTGATGACCGTCACCGAATCGCCGGTTTCCTTGTTGAGCAGCGCGCGGCCGATCGGCGACGTCGTCGAAATCATGCCCTTCGCCGCATCAGCGTCCTCGGGCATGACGAGCTGCAGCACGAGCTTGTCGCCGGTGTTCTCGGTGACATGAATGGTCGAGCCGAACCCGACGCGGTCGGTCGGGATGCGATCGGTGTTGAGCAGGTGGATTTCCGAAACCCGCTTCTGGAGCATGCTGATGCGCGACTCGACGAGGCGCTGCCGCTCTTTCGCCGCCTGGTACTCGGCGTTTTCGCGCAGGTCGCCCAGCTCGCGAGCCCGCTTGATCTCCTTCGGGAGCTCGAGCTTCAACTCACGATCCAGTGCCTGGATCTCTTCGTCGAATTTCTTGATCAGCCGCTCTTTCATCGAAACGCTCATGGTCTGGAGAGAACATATCACAGTGCTATGCTTCGACCGTGCAGCGGATCACGAGCCGCCAGAACCCCGTGGTGGCGCAATATCGGGCCGCAGCCCGCGGCGAAGCCGAGCAGACGCTCCTTCTCGACGGCATCCATCTCGTCGGTGAGGCGATCGATGCCGGCCTCCGCCTGTCGCACGTGATGGTGTCCGGCGACGCGCTCGAACGCCACGAGATCGCGCGCCTGCTCGACCGGCTGCCGCACACGACCGAGGTGGCGTCGGCGCCTGGCCCGGTGATGGACGCTGTCAGCCCCGTGCGCTCGAGCAGTGTCATCGTGGCCCTCGGCGCGAGACCCGTCGATGTCGTCGATCCGTTCGAACGGCCGAACGCCCTGGTGGTGGTGCTGTGCGACGTGCAGGACCCCGGCAATGTCGGCACAATCGTCCGCGTCGCCGAAGGCGCTGGCGCCTCGGGCGTGATCGTGGCGGGCCAGAGCGCCGACCCGTTCGGATGGAAGGCGCTGCGAGGCTCGATGGGCAGCGCGCTCAGGCTCCCGATTCACCAGGTGGCAGAGGTGCGCGATGCTGTCGCCTCGGCGCGACGCCACGGTGCACAGGTCGTCGCCACCATCCCACACGGCGGCGTGCTGCTCTTCGACGCGCCCCTCGCCGGGCCGACGGCACTGCTCATCGGCGGCGAGGGTACCGGTCTCTCGCCCGACATCATCGAGCGCGCCGACGCGCGCGTCACCATCCCCATGACCGCTCCGGTGGAGTCGCTGAACGCCGCCGTCGCCGCCGCGGTCTTGCTCTACGAAGCCCGCCGGCAGCGCACGCACTGACATGAGCTCGCTGTTTCCAGACGACGCCACGCCCCCAGGGTCGGGTGCTCCCGCGCCGCTCGCCGAGCGCATGCGTCCGCGCGCCTTCGACGAGTTCGTCGGCCAGGAGGAACTGCTGGCTCCGGGGCGTCCGCTGCGGCAGGCGATCGAGCGCGACCTGCTGCAGTCGATCATCCTCTGGGGCCCGCCCGGCACCGGCAAGACCACGCTCGCGCGGATCATCGCCGAGACAACGAAGGCGAAGTTCGTGTCGTTCAGCGCGGTGCTGGCGGGCATCAAGGAGATCCGCGACGTCATGAGTGAAGCCGAGCGGCTGCGCCGTGGCACCGGCCGCCGCACCATCGTCTTCATCGACGAAATCCACCGCTTCAACCGGTCGCAGCAGGACGCGTTCCTGCCGCGCGTCGAAGCCGGCGACATCGTGCTGATCGGCGCGACGACGGAGAATCCGTCGTTCGAGGTGAACGCGGCGCTGCTCTCACGCTCGAAGGTGTTCGTCCTGCGCGGGCTGACACCGGATGAAGTGCAGGCGATTCTCGAGCGGGCGCTGCGCGATCCGGAGCGTGGTCTCGGTGGCGAGACGGTCGACGTCGAGCCGGATGCCCTGCGTGCCATCGCGCTCTACGCCGACGGTGATGCGCGCGCATCGCTCGGCCTGCTCGAACTGTGCGTCGGTTCGGCGCCGATCGTGGGCGGCAGCCGGCAGGTGACCGCCGAGCGGGTCCAGCAGACCATCCAGCGCAAGACGCTGCGCTACGACAAGTCGGGCGAGGAGCACTTCAACCTCATCTCGGCGCTCCACAAATCGATGCGGAACAGCGACGCCAATGCGACGGTCTACTGGCTGGCGCGGATGGTGGAAGCCGGCGAAGATCCGCTCTACATTGCGCGCCGCCTCGTGCGCTTCGCGTCCGAGGATGTCGGCAACGCCGACCCGCAGGCGCTGAGCCTCGCCATCGCCGCAAAAGAGGCCGTGCACTTCATGGGGATGCCCGAGGGGAACACGGCTCTGGCGCAGGCGGCGCTCTACCTGGCCACCGCTCCGAAGAGCAACGCGGTCTACGCGGCCTACAACACGGCGGCGGAAGCGGCCGAGAAGGACATGGCGTCGCCGGTGCCGCTGCACCTGCGGAACGCCTCGACGGCGCTGATGAAGACGCTGGAATACGGGAAGGGCTACCGCTACGCCCACGACGAAGCGGAGGCGGTGGCAGACATGTCGTGCCTGCCGCCGGCGCTGGAAGGTCGGACGTTCTACCAGCCGACCGAGCGCGGCTTCGAGAAGGAAATCAAGCGGCGGCTCGACGGCTGGGCCGAGATCAAACGGCGGCGCCGAACGAGCGAGTGAACAGCGCTTCGATGGCGGCCTTGCCGTTGTCGCGCATGCGGCGGGTGCCGGTGCCGGTGAAATGCGGGTGGGTGATGATCGGGCCGTCGCCGGCCCCACGCTTCACGAACGCCTCGGCCTCCCACGTGAACCAGGCGTCGTGGTCCTGGTCGAACACGTGCAGCGGCTTGTTGCAGATCTTCGCGAACTCCGCGCCCCACCCGGTGCCGCCCCGCACAGTGCCGTCGGCCTGGACGGTGCCGATGACATACACGTCCTGCCCGCTGTTCACCTGATACCAGACGGTCTGCAGCACTTTGCGGATGGTCGGCGCATCGGTGTAGCGCCGGTTCAGCAGCTTCGAGACGTAGCCGAGGCTGACGTCGCCGTTCTGCAGTTCCTCGTGGTTCAGCACGCGCACGCCGCGACGGCGGACGATCGGATGTCCCTCGAAGGTGAAGTTCACTTCCTCGATGCCGTGCCGTTCGGCGCCGGCGCCGAACTCGGCCTCGGCGCCGGCGGCGCCACCGGAAAAGAGAATGCATTCGCTAGGGGTCATGCCGCCATCTTAGCTCAGGCTCAGCACCGGTGGCTCAGTGCGTCTGCACCCCCGCCGGGTGGATGGTTGCGGCTGCCGGCAACACCGAGTCGACGATGAGCGACGCCGGCTCAGGCGTTGCGGGGGGCGGCAGTTTGCGCAGCATCTCGGCGCGAATCGGCAGGATGAACGAGAAGCGGAAGTCGCCCTGCATCCGTCCGATCGGAATCCCTACCAGGTCGCCGTCGCGGTTCAGCACGCCGCCGCCAGACACGCCGGGATGCCCGTCGGTGAGTGCGGTGATCAGGCCATTCGCCGTGCGCTGGCCGACGTAGCCGGTCGACAGCAGGATGCCCTTGGAGTAATCGTTCCCCAGCCGGAAGATCGGCTCGGCGAAATCGTAGGCGAAGGCGACGTTCGGGTGCAGCGCGGGCAGGTCGAGCGGGCGCGTGCGGATGATCGCCCAGTCGCCTGAGTGCACCTCGACGTCGGCATCACCCGTGTCCACCAGCCGCGCCGGCACTTCCTTGCCCTGATGCATCACACGGATGGAGGTGATCCGACGCTGGCCGTCGCGGTTGTCCTCATCCTTCAACGCCACCACGGCGTGCTTCACGGTGATGAAGTAGCCCTCGCCCAGATACCCGGCCGTGCCGTAGCTGGTGCGCCCTTGGTTGTCAGTCGAATACAACTCGACGAAGCTGGTGCGCCGCGACCGCAGCAGTTGCAGCGGCAGCAGCCCCATCTCGCTCTGCAGTTCCTGCTTGATCTCGTTCACCATGCGGGCGCGTTGGGGGTCGCGAGCCGCACCGCTCTCGGCCGCGAGGCTGCCGCTGGTGCCGGCCGCAACCACGGCGGCAGGGCGGACGTGGCCAACCTGGGAACGGACCTCGGCGCGAATGGCGTCGAGCTTGGCGTCGTACTCGGCTCGACTGGCAGCGTCGCCCGAGCGTGCGTGGAAGTCGCCAAGCAGGAAGCAGGCGACGGCAGTGGACAGAACCGCAAGTACAGACAGGAAGCGGCGCGACACCATGACGGACTCCAAGTTCGGCAGCTATACCACCCGGCATCCCCGGATGTCCGTGGCGTACAGCTTTGCGCTCCAGCGGTCGAGCTCAACGCGCGGAATTACGGATAGAGCTCGCGCTGAATGGCCTTTTTCGCTTGGGCAAGCGTGGGGCTATGTAGTTGTTATCGGCGAACGAGGCCACAGTAACAGTGGCTCGAAGAACGGGTCAAGCTGAGCAGGCGAGAAAAGCGACGGTGCAACCGGCACACGACAGGTGCCGATGCGGCGCCGCGCGCTACACGTCGTGGCGATCCTCGAACAGCGCGAGCTTCAAGGCCGAGAGCGACTCGTTGATCTCCTGCAGGAACGCCACGAGCGAGGCGATCAGCGTCAGCAGGCAGGCCGAGAAGAGCACGGTGACGAGTCCGGCCACGGCGAGCTGCTCCAGCGCCCCGAGGAACAGCACAATCATCATCACCGCAGCGAACAACACGCTGATGACCGCGAGCGCGATCGCGCGCCGAATGAGCTTCGCCCGGCGCCAGAGGATGCCGACCTGCCCCTGCGCGCTGGCCCGCTGCTCATCCGTTCCACTGCGCAGTTCGTGCGCGAGGATGCGCGAGCGGTCGATGATGCGACCGAAACGGTTCGTCATCGACAACAGCAACAGGCCGACTCCCGAGATCAGGATGACCGGACCGATGGCGGTCTGGAGGAGCGGGATGAGATCTTTCATTGCAGATTTCAGAGTGCCGACTTCAGTGTGCTCGAGCAGAGCGCCGTGTGCGTTCAATCTGCACTCTGAGTTCTGCACTCTGCATTTCCCTACACCCGCTCGAAGTTCTTCTCGATCTCGCGCTTGGTGATCCGCAGCATCACCGGGCGACCATGCGGGCAGATGGTGGAGTACGACGTTGCCCGCAGTTCCTCGAGGATGTGCGTCATCTTCTCGTAGGTCAGCGGATAGTTGGCTTTTACCGCCGCGTGGCACGCCGTGGTGGCGGCAATGCGCTGCAGCGCCTCCTGGACGTGCGTGCCGCGATCGAGCCCCTCCAGATCCTCGGCGAGCGCCAGCAGCGCCTGCGCACTCTCCTCGGTGCTCAGCAGCAGCGGGACGGCGGACACCTTCAGCGTCCCCTCGCCGAACGGCTCCACCTCGAACCCGAGACGCGAGAGGTCTGCAGCGCGCTCGATCAGCGTCTGCTGCGCCGCAGCCGGCATGTCCATCAGCAACGGCACCAGCAGCCGCTGCGACTGCAGATTGCCGCGCGTGAGCTGCTGCATCACGCGCTCGAACAGCACCCGTTCGTGCGCCACGTGCTGATCGATGATCGCAATCCCCTCGTCGTCGATGGCGATGATGAAGGTGTCGCGGAACTGCCCGAGCGGAATCATCGGACGCACGTCGGAGATCGCGGTCCCTGCACCGCTCGCCATCGCGGCGGCGGCCGCGGCGAAGGTTGCATCCGGTGCCTCCGCGTTCGCGACGGGTGCACCACCGGTCGCGACTGGCGGCTGGCCGGGCGCGGGCGCGGGGTACGGCATGTTCGGGTACGGTTGCCTGGGTGCGGCGCCTGGTACCCAGCGGTTCGGAAAGCTGCCGCCGCCGAGGATGCCAGGAATAGCGGGTGCGAATGGCTTCGACACCAGCGTGTCCTGCGTCAGGTGCAGGTTCGGCACCCCGCCGGCGCCGAGCGCGTCCATCAGGCCCCGACGCACCACCTCGTGCACCAGCGACTGCTCGCGAAAGCGGACCTCGGCCTTGGTCGGGTGAACGTTCACGTCGAGGGCGTCGGCCGGCATCTCGAGGAACAGGTGCACCTCGGGGCTGCGCTCCTTGATCGACGCCATGCTGTAGGCGTCGATGATGGCGTGCGCGATGGTGCGGTCCTTGATGATGCGCCGGTTGATGAAGACGTTCTGCGGCCCGCGAGTCGGCCCCTGCTCGGCCAGCGCCGCGATGAAGCCGAACAGGCGGACGCCGCCGGCCTCCTTGCGCACCTCGAGCAGGTCGGATCGGTCGCCGTACAGCTGATAGAGCCGATCGCGCAGCGTGCCCGCCGGCGGGCACTGCAGCACCGTGCGCGAGCCGCTGGTGAGTGTGAACCCAATCTCCGGATAGGCCAGCGCCAGCTGCGTGGTAATGCGCGAGACCTGCGTCGTTTCGGCGCCGTCGGACTTCAGGAACTTCCGCCGCGCCGGCAGGTTGTAGAAGAGGTCGTTCACTTCGATGACCGTGCCAGGGGCAGCGGGCACCTCCTGTTCCGCAGCCACCAGGCCACCGTTCACCCGCACTTCGGTGCCGCTGTTGCGGTCGCGCGTGCGCGAGCGCAGCGTGAAGTGCGACACCGAAGCAATGGACGGCAACGCCTCGCCGCGGAAGCCGTGCGTCAGGATGGCGGCCAGGTCGTCGGAACTGCGGATCTTGCTCGTGGCATGACGTTCGATCGCCAGCCGGGCATCGTCGGGCGCCATCCCCTCGCCGTCGTCTTCGACCCGCACCTGCTTCTTGCCGCCGAGTTCGACGTGGACGGCAATGCGACGGGCGCCGGCGTCGATGGCGTTCTCGACCAGTTCCTTGACGACCGAGGCCGGCCGCTCGACAACCTCGCCTGCCGCGATCTGGTTGGCCAGATCGTCGGGGAGCCTGGTGATCCGTCCCACGTCAGATCCAGCGCCGGCGGCGGAAGAAGGTCAGCATCGAGACGATGATGCCGATGCAGATCAGGAGCACCCACCAGAACTGCGCCACGTCACTGCCAGGAAACTGAGGCAGGTGCACGTTCATCCCCCAGACGCCGGCGACCAGCGTGAGCGGCATGAAGATCGTCGACACCACCGTCAGCACCTTCATCACCTCGTTCAGCTTGTTGCTGACATTGGTGAGATAGGCGTCGAGGATGCCGGTGATGCGGTCCTGGAACATCGTCGCGTCGTCGTTCAGGCGCTGGAGATGATCGAACACGTCACGAAAGCGGAACGACATGTCGGTGCTGATGTCCACGAAGTCGCGGCGCGCGAGCCGCGCCATGACGTCGCGCTGCGGCGTGATGATGCGGCGCAACCCGCCGACCCGCCGCTTCTCGTTGAGGATCTGGCGGATGATCTCGGGCGTCGGGTTGTCGAAGACGGCCGACTCGAGCTGATCGAGCCGGTCCTCGAGCTTCTGCATCTCCGGACCATAGTGGTCGACCATCGCATCGACGATGCGGTGGAAGAGCGCCACCGGCCCCTCGCCCATCACCTTCGGATTTCGCGCTGCGTTCTCGTGCTGCTCGGCGATGGAGCGCGAGTGGCCATTGTGCACGGTCACCAGGTAGTTCGGCCCGACGAAAAAGTCGACGTCGTGAGTGCTGAACTCACTGTCCTCGGTCTGGAACCCAATGCCGTGAAGGATGGCGTAGAGATAGCCGTCGTACGCCTCGATCTTCGGGTAGTGCAATTCAGCGCGGGCGTCCTCGACCGACAGCGGGTGGAACGCGAACGTATCGCTGAGGATGAGGAGTTCGGGAATGGACGGCGCGGCGAGATCCACCCAGATGAAGGTGTTCGACGCGGGATTCAGCCAGGCGCGGTCGATGCTCTTGACCTGTTCGGACTGGCCGTCGCGATTGATGAAGATGGTAACCAACGGGCTTCAGGCTCCAGACTCCCGGCTCCCGGCCGGTCGGCTCTGGGTATCGTCGCACAAACGAAAGGCGGGCCCCACCGTGCGTGGAGCCCGCCCCGCTACTTCCTTACGTTCGACTACAGTCCTGCGACGTGTGACTTGCGACGTGCGGCTTCCCTAATCTCCCACCTTGACCGACAGCGCCGCCTGGGCCGCCGCGAGGCGGGCCACCGGCACGCGGTAGGGCGAGCAGCTCACGTAGTCGAGTCCGGTCTTCTCGAAGAAGTGGATGGACGCCGGGTCGCCGCCGTGCTCACCGCAGACACCGACCTTGAGATCGGGCTTGGTGCTGCGGCCGCGCTCGACGCCCATGCGGACGACGGCGCCGACGCCTTCGGTGTCGATCGTGGCGAAGGGATCCTTGTCGAGGATCTTCTTCTCCTGGTAGACGCGCAGGAACTTGCCGACGTCGTCGCGCGAGTAGCCGAAGGTGAGCTGCGTCAGGTCGTTGGTGCCGAAGGAGAAGAACTGGGCTTCGGTGGCCACCTGGTCGGCGGTGACCGCACCGCGCGGCACCTCGATCATCGTGCCAACGAGGTACTTCACCTTGACGCCCTGCTCCTTGATGACCTGGGCCGCGACGCGGTCGACAATCGCCTTCTGGTCGCGCAGTTCCTTCACATGGCCGACGAGCGGGATCATGATCTCAGGAACGATCTTGAGCCCTTCCTTGTTCAGCCTGCAGGCCGCTTCCATGATGGCGCGCGTCTGCATCTCCGTGATTTCCGGATAGGTGATGCCGAGACGCACGCCGCGATGGCCAAGCATCGGGTTGAACTCGTGGAGCTGTTCCACGCGCGACAGCAGGTGGCGCTTCTCCTCGAGTTCCTTCTTCTTGCCGTTGCCCATTTCGAGCCTGGCGATGTCGACCATCAGGTCTTCGCGCTTGGGCAGGAATTCGTGAAGCGGCGGGTCGATGGTGCGGATGGTGACCGGGCACCCCTTCATCGCCTTGAAGACGCCGTAGAAGTCCTCGCGCTGGAGCGGCAACAACTCGTCGAGCGCCTTGCGGCGATCGGCTTCGTTGTCGGCGAGGATCATGCGCTGCACGACCGGGATGCGCCCTTCACCGAAGAACATGTGCTCGGTGCGGCACAGCCCGATGCCGCGCGCGCCGAAGGCATAGGCGATGTCGGCCTGATCCGGCAGGTCGGCGTTGGCGCGGATGCCCATGCGGCGGAACCTGTCGGACCAGCCCAGGATCTTGTCGAAGCGCTGGTAGATGTCCGAATCCGACGCCTCGAGCTGGCCGTTGATGACCTGCAGGATTTCGCTCGGCTTGGACGCGACGCGTGCCAGCTTCACTTCACCGGAGAGGCCGTCGAACGAGATCCAGTCGCCTTCCTTCACCGTCTGGCCGTTCACACGGAACTGCCGTCCGTGCTCGTCGACCTCGATGTCACCGGCGCCGACAATGGACGGCTTGCCCATCTGGCGGCCGACGACGGCGGCGTGTGACGTCATGCCGCCCGTCGCGGTGAGAATGCCCTGCGACACGAACATGCCGTGGATGTCGTCGGGGACCGTCTCGCGGCGGACGAGGATGACCTGCTTGCCCTTCTGGGTCCAGTCAACCGCGTGGTCGGCCGAGAACACGACCTGACCACTCGCCGCACCGGGCGAGGCGGGCAGCCCCGTGGTCGCTACCGGAATCTTCTTCCACTCGGTCTGGTCGAACCCTGGCGCGAGCAGCTGGTTCAGCGATTCCGGATCGACGAGCAGCACCGCTTCCTTCGGCGAGATGAGCCGTTCGGCGGCGAGGTCGGTTGCGATGACAACCGCGGCATACCCGGTGCGCTTGCCGCTGCGGGTCTGCAGCATGTAGAGCTTCTCGTCCTGGATGGTGAACTCGAAGTCCTGGATGTCCTTGTAGTGCTTCTCGAGGCGCGTGGTGATCTGGCGCAGCTGCTTGTAGGCGGCCGGCATCACCTGTTCGAGTTGCGTGATCGGCTGCGGCGTGCGCACGCCGGCCACCACGTCCTCGCCCTGGGCGTTGATCAGGAATTCGCCGTAGAACTCCTTCGTGCCGGTGGCGGGATTGCGCGTGAAGCCGACGCCCGTGCCCGAGCGATCGCCCGTGTTGCCGAACACCATCATCTGGACGTTGACGGCCGTGCCGATGTAGTCCGGGATGTCGTAGATGCGGCGGTATTCCTGGGCGCGCGGGTTCATCCAGGAGCGGAATACGGCGTCGCGCGACGCCTTCAGCTGCTCCATCGGATCCTGCGGGAACGGCTTGCCGCTCTTCTTCTTGACGACGACCTTGTAGCGCTCGACCACTTCGCGCAGCGCGACTTCGTCGAGGTCGGTGTCGAGCTTCACGCCGCGCGCGGCCTTCACGCCGTCGAACTCGTGCTCGAACACCGACTTCGGAATCTCGAGGACGACGCTGCCGAACATCTGCATGAAGCGGCGGTAGCTGTCGAAGGCGAAGCGGCCGTTCTGCGTCCGCCGCTTGAGCCCCTCGACCGACTGGTCGTTCAGGCCAAGGTTCAGGATGGTGTCCATCATCCCGGGCATCGAGAACTTCGCGCCCGAGCGCACCGAGACCAGCAGCGGGTTGTCGATCGACCCGAGCCTGGCGCCGGCGGCCTTCTCAAGCTTCTTCAGGTTCTCGGCGATCTCCGCGTCGATGTTCGCGGGGATGTGCGCCTTTTCCTTGTAGTAGATGGAGCAGACGTCGGTGGAGATCGTGAAGCCAGGAGGGACGGGCAGGCCGGCGTTGGTCATCTCGGCGAGGCCGGAGCCCTTGCCGCCGAGCGTGTCCTTCATGGTGCGGTCGCCGTCAGCCTTGCCGTTCCCGAAGAAGTAGACGTACTTGCGAGCCTTCGTAGCAG